>CAWGPS010000001.1:0-260945 GCA_963824505.1 uncultured Actinomycetota bacterium
CGGCGCTGGACGCCGGGATCTTCACTTTGGACGTGATGGTGGCGACGGCGTTCACGCCCCTGTCGGTGATCTGCAGCGACTGGACACGCCCGATGCGCACGCCCCGCAGCGCAACATCCTGATTCGGCAGCAGCCCGCCGGATTCCGGCAACTGCACGGTGACCCGATACGACGACGCGAACGGCGCGACCCGCAGGGCGCCGGCCAGCAGGTAGGCGGTCGCAACGACCAGCGTCAGCACCAGTCCGGCCACCGACAGCCACGTCTGCCGACGGTGACCCGCCCGCACCGCGCGGACGATGGCGTCGGCGATGGCGCCGATCACCGCTGCGGTCCCGGCGGTTGCGGGCCGGGGGCCGGCGGGGAAGGGGCCACCTCGAGCGCTCCCGGAATGTTCGGGTCCGGTATCACCGGCACCTGCGGTGAATTCGGCCCGCGCCCCACCACTCGTTCCTGCAGACGCCACAGCGTGTACTTCAACGAGCCGATGAACTGATTCCAGTTGTACCGGTGTGGTCCGTGCAACCCGATGTCACCCGGAAATCCGATATCGGGTATCGATCCGAGTACCAGCCGATCGATGTCGCCGCGCCCCGCAACCGCAAACCCGGACGTCGACTTGATCATCGGAGGCAGCAACCGGTTCAGCGGCAGCCAGCTGGTATCCGGGCTCACCGCAATGTCGTTGAAGCTTCCGGCGAGCGTGTTCAGGTCGCGGATGACGCTGCGGCCGCTGGTGTCCGTTCCCCCTATCGACGGAAACTTGGCCAGCAGCCGGGCGGTGTCGCCGGCTTGCACGGTCAGCTCGGACAGTTCGGTCGTGTTGGCGGCAATGGCCTCGGTGCCGGGGCCGGCGGTCGCCATGAGCTCGGTGATGGTGTGCTCTTTGGTGTCGAGTTCCGCAGCGAGGCGGGACATCTCGGTCATCGCGGCCGAAATCTGACCGGTTCGGGAGTTCAGCGTGCCGATCAGCCGGTTCGACTTGCCGATCAGGTCTGCGAGCGCCTGGCCCCGGTCGCCCGTCGCCCGCCCGAAACCGTTGATGATGTTCGTGAAGTTGCGCACCGCTCCGCCGTTGACCAGCACCGCGGCGGAACTCAGCAGCGACTCGACCGTCGCGGACGCTCCCGTCGAACCCAGGCCCATGGTGTCGCCGTCGCGCAGCAGGGCCGCGTCCGGCTCGGCCGCCGGCGGCGGCTGTAGCGCGACAAACACGTCGCCCAATGGTGTCGCGGTGCGCAACTCGGCCGTACTGCCCCGTGGCAAAAGGACGCCCGGGCTGATGCGCAGCGTGGTCACCGCGGTGTAGTTGCGCGCGACCATCGACTCGACCTGGCCCACGTCGGCTCCGGCGAGCTTCACCTTGGCGTTCATCGGCAGGTTGAGGGCGTTGGCGAAAATCGCGGTCAGCCGATAGCCGCCGGAACCCAACTGCGGTGCCGGAAGGGGAAGACTGGCAAGGCCGTTGGTGGCGCATCCCGACGTGACTACCGCCATCGCTGTGAAAATGGCGATAATCGCCGGCGCGGACTTTCCGCGCGCGGCCGTCACTTCTGCCCCATCGCGGCCATGCCGTCGAGCACATAGGTGAGCCCGAAGTCGGGACCGTAGTCCTGCAGGGTCCCGGTGCTGCAGCCCAATTGCCTCAGGCCCATGAGGTTGCAGATCTCCTTGGAGTATTGGCTCTCGACCGCGGCCCTGTCGGTAAGCAGGCGACCCCGGATCGCGCCGTTGGCCCTGTCGATGGCGTTGTAGGTGTTGTCGGCCACCATCGGCGCCAAGTCAAGCAACTCGGCGATCTCGCGCTGATTGTCCGCCGTCGTCTTCGCCAGGGTGTTGCCATTGAGAATGGCCCGCTTGATGGTGTCGCGATGGGTGTCGAGCAGATCGGAGGCCTGCTGGACCAATTGGTCGAGGCGCTTCCCGGTGGTGCCGGTGCCGATGTCCTCGTCGGCCAGAATCTGGCTGGCCACATGGATGGTCGATGCGAAGTCCCGGAGCTTGGCGTCATTGGCGGCGGCCGCCTCGAACAGCGAGCTCACGTTCTTGACGATCGTGGTGATCTGCTCGCGGCTCTGTACGCCTCCGTCGCTGCTCAGCCGCAGCGCCGTGGACAGCTGGTTGAGGGCTTGCTTGATCTTTCCGCCGTTGCCGTCGACGACCGCGGCACCGCTGTTGATCACGTCCGCGAGGGGGCCTCCGCCATGGCCGTCGCCTTCCAGCGATTTGGTCACGCGGTCGAGAACGCTGAGCACCCGGCCGAATTCGACGGGCGTCTTGGTCCGAGTCAAGCCGATGGTGTCGTGGTTTTCCAGGATGGGACCGCCATGGTAAGGCGGGGTGAGTTCGATCTGGCGGTCGGTGAGGATGGATGTCGACACCGTCACCGCTTGGGCATCGGCGGGCACCTTGACGTCACGGTCGACCGTGAAGTCCACTTCGACGTAGCCGCCCCGGGGGCTGATCCTGGTGATCTTCCCTACCGGCATGCCCAACACCGCCACCACGTTGCCCTCGTACAGCCCCGAGGCGCTGTCGAATTGGGCCGTAATGGTGATCGGGTCCTCCTTGGCGCCGAAGTACCACCACCCGGCCGCGGCGGCGGCCAGCACCGACGCCACGGCGGCAACGATGGCCAGACCTCTGAGCTTGACCCCCGTCACTTGCAGTCCTTGAAATACGGAATCATCCCGAATTGCTTGGCGCGCCCGCTGATGGCGCACATCCACGAGTCGATGACGACGCCGCCGGGTGCGTTGAAGGCGATGGCATTGCCGTCACCCGTGATGTTGGCCATCTCACGCAACATGAGCGGGCTGACCTGCAGCGTGTTCCGCATCAGGTCGTCGTGCTGGGCCAGGAGGTCGGTCATGTCCCGGGTGTCTTTGATCAGGGCGTCGACGTGCGAGCGGTCGTTGACGAGTATCTTGCCGAGAATGTCGACAAGACTGGTGAGGGACTGCATCATCGCGTGGAATACGGCGCGGCGAGCGACGAACTGGCCCAACAGGTCTTGACCCTGATTGACCAGGCTGCCGATGCTGGCCTGCTGGCGGCGCAACGTGTTGGTGACCTGCTCGGTGCTTCGGAGAAGCTGACCCAACTGCGCGCGGCGCTGCCCGATGATCGACGACAGTGAGTCGATGTTCGCCATCGCCTGCGGTACCACCGTGGGCATCTGTTCGAGTTGCTTGCCGAGCAAGCTCAGCGATTGAGCGAACCTGTCGGAGTCGACTTGCTCGAAAGTGGTTGTGGCATCCTTCAATGCGGCCTGCAGGTCATAGGGAACCTCGGTGTGGGCCAAGTCGAACGTGCCACTCGGCAGTGATCCCGGGCCGCCGGGCTCGAGCGCCAGGTAGCGCGAACCGAGAATCGTGGCGACCTTGATCGCGGCCTTCGAGTCTCTACCGAGGACCACGTCGTCGCGGATCTTCAGGCCCGCCTCGACGTGGTCACCGGCGAGCTTCATGCTGGTGATCGTCCCGACCGGTATGCCCGCCACGGTGATCGGGTTGCCGGTCCGCAGCGAGGCGGCCTGCAGGAACTCGGCCGTGTAGCGCCGATACCCGAGGCCGAGCAGATGGACCACCAACATCGACCCGATCACGGCCGCGACGACGGCGACGGCGATGGACCCGAGCCACGTCTTGTTGTAGCTCTCCAGCGCACGCCGGTGGCCGCGCCCCGGTCGCCGCCGCACCCCCTCAGTCATTGTTCCTGCATTTCGGGGTGTGCTGCGCCTTGTTACCGGGAGTGGCGGCGTCGACGATGATCGGCACCACGTCGTTGAGACCCGGGAAGAATCCGAGAAAGTTCGCGTCGCATGCGTAGCCGTTGCCGTAGGCGCCCTGATTGGCCATGCGGGCCAGCCCCTTCAGCGCCAGCGGCATGTTGTCGGCGAAGAACGCCACCTGCGGCTCCACGCTGAGCAGGTGCCGGACGAACCCGGGCTGGCGTTCGATGAGCTCGGTGATCGTTGGGTACAGGTCGGTGGCGGAGGCCGACAGCCTGCCCATCACCCGCGCCAGCGAACCCACGGACGCCACGAGTTCCGGGCGTCTCCCGTCGAGCGCGGAAACGGTGTCACGGGTCGATGTGATGATGCCGTCGAGGTTCTGGTTCTGCTGGGCAAGACTATGAACCACCTTGTCGAGGTTGGTGATCGTGTCGCCCAGCGCCTCGTCTCTTCCGGCGAATGTCTCTGTGAGCGTGGTCGTCTGGCTGGTCAGCGTGGCTATCGACGCCGTGTCGCCCTGCAGCGACTGGATGAGCGCTTTGGTCAGGTTGTCGGCGTCGCGCGGGTTCAACAGGCTGAACAGCGGCTCGTAGCCGTTGAGCAGCGCAGTCACGTCGAAGGAAGGCTCGGTGCGGTCGAGCGGAATCACGCTGCCGGGCGGCAGCCGATCCGGACTGCCTTCCGCGCCCAACGACAGCGCGAGATAACGCTGCCCGACGATGTTCTGGTAGGTCACCGAGGCGACGGTGTTGCCGAACAACGGCTGTTCGTCTTGGACGACGAACCTGACTCTCGCCAGCTTCCCGTCGAGGCCGATCTTCTCGACGCGCCCCACGCGTACCCCGGCCATCCGGACGTCGTCACCCTCACGGAGCCCGTACACATCGTTGAACACCGCCGAATACGAGGCCGTCTTCCCGGCCACGTCCCGTCGCAGGCTCACATACACCAGCCATGTCACCGTCAAGGCGGCGATCATGAACAGCGACAGGCCGATGAGCGGACCGCGAAACTTCACTTCGGCCTCCCGGCGGAACGGGTCAGCGACACCGTTGTGCCGCGGGCGATCGGGCCGAGGAGCAACTCGGTGGCCGCGGTCGCGGGCCGGCCGGTGATCACGCTGAGCAGGTTTCGTTCGTACTGGCTGCCGACGGGCCCGACGTTGCCGCCGAACGATGACGGTGCGACAGAGCCCGGCGCCGGTGGAATCGGTGTGTTGTCGGGGTTGGCGGTCCCGGGTACCGGCGGTGACGGTGTCACCCATGCCGGGAGTGGCGGATTGGGGTCGGCCAGATTGGGCGTCGGGTTGATCAGCGGCGGACCGACTGCCACGAGGTTGCCGTCGGGTCCGATCGCGGTTCCCGCCGGCGGCGCAAGATCCTTGGGCGGCCGGTAGTTCTGCGGCAGAAGCACTTCCGGTAGGTCCGGCCGGACCGGTACCAGCGGCGCCGTGAAACAGCTGGGCCCTTTGAGCTCGCCGTAATGCGGGCAGTCGGCCCGCGTGTATGAGTAAGAGGGGGTGAACGACACGTTTATCCGTCCGTTGGCCTGTTGGACGTCGGGCATCCAGACTTCCTCCATGAACCGGGTTGCCATGTTGTCGGCCTTGATGACGGCCGGAAGAAAGACGTTGGACTTGATCGCCAGGATCCCGATGACCGGCGTGAAGTCCGTGGTGATGCGGACCATCTGGTCGATGTGGTTGCGCAGGGATCGGTGAGCGGTGCCCAGCGTGTGATCGGTGCCGGCGAGCAGCGTTTCCAACTGTCCACGCGTTTCGGCGAATGTCTGCATGGGCGCGACCGCTTGGTGCAGCGCGTCGAAGAGATCCGGAGCCGTCGCCTCGAGCCCCTTGGTCGCGTCGACGAGAGCCGACAGCGTCGACGGGCCGGTGTCGGTGCTGACGATCGAATTGAGTTGATCGAGAAGGCGGTCGAGCTTCTTACCGTCGTCCACCAGTGCCACCCGGCGATGGTCGGTGGCGGCGGCGAGCGCCGCCACGATGCCCAGCGACTTGTCTTCCCGGCCGCGCCCGGTGGCGGTGAGCAGATTTCGCAGCTTGCTGATGGTGGTTTGGAACAGCACCGTCGGCAGGCGGGTGTCTTCGGGGATGTGGGCGCCCGCACGGATGATGGCTCCGGGCCCGTTACCCACCAGCTGAACCGAAGACACCGCGAAGATGTTGCTGGGGACCACGCGAGCGGTCACCGCGGCCGGGATCGACGGGGCGTATTGGGGTTCGAGGTCGATGTGAACGTAGTTCGGCTTTCCGTACGCCGCGGGCACGACGCTGTTCACCGTGCCGACGAGCACTCCGTGATACTTGACGTCGGACTTCTCCGGCAGCCCGTCCCCGACGTTGACCAGATCGGCGACGATCCGCACGTAATTGTTGAGCCGGCCCGTTGATTTGTACAAGAGCGTCGCGGTGACCACGCTCGCCACGACCAGAACCGCCACCCCGCACACGAGCAGCTGCCTGTCCGAGGGGCCGCGACCGTCCAGCTCAAAGGAATTGGGCACTGTCCACCGACCTAGCCACCGAACCTCGCACCGGAGTCGACGCCGTACAACGCCATGGTCAGCAGCATGTTCGCCATGATGACGACGGTGATGCTGGCGCGCATGCCGTGTCCTGCGGCCACGCCGACACCCGCGGGGCCGCCGCTCGCGTAGAACCCGTAGTAGCACTGAATCGTGGAGGCGATCCACACGAAGATGACGGCCTTGAGCAACGAATAAACGATGTCCTTACCGGCCAGCATCATCGAGAAGTAGTGCAAGTAGGAGCCGGTCGAGCCGCCGCCGCTGAGCCCGACCACCACCTCGGTGCTCAAATAGCTGATCGCCAGGCATGCGGCGTAGAGGGGGACTATCGCGACCACCGAGGCCATCAGCCGGGTGGTCACCAGGAACGGGATGGGGCGGATGGCAAGCGATTCCATGGCATCGATCTCTTCGGCGATGCGCATGGACCCCAACTGGGCGGTGAACCGGCAGCCGCCCTGAATCGCGAACGCCATCGAGGCCATCAGCGGCGCCAGCTCCCGGGTGTTGACCAACGACGACACGAAGCCCGTCGCCGGGCCCAGGCCGAGCAGTTCGAGGAAGTTGTAGCCCTCGATGCCCACGAGAGCGCCGACGGTGACCCCGAGCACCGCGGCCACGCCGGCGGTACCGCCGCCCACCACCAGTGAGCCGTTGCCCCAGGTGATGTTCGACAGCAAGCGCAGGAACTCGGTGCGATAGTGACGCAGCGCGATCGGCGCGGCGAGCAGCGCCCGAACGAAGAAGACCAGCAGGTGCCCGAGCCGAACCAGCGGTCTGGTGGCCCGGTGGTACAGCCGAATCACCCGTCCCGCGATGGGCGCCACCGGTACGTAGGTCGAGGCCGTCACGTCACAGTCCCGTCCTGGGCGAGAGCATCACGTAGAGCTGGCTGATGGTGACGTTGACGGTCATCAGGATCAGGATCGCCTCGACCACCGCGGCGTTCACCGAATTCGCCACTCCCGTCGGGCCGCCTTTCGTGGACAGCCCTTTATGGCTCGACACGACGGCGACGATCGCGCCGAAGATGATCGCCTTCAGCAGGGCCAGAATCATGTCGGCGGGTTCGGCGAAGGACGCGAACGTCGCGACGAAACTACCCGGTGCGCCGTTCTGGAAATACACGTTGAACATGTAGCTGGCGAAGAATCCGACGAAGCAGACGGTGCCCGTGAGCGCGAAACTGATCATGATCGCAGCGGCGAAGCGTGGTACGACGAGACGGCGGATGACGGAAACACCCATGACCTCCATGGCGTCCGTCTCTTCCCGCATGGTCCGCGATCCCAGGTCGGCGGTGATGGCCGACCCGACCGCCGACGCCATGAGGATGGCGGCGACGAGCGACGCCCCCTGTCGAACGACGGCGAGCCCGCTTGCCGCGCCCGCGAGCGAGGTCGCGCCGACCTGACCTGCCAGCAAAGCGAATTGCACCGAGAGCGTGACGCTGATCGGCAACGCCACGAGAATTGTCGGCAGCACCGCCGTGCCGGCCATGAAGGCGCCTTGCCGGACGAATTCCTGCCATTGGAAGCGGCCGGTGAAGAGGTCGAAGAAAAAGTATTGGACGGTTCGCACGCCGAGGACGAACTGTTCACCTACGGTCGAAAGCGAGGCGAGCGGGTGACGTTTGACGTACCCGATGGTCCAATCCTGGATCGCGTCAATCCCGTCGGCGCCGTGGTCGACGATCAATCCTTCGTTCCGGGTGGTCATCGCGGTACGTCCGGCAATTCCGCGAGCAAACTCAATACAATGGTCATCCAGTACCAGCAATAGGGTCCATCATTGCCCTCCCGCGGCTAGCAGCTTGATCGACGAGCAAAAGATATCGGGTGCCGTGGAGCGAACCTTGTCTAGAGGTGCTGCCCGTCAGGTTCCGCGATTCCGCAGCTCAATGGCTTGGCTGTATCACGCTAACCTAGCTGACAGGCACTTTCAATAGTGGGGACGCACTTCCTGCGAGATCCACCGAAGGTGCAATTGCATGGGAATGTCGGATTGCTAAACGCGGGAGGCGCCGTCGCATCAGCAAACATCGGCGGGCGGGCGCACACCGTGGGTCGAGCTTACAAGTTCGGCTTGCGGCACGACGCCTTTTGGCCGAACAGGGACCACCGCAAGAGCCGGACCGCGGCATTGGACAGCTAATCGCGGCGAAGGATGGTGACCGTAGCTCCTCGACCGGGAAGCGTCATGACGCCGCGATGCTGGCGCTGGGGCTCGTCGGGGCTGAGGTCGGGCGCGAAGCGATGACCCTGCAGGATCGTGCGCAGCCGAACGCGGGACTCGAGTTTCTTTTCGCTTTCGCTGTTCTTCATTTCCGCGCCGCTTTCGACCAGCACACTGACCGCACCCTCCGGCTGCGCTACGTTCGACATGCTTATTTGATGCGGGAAGAAAGGAAGCGCCATGATGCCGTTATCCCGTTGGCTGGAAAGACTGACCATCCCCCTTTTGGCCGGCGCCGCTCTGGTCAATGGGGCGCCGGTCGCGGCTGCCGATCCCACCGATGACGCGTACCTCGCTCAACTGCGCACCCTGGGTTTCACGTGGCCGCCGGATCACAACGAGGCTCTCATCGGAATGGCGCACCTGGTCTGCGACGATCTCTATTGGGGCTGGACCCCGAACCAGATCGCGCAGCAGACCCACTCCGTTCTGGACCCCCGAGGCGTCACCGTCAGCCAAGTCAACTCCATGGTGGACCTCGCCTCAACCACCTACTGCCCGCAGCTCAAACCGCACACGTGATTGGCACCACCCAACGCCGCGAAAACGTCGCATGCCCTCTGGAAGGCAAAGGGTCACAGGTGCCGATTACCACCTCTGACCTGTGGGGTGGCTGACGGGGCTCGAACCCGCGACATCCAGGATCACAACCTGGTGCTCTACCAACTGAACTACAGCCACCGTGGCCGCGAGTCGGGATCCCGGACGGGGCCCAACGAGCGGCGACGTCGATACTAGCCGCTCGACGGCTCGGCGGCCGAATCGATTGGACGAGCTGGCTGGTCGCCGGGGTCGAGGCTCGCGACCACCGCCTCGATTTCGCTGGTCGATGGCCCGGGGGGCGGCACGAACGCCGTGCGCCGGTAGAACTTCAATTCGCGGATGGATTCGTGAATGTCGGCCAGGGCCCGGTGGGAGAGCCCCTTGGCGGGCTGGCCGAAGTAGATCCGCGGATACCAGCGCCGGCAGAGTTCCTTGATGGAGCTCACGTCGATCATGCGGTAGTGCAGAAACGCGTCGAGCGCGGGCATGTCGCGGGCGATGAAGGACCGATCGGTGGCGATCGAATTGCCCGCCAGCGGAGCGGTCTTGGGCTGTTTGACGTGCTTGTTGATGTAGTCCATCACCATGGCCTCGGCGGTCGCCAGGTCAACGGTGGACGCCCTTACCTCGTCGATCAGCCCTGAGCGCGTGTGCATTTCGGTGACCACGTCGACCATGGACGACAGCGCAGCGTCGTCGGCGTGGATCACCACGTCGACTCCGTCCCCCAGGATGTTCAAATCGGCGTCGGTGACCAAGGCGGCGATCTCGATCAGCCTGTCCGAACCAATGTCCAGCCCCGTCATCTCGCAGTCGATCCACACCAGTTGGTCCCGCACAGCGCCCACACTAGGCCCCCGCGCGGAGCCTGCCTTTGCGCGCCCTGACAAGTAGTGTGAGCGGTGCCGAACCGCGGGGAACCGACCCGGGAAGAGGAGCGCATCACCATGAGCACCGAGTCAACGGCCGGTGGAACGGCCGCGCAGCGGATCGCGAGCGGCTACGCCGTCGACGGTCAGGCCCTGGAGCTGGGCACGGTCGTCGTCGACGGCGCCGTAGACCCCACGGCGCAGGTGCGCATCCCCCTGGCGACCGTGAACCGGCACGGTTTGGTGGCGGGGGCCACCGGAACCGGCAAGACGAAGACGCTGCAGCTCATCGCCGAGCAGCTCAGCGCCGCGGGCGTGGCGGTGCTGATGGCGGACATGAAGGGTGACTTGTCTGGGCTGGCCGCACCGGGGGAGGGCAACGACAAGACCGCCGCCCGCGCGAAGGACACCGGCGACGACAATTGGGCGCCGACGGGATTTCCGGTGGAGTTCTTGTCCCTGGGCACCGGGGGGCTCGGCGTGCCGGTGCGGGCCACCGTCGACAGCTTCGGCCCAGTTTTGCTATCGAAAGTGTTGGGGCTCAACGCCACTCAGGAATCCACGCTGGGCCTGATCTTCCACTGGGCCAAGGAGAACAAGCGGCCCTTGGTCACGCTGGACAACTTGCGCGCGGTCATCAGTCACCTGACCAGCGACCAGGGCAAGGCGGATCTGAAAGACCTCGGCGGGGTCTCGGCGACGACAGCGGGTGTCATCCTGCGAGCGCTGGTGAACCTGGCCGGCGAGGGCGGCGACACGTTCTTCGGCGAACCGAAGCTGGACCCGAACGATCTGCTGCGCGTTGACGACCAGGGCCGCGGCATCATCTCGCTGCTCGAGTTCGGCGGTCAGGCGTTGCGTCCGGTCATCTTCTCGACCTTCTTGATGTGGGTGCTGGCCGACCTGTTCAAGACCCTGCCCGAGGTGGGCGACGTGGACAAGCCGAAGCTGGTGTTCTTCTTCGACGAAGCGCACCTGCTCTTCGCCGACGCGTCCAAGGCCTTCCTCGAGCAGGTCGAACAGACGGTCAAGCTGATCCGCTCCAAGGGCGTGGGGGTGTTCTTCTGCACCCAGTTGCCCACCGACGTGCCCAACGCAGTGCTGTCCCAGCTGGGGGCCCGGGTCCAGCACGCGCTGCGCGCCTTCACCCCCGACGACCAGCAGGCCCTGAGCAAGACGGTCCGCACCTACCCCAAGACCGATGTCTACGATCTGCAGTCGGCGCTGACCTCGCTGGGGATCGGTGAAGCGATCGTCACGGTGCTCTCGGAGAAGGGCGCGCCGACCCCAGTCGCCTGGACGCGGATGCGGGTGCCCCGCTCGCTGATGGCGTCGATCGGCGATAACGCGATTTCCGCTGCGGCGCAACAGAGTCCGCTGTATGAGAGGTACGGGCACACCATCGAGCAGGAGCCGGACGACTTTGCCGCGCCGCCGGCGGCATCCGGCCTGCCGCCCGTGCCCGAGATCACCGACGTGCCGCCGATGCCGGCGCCGGCCGAGCCCGCGGCACCGAAGGGCCCGGCCGTGTGGGAGGAAGTGCTGAAGAACCCGACGGTGAAAAGCGGCATCAACACGGCGATACGCGAGGCGGTGAAGGGGATCTTCGGTACCGGCCGCCGCCGGAGGTAGCGCGTGAGCGTAACGCCAGTGCGAGAATCGGGCCGCGAAATCGCAGCAGCGTTACGCTCGCGGGGCGAGGCGCCCTACCCGCCGCCGAGCTTCTTGTAGAAGCTGCCCACGATCGGCGCGACGACGGCGCGCGGCGCATACCCGCTCGCCACCGACATGGCCTTGGACGTCAGCCCCGGGACGATGCGCATCTTGTTGCGCTCCAACGCATCCAGCGAGACCTTGGCAGTGTGCTCGGTGGATATCCACAGGAAGTCCGGCACCAGCCTTTCGACGAGTGAGGCTTCGGACTCGTCGGGAAGATCGGTGCGAACCGGCCCCGGTGCCAGCAGCGTGACGTGCACCCCGGAGGCGCGCACCTCGCCGCGCAGCGATTCGCTGAAGGTGTTCACGAACGCCTTGGTGGCCGCGTAGGTGGCGTTGAAGGGGATCGGTGAATTGCCGGCCGCCGAGCCGGAAATCAAGATGCCCCCGGCCCGGCGCTCGATCATTCCCGGCAGCACCGCCAGCGTAAGATCATGCACCCCAAGGACATTGAGCTGGACCTGAGCCTTCTCGCCCGCCGGATCGAGGCCCGCAACCGCGCCGAAGGTCGCGGTGCCCGCGTTCGCGCACAGGATGGAGATGGGACGCCCGGCAAGCTCGTCGCACAGTTTGGCCCGGTCGCTCGGGTCGGCCAGGTCGGCGGGCCTTACTTCGACGGCGACCCGATACTTGTCGGACAGCCGCGCGGCCAGGTCCCTGAGCAGGTCCTCGCGCCGCGCCGTGACGATCAGGCTGTGCCCGCGGGCGGCGAGCTCGGTTGCCAGCGCTTCGCCGATGTTCTGCGAAGCTCCGGTGACCACGGCGCGCGCGCTGGGGCTGGGAGCTGGTATCGGCATGAGCCCAATCGTAGACAGCACGAGCGCGATGCAGCCGGGCGCGGCGGGTCGCAGCCGAATTCAATAGAGTGCCCGTCATGAATCAGCCCGGGCCGCGTTCGGTCACACCGGCGCTCTCTCGGGTCATGGCCTGGGCGCTCTGGGACACCGGCGCCATCGGCATGAACGCGATCGTGGGAACCTTCGTGTTCTCGGTCTACCTGACCAGCAGCGTGGGGGCGGGCCTGTCGGGCGGTACCAGTCCGGCCAGCTGGCTGGGCCGCGCGGGCGCCACCGCCGGACTGACCGTCGCACTGCTGGCGCCGCTCGTGGGTGTCTGGGTGGAGTCCCCGCACCGCAGACGGGTGGCGCTGAGCGTGCTGACCGGCCTGGGGGTGACGTCCACGTGCTCGATGTACTTCATCCACGACAACCCGGCCTACCTCGCCGCCGGGCTGGTGCTGCTCGCGGCGACGGCGGCGTCCGGCGACCTGGCCAGCGTCCCGTACAACGCGATGCTGCGCCAGCTCTCGACCCCGCAGACGGCGGGCCGGATTTCCGGACTGGGCGCTGCGGCGGGTTACCTGGGCAGCGTTTTGCTGTTGCTGCTCATCTATGCGGGGTTCATTTCGGGTACCGGGCGAGTTCGGGGCTTGCTGCGGGTGCCCGTCGAGGATGGGCTCTACGTCCGTGAGGCGATGCTGCTCGCGGCGGCGTGGTTCGCGGTCCTCGGCCTCCCGTTGCTGTTCGTGGTGCACCGACTCCCGACGTCCGAGGAGTTCTACCGCCCGACGGGCGTGCTCGGCGGCTACCGCAAGCTGTGGGCCGAGGTGTCCGCCGAGTGGCGCCGCGACCGCCACCTGGTCTACTTCCTGTTGGCCAGCGCGCTCTTTCGGGACGGGTTGGCGGCGATCCTCGGCTTCGGCGCCGTCTTGGGTGTCAGCGTCTACGGCATCTCTGCGGCCGACGTGCTCATCTTCGGTGTGGCCGCCAGCGTGGTCGCCGCCGTCGGCGCGGTGCTGGGGGGGTTGGTCGACCACCGGATCGGCTCCAAACCGGTCATCGTCGGGTCGCTGGTGGCGATCGTCGTCGCGGCGCTCGCCCTGCTGGCGCTCTCCGGCTCGCTTGCCTTCTGGGTGTGCGGTCTGACGTTCGCCCTGTTCATCGGGCCGTCCCAGGCGTCGTCGCGCGCCCTGCTGCTGCACATGGCAAAGCACGGCAGGGAGGGCGTCGCGTTCGGCCTGTACACGATGACCGGTCGGGCGGTCTCCTTCGTCGCGCCGTGGCTGTTCTCCGTGTTCGTCGACGCGTTCGGCGCGGTGCGCGCCGGTATCGGTGGCATTTCGCTGGTGCTGGTCGCCGGGCTGCTGGGCATGTTGGCCGTCCGCGTTCCGGCGCGCGTTGCCGTCGCGGCGGAACGCTCGTAGCGGCTCAGCCGCGGGCGTCGCAGATCGTCAGGCCGACGCCGACGCGCTGACTCACCTGGACCCCCGCCACGGTGACCGAACAGGTGACGTTGTGGCCGAAGTTCACGATCGTGACGGCCGCCGGATGCACGGCCGACTTCGCCAGCCTGACCTCTTTACTCCATGGCAGCGCGACGTTGAACTCGGTCTGTACCACACCGCCGGTGGCGATGTACATGATGCTGAGCGCGCGGCCGTCACCGGAGACGGAGTACACGACGTCTTGCATCGCGGCCGGGGCGGTGGTCTCGGTGGGGGTCTGCGATCCGCTCGGTGGCGGCGTCGGCACGTGCGTGCGCGACGGCGGCGACGGCTGCGTCGAGGGGGGCGGCGGGGGAAATTCCGAAGTGGGCTCGGGCATGGGGGCCAGGGGCGGGACGGCGGTCTGTTTCTTGATCGCGTCGTTCGCGAGGGCGAGGGCGATCAGCAGGGCGACGACCAGGAACACCGCCGCGCCGGCGGCGAGCCACAACCAGCGGGGCGACTTCGGACCGCCGGAGGGCGCAGGCGCGGGTCCCTGAGGGGGCGGTTCACCGGGGGGCAGGCCCTGCTGCCAGTACGCAGGCAACTGCGCAGTGTCGTTCGGGCCGGGGGCCCACTGGGGCGCAGGCGCCTGGTAGGTCGGCGCGTAGGGCGACGCCTGGTCGGCATATGCCGGGTCGGCCGGCGGGTACCAGGGCGCCGGCGGCGCACTCGGCTCGGACCCGCGGAGGGTGGGACTGAACCGCTCGGTTGGACGCGGATCGTTCATGTCCACCTCATGGCTTGCAGGGTACATAAGCGGAACCCCTCCGCGGTGCTCTTGCGGCGACGCGGACTCAGGGGCATCGATTGCCGGCGGCGAGCGCGGCGACGGTCATCGCCCGCATGACGGCCCGTGGCTGCGCACCTCTGGCGGACCTGCCGCGCGGATTGTCGCGGACCTTCATGCTGTGCGGTGTCGAATTCAGCAGCCCGAACACCGCGTGCGCGGTGAGCCGGGCATCGGCCTCGGCCAACGCGGGATTGAGCTCCCGCAGCACGCCTACCCAGATCTCCACATATTCGCGCTGCGCCTTGCGCACCTGCCGCTCGGCCGCCTCGGGCAGGTGCGCGAGGTCGCGGTCCTGGATCCGGATCAAGTCGGGTTCGCCGAGCGCGAAGTCCAGGTGGAAGTCGATGAGGCCGTCGAGCGCCGCGGCCGGGTCGCCGCTTCGTTCGCGCACCGCACGGGCGCCGTCAAGCAGCCGTGTGCTGATGCCGACCAGCAATTCGACCAGCATCGACTCCTTGTTGGGGAAGTGCCGGTAGATGGCCGGTCCGCTGACACCGGCGGCGGCGCCGATGTCTTCGAGCCGCACGGCGAGAAACCCGCGCTCGGCGAACAGCCGCTCGGCGGCGGACAGCAGCTGCTGGCGCCGGTCGGATTTCAACCGGCTGCGGCGGTTGGGGGCGTCGGGGGCTGACGTCGTCATCGGTTAATCGCCACTAACTTAACACGGGCCTAACTCGATTCCCGCCTTCGCGCAGGGCCGTTCTGGACGCGGCGGTGCGGGCGGTGGTATTCTCACGCGAGTTAATGGGCATTAACTGAATGCCCGCCCGGCTCGCCGGGTGGATGCTGAACCGCCCCGACGGCAAGGAGGCTGCTGCGGCGATGGACAAGGTCGTGGCCGGACCTTCGGCGGCCGCCGAGGCGGTCGCCGACATCACCGACGGGTCCTCACTGGCGGTCGGCGGATTCGGCTTCTGCGGCATCCCCGAGGCGCTGATCGCGGCGCTGGTCGACACCGGGGTCGGCAACCTGGAAACGGTGTCGAACAACTGCGGCGGCGACGGTGTCGGATTGTTTGCATTGTTGCAGCGCGGGCGGATTCGCCGGGCCGTCGCATCCTACGTGGGCGACAACAAGGAATTCGCCCGCCAGTTCCTGGCCGGTGAAATCGAGGTGGAGCTCAACCCCCAGGGCACCCTGGCCGAGCGGCTCCGCGCCGGCGGCATGGGAATCCCGGCTTTCTACACGGCCGCCGGGGTGGGCACCGCCGTCGCCGACGGCGGCCTGCCCTGGCGCTACGACGCGTCGGGCGCGGTGGCGGTGGCTTCGCCGCCCAAGGAGACGCGCGAGTTCGACGGCGCCACTTACGTACTTGAACGCGCGATCCGCACCGATTTCGCTCTGGTGCACGCCTGCACGGGCGACCGGCATGGCAACCTGGTCTACCGCGCGGCCGCCGCGAACTTCAACCCGGACTGCGCCCGGGCCGGCAGGATCACCATCGCCGAAGTGGAACACCTCGTGGAACCGGGTGAGATCGACCCCGCCGCGGTGCACACCCCGGGCATCTTCGTTCAGCGCGTCGTGCACGTCGCCGATCCCGCCAAGCCGATCGAGAAGCTGACGGTGCGGCCATGAGCTGGACCAGGGCGGGACTGGCCGCGCGGGTGGCCGCAGAATTCGAGGACGGTCAATACGTCAACCTGGGCATCGGGATGCCGACTTTGGTCCCCAACCACATTCCCGACGGGGTCTGGGTCGTCGTGCATTCGGAGAACGGAATCCTCGGTGTGGGGCCATATCCCCGCCGCCAGGACGTCGACGCCGACCTGATCAACGCGGGCAAGGAGACGGTCACCACCTTGCCGGGCGCGGCGTTCTTCGGATCCTCCGACTCGTTCGGGATGATTCGCGGCGGGCACGTCGACGTCGCGGTGCTCGGCGCGATGCAGGTCTCGGCCACCGGCGACCTTGCCAACTGGATGATCCCCGGCAAGATGGTCAAGGGGATGGGCGGCGCGATGGACCTGGTCCACGGCGCCCGCAGGGTGATCGTGATGATGGAACACACCGCCAGGGACGGAAGCCCGAAAGTGGTGCAGCGGTGCACGCTGCCGCTGACCGGCGTGGCCTGTGTCAACCGCATCGTCACCGACCTCGCCGTGATCGACGTGTGCGATGACGGCTTGCGCCTGGTCGAGACCGCCCCCGGCGTCGGTGTCGACGAGGTGCTCGCGAAAACCGAAGCGCCTCTGGTGCCGGCGACAACCGGGAGGACGACGTGAGCTCGGCGTTCGCAGATGAGCACCGACGCCTGGTGGACGAGCTGAACGCCAAGCTGGCGGCCGCGGCGCTGGGCGGCAACGAACGCGCGCGGGAACGCCACGTCAGTCGCGGCAAGCTGCTGCCCCGCGAACGCGTGGACCGCCTGCTCGATCCGGGCAGCCCGTTCCTGGAGTTGTCCGCGCTGGCGGCCTCGGGGATGTATGACGACGAGTCCCCTGGGGCCGGGATCATCACCGGGATCGGCCGGGTGTCCGAGCGCGAGTGCGTGATCGTCGCCAATGATGCGACGGTCAAGGGCGGCACCTACTATCCGATCACGGTCAAGAAGCATCTGCGCGCCCAAGAGATCGCGTTGCAGAATCGCTTGCCGTGCATCTACCTCGTCGACTCCGGCGGCGCCTTCCTGCCGCGGCAGGACGAGGTGTTTCCCGACCGCGAACACTTCGGCCGGATCTTCTACAACCAGGCGACCATGAGCGCCAAGGGGATTCCGCAAGTGGCGGCGGTGCTGGGGTCGTGCACGGCCGGCGGCGCCTACGTGCCGGCGATGAGCGACGAGGCCGTCATCGTCCGCGAGCAGGGGACGATCTTTCTCGGCGGACCCCCCTTGGTCAAAGCCGCGACCGGGGAGGTCGTCTCGGCAGAAGACCTCGGCGGCGGGGACCTGCACTCGCGGGTCTCGGGTGTCACCGACCATCTCGCCGACGACGACGAACACGCGTTGCGGATCGTCCGCTCGATCGCGGCCACCTTCGCTCCGCGTGACCCCGCCCAATGGCAGGTGCGAGCGCCGGTCGAGCCCAAGTATGCGCAGACCGGGCTTTACGACGTCGTGCCCCCCGATCCCCGCGTGCCCTACGACGTGCACGAGGTCATCGTGCGCCTGGTCGACGGCGGCGAGTTCAGCGAGTTCAAGGCGAATTACGGCAAGACGCTGGTGACCGCCTTCGCCCATATCCACGGCCATCCCGTCGGCATCGTCGCGAACAACGGCGTGCTGTTCAGCGAATCCGCACTGAAGGGGGCACATTTCATCGAGCTGTGCGACAAACGCAAAGTCCCACTGCTGTTTTTGCAGAACATCGCCGGCTTCATGGTGGGCCGCGATTACGAGGCGGGCGGTATCGCCAAGCACGGGGCCAAGATGGTGACCGCGGTGGCATGTGCCCGGGTGCCCAAGCTGACCGTGGTGATCGGCGGATCCTATGGCGCGGGCAACTATTCGATGTGCGGGAGGGCGTACTCGCCGCGGTTCCTGTGGATGTGGCCCAACGCGCGGATCTCGGTGATGGGCGGCGAGCAGGCCGCTTCGGTGCTGGCCACCGTGCGCGGGGAGCAGCTGAGCGCTTCGGGCAAACCGTGGTCGGCGGACCAGGAGGAGGCGTTCAAGGCGCCGATTCGCGCACAGTACGAGGACCAGGGCAACCCATACTATTCGACGGCCCGGCTGTGGGACGACGGCATCATCGACCCGGCTGACACCAGAATGGCCGTCGGCCTGGCCCTTTCGGTGTGTGCACATGCCCCGCTGGAACCCGTTTCCTACGGCGTATTCCGGATGTGAGGGGAATGTTCGACACCGTTTTGGTGGCCAACCGCGGCGAGATCGCGGTGCGGGTCATGCGGACGCTGCGCCGGCTCGGCATCCGGTCGGTGGCGGTCTACAGCGACCCCGACGCCGGCGCCCGGCACGTGCTCGAGGCCGACGAAGCGGTGCGGTTGGGCCCCGCCGCGGCGCGGGAAAGCTACCTCGACATCGCCAAGGTGCTCGACGCGGCGGCGCGCACGGGCGCCCAGGCCATCCATCCCGGCTATGGATTCCTCTCGGAGAACGCCGACTTCGCCGCGGCCTGTGAACGCGCCGGGGTGGTGTTCCTGGGACCGCCCGCACGGGCGATTCACATCATGGGCGACAAGATCACCGCCAAGAACGCCGTCGCCGCCTTCGACGTGCCGGTGGTACCCGGCGTGGCGAAGCCGGAGCTGACCGACGACGAGCTGGTCGCCGCCGCCGCCGAGGTCGGCTATCCGGTGCTGATCAAGCCGTCGGCCGGCGGGGGCGGCAAGGGCATGCGGCTGGTCGAAGACGCCGCCCGCCTGCGTGACGCGTTGGTCAGCGCCCGGCGGGAGGCCGCTTCGGCATTCGGTGACGACACGCTATTCCTGGAGCGTTTTGTGTTGCGGCCGCGGCACATCGAGGTGCAGGTACTCGCCGACACGCATGGCAACGTGCTGCATCTGGGCGAGCGAGAGTGCAGCCTGCAGCGGCGGCACCAGAAGGTGATCGAGGAGGCGCCGTCGCCGCTTCTCGACGCGCAGACGCGCGCGCGGATTGGCGCGGCGGCCTGCAACACGGCCCGTAGCGTCGACTACGTCGGCGCCGGCACGGTGGAATTCATCGTCTCCGCCGACCGCCCCGACGAATTCTTCTTCATGGAGATGAACACCCGCCTGCAGGTGGAACACCCGGTCACCGAGGCGGTGACCGGTCTGGACCTGGTCGAGTGGCAGCTGCGGGTGGCCGCCGGCGAGAAACTCGGCTTCGCCCAAGACGAGATCGAACTCCACGGGCATGCGATCGAGGCGCGGGTGTACGCCGAGGACCCCGCCCGGGGATTTCTACCCACCGGCGGCCGGGTGCTGCAGGTGGTCGAACCGTCCGGCGCGGGCGTACGGGTGGACTCGTCGCTACTTGCCGGGACCGTGGTCGGCAGCGACTACGACCCGATGCTGAGCAAGGTGATCGCGCACGGGTCCGACCGCGACGCGGCGCTCGCCAAACTCGACGCGGCGCTCGCGCATACGGCGGTCCTCGGTGTGCAGACCAACGTCGAATTCCTCCGATTCCTGCTGGCCGACCGGCGGGTGCGTGCCGGTGACCTGGACACCGCGCTGCTGGACGAGCGGCTGGTGGACTTCGCGCCGCTGCCCGCGCCGGACGACGTCCTCGCCGCGGGCGGCCTCTACCGTCAGTGGGCCTTGGCTTTCAGGGCGCCGCGCCGCCGGCAACCCGTGGGCGGAGCCGACCGGTTGGCGGGTCGGCGGCACCGTGGCCCCGGTCCGCACCGAGATGCATTCAGCGTCGCGCACCGAGACCGTGTCCGTCTGGGGGCCTCCGGCGGCCGCGCGGGTGCAGGTCGGTGGCGGTGAAATAGTCGGCGCCACCGCAGCATTCGGGGACGGACAGATGAGCGTGGCGGTAGACGGGCTGCGCCGCGAATACCGCTGTGCCGAGTCCGATGGGCACCTGTGGATCGCCGACGAGCGCGGCACCTGGCACCTGCGCGAAGCCGAGGAACACAAGATCCACCGCGTCGGCGGCGAGCGGCAGGCCGAGATCCTCAGCCCCATGCCGGGCAGCGTGATCGCCGTCGAGGTCGCCTCCGGCGCCGAGGTCGCCGAGGGCGACGTCGTGGTGGTCGTCGAGGCGATGAAGATGGAACACTCCCTGGCCGCGCCGCTGTCGGGCCGCGCTGAGGTGCTGGTGTCCGTCGGCGACCAGGTGACGGTCGATCAGGTGCTGGCACGGCTGGTTCCGGACCACGGAGAGAACGCAGAAGGTAAGGACGAGAAATGACGACATCGATTGCGGGGACGCTGCCGAAGGAGTACGAGGACCTGCGCGACACGGTCGCCGAGTTCGCGCGCACCGTGGTGGCGCCCGTGTCCGCCAAACACGACGAGGAGCACAGCTTCCCGTACGAGGTCGTCGCCAAGATGGGCGAGATGGGGCTGTTCGGCCTGCCGTTCCCGGAGGAGTACGGCGGCATGGGCGGTGACTATTTCGCGCTGTCGCTCGCGCTCGAGGAACTGGGCAAGGTCGACCAGTCGGTGGCGATCACGCTGGAGGCCGCCGCCGGTCTCGGTGCAATGCCGATCTATCGGTTCGGCACCGAGGAGCAGAAGCAGAAGTGGCTGCCGGACCTGACATCCGGGCGGGCGCTGGCCGGATTCGGGCTCACCGAGCCGGGGGCCGGCACGGACGCCGGAAGCACCCGCACCACCGCCCGGCTCGACGGCGGCGAGTGGGTGATCAACGGCAGCAAGCAATTCATCACCAACTCGGGCACCGACATCACGTCGCTGGTGACCGTCACCGCGATCACCGGAGACGCCGCGAACGGCAAAAAGGAGATCTCGACGATCATCGTGCCGAGCGGCACACCGGGATTCACGGTCGAGCCGATGTACAACAAGGTGGGCTGGAACGCGTCGGACACCCATCCGCTCAGCTTCGACGACGCCCGCGTCCCGCAGGAGAATCTGCTGGGCCCGCGGGGGACCGGGTACGCGAACTTCCTGTCCATCCTGGACGAGGGCCGCATCGCGATCGCCGCTTTGGCTACCGGCGCCGCGCAGGGCTGCGTCGACGAGAGCGTGAAGTACGCCAAGGAGCGCCAGTCGTTCGGCCAGCCGATCGGCTCGTATCAGGCGATCAGCTTCAAGATCGCGCGGATGGAGGCGCGGGCCCATGTGGCGCGCACGGCTTACTATGATGCGGCCGCAAAGATGCTGGCGGGTAAGCCCTTCAAGAAGGAGGCGGCGATCGCGAAGATGATCGCGTCGGAGGCGGCGATGGACAACGCCCGCGACGCCACCCAAATCCACGGCGGCTACGGCTTCATGAACGAGTACCCCGTCGCGCGTCACTACCGCGACAGCAAGATCCTCGAGATCGGCGAGGGCACCACCGAGGTGCAACTGATGCTGATCGCCCGATCGCTGGGATTGCGATGAATCCCGAGCGGTCGATTGTCCAGCGGGGCTTGTGGTTTGAAGAGTTCGAAATCGGCACCAAGTACCTGCACCGGCCCGGCCGCACGGTCACCGAAGCCGACAACGTGCTGTTCACCACGCTGACGATGAACACGCAGTCGCTGCACCTGGACGCGGCGTGGGCCGCCGAGCAGCCGGGATTTCGCGGCGAGCGGCTGGTGAATTCGATGTTCACCCTTTCCACGCTGGTCGGGTTGTCGGTGTCGCAGCTGACGCTGGGCACGATCGTGGCCAATCTCGGCTTTTCCGAGGTCTCGTTCCCCAAGCCCGTCTTCCACGGCGACACCCTGTACGCCGAGACGGTGTGCACGGGTAAACGCGAGTCGAAAAGCCGCCCCGGTGAAGGCATCGTCACCCTCGAGCACGTCGGCCGCAACCAGCACGGCGACGTCGTCGCGCGCGCCGTCCGCACCACCCTGGTGCAGAAGCGGCCCACCTCTCAAACAAGCTCGGAGGAGAGCTGATGGACTTACGCGCCGCCGGCCCGGGCTGGCTGTTCTGCCCGGCCGACCGCCCGGAACGCTTCGCCAAGGCCGCGGCCGCGGCCGACGTCGTGATCCTCGACCTGGAAGACGGTGTGGCGCAGGCGGACAAGGAGGCCGCCCGCAAGGCGCTCCGGGATATGCCGCTGGACCCCGAACGGACCGTCGTGCGCGATCAACGCGACGCAAACCGGTGAACTGGCCCATGACCTCGAGGCCCTGGCCGGTACCGCGTACACGACGGTGATGCTGTCCAAGACCGAGTCGGCCGCGCAGGTGGAGGCGCTCGCGCCGCGTGACGTCGTCGCGCTGATCGAAACCCCGCGCGGTGCGGTGTTCACCAACGAAATCGCCGCCGCCGCAGGCACGGTCGCGATGATGTGGGGCGCGGAGGATTTGGTCGCCACGCTCGGCGGGAGCTCGAGCCGGCACACCGACGGCACGTACCGGGATGTCGCCCGCCATGTGCGGTCGGCGGTGCTGCTGGCCGCGTCATCGTTCGGTCGGGTCGCTTTGGACGCCGTCCATCTGGACATCCGCGACATCGAGGGCCTGCGCGCGGAGGCCGACGATGCCGTCGCTGTGGGTTTCGACGCGACAGTTTGCATCCACCCCACGCCAGGTCCCGGTGGTGCGTGAGGCATATCGCCCCGGCGAGGAGAAGCTGGACTGGGCGCGAAGGGTGTTGGCCGCGGCCAAGACCGAACGCGGGGTTTTCGCGTTCGAAGGGCAGATGGTCGACTCCCCGGTGCTCAAGCATGCGGAGATGCTGCTGCGACGGGCGGGTGGACCAGGCTCCGCGTGATGACGCGCGCCCAGCCATAAATCACTGCGATCGCACTCGGCGTGTCGTGTACGCGGTTTATGTGTCGTGGTGCCCGGCGGCCTGCGAGGCTACCGGCGCTGCGCCGCGGCCAATCTGCTTGCGAATTCGGGGGATTGAAGCGAGGAAGCCTGCGGCCCGAGCTCCGTGCGCATCGCGAACTCGTGCTGTTCCTTGTCCAGCGATCCCGGGCTGGCGGTGGCGCGCATGCTCGCCTTGGTCGCCAGGACCACCTCGCGCGGGGCAGCCGCCGGGCCCGCCGCCAGTTCCAGCGCCGCCGCGACGGGGTCGTCGGCGACACTGAGCGCCAATCCATGGCGCACAGCGGATTCCGCGTCGAAGCGCATGCCGAACAGCAGGGCCGCGCGCGCCACCTGCGGACCCACCGCCCGCTGCAGCATCCACGTTGCGCCCCCGCCGGGATGCAGCCCCAACTTCTGAAAGCGCGCGTCGAACAGCGCGGCCGGCCCGGCGATCCGGACGTCGGCGGCCAGCGCCAAATTGAGTCCCGCGCCGACGGCCGCGCCGTTGACCGCGGCGATGGTCGGCAGCCGGCACCCACCCACGGCCATGAAGCCGTCGTAGATCCGTTGCAGGCCCGCCTCCGTGGCATCGGCGCCCGCGGCCGCCAGTGCCGCGAGGTCCGCGCCGGCGCAGAAGGCCTTGCCGGCGCCGGTGACGACCACGGCGTGGACACCGGGATCGGCTTCCGCCTGATCCACCGCCGCACGCAACCGCGCCGACATGTCGGCGGTCACCGCGTTGCGCCGATCGGGATCGTTGACGGTGATGAGCGCGACCCGGTTCGCGACGGCGTACAGGACGGGATCGGACTGGGCCATCGGGCACCTCCGCGGACTCGGTTGTCGGCCCCTTCGGCACCAGACGCAGGTAAGGCTACTTCGCGCGCGCACACGTCGGGCGCCCAACTATCCGGCCCGAGCTTTTCCACATGCAAGGCGACCGCGACGACCAGCGAGAAGGTTTGCAGGAGTGCATGCTTTGAGTCGTGGAACAGCTGTTTAGCCGCCCCGGTGATTTGCTGTCTCGCGTTCGAAGCCCTTTTGGGCGAGAATTGGCTCCGCCGCGTTTACCTGCCCGCCAATAGGGCAGCGCAGAAGCGAGGGGCGGGGTGCTCATGAAGAAACCGGTAGCGGCGGCGATCGCCGTCGCCACGGCATTCGCAGCGTCGCCATCGGCGGATGCCGATGACCCCTGGGGCGCGATAGCAATCTCGGACTCCACCGGCCGGCTCACCTACACCTTCGGCGCATCCAGCCAAGCCGACGCGCAACAGACGGTGATGCAGGCGTGCCGCAAGACCATCAGCGACTGTCGCGTGCTCGCCAGTGGGCAAGGCGGCTGCGTCGCGATCGCCCTGGCACCTTCGAATGCCAAGTACTACGGGGGCTGGGGCCCCACGCGCGAGGAGGCGGAGGCGGCGGCGCAGGCCAATTCTCGGGGCGGGGCTGTCCAGAGAGACCACACCCACTGTCAGGGGGACCCTGCGAACCCGTGATCGTGTTTGCCGATCGCGGCCGTTGGCGTGACTGCAGCCGCGGAGCAACAACGAGCCGTATCTCCGGGCTTTGGTTATCCTTCAGATTTGTGCGGCTATGCACGCGCACAGTCCCGGGGGCCTCGATAGCACCAGGTGAAAAGAAGGGAAATCGAATGCCCTCATCTCGCCGGCTGGCCCGACTCGCCGTTCCCGTGCTGGCCGGCGGCGCATTGCTCGGTAGCGGCGCGATAGCGAACGCCAACCCCGCCGACGACGCATATCTGGCGCAATTGCGCGCTGTCGGCCTCACCTGGCCGCCCCAGACGGAGCAGGCGCTGATCGCCGAGGCGCACCTCATCTGTTACGACCTCACCTGGGGTTGGACGCCACAGCAGATCGCCGACGACGTCCATTCCCGCCTGGACGCGAAGGGCGTCACTTTGCTGGATGTCGGAACAATGGTCAACGCAGCACACTCCACCTATTGCCCCGGGAATGTCTGCGACGCCCCAACCCTTTGCACCTGACAGGGCGGACCGCCCGCGGTTCGCGGTCTGCGAGGTGCGCCCTCGTCGGTGGCCCGAATTTGTGGCCGCGAGCGACGACATCGTCGTCCGGCCTGAATGTCGCCGTTCCCGAACGCCATCGGGATCCTTGTCGCACGCGGACGTTCGGATTGTCGACGATATTTTTCACCGCATCCGGAGCGGGTGCCATGCTGGCTGATCACCCGCGCACCGTCTTCGTCGAAATGGGCCTGATCGACGTCATCAGGCTGCATGTACCCGCTCAGCATGTCGGGGAAGCCCCGCGGGGACACGAAGGTGCGACCTAGGGTTCGCCCGTCGAGAACCGCCTTCGACGATGCTTGGCTATGCCTTCCCTATGCATTTTCGTCGGGTTCGACGAAATTCGGATCAGCCGAGAACCCTTCGGTTACGGTCGAATCGCGGCGCTGCATAAGCGTCACATCGCAACGCCTCATCAGCGCCTCATATCGCCTTTTTGAGTCAACGGTCAAAGGGAGGTCGAATGAAGTTGAAGTTTTCCCGCCTTGGCGCTGCGATATTGAGTTGTGCTGCGGCGTTTGCATTTTCTTCTGCGGTTGCCACCGCCGATCCGCCGGACCCACACCAGCCGGACATGACAAAGGGTTACTGCCCGGGTGGTCGGTGGGGCTGGGGCCAATTAGCCGTGTGCGACGGCGAAAAGTACCCGGATGGGTCGTATTGGCATCAGTGGATGAAAACCTGGATAGTCGGCCCGCAGTTTTACTACGACTGCGTCAGTGGCGACGAACCTCTCCCGGGCCCGCCCCCACCCGGTGGCTGTGGCGGGGCGATTCCGCCCGACCAGCCTGCCCCGCCCGCAACCTGACCGCGCGGCGCAGCGGCTACACCTCCTTACGCAGCGCCTGCGCGATACCGTCATCGCGTTGCGAGGGGTCTGCTGCGCAGGAGGTAGGTGACGTCAACGGCGTGCACTGCAAGCCCACCCGCGACACGTGGAAAGTCGGGGAGGCCACAGGCCCGGGCTATTGTGCAAAGGTCGCACGGGCTTATGGCAATCCCGGGTACGACAGGGCGTACAACAAAATCCTGGTGCGTAGCTCATAACGCAGCGAATCCCTCTCGGGCGCTGTCGAATCCGCCTCCGTTCAGGGACAACGGGTAGAAGAGCACTTCTGCCAGTCGGTTCTCGGCGAGACTACTGATTTTCGTCAGGGTTGGCGGCAAATCGAAGGCCACCACAACGCGATTATGGGCCTGTTGGTTGACCGGCGTTCCCATCGGTATCCGCCGCGGTGGGGCCGCGCGTCATGGTGCGGCCGCGGAAGAAGCCCGGTGCTATCGCCCACCAGACCACCATCAGGATTGATCCGAGCAGCATCGCGCCGACGCCGACCGCCCCGACGGCGCCGAATCCGAGGATGGTGATGTTGTTGCCGTAGTCGTCGGTCAGCCACTCGGGCTTGGCGTACTGGATGAGCCCGTAGATGAGAACGATGAATAAGCCCACCCCGCCGAGCAATGGGATGACGCCGCGCATTACAAAATGGCGCACCGACCCGGTGAGGGTACTGCGGTAGTACCACGTGCACGCGAATCCGGTAAGCCCGTAGTAGAACGCGATCATCAACCCGACGGATCCGATCAGTGCGGCCAGCAGGTTCTCGCTAATGAGCGTGAACAAGACGTAGAACAGGATGGACACTATGCCGACCGCGATGGTGGAGGTGGTTGGCGTGAGGTAGCGAGAGTGGGTCTTCGCGAACGAGTCAGGCAGCGCTTTGTAGACACCCATCGACAGGGTGGTGCGCGCGGTCTTCAAGATCGTCGTCTGCGTCGACGCGACGGCAGACGTCAGGATCGACGCCGCCAGCAACAGCAGTGCAATCTTCCCGAGGACGCCGTTGCCGAACATCGCCGGACCGATGGATACGAAGATGTCTTTCGAGTTGTGCGGGTTGCCCAGCCCGATGCCCTGCGTCCCGACACCGGCGAACGCGACGGCCGACACGGTCACCAGGGTGTAGGTCGCCAGCAGCAGGAAAGTCGAGACGATGGCGGCGCGGCCCGGCGTGCGGCTGGGGTCGTCGGACTCCTCGTTGCATGCCACAGCGGTGTCGAAGCCCCAGTACATGAAGACGGCCATGAGAACTGCCGGGGCGGTGGTCGTCTCGAAATCAAGACCGTCCGGCCAGAACCAGGACAGCGACGGTTGCAACGAAAAGGCCTGGGCGCTATGGGTATACGGCTTGACCAGCGCGACTACCGAAAAGACGATCAGCACCCCGATCTGAATGGACAGCAGAACGTACAGCAGTCCGGCCGAGACCTCGATGCCGCGATAGCAGATATAGGTCATCGCCACAGTCCAGAAGACGCCTACGACCGTCACCCAGAAGGTGCTGTTGGCCAGGTCCGCGACCGAATGCCAGCCCAGGTCGTCGGCGAACCTGAACGAGTACGCCGCGGCGATCTTGGCCAGGTTGGCCATCACAATTACTTCCGCGGCGATGATGCCCCAGCCGCCGAGCCATCCGAGGATGGGTCCAAATGCCCGCGATGCCCATGTGAACGTGGTGCCGCAGTCGGGTTCGGCCTTGTTCAGTTCCTGGTAAGCGATGGCGATCAAGTACATCGGGATGAATGAAATGAGAACGACGGCTGGCGCTTTCACGCCGGAGAGCTGCGCGCCGCCACTGGCCACGATGAGGCCCAATGTCGCGGCAAGGCTGTATGCCGGCGCCATGGACCGCAAACCGACCACGACGTTGGGGAACAGGCCGAGTGAGCCGCCTCGGAGGCCTTTGCTCTTGACGGTCGTTGCCGCGGACTCGCTGCCAGGACCGGTCATAACCTCACCTTTGCTGGTCGCACCCCTCTGCTCGAGCATTCCTAAGTGGAGACGTCGTTGAGCGTCACGGTTTGCAGGTTACGACTGTGAATGATATCGAGCAGTTAGGGAAGCGTTAGGGAAGCGGTGGGTGACGGTAAGGAGGTCAGGGCGCACTTCAGCTCGCGGTTTTGAACAACGTCGTAGGCACGAATCCGGTCCGCGATGTCTAATCGATCAGGTCGAAGGCGGCGCCCAAGGGCGCCTCAGCGCTCACGGCCGAACAAGTGCGGGATTTGCTGAGAAAGATGCGAGGGTCCGAAGAATGCCAGCGACGAGACCTGGTCGACCCGGTCACGCTGTTGATTGCGACCGGGCTGCGCCGCTCTGAGCTCCTCGCACTCCGCTGGAGCGACTTCGACGCCGACGCGGGCACGGACACGGTCACCGGCAAGCTGGTGCGTCAGCGCGGAGTCGGCCTGACACGGGTCGACGAGACCAAGACCGCCGCCGCGCCCTCCTACTGCCGTAGTTCGCCGTCACGGTTCTCACCTGCAGCAGCAGGTACGCCAAGGTGTCCATGACTCCAGGACCGCCACATGTCCCGCGGGCGCGTCCGATCGACGCCGCTGACCTGCTGGATCACACCGTGACGGACCTAAACGATGACCCGCTTTTTCGCGGCCCCAAAAACCAGTGCCCCCGGCACGACTCGAACGTGCGACCTAGGGATTAGAAGGCCCTTGCTCTATCCACCTGAGCTACGGAGGCAATGCGCAGGTCAGTCTATCGAACGCCACGCGCTGGAACGGTTCGGCAACGCGCCGCTTGCGAAAAGCGTTACGCCGCCGCGGTTATCGGTTATGGTGTGAACCTCGACACACGTATAGCACCGGTTGGTAAACAACCGTTAACCGCAACGAGGCGTGTGCATAACGTCGAGGGGTGGCGTTGCTATGAGCGTGGCCATGGACCTGGCTTCACACTGCTCACGCGTCGGTGACCAGGCGCAACGAGTGCTGTCGGACGCCCGGGACACCTACCGGGCGGGCGCTCTGTTGTTGCGCGGCTCGCCGTTCGCGGTCGGCTGGGTGGCCGGCTGGCTGCTCGCCGAGTTCCCCCCGCACGTCGTGACCGGGCATGCGTTGTCCCGGGTGTCGCACCCGTCCATCGGGCGTGTCGCCACCACCTGGGCGGCGCAGCGAGCCGATCAAGCCCTCTCCACGGCGCTCGAAGAGTCGCTGGGTCCCGATTTCCGCGAGCAGGTGTCCCACCCGGTCTGCGCGCAGGACGGGTGCGCCCCCCGCGGCGGGCTGCTGAACCGGCCCAGCCCGCACCGCCGCTACGCGGCGCAGACCTCCGACATCTCCTACGGCCCGGGTGGTCGCGAGCACCTGCTCGACATCTGGCGCCGCGACGACTTGGCGCCGGGGCGCCGCGCGCCCGTGCTGATCCAGGTCCCCGGAGGAGCGTGGGCCGTCAACGACAAACGGCCTCAGGCATACACGCTGATGAGCCGGATGGTCGAACTGGGTTGGATCTGCGTCTCGATCAACTACAGCAAGAGCCCACGTGCCGCATTCCCCACCCACTTGATCGACGTCAAGAGGGCGATCGCCTGGGTGCGTGAGAACATCGCCGACTACGGCGGCAACCCCGACTTCATCGCGATCACCGGCGGGTCGGCCGGCGGGCACCTGGCTGCACTGGCCGGCCTCACCCCGAACGACCCGGCCTTCCAGCCGGGCTTCGAACACGCCGACACGACGTTGCAGGCGGTTGCGCCGTTTTACGGCGTGTACGACTTCACCGACTTTCAGAACATGCACGAACTGATGCTGCCGTTCCTTGAGCACTTCGTCCTGAAGGCCCGCTACACCGACGATCCCGAGCGGTTCAGGGCGGCGTCGCCCATCTCGTACGTCCATCGCGACGCCCCGCCGTTCTTCGTCCTGCACGGGGAGAAGG
This sequence comes from uncultured Actinomycetota bacterium, assembly GCA_963824505.1. Taxonomy (GTDB): domain Bacteria; phylum Actinomycetota; class Actinomycetes; order Mycobacteriales; family Mycobacteriaceae; genus Mycobacterium. The sequence continues at coordinate 29,818 of CAWGPS010000001.1, forward strand.
ACGAATTGGTCCCCAGCGGGCAGGGCCGGGCTTTCTGCGCGGCACTGCGCGCGGCGGGCGCCCCGACGGTGGCCCACGCCGAGCTGGCCAACGCGCACCACGCCTTCGACATCACCCCGACGGTCCGATCACGACTGGCCGCCGACGCCGTCGCCGACTTCCTCGGCGTCGTCTACGGACGCCGCACCACTTCGCTGACGGATTCGTTGCCGGTGGCGGCGGCCTCGGGCTGCTGAGGCCTGTTGAGGCCCGCCGAGCCCGGTCCATCAACCACTCCTTTCACCCGCGCGGCAAGCCGACTAGCGTTGTGTTGCGACTGGACGCGGGCTGGAGGCAGGAGGCTTGATCGACGGTGACAAGGTTGGCGCGCCGAGTTGACGACCATGACTGAATCCGTCGGTGACGTCCGGGTGATCACGTTGTCCGACGCGCTGGGACCCGTCGACTACTTGCTGCACCGGGGCGAGGCGAACCCCCGAACCCGCTCCGGAATCATGGCGCTGGAACTGCTCGACACCACGCCGGACTGGGAGCGGTTCCGGACCCGCTTCGAGAATGCCTCCCGCAGAGTGCTGCGGTTGCGGCAGAAGGTCGTCGTACCGACCCTGCCGACGGCGGCGCCGCGGTGGGTGGTCGACCCCGATTTCAACCTGGACTTCCACGTCCGCCGGGTGCGCGTGTCCGATCCCGGCACGCTGCGCGAAGTGTTCGACCTGGCCGAGGTGAGCCTGCAGTCACCGATGGACATCTCGCGCCCGCTATGGACCGCCACCCTGGTCGAGGGTCTCGCCGACGGCAGGGCCGCGACGCTGCTGCATGTGAGCCATGCGGTCACCGACGGAGTCGGCGGCGTCGAGATGTTCGCCGAGATCTACGACCTGGAGCGGGAGCCGCCGGCCAAGCCGACGCCCCCGCTGCCCGTCCCGCAGGATCTGACACCGAACGACCTGATGCGCCACGGCATCAACCACCTGCCGATGGCCATCCTCGGCGGCGTCCTGGGCGCGGTGTCCGGAGCGGTATCGGCGGCGGGCCGGACGGTGCTGGAACCCGCGTCCACGGTGTCGGAACTCGTGGGTTACGCCATGTCGGGCGTGCGCGTCATGAACCGGGCCGCCGAACCGTCGCCGCTGCTGCGCCGGCGCAGCCTGGCCAGCCGCACCGAAGCGATCGACATCCCGCTTTCCGACCTGAAAAGGGCCGCCAAGGCCGGCGGCGGTTCGATCAACGACGCCTACCTCGCGGGCCTGTGTGGTGCCCTGCGCCGCTACCACGAGGCCCTCGGGGTGCCCATCAGCACGCTGCCGATGGCGGTTCCGGTGAGCCTGCGGGCCGAGGCCGACACGGCCGGCGGCAACAGGTTCACCGGCGTCAACCTCGCGGCGCCGGTGGGTACCGCCGACCCGATCTCGCGGATGAAGAAGATCCGCGCGCAGATGACAGCGCGGCGAGACGAGCCCGCGATGAACATCGTCGGTTCCATCGCGCCGGTGCTCAGCGTCCTGCCAACGGCGATCCTGGAGGGAATCACCGGCTCGGTGATCGGGGCCGACGTGCAGGCCAGCAACGTCCCGGTCTACCCGGGCGACACCTACATCGCGGGCGCAAAGATCTTGCGGCAGTACGGTATCGGCCCGCTGCCCGGCGTCGCGATGATGGCGGTGCTGATCTCCCGCGGCGGCTGGTGCACGATCACCGTGCGCTACGACCGGGCGTCGGTGCGAAACGAGCCGCTGTTCGCCCAGTGCCTGCTGGACGGATTCGACGAGATCCTGGCGCTGGCGGGTGACCCGGTGCCACGCGCGGTGCCCGCGTCCTTCACCGAATCCGTCGCCTCCTCCCGATCGGCGGCCGGCTCATGAGCGCGCCCGACGGGCGGGGCGCCGCCCGCGAAACGGACATGCGACTGCCCGGCTCGGTCGCCGAGATCATGGCCAGTCCGCCCGGGCCCCGAATCGGGGCGTTCTTCGACCTGGACGGGACATTGGTGGCCGGCTTCACCGCCGTCATCCTCACGCAGGAGCGCCTGCTGCGCCGTGACATGGGCGTGGGCGAGCTGCTCAGCATGGTCCAGGCCGGCCTCAGTCACACCCTCGGCCGCATCGAGTTCGAGGACCTCATCGGCAAGGCCGCCGCCGCGCTGGCCGGGCGCCTGATCGACGATCTGGAGGAGATCGGCGAGCGGCTGTTCGTCCAGCGGATCGAGTCCCGCATCTACCCGGAAATGCGGGAGCTGGTGCGGGCGCACGTGGCCCGCGGCCACACCGTCGTGCTGAGCTCGTCGGCGCTGACCATCCAGGTCAATCCCGTCGCGCGCTTCCTGGGGATCTCGAACATGCTCACCAACAAGTTCGAGACCACTGAGGATGGGCTGCTGACCGGCGGCGTGGAGAAGCCGATCCTGTGGGGACCCGGGAAAGCCGCTGCGGTGCAACGATTCGCCGCCGAGCACGGCATCGACCTCAAGGAGAGCTACTTCTACGCCGACGGTGACGAGGACGTCGCCCTGATGTATCTGGTCGGCAATCCGCGGCCGACCAACCCAGAAGGGAAGATGGCCGCCGTCGCCAAGCGCCGGGGCTGGCCGATCCTGCGATTCAACAGTCGCGGGCCGGTGGGTCTGCGGCGGCAGATCCGAACGCTGGCCGGATTCGGTTCCCTCTTCCCGGTCGCGGCCGGCGCCGTCGGGATCGGATTGCTGACCGGCAGCCGGCGGCGCGGCGTGAACTTCTTCACCTCCACTTTTTCCCAGTTGGTGCTCGCAACCACTGGAGTGCAACTGAATGTCATCGGCAGAGAGAACCTGACGGCGCAGCGCCCGGCGGTCTTCATCTTCAACCACCGCAACCAGGTTGACCCGATCATCTCCGGTGCGCTGATACGCGACAACTGGGTGGCGGTGGCCAAGAAGGAACTGGAGCGTGACCCGATCATGGGCCCGCTCGGCAAGTTGCTGGACGGTGTGTTCATCGACCGCGACGATGCCGCGGCCGCGGTGGAGACACTGCACACCGCCGAAGAGCGCGCCAAGAAGGGTCTGTCGATCATGATGGCCCCCGAAGGCACTCGGTTGGACACCACTGAAGTCGGGCCGTTCAAGAAGGGCCCCTTCCGCATTGCGATGAGCGTCGGCATCCCGATCGTCCCGATCGTCATCCGCAATGCGGAGCTCGTTGCGGCCCGCAATTCCACGACGATCAACCCGGGCACGGTCGACGTCGCGGTATTTCCACCGATCTCGGTGCGGGACTGGACACTTGAGACGCTGCCGGAGCGCATCGCCGAGGTCCGCCAGCTGTACCTGGACACCCTGGCGAACTGGCCCGTTGACGAGCTGGGCGACTTGGCCAAGGCGGGGGTGTACGCCGAGAAGAAAGCGGCGGGCAAAGCGAAGAGCGGCCCGGCCAAGACGGCGAAAAAGGGTGCGGCGAAACAGGCTAAGAAGCGGCTAAGAAGGTTGCGGCCAAGAAGGTCCCGCCAAGCGGGAGCGAAGAAGGCCGGACCGAAGGCCTCGCCGAAGGCCGAGGGCACCGCGGACGGCGAAGCGCCGAGCGCGCGGCCATGACCCAAACGGCCGCAGACACCAGCGCGGTCCTGACCGCGCACGATTCGCTGGTGTTGGCGGCCATGGCCTCGCCGGTCGAGCGGGAACTGGTCACGGCCTGGCTGGAGCGGCAGCGCGCCGCGAACCCGGGGGCGAAAGTCGACGTCCTGGAGCTGCCGCCACTCGATGCGCCGCCGGCCGCGCTGACGGCGCTCGCGGCGCAACTGGAGTCCGGTGACGGGCGTTCGATCGTTCCGGTGCGGGTGTTCTGGCTGCCACCCGCGGATCGGGGGAGAGTCGCCAAGCTGGCCGGCCTGCTGCCGGGCCGCGATCCCTACCAACCCAACGAACGTCGGCAACGACAGATCGTGCGCAGCGCGGCGCACCGTGCGCGGGTGGTGGCCGGCGAGTCCGCCACGGTGTCCGAGCTCCGCCGGCAATGGCGCGAAACCACCGTCGGGGACGGCAAAAGCGACTTCGCCCAGTTCGTCATTCGCCGCGCGATCCTGGCCATGGAGCGCGTGGAGTACCGGATCCTCGGCCCGCAGTACAAGTCTCCGCGTCTGGTGAAGCCGGAGATCCTGGCATCGGCGCGGTTTCGCGCCGGCCTGAAGAAGATTCCGGGCGCCACCGTCGAGGAAGCCGGCACGATGCTCGACGAGCTCGCCACCGGGTGGAGCAGGGTGTCCGTCGACCTGGTGGGCGTCCTCGGCCGGGCCCTCAGCCGCGGATTCGACCCGCAGATCGACTACGACGCCTACCAGATCGCGGCGATGCGGGCCGGCCTGGAAGCGCACCCGGCCGTGCTGTTGTTCTCGCACCGCTCCTACATCGACGGCGCGGTGGTGCCGGTGGCGATGCAGGAGAACCGGTTACCGCCCGTCCACGTTTTCGCCGGCATCAATCTGTCCTTCGGGGCGATGGGGCCGCTGCTTCGCCGTTCGGGCGTCATCTTCATCCGGCGCAACATCGGCAACAACGCGCTCTACAAGTACGTCCTGCGTGAGTACGTCGGCTACATCGTCGAAAAGCGGTTCAACCTCAGCTGGTCCATCGAGGGCACCCGGTCGCGCACCGGCAAGATGCTGCCACCCAAGCTCGGCCTGCTGGCCTACGTCGCCGACGCCTACCTGGACGGCCGCAGCGAAGACATCCTGTTGCAGCCGGTGTCGATCAGCTTCGACCAGTTGCACGAGACCGCCGAGTACGCCGCCTACGCCCGCGGCGGCGAGAAGACGCCCGAAGGGCTGGGCTGGCTGTACAACTTCATCAGGGCGCAGGGGGAGCGCAACTACGGCAAGATCTACGTCCGCTTCCCGGAAGCGGTCTCGATGCGCCAATACCTGGGCCCGCCGCACGGCCCGCTCGCCGGCGATGGGGACGCCAAACGGCTTGCGCTGCAGAAGATGTCGTTCGAGGTCGCCTGGCGCATCCTGCAGTCCACCCCGGTCACCGCGACCGGCCTGGTGTGCGCGCTGCTGTTGACCACCCGCGGCGCGGCGCTGACGCTCGACCAACTGCACCACACCCTGCAGGACTCTCTCGATTATCTGGAACGCAAACACATCCCGATGTCGACGAGCGCGCTGCGGTTGCGCTCGCGTGACGGGGTGCGCGCGGCCGTCGACGCGCTGTCCGGCGGGCACCCGATCACCCGGGTCGACGGCGGCCGGGAACCGGTGTGGTTGATCGCGCCGAACGAGCAGCACGCCGCGGCGTTCTACCGCAACTCGGTGATCCATGCCTTCCTGGAGACCTCGATCGTCGAGCTTGCGCTGGCGCACGCCAGGCGTGCCCCGGAAGCTCAAGGCGACCGCATGGAGGCGTTCTGGGCCCAGGCCATGCGGCTGCGCGACTTGCTGAAATTCGAGTTCTACTTCGCCGACTCCGCGGCGTTCCGGGACAACATCGCCGAAGAGATGGCGTGGCACGACGACTGGGAAGCCCACGTCGCCGCGGGCGGCGACGAGATCGACGCCATGCTGTTCGCCAAGCGTCCCCTGATGTCCGACGCGATGCTGCGGGTGTTCTTCGAGGCCTACGACATCGTCGCCGACGTGCTACGCGACGCGCCGGCCGACATCGGCCGCAAGGAGCTGACGGACCTCGCGCTCGGTGTCGGGCGGCAATACGTGGCGCAGACCAGGGTGCGCAGCAGCGAATCGGTGTCGACACTGTTGTTCGACACCGCGTGCCAGGTCGTGGTCGACCAGGATCTGATCGCACCCGCTGCCGACCTCGCCGAACGCCGCAAGGCCTTCCGGCAGGAGCTGCGCGGCATCCTGCGCGACTTCGACTACGTCGAGCGGATCGCCCGCGACCAGTTCGTCGGCCGCGAATTTCGGGCGCGGCAGGACCGCCTGGACGGCCGGGCCGGGTAGCCCCCGGCTCCCGGACAATATCCTGGACCCATGACCGTTGCCCGGCCCGCCGACAATGCCGTCGGCGAGGCCGCCCCAGGGGCCGCCGTCGCGGGCCCGTCGAGGAGCCGCACGGCGGTGTGGCCCGTGCTGATCGGTGTCGCGGTGCTGGCCGGCTGCACCGCGGCCGGCATCGGCGCGCTGTCACTGGCCGACGCGCTGACCGCCACCGGCCTGCCCGACCCCGGGCCCGCGACCACCCTGGGGCTGCCGTTCGTGCGGGCCGCGGGCGAGATCGCCGCCGTGCTGGCGGTCGGATCTTTCCTTTTCGCGGCCTTCTTCGTGCCGCCGCAACGCAACGGCGTGCTCGACGCCGGCGGATACCGGGCGCTGCGGCTCGGCACCGTCGCCTCCGGCGTGTGGGCGGTGTGTGCCGCCTTGCTGGTCCCCCTGACCATCTCCGACGTGTCCGGCCAACGACTGGTCGACCACCTCAACCCGGTGCAGATCTGGTCGGTGGCCAGCCTGATCAACACCGCCTCCGCGTGGCGCTGGACCGCTGCGCTGGCCGCGATCGTGACGCTGGCGAGTCTGGGCGTGCTGCGCTGGTCATGGGCGCCGTTGCTGGTCCTCGCGTCGCTGGTGACGCTCATCCCGCTCGGCCTCACCGGTCACTCGTCGGCGGGCGGTTCGCACGACCTGGCCACCAACGGCCTGCTGATTCACCTGGTCGCCGCCAGCCTGTGGGCCGGCGGCCTGCTCGCGTTGCTCGCCCACGCGCTCCGCGGCGGCGAACGGGGCCGCCCACCTAGCCCTCGCCGCGCGACGTTTCTCGGCCGTCGCGCTGTGGTGCTGGGTGGCGATGGCGTACAGCGGCGTGGTCAACGCGTGGGTGCGGGTCCTGCCCTCGGACCTGCTGACCACCGCCTACGGGCGGTTGGTCCTGGCGAAGTTCGTCGCCCTGTGCGCGCTCGGGGTGCTCGGCTGGCGCCAGCGGCGCACCGCGGTCGCCGGGCTGCAAGCCGACCCGGGCCGCGCCGGCGCGCGCCGGGCGCTCGTCCGGCTGGCGCTGATCGAGGCCGCGGTGTTCGGGGTCACCTTCGGGGTGGCCGTCGGCCTGGGCCGCACGGCACCGCCACCGCCGCCGAATCCGCTGCCGTCGATCGCCGAGGCCGAGATCGGCTACGACTTCGACGGGCCGCCCACCGTCGCACGGATCCTGTTGGACTGGCGCTTCGACCTGATCTTCGGGACGGCCGCGATCGTCTTCGCCGGTCTCTACGTGGCGGGGGTGGTCCGGCTGCGGCGCCGCGGCGACAGCTGGCCGCCGGGCCGCACCGCAGCCTGGCTGCTCGGTTGCCTGACGTTGCTCTTCGTGACGTCATCCGGTGTCGGGCGTTACATGCCGGCGATGTTCAGCATGCACATGGTCGCCCACATGGCCCTGTCGATGCTCGTCCCGATCCTGTTGGTGCTCGGGGGTCCGGTCAGCCTGGCGCTGCGGGCACTGCCCGCTGCGGGTCGTGACGATCCGCCCGGCATGCGGGAATGGCTGCTGGCTTTGCTGCACAGCCGTTACTCGCGGTTCATCACGCATCCGGTCGTAGCGACCGTCCTGTTCGTCGCGGGCTTCTACGGGCTGTACTTGTCCAGCCTGTTCGACACGGCGGTCAGCAGCCACGCGGGTCATGTGGCGATGAACGTGCACTTCCTGCTGAGCGGGTACGTCTTCTACTGGATCGTCATCGGGGTGGACCCCACGCCGCGGCCCATCCCGCCGTTGGCCAAGGTGGGCGTCGTGTTCGCGTCGTTGCCGCTGCACGCGTTCTTCGGGGTGGTGATGATGGAGACCCGGCGGATCCTCGGGGCCGACTACTACCGCTCGCTCGGCCTGAGCTGGCACACCGACCTGGCGGGTGACCAGCACCTTGGCGGTGGCATCGCCTGGGCCGCGGGCGAGGGGCCGCTGGTTATCGTGATGCTCGCGCTGCTGATCCAGTGGGCGCGCAGCGACGAGCGGACGGCCCGGCGCTTGGACCGCGCCGCCGACCGTGACGACGACGCGGAGTTGGCCGCCTACAACGCGATGCTCGCGCAGCTAGGGCGGGGGGAAGCCCCCACTCCCGGCGGGGGCCCGCGAGCGTAACGCCGTCGCGATCCCCGGTTCTCGCCGCATTGTCCACAGTCGCGGCTTCCTGCACAGGCTCAGGCCGTCCCGCCCGCGATCTGTTCGGTTCGTCGGTGAGCCGGCGCTCAATGAACGCCGGACACGCGCAACACGAAAGGAACGAGTCAATGTTCGAAACACCGCTCACCGTGGTCGGTCACATCGTCAACAACCCCGAGCGCCGGCAGGTCGGCAACCAGGAGGTCATGAAGTTCCGGGTGGCCAGCAATTCCCGCCGCCGAACCGCCGACGGCGGCTGGGAGCCGGGAAACTCGCTGTTCATCAACGTCAATTGCTGGGGGAAGCTGGTCACCGGAGTCGGCGCCGCTCTGGGCAAGGGCGCCCCGGTGATCGTCGTCGGCCACGTCTACACCAGCGAGTATGAGGACCGCGACGGCAACCGCCGCTCGTCACTGGAGATGCGCGCCACCTCGGTGGGGCCGGATGTGTCGCGCGCGATCGTGCGCATCGAGAAGCCCGGCTACACCGGCCCCGGCCCGGACGAGCTTCCGGCGCCGGCAGCCGCCGCAACGCCGGAGGCCGGCACCGTCGAGGACCCGGCCGCCGAGCCGGAACCCGCTCAGGGCGCCCGGCTGCCACTATCGGCTTAGGTGCTGGGCTTAGGTGCTGGCCTGCCGGCCGCGCGGCGGTGCCTAGGATGGTCCGCGAGATCACTGGACCAGATCACGAGACCAGAAAGGCACGACTGCGGCATGGCTGAGTTCATCTACACGATGAAGAAGGTCCGCAAGGCGCACGGCGACAAGGTGATTCTGGACGACGTCACGTTGAGCTTCTACCCAGGCGCCAAGATCGGCGTCGTCGGCCCCAACGGCGCCGGCAAGTCGAGCGTCTTGCGGATCATGGCCGGGCTGGACAAGCCGAACAACGGCGAAGCCTTCCTGGCCACCGGCGCGAGCGTCGGCATCCTGCAACAGGAGCCACCGCTGAACGAGGAGAAAACCGTTCGCGGCAACGTGGAAGAGGGCCTCGGCGAAATCAAGGTCAAGCTCGACCGCTTCAACGAGGTCGCCGAGCTGATGGCCACCGACTACTCCGACGAGCTGATGGAGGAGATGGGTCGGCTCCAGGAGGACCTCGACCACGCCGACGCGTGGGACCTCGACTCCCAGCTGGAGCAGGCCATGGACGCGCTGCGATGCCCACCGCCCGACGAGCCGGTGAAAAACCTGTCGGGCGGTGAGCGTCGCCGCGTGGCGTTGTGCAAGCTGCTGCTGGCCAAGCCGGACTTGTTGCTGCTCGACGAGCCCACCAACCACCTCGACGCCGAAAGTGTGCAGTGGCTCGAACAGCATCTGGCGGCCTACGCGGGGGCCGTGCTGGCGGTCACCCACGACCGGTACTTCCTCGACAACGTCGCGCAATGGATTCTGGAGCTCGACCGGGGCCGCGCCTATCCCTACGAGGGCAACTACTCGACTTATCTGGAGAAGAAGGCCGAGCGGTTGTCGGTGCAGGGCCGTAAAGACGCCAAGATGCAGAAGCGGCTGGCCGAGGAGCTGGCCTGGGTCCGGTCCGGGGCCAAGGCTCGTCAGGCCAAAAGCAAGGCGCGCCTGCAGCGTTACGAGGAGATGGCAGCCGAGGCCGAGAAGACGCGCAAGCTGGACTTCGAGGAGATCCAGATCCCCGTCGGTCCCCGACTGGGCAATGTGGTCGTCGAGGTGGAACACCTGGACAAGGGCTTCGGTGGGCGCACCCTGATCAAGGACCTGTCGTTTACGTTGCCACGCAATGGCATCGTGGGTGTCATCGGACCCAACGGTGTGGGCAAGACCACCCTGTTCAAGACGATCGTCGGCCTGGAACAGCCGGACAGCGGGTCCGTCAAGGTCGGTGAGACCGTCAAGCTCAGCTACGTCGACCAGGCTCGCGCCGGCATCGACCCGAAGAAGACCGTGTGGGAAGTCGTCTCGGACGGGCTCGATTACATCGAGGTCGGGCACACCGAAGTACCGTCGCGCGCCTACGTGTCGGCGTTCGGGTTCAAGGGCCCGGACCAGCAGAAGCCGGCCGGCGTGCTCTCGGGTGGCGAGCGCAACCGGCTGAACCTGGCGCTGACGCTCAAGCAGGGCGGCAACCTCATCCTGCTCGACGAGCCCACCAACGACCTCGACGTCGAGACCCTGAGCTCGCTGGAGAACGCGCTGGTGAATTTCCCGGGCTGCGCCGTCGTCATCTCCCACGACCGTTGGTTTCTCGATCGGACGTGTACACACATCCTGGCGTGGGAAGGCGACGAGGATAACGAAGCCAAGTGGTTCTGGTTCGAGGGCAACTTCGGGGCATACGAGGAGAACAAGGTCGAGCGGCTCGGAGCCGAAGCTGCCCGCCCGCACAGGGTGACCCACCGCAAGTTGACGCGGGACTAGTGTCAGCTCTGCCGCCCCGGCGAAACGTACGCGGTCGCTGACGAACCGGGGCCACCGAGCAGCCCGCACCGTCGCGAGTTGGGAGCAGTCGGCATGAGGATCGATCCGGGGGCCAAGCACGATCTCACGCCGTGGACCGGCTTCAGCGAGGGGGCTCCTGACTGGGTCGTGGATGCGTACGTCGAAAGCTACCGCGGCCCACACGGCGGCGCGGGAACCGACGAAGACGCCGGCGACCAACCGGGTCCGGCGACCGGGCCCGTCGACGCGCCGGTGCCCACTGCCATCGTCACCCCCGGCATGCTCGGCGCGCACTACCAACTCGGCCGGCACCGCCCCGCCGGCGAAAGCCGCGTCGCGGTCTACCCCGGCGACCATCCCGCCGGGTTCGGCCCCGCGCTGCAGGTCGTCACCGACCACGGCGGCATGCTGATGGACTCCGTCACGGTCCTGCTGCATCGGCTCGGCGTCCCCTACGCGGCCATCATGACCCCGGTGTTCGAGGTCGGTCGCAGCCCGACGGGCGAGTTGCTCAGCGTCGAACCGAAACCGCCGGACGCCTCGCCCTACGAAGGCGAGGCGTGGATACACGTGCAGCTCTCGCCCGCCGTCGACAGCAGGGGCCTGGCCGAGGTGGAACGGCTGCTGCCCAAAGTGCTGGCCGACGTTCGACAGGTCGCCAGCGACGCGGGGTCATTGGTCTCCGCGCTGTGCGACCTGGCGGCGGAAGTGGAAGCAAACCCCGGCGACCGCTTCTCGGCGCCCGACCGCGACGACGGAGCGGCACTGCTGCGCTGGCTGGCCGACGGCAACTTCCTGCTGCTCGGCTACCAGCGGTGCCGGGTGCACGAGGGGCTGGTGTCGCCCGACGGGCCGCCCGGGCTGGGTGTCTTGCGCACTCGCTCCGGTTCCCGGCCGCGGCTGACCGACGACGACAGACTGCTGGTGCTGGCGCAGTCCGTCGTCGGCAGCTATCTGCGCTACGGCGCCTACCCGTACGTCGTCGCGGTTCGCGAAAACACCGGCGGCGACGACGTTGTCGAGCACCGCTTCGTCGGTCTTTTCACCGTCGCCGCCATGAACGCCGACGTCCTCGACATCCCGATGATCTCGGGCCGGGTCCGCGCAGCGCTCACGATGGCCGAGAGCGACCCGATCCACCCGGGCCAGTTGCTGCTCGACGTCATCCAGACCGTTCCCCGTTCGGAGCTGTTCACGCTCAGCGCCGAACGGCTTCTGGCCATGGCCAAAGCCGTGGTGGATCTCGGATCCCAGCGGCGCGCCCTGCTGTTCCTGCGCGCCGATCGGCTCCAATACTTCGTATCCTGCCTCGTTTACCTGCCCCGCGACCGCTACACCACCCCCGTCCGGCTGCAGATCGAAGACATCCTGGTCCGCGAGTTCGGCGGCACCAGGCTCGAATTCACCGCGCGGGTAAGTGAATCGCCTTGGGCATTAATGCATTTCATGGTAAGGCTGCCCGAAGACATTGCACCGGTAGATGTTTCGGAGGAGAATCGGCTGCGCATCCAGGCGCTGCTGAGCGAGGCGGCGCGAACCTGGACCGACAGGCTGGTGGGCGCCGCCGCGAACCTCACCGAAGGAACGGTCTCCCAAGCCGATGCCGAGCACTACGCCACCGCCTTCCCCGAGGTCTACAAGCAGGCCGTGGGCCCGAACGACGCCATCGACCACATCGCGATCATCGCGGAGCTGCAGGATGGCTCGGTCAAGCTGGTGTTCTCCGAGCGGGGCGAGGACGGTGCGGCCCAGCTGAACTGGTTCATGGGTGGGCGGACGGCGTCGCTGAGCCAGCTGCTGCCGATGCTGCAGAGCATGGGCGCCGAGGTGCTCGAGGAGCGGCCGTTCCAACTCGACCGCCCCGACGGGCTGCCCGTGTGGATCTACCAGTTCAAAATCCGAACTCCGACCATCCCGCCGGCGTCGTCGGCCGACGAACGAGACGCGACGGCGCAACGCTTCGCCGACGCGGTCACCGCGATCTGGCAGGGTCGCGTCGAGATCGACCGGTTCAACGAGCTCGTGATGCGCGCGAGGCTGACCTGGCAGCAGGTCGTGCTGCTGCGGGCGTACGCGAAATACTTGCGGCAGGCCGGTTTCCCGTACAGCCAGTCCTATATCGAGTCGGTGCTGGGCGAGCACCCCTCCACCGCGCGCTCGCTGGTCAACCTGTTCGAGGCTTTGTTCGACCCGCGGCCCGATCGCTCGGCGGCGGGCCGCAACGCGCAGGCCGCCGCCGCCGCGGTCGCCACCGACATCGACGCCCTGGTGGGACTGGACACCGACCGCATCCTGCGCGCCTTCGCCTCGCTGGTGCAGGCCACGCTGCGGACCAATTACTTTGTGACGCGGGACGGTTCGGCCCGCCGGCGCAACGTCCTGGCGCTCAAGCTCGACGCACAGCTCATTGACGAGCTGCCCCTGCCCCGCCCGAAGTACGAGATCTTCGTCTACTCCCCGCGGGTCGAGGGCGTGCACCTGAGGTTCGGCCCGGTGGCCCGCGGCGGGCTGCGCTGGTCGGACCGTCGCGACGACTTTCGCACCGAGATCCTCGGTCTGGTCAAGGCGCAGGCGGTGAAGAACGCCGTGATCGTGCCCGTCGGCGCCAAGGGTGGATTCGTCCTCAAGCGCCCACCCGCAGCCACCGGCGACCGGGCCGCCGACCGGGAGGCCACCCGGGACGAGGGGGTGGCCTGCTATCGGCTGTTCATCTCCGGGCTGCTCGACGTCACCGACAACGTCGACCACGCGACCGGAAAGGTCAGCCCGCCAGCCGAAGTGGTGCGCCGCGACGGCGATGACGCCTACCTGGTGGTGGCCGCCGACAAGGGCACCGCGACGTTTTCCGACATCGCCAACGACGTGGCCAAGTCGTACGGCTTCTGGTTGGGCGATGCATTCGCCTCAGGCGGGTCGGTGGGCTATGACCACAAGGCCATGGGCATCACGGCCAAGGGCACCTGGGAGGCCGTCAAGCGACACTTCCGCGAGATGGGCGTCGACACCCAGGCCGAAGATTTCACGGTCGTGGGCGTCGGAGACATGAGCGGCGATGTGTTCGGCAACGGCATGCTGCTGTCCAAGCACATCAGGCTCGTCGCCGCGTTCGACCACCGACACATCTTCCTGGACCCGGACCCCGATGCCGCGGCGTCGTGGGAGGAGCGCCGGCGGATGTTCGAACTGCCCCGGTCCAGCTGGGAAGACTACGACGAGTCGTTGATCAGCGAGGGCGGCGGCGTCTACAGCCGCGAACACAAGGCCATCCCGATCAGCCCCCAGGTCCGCGACGCGCTCGGCATCGACGCCGACGTTCGCGAGATGTCTCCGCCCAGCCTGATCAAGGCGATTCTGCAGGCGCCGGTGGACCTGCTGTTCAACGGTGGCATCGGTACCTACATCAAGGCCGAATCCGAGTCCAACGCCGATGTCGGTGATCGCACCAACGACCCGGTGCGGGTCAGCGCGCATCAGGTGCGCGCCAAGGTGATCGGCGAGGGCGGCAATCTCGGCGTGACGGCGCTCGGGCGCGTCGAGTTCGACCTCTCGGGCGGCCGGGTCAACACCGACGCGATGGACAACTCCGCCGGCGTGGACTGCTCGGACCACGAGGTCAACATCAAGATCCTGATCGACGCGCTGGTGACCGCCGGGAAGGTCAGGGAGGACGAACGCAAGCAGCTGCTGGAGTCGATGACCGACGAGGTCGCCCGGCTGGTGCTCAGCGACAACGAAAGCCAGAACGATCTGATCGGCACCAGCCGCGCCAACGCGGCCGGCCTGCTGCCCGTCCACGCCAGGCAGATCCAGTACCTGGTGGACGAGCGCGGACTGAACCGCGAATTGGAGGCGCTGCCGTCGGAGAAGGAGATTCACCGGCGGTCCGAGGCCGGCATCGGCCTCACCTCGCCCGAGCTGTGCACGTTGATGGCGCACGTCAAGCTGGGGCTCAAGGAGGAAGTGCTGGGCACCGAGCTGCCCGAACAGGACGTGTTCGCGTCGCGACTGCCCCTGTACTTCCCGTCGCCGCTGCGGCAACGGTTCACCCCCGAGATCCGCGCGCACCAACTGCGCCGCGAGATCGTCACGACCATGCTGATCAACGATCTGGTCGACACCGCGGGCATCAGCTACGCCTTCCGGATCGCCGAGGACGTGGGCGTGCGGGCCGTCGACGCGGTACGCACGTACGTTGCGACGGACGCGATCTTCGCCGTAAGTGACATCTCGCGGCGAATCCGCGCGGCGAACCTGCCGGTCGCGGTATCGGACCGGCTCACGCTGGACACCCGGCGGCTGATCGACCGCGCCGGGCGCTGGCTGCTCAACTATCGTCCGCAGCCGCTGGCCGTCGGCGCCGAGATCAACCGGTTCGCCGCCAAGGTCAAGGATCTGTCGCCGCGGATGCCGGAGTGGCTGCGCGGTGACGACAAGGCCATCGTGGAGAGGGAGGCCGCGGAGTTCGCGTCGCAGGGTGCGCCCGACGACCTGGCCTACCTGGTGGCCGCCGGCCTCTACCGCTTCAGCCTGCTCGACATCATCGACGTCAGCGACATCACCGAGATCGACGCCGCCGAGGTCGCGGACACCTATTTCGCCCTGATGGACCGGCTCGGCACCGACAGCCTGTTGACGGCGGTGTCCGAGCTGCCGAGAAATGACCGTTGGCATTCGTTGGCGCGCTTGGCGATTCGCGACGACATCTACGCCTCGGTGCGGTCCCTGTGCTTCGACGTGCTGGCCGTGGGGGAGCCCGAAGAAAGCGGCGAGGAGAAGATCGCCGAGTGGGAGCACCTCAGCGCGTCCCGGGTCGAGCGGGCCCGCCGAACGCTCCTGGAGATTCAGGAAACCGGCGAGAAGGATCTCGCGACGCTGTCCGTGGCCGCGCGCCAGATTCGTCGGATGACACGCACCAGCGGACGGGGATCGTCGAGTTGACCATCGGATACGTCGCACCCGTCCTGGTGCGCTGGTCGGACATCGACATGTATCAGCACATCAACCACGCCACCATGGTCACGATCCTCGAAGAGGCGCGCATCCAGTTCCTGCGCGAGGCGTTCGAAGTCGACATCAGAACCATCGGATTGGTGATCGCCGAAGTCACGGTGACCTACAAGGCTCAGCTGCTGCTGACCGATTCCCCTCTGCAGGTGACCGTCTGGACCAAGCGGCTGCGGACGGTGGACTTCACCCTCGGCTACGAAGTGCGCTCGGTCCACGCGGCCGCCGACTCCAGGCCCGCCGTGATCGCCGAGACGCAACTGGCGGCGGTCCACATCGAGGAGCGGCGGCTGGTGCGGCTGTCGCCCAGCCACCGCGAATACCTGCAGCGATGGGTCCGGTAGCCGAGCGCGGCGTGTGGCTGGGTCCGCCGTCCAGCGCCGCCCACCGCGCAGACCTGGCCGCGTTCGTCGACCACGCCTTGCGCCTCGACGACGCGGCGGTCGTCCGGCTTCGCGTGCGCTCGGACGGGATGCTGACGGCATGGGTGGCAACCGGTTTCGACGTGCTGGCCAGTCGCGTGGTGGCCGGCACGGTGCGACCCGACGACATGTCGGTGGCCGCCGACGCCCTGGCGGGCGGCCTGGCCGCGATGGACGACTCGGGCTATGTCGACCCGGGATTCGCGATGGACTCGGCGTGGCGGGGTGCCCTACCCCCGGAGTCCGGCTTCACCCACATCGACGACGTGCCCGCCCGGGTGCTGCTGGACGTGGCCGATCGTGGCGCCCGGCTCGCCAAGGAGCACAGCGGTTCACATGGGCCCCCCGTGTCGCTGCTGGACCAGGAGGTCATTCGGGTCAGCTCCGCCGAGGAGAGCGTGGGCGTGCCCATGCGGTGTGTGTTCGCCTTGACCGCAATGGGTTTCCTGCCTCAGCCTGCCGACGGCGCCGACGAGATCGTCCGGGTGCGGGTGCTGCCGACGTGGTTGCGGATCGACGCCCGGTTCGGCTCCGTGTACCGGCGGCGTGGTGGTCCGGCGCTGTTGGTGCGGTGACGGCCGCCGCCTGGTCAGGCGCCGTAAGCCCGCCACAACGGTAGAGCCGATTCGAGGTAGTCGATGAACTTCTTCAGCCCCACCCGATATTGCCCGTACCCGTAGGGGTCGGTCGCATACTCCGGGAAGGCGATCCCGACCCCGAACAGGCCGGGGGCGAGGATCCCGTTGCTCGGGTTGTAATCGAGTTGTCCCCATTGGGGGGTCTCGGGGAGTGTTCTGCGCTCGAAGCCGACGGTGTACACGACCCGGTCGCACTCCGCGAGTCTCGCGTCGTACTCGGCGCTGGAAACCAAGCACCGTTCGAGCCGTTCCGGATACACCCCGTCGATGTTCTCCCGGGCCCACACGGCCGCCCGGCCCTTCAGTCCGGTGTCGTCGAACAGAATCCAATCATCAAGGTAAATAGCGTATTTCAGCGGGCTTCGATAAAAGTTGATCACCTTGGCGATGGGCTGACGCAAGAGGTGGGGCAGCACGATCATCGACGAGTGCGACGAACCGAACACGCCGACCGTCGTGCCGTCGAGTGGCAGCTCCGCAAGCCGGTCGAGGTCGAGCGCGACCTCCACCGGAATCTCCTCCACATGCGGAAGCGAAAGCTTCTTGGGAACCGCCCCGACCGCGAGGATCACGTTGCGCGAGACGATCTCCCGCTGCCGGGTCTGGATCGTCCACCGCCTGTTGTGCAAAGACAGCGCGGTCGCCGTCGCTTGAAACGTGTGCACCCTCTCCCGCAGCCGGCCGGTGATCCACACCAGGGGATCGGCGACGAGCGCCAGGGCGCAGGTCTCCTCGGGATCGATTTCCCGCAGCGGCATGGGGGGCGCCTCGGCGAAGCGGAACGCCGTCGAGCCGTTCATATAGTCCAGGAAGTGGCCGACCTGCGTATTACTGGATACCGATCGCCACTTTCCGCCCATGTCGCCTCCGGCGAACGCCGGATCGATCCAAGCGATCTGTTCCGCCGGTATGCCGCCGTCCAGAAGCTTTCCGACTGCGGCGATTCCGGCCGGCCCGGCTCCGATCACTGCCCACGCGTATGGCGTCATGCGACAAACGGAAGGGGGCCGGCTACGCCAGCCACGCGGCGGCGTCTGGTGGCAGCTTGCCGTCGATCGGCGGCGCGCTCGCCAAGATCAGCTCGCCCGGTGGCAGTGCTATCGGTCGGCGCCCGGCGTTGAGCGCGCACACCAGACCACCGCGCCGGCGGAAGATCAGCGCGTCGCGCGGCGCCGACAGCCATTCGATATCGCCGCCACTGAATTCGGTTCTCTGCCGGCGCAGTCCGATGATGCGCCGGAAGAACGCCAGCGTCGAGTCGGCGTCGGCTCGCTGCTTGTCGACGGTCAGCGCCGCCCACTCGCGGGGCATGGGTAACCAGGTGTCGGGATTGGCCGAAAACCCGAACGGCGGAGCGTCGCCCGACCACGGCAGCGGCACCCGGCACCCGTCGCGGCCGCGCTCGGTGTGCCCGGAGCGTTCCCACGTGGGGTCCTGCAGGACCTCGTCGGGCAGGTCGACGTCGGGCAGGCCGAGTTCCTCGCCGTTGTAGACGAACACCGCGCCCGGCAGGGCGAGCATCACCATGGCCATGGCACGCGCCCGGGCCAGGCCGACGTCCCCGCCGCCGTAGCGGGTGACCTCGCGGCCCACATCGTGATTGGACAGCGTCCACGTCGGCGTCGCGGCGACGATCGCGGCGGCCGCGAGGGAATTCTGGATCGCGTCGTGAATCTCGGTGGCGTCGAACTCGGTGCGGGTGAGCCGGAAGTTGAAGCCCAGATGCAGTTCGTCGGGCCGCAGGTACTCGGCCCAGCGCGCGTTGTCGGTGACCCACACCTCGCCGACCGTCATCGCCCCCGGATAGTCGTCGATGACCGTCCGGATGTCGCGGTGGATCGCGTGCACGTTCGGGTTGTTGAAGCGCGGGTCGTCGTCGGTGTGCCGCAACACCTGGCAGTCGTCCGTCGCGTCGGGCAGCCCGGGCGGCTTGGCCATCCCATGGGCCACGTCGATACGGAAGCCGTCGACGCCGCGCTCCAGCCAGAACCGCAGCGTCTTCTCGAAGTCGTCGAAGACCTCGGGGTTGTCCCAGTTGAGGTCGGGTTGCTCGGCGTCGAAAAGATGCAGGTACCACTGGCCGGGGTTGCCGTCGGGCTCGACCACCCGGGTCCAGGCCGGCCCGCCGAACACCGACTCCCAGTTGTTCGGCGGCAACGCCCCGTCCGGACCCCGCCCGTCGCGGAAGAAGTAGCGGTCCCGGGCGTCGGTGCCCGGCCCCGCCGCCAGGGCCGCCTGGAACCACGGGTGCGCCGAACTGGTGTGGTTGGGCACCACGTCCATCGTGACCCTGATGCCCCGCTCGTGCGCCGCGGCGACCAGCCGCTCGAACGCCGCCAGCCCGCCGAACAGCGGGTCGATGTCGCGCGGGTCCGCGACGTCGTAGCCGTGGTCGGCCATCGGCGAGACGGTGACCGGGTTCAGCCAGATCGCGTCGACGCCGAGCTCGGCCAGGTAGTCCAGCCGCCCCGCCACGCCGTCCAGGTCGCCGACCCCGTCACCGTCGCTGTCGGCGAACGACCGCGGATAGATCTGATAGAACACCGCGTCCGACCACCACATCAGAACGGCGCATTCACGAGGGAGTGGGCGGCCATCTCGAGGTAGTCCAGCAGCTCGCGGCGGTGCTCGTCGTCCAGCGTCGCGGAGTCGATCGAGGCGACGGCGGTGTGCATGCAGCGCAGCCAGGCGTCGCGCTCGATGGGGGTGATCCGGAACGGCACGTGCCGCATCCGCAGCCGCGGGTGTCCGCGCCGTTCGGAGTACGTTCGCGGGCCGCCCCAGTACTGCTCGAGGAACATGCGCAGCCGTTCCTCGGCGCCCGCGAGGTCGTCCTCGGGGTAGAGCTGACGCAGTATCTCGTCCTCGGCGACCTGGGCGTAGAAGCGGGACACGATCGCGTTGAAGGTTTCGGCGCCGCCGACGGCGTCGTAGAAGCTGGGCTGATCCATCCCCTCCATTGTGATGCATCGCCCGGCCGGCACGCGTCGCGGCGCGGCTCGCCCGGCCCGTTGCACGCCCGCCGTTCACCCTCCCGACACGGCGGTCACCTGCAATAGGCGTGCGATTGCCGACGAATCATGGTGGACTGTTTTCCGGAGGATCTATGGCGCAGGGCAAGAGACGCCGCAGCCACCGAAGTTCCGGTGCCGCGGCAGGGTCAACCGGGCCCCTATCCGCTTCGTGCCTGCACACCCTCGATTCTCGCAGCGACACCCATCCGCCCACCCGGCACGACACCGCATCGATCTGGAGCCGGCGGCGGGTGCTGCTGCTGAACTCGACCTACGAGCCGCTGACCGCGCTGCCGATGCGGCGCGCGATCGTCATGGTGATCTGCGGGAAAGCCGATGTGGTGCACGACGACCCGACGGGTCCGGTCATCCATTCGGCGAGCAGGTCCATAGTGGTGCCGTCGGTGATCCAGCTACGCACCTATGTCCGCGTTCCGTACCGCGCGCTGGTCCCGATGACGCGCGCGGCGCTCATGCATCGCGATCGGTTCTGCTGCGCCTACTGCGGCGCGAAGGCGGACACCGTCGACCACGTGGTGCCCCGCAGCCGCGGCGGCGACCACTCCTGGGAGAACTGCGTCGCGTGCTGCTCGACCTGCAATCACCGCAAGGGCGACAAGCTGCTCGCGGAACTCGGCTGGGCGCTGCGCCGCGCGCCGCTCCCGCCGACGGGACAGCACTGGCGTCTGCTGTCCACGGTCAAGGAGCTGGATCCGGCCTGGGCGCGATACCTCGGCGAGGGCGCCGCCTAGATCGATCGCCCGGCTTATCGCCTGGCCAGCGTGCCGGCGGCCGGCCCGGTGGGATACCGTTTCCGTCGTGAGCCTTCTGGATATCCATCTGTACTTCATCGGAATACCGTTGTTGCTGGTGGTCTTGGTGTCGGTGCCGATCTGGTCGCGCAAGGGCCCGCACCCGGCCACGTACAAGTTGGGGGAGAAGTGGACACACCCACCGATCCTGTGGGCCGCCACCGACGAACAGGTCGGGCACGCGCACGGCGGACACGGCAATGCGGAATCGTCGGTGGGAGGTGGCGCCAGTGGCAAGTGGTGACGTAGCGACGATCGAGCACGGCGAGCTCCCCAGGGGCTCGGCGATCACCAGCAGCGGCCGAATCTCCGGGGTCACCGAGCCCGGCGAACTGTCGGTGCACTACCCGTTCCCGACCAAGGACCTGGTGGCCATCGACGACGCGCTCAAGTACGGCTCGCGCGCGGCGGGGGCGCGGTTCGCCATCTATCTCGGCGACCTCGGCGCCGACACCGCCGCCCGGGCCCGCGCGTTGCTCGCCAAGGTGCCGACGCCGGCCGACGCGGTGTTGCTCGCCGTCTCGCCCGACCAGCGCGCGATCGAGGTGGTCTACGGCTCCGGGGTCCGGGGTCGCGGCGCCGAGTCGGCCGCACCCCTCGGGGTGGCCGCGGCGTCGTCGGCGTTCGAGCGGGGTGACCTGGTCGACGGGCTGGTCAGCGCGATCCGCGTGATGAGCGCCGCCATTTCGCCGGCTTAGCGGCGCGGCGCTGCGGTGGCGGCGTCGAGACTGCGACCACCGCGCGGATTCGCGGGATTCTGCGCCCTGCCCGCAGCCTCGATCAGGCTCGCTCCGCGTCGAACGTGCGGGCCCGCAGCGCCCGCTTCACCCCGGCCTGGCCCTCGAGCACCAGGCGGCGCAGGGCCGGCGGGACGTCCGGATCGGCGAGGAACCTGTCTGCGGCCGCGATGCCCTCGTCGGTGATGTCTGAGTGCGGATACAGGCCGATCACCACCGTTTGCGCCACCTCGCTGGATCGTCGCGCCCAAACGCCCGGTATCGCCTCGAAGTAGCGGGCGGTGAACGGCTTGAGCAGCTCGTCCTGGCCCGGCGCCATGATGCCGGCCACGATCGCGCGGCCGGTGGTGTTGGCCAGGGTGTCGTCCTCGACCACCCGGGTCCAGGCCTCCTCCTTGACCCGCGGCTGCGGGCGCGCGGCCGCCGCCTTGAGGGCGTTGCGTTTGCCGGCCGCCGTGGGGTCGCGCTGCGCCTCGGCGTCGATGAAGGGTGTCTCCGCTCCGGCGGCGTCGATGTCGCCCGCGGTGGCCAGCGCGGTGACGATGCGCCAGCGCAGTTCGGTGTCGACCTCGAGACCCGCCAGGCCCAGCTCGGCGGGGTCGCGGTCCAGCAGGTCCGCCAGCACCACGACATGGGGGCCGGACAGCACCGACGTGCACAGGGTGTTGACGTACGCGAGCTGGTGATCCGACCCCGGCTCCGCGGCGCGCGCCAACTCCAGCAGCCGGTCCCCGAACTGCGGCCAGCCCCGCTCCCGCGCCCAGCCCGGTTCGGCGTACGAGCCCAGCGCGGTCTGCGCCTGCAGGAGCAGCCGCTGCGCCACCCCCACCTCGGTCTCGGCCTGTACCCCACCCGACACCAGGGCCACGAAGTCGCGGGCGCGCAGCTCGGCCTCGCGCGTCATCTCCCACGCCGCCGACCACACCAGCGTGCGCGGCAGCGGCTCGGCGATGTCGGCGATGCGGTCCAGCGCGGCCCGCAGCGACGCGGCGTCCAGGCGCAGCGAGCAGTAGGTGAGGTCGTCGTCGTTGACCAGAATCAGCTTGCCCCGCGAAACGCCAACCAGCGCAGGCACTTCGGTGACGGGGCCCTCGACATCGAGCTCCTCGCGATGGACTCG
This sequence comes from uncultured Actinomycetota bacterium, assembly GCA_963824505.1. GTDB lineage: Bacteria > Actinomycetota > Actinomycetes > Mycobacteriales > Mycobacteriaceae > Mycobacterium. The sequence goes on from CAWGPS010000001.1 coordinate 52,047, forward strand.
CACCAGCTTGCCGGCGCCCTCGGAAACGGAGTCGTCGTCGTAGATGCCGACCGCGAGCCGGTGGACCCGCGTCTCGCCGGCGCCGGGCGCCGCGCCGCTCTGCGTGATCGCGAACCGGGTGAACCGGCCCTCAGCGTCGACGTCGAAGTCCGCGCGGAGCATGTTCAGCCCGGTGGTTTTCAGCCACTGCCGGCCCCAGTCCGACAGGTCGCGGCCCGACGCCCGCTCCAGCGCCTCGACCAGATCGTCGAACGTGGCATTGCCGAAGGCGTGCGCGCGGAAGTAGTCGCGCAAGCCGGCCAGGAAAGGCTCCAGCCCGACGTAGGCGACCAGCTGCTTGAGCACCGAGGCGCCCTTGGCGTAGGTGATGCCGTCGAAGTTGACCTCGACCGCGGCCAGGTCGGGGATCTCGGCGGCGATCGGATGGGTCGACGGCAGTTGGTCCTGCCGGTAGGCCCAGGACTTCTCCGCGTTGGCGAAGGTCGTCCACGCCTCGGTGTACTCGGTGGCCTCGGCCTGGCACAACACCGACGCGAAGGTCGCGAACGACTCGTTGAGCCACAGGTCGTCCCACCACCGCATGGTGACCAGGTCTCCGAACCACATGTGCGCCATCTCGTGCAGCACCGTCTCGGCGCGCCGCTCGTAGGACGCTCGGGTGACCTTGCTGCGGAACACGTAGTCCTCCAGGAACGTCACCGCGCCGGCGTTCTCCATCGCGCCGGCGTTGAACTCGGGCACGAACAGCTGGTCGTACTTGCCGAACGCGTAGGGCAGCCCGAAGTTCTTGTGGTAGAAGCCGAATCCCTGCTTGGTCTGGCCGAAGAGCCGGTCGGCGTCCATGTGGTCGGACAGCGATGCCCGGCAGTAGATGCCGAGCGGGATCTCCCCGTGTTCGTCGCGGTACGTGTCCTTCCACTCGGCATACGGACCGGCGACCAACGCGACCAGATACGTGCTCATCCGCGGCGTGGTGGCGAACCTGTGAACACCCTTGTCGACGGATTTGTCGATCGACACCGTCGCGCCGTTGGAGACCACCTTCCAGTGCTTCGGCGCGCTCACCGTCACGGCGAACGTGGCCTTGAGGTCGGGCTGGTCGAAGCAGGCGAACATGCGCTTGGCGTCTGCGGTTTCGAATTGCGAGTACAGGTAGGTCTCGTCGTCCACCGGGTCGACGAAGCGATGCAGCCCCTCGCCGGTGTTGGAGTAGCGGCAGTCGGCGTCGACGACGACGACGTTGTGCTCCTCGAGTCCGCGCAGCGCGATGCCGATCGATTCGTCGTACCCCGAGACGTCGAGTTCGCGGCCGTTGAGGGTGGCGCTGCGCACCGTGTCGGCGACGATGTCGATGAACGTGTCCGCCCCGGCCAGTGCGTCGAACGTGACGGTGGTGATGGACCGGAAGGTGCGTTCCCCGGGTGCGCCGGCGCCGTCGGTGAGGTCCAGGTCGATCCGGTAGCCCCCCACGGTCAGGAGCGCGGCGCGTTCGACAGCTTGGTCGCGGGTGAGGTTGGGAGTGGCCACGTCTCTTAACTTACGTGGCGCCTCGCAGCGGGCGGGGCGGGAACACCCGGGCGGCGCCTACGGTTGTGCTGGACGGCGATGTGAGGCGACGAGAGGACTGCGCTATGCCCGAGAAGGCCCCCGCGAAAAACGAAGCCGGCTTCTGGTTCGATCCCCTGTGCCCGTGGGCGTGGATCACCTCGCGCTGGATCCTCGAAGTCGAGAAGGTCCGCGACATCGAGGTGAAGTTCCACGTGATGAGCCTGGCGATCCTCAACGAGAACCGCGAAGACCTTCCGGAGCAGTACCGCGAGAACATGAAGAAGGCGTGGGGACCGGTGCGGGTGGCGATCGCGGCCGAGCAGGCCCACGGCGCCGAGGTGCTAAGCGCGCTGTACACGGCGATGGGCACCAGGATCCACAACGAGGGCAACAGGGACCTCGACGAGGTGATCAAGCTGTCGCTCGCCGACGCCGGCCTGCCGGCCGACTTGGCCGCGGCCGCGGCCAGCGAGGACTACGACGACGCGCTGCGCAAGAGCCACCACGCGGGGATGGACGCGGTCGGCGACGACGTCGGCACGCCCACCATCCACGTCAACGGTGTGGCCTTCTTCGGTCCGGTGCTTTCGCGGATCCCGCGCGGCGAGGAGGCGGGCAAGCTGTGGGACGCCTCGGTGACCTTCGCGTCCTACCCGCACTTCTTCGAGCTCAAGCGGACCCGCACCGAGAAGCCCGAGTTCGAGTAGGCCGGACGGCGGCGACCCGCTGCCGGCTCGCGCCGCTGTGTAAGGATGGCGGGCATGCGCGTCTACCTCGGCTCTGACCACGCCGGATTCGAGCTCAAGCAACAGATCATCGAGCACCTCAAGGAGTCCGGGCACGAGCCGATCGATTGCGGCGCCTTCGGCTACGACGCCGAGGATGACTACCCGGCGTTCTGCATCGCCGCCGCGACGCGCACGGTGGCCGACCCCGACAGCCTGGGCATCGTGCTGGGCGGATCGGGCAACGGCGAGCAGATCGCCGCGAACAAGGTCCCCGGAGCCCGCTGCGCGCTGGGATGGAGCGTGGAGACCGCGACGCTGGCCCGCGAACACAACAACGCGCAGCTGATCGGGATCGGCGGCCGCATGCACACCGTGCCCGAGGCGCTGGCCATCGTGGACGCCTTCCTGAGCGCGTCGTGGTCGAAAGCCGAACGCCACCAACGGCGCATCGACATCCTCACCGAGTACGAACGCACTCACCAACCGCCGCCGGTGCCCGGCGCCCCGGCCTGAGACATGCCCGAAGGGCACACCCTGCACCGGCTGGCCCGGCTGCATCGGCGCCGATTCGCCCGTGCACCGGTCGCCGTGTCCAGCCCGCAGGGCCGGTTCGCCAGTGCGGCCGTGGACGGCCGAGTGTTGCTGCGCACCAGCGTCTGGGGCAAGCATCTCTTTCACCACTACGAGCCCTCTCGAGGCGGGCCGATCGTGCACGTGCACCTCGGCCTCTACGGCGCCTTCACCGAGTGGCCGGTGCCACCCGTCGGCGAGGTGTTGCCCGAACCGGTCGGCCAGGTGCGGATGCGGATGGTCGGCACGGACTACGGCACCGATCTGCGCGGCCCGACGGTGTGCGAGGTGATCGACGAAGCCGGGGTGAGCGACGTCCTGGCGCGGCTCGGTCCCGACCCGTTGCGGGCCGACGCCGATCCGTCGTGGGCGTGGGCCCGAATCGCCAAGTCCCGCAGGCCGATCGGCGCCCTGCTGATGGACCAGACCGTCGTCGCCGGCGTGGGTAACGTCTACCGCAGCGAGTTGCTGTTCCGTCACCGGGTCGACCCGTACCGACCCGGTCGGGAGATCGACGAGGCGCAGTTCGACGCGGCGTGGACCGACCTGGTGGCCTTGATGACGGTCGGTCTGCGTCGCGGCAAGATCATCACGGTGCGCCCCGAGCATGACCATGGTCCGCCGTCCTACCGGCCCGGCCGGCCGCGAACCTACGTGTACCGGCGCGCCGGCGATCCATGCCGGGTGTGTGGGACACCAATCAACACGGCGGTTTTGGAGGGCCGCAACGTGTTCTGGTGTCCGGCCTGCCAGACCTGACGTTTCGAGGCGCGCCCCGCAGGAACGCAGCGCTCGCGTCTGCGGTCACGCCCCCGCCTTTTGACGTTCAGCCGCAACGGCTCTCGCGATCGGCGGGCCGGGGCCGCCGGCCTTGGGTGTCGCCGCACCTGCTCAGCCGTCCCGGTAGTCCCTCGGGCGCCATTGCGGGAAGGGCCCGCGGCGCCGGCGCCCTGATACCAAGCGCGTTCGCGCAGTTCGCCTAAATCACTCCCAGGGCCGCGTACACCGCGTCGCTCAGGGCGACGCTGCGTGGGTCCGCGTTCGCCTTGGTGGCGTCGAAGCGATTGGTGACGTACGCGTACCCGATCCCATGCTCCAGGTCGACGAACCCGAACGAGCCGCCGAGGCCGCCGTGGCCGAAGATCCGCGGGTTGGGTCCGTTGACGCACCGCTGGTTCAGCATGTAACCGAGGCCCCAACCGTGGTCGGCGACCCGGGGACCCAGCACAAGGTCGGTCTCGAACCCGCCCTGACACACCCGTACCAGGTCCATGTGTTCACGGCTCAGCAATTTCTCCTGGGCGAGCGCGTTGTAGAACGTCGCCAACCCCAGCGCCGACACCTGCCCGTTGGTGCCGGGGAACTCCAGCCGGCGCCACAACTCCAGGTCATGGGACCCGAGCTCGTCATCGGGGGCGAACCCCATCGAGACCGACAGCCCGGCCCTGGGGTGCTCGTCGAGGCTGGTCGGGCAGCCGGGCGCTTCCGCGTCGGCCAGCAGGTCTCGGGCGTGCGGCTTGTTGACCCGCTCGGCGCACCGCCGTTGCTCTGCCGGGGACAACCCGATGTGGATGTCGGCGCCCAGCGGTTCCGCGATCTCGGTGCGCAGGTAGTGACCGACCGTTCGCCCGGTGACCCGGCGGAACACCTCGCCCAGGATGAAGCCGAACGTCGTCATGTGGTAGCCCTGCGCGGTGCCCGGTTCCCACCAGGGCTCCGCGGCGGCCAGTTGCTCGCAGGTGAAGTCCCAGTCGGCGACGTCCTCCCAGCGCATCCGGGTGTTCGGGCCGATGACGCCCGACCGGTGTCCCATCACCATGGCCAGGGTGATTTCTTCCTTGCCCGCCTGACCGAACTCGGGCCAGTAGCGGGCGACGGGCGCGTGCAGATCGAGCTCGCCGCGGTCGGCCAGTTGATGGATGCAGGTGGCGGTCAGGGCCTTGGTGCCGGACAGGACGGTGGTCAGGGTGTTCTGGCGCCAGGGGCGGGCGAGGGCCGCGTCGGCCCAGCCGCCCCACAGGTTGACCGCGAGGGCGCCGTCCACCCACACCGCGACGGCGGCGCCGACCTCCCGCCCCTGCGCGAAGTTGCGCTCGAACGCGTCGCGTACCCCGGCGAACCCGGGTGCGCACGAACCATGGATGGCGGCGTTGTTTGCGGCGTTCTTTTGCACGTCGCTCATGGCGCCTTTCTGCGAACACGAGACGTAGCCGAGCGGGCGACGGGAATCGAACCCGCGTAGCTAGTTTGGAAGACTAGGGCTCTACCATTGAGCTACGCCCGCATGTATCAGTCGAGCGTGACTGTAGCTGGCAGTGCAGATCAAATCTAATCGACGCGGTCCTGTGATCGCCCCGTGGCCTGCGCAGCCGGTGAGGAACCTGGTGGAGTTGGGCCGTAGGATCGCGAGGTCAGCGCGGGGTGTAGCGCAGCTTGGTAGCGCATCCGCTTTGGGAGCGGAAGGCCGCAGGTTCAAATCCTGTCACCCCGACAAGTGCCGACCGCCCTGCGCCGCTACGCGGCCTTAACGATCACCAGCAACAACATCGAGGAGCACAGCCGTGAAGAGCAGCGTCGAGCAGTTGAGCCCCACCCGGGTGCGCATCAACGTAGAGGTGCCGTTCACCGAGCTCGAGCCCGAATTCCAGCGGGCCTACAAGGAGCTGGCCAGGCAGGTCCGGCTGCCCGGGTTCCGGCCCGGCAAGGCGCCCGCCAAGCTGCTGGAGGCCCGGGTCGGGCGGGAGGCGATGCTTGACCAGGTCGTCAACGAGGCGTTGCCCGCACGGTACGGGCAGGCGGTGGCCGAATCGGAGGTCCACCCGCTCGGCCAGCCCGACATCGAGGTGACCAAGAAGGAGTACGGCCAGGACCTCGCCTTCACCGCCGAGGTCGACGTCCGCCCCAAGCTCGCCCTTCCCGACCTGGGTGAGCTGAAGGTGACCGTGGATCCGGTCGAGGTGAGCGACGACGACGTGGAGGCGGAGTTGCAGGCGCTGCGTGCCCGGTTCGGCACTCTGACCGGTGTGGAGCGCCCGGTGGCCGACGGTGACTTCGTCTCGATCGACCTGTCGGCGACCGTCGACGGCGAGGAGGTGCCGGGCGCGGCCGCGCAGGGCCTGTCCCACGAGGTCGGCTCCGGCCGGCTGATCGCGGGCCTCGACGAGGCGCTGGTCGGTCTGTCGGTCGACGAGTCGCGCGAGTTCACCGCGAAGCTGGCGAGCGGCGAGCACAGCGGTCAAGACGCTCAGGTGACCGTCACGGTCAGATCGATCAAGGAGCGGGAGCTGCCGGAGCCCGACGACGAGTTCGCCCAGCTGGCAAGCGAGTTCGACACTATCGAGGAGCTGCGCTCCAACCTGCGCGAACAGGTCGGACGCGCCAAGCGCGTCCAGCAGGCGGAGAAGATCCGCGATGCGACGCTGGACGCTCTGCTCGAGCAGGTGGAGGTGCCGTTGCCCGAGGCGATCGTGCAGGCCCAGGTCGACAGCGCGGTGCACAACGCGCTGCACGGCCTGGACCACGACGAGGCCAGGCTCGAGGAGGCGCTCGCCGAGCAGGGCAAGTCGCGCGAGGAGTTCGAGGCCGAGGCGCGCACCGCCGCGGAGACGGACGTCAAGCGGCAGCTGCTGCTGGACGCGCTGGCCGACGAGCTGCAGGTCCAGGTGGGCCAGGAAGACCTGACGGAGCGGCTGGTGATGACGTCTCGGCAGTACGGCATCGAGCCGCAGCAGCTGTTCGGCTACCTGCAGGAGAACAACCAGCTGCCCGCCATGTTCGCCGATGTGCGGCGCGGCCTGGCCGTGGCGGCGGTGGTGGAGGCGGCGACGGTCACCGACACGGCCGGCAACGCCGTCGACACCAGCGAGTTCTTCGGCAAGCGGGGCGGCGCCGAGGAGACGGACGAAGCCTCCGAAGGCGAAGCCGCCGAAGAGCGCCGCCGCCGAAACCGCCGAGGAGACGGAAGCGTCGGACGAGGCGGAATGACTCCGAATGACTCCGAATGACTCGGATCGACCCGGATTGACCCGGATTGACCCGGTCGTGACGCTGTGAGCGAAAGTGCCCGCCTCAGGGGGTAGCGGGGCCGCCACGCAGCCGAGCGGTTGGTTAGGGTCGGTGCAGAGAAGAACTCGAGAAAGCAGGTAACCCGGTCGTGACTGACATGCGTTCGCCCTCGCAGGGACTCAACCTCACGGACTCGGTCTATGAGCGATTGCTCTCCGAGCGCATCATCTTCCTGGGTTCGGAGGTCAACGACGAGGTCGCCAATCGGCTGTGCGCGCAGATCCTGTTGCTCGCGGCCGAAGACGGCGAAAAGGACATCTCGCTCTACATCAACTCCCCGGGGGGATCGATCAGCGCCGGGATGGCCATCTACGACACGATGGTCCTGGCGCCCTGCGACATCGCCACCTACGCGATGGGCATGGCGGCCTCGATGGGCGAGTTCCTGCTGGCGGCGGGAACCAAGGGCAAGCGCTACGCGCTGCCCCACGCGCGCATCCTCATGCACCAGCCGCTGGGCGGGGTGACCGGTAGCGCGGCCGACATCGCCATCCAGGCCGAGCAGTTCCACGTCATCAAGAAGGAAATGTTCCGGCTCAACGCCGAATTCACCGGCCAGTCGATCGAACGCATCGAGGCGGATTCCGACCGCGACCGCTGGTTCACCGCCCAGGAGGCCCTCGAATACGGGTTCGTCGACCACATCATCACCCGCGCCGCCCACATCACCAACGGAGAAGCCCAGTGAGCACCCAGCACCCGAACATCCAGCCGCAGGCGCGCTACATCCTGCCGTCGTTCATCGAGCACTCCAGCTTCGGCGTCAAGGAGTCCAACCCCTACAACAAGCTGTTCGAGGAGCGCATCATCTTCCTCGGCGTCCAGGTCGACGACGCTTCGGCGAACGACATCATGGCGCAGCTGCTGGTGCTGGAGTCGCTGGACCCCGACCGCGACATCACCATGTACATCAACTCGCCCGGCGGCGGGTTCACCTCGCTGATGGCGATCTACGACACCATGCAATACGTGCGCGCCGACATCCAGACGGTGTGTCTGGGCCAGGCCGCCTCCGCCGCGGCGGTGCTGCTGGCCGCGGGCACGCCCGGTAAGCGGATGGCGCTGCCCAACGCCCGGGTGCTGATCCACCAGCCGTCGCTGCAGGGTGTGATCCAGGGCCAGTTCTCCGATCTGGAGATCCAGGCCGCCGAGATCGAGCGGATGCGCACGCTGATGGAGACGACCCTGGCCCGCCACACCGGCAAGGACGCCGCGACGATCCGCAAGGACACCGACCGGGACAAGATCCTGACCGCCGAAGATGCCAAGGACTACGGGATCATCGACACCGTCCTGGAATACCGGAAGCTTTCCGCGCAGACGGCCTAGGTTCATCGCGCCGAGCGTGTACTCACCGCGAATTTTTCGCTGATTTTTCGCGCTGGCTACACGCTGGGCGAGAGCTCTCCGGCGGGAGCGACGGCGTCGATCGAGTAACGAGCGCGACACGCCAAAGACACCGAATGCGCGTCGTACACGAGTCACGGGCGCTGTCTGGCTATATGTTCTCAACAGAACAGGCATGACTCTCCCGAATATCAAGGACGCGATTCGGCATTATCTGTCGCCTCGGGCCCGACAGTGCGGGTAGCGTCGGGGGATACATGCGGCACGGCTTGGACTAACGGCAAAGACAAACGGCGAACAGGAAGTAGGCCCTGAAGCACCATGGCGCGCATCGGAGACGGGGGTGACCTGCTGAAGTGCTCGTTCTGCGGGAAGAGCCAGAAGCAAGTCAAGAAGCTCATTGCTGGCCCCGGTGTGTACATCTGCGACGAGTGCATCGACCTCTGTAACGAGATCATCGAAGAGGAGCTCGCCGACGCCGACGACGTCAAGCTCGACGAACTGCCCAAGCCCGCCGAGATCCGGGATTTCCTCGAGGGCTACGTCATCGGCCAGGACACCGCCAAGCGGACACTGGCCGTCGCGGTCTACAACCATTACAAGCGGATTCAGGCCGGCGAGAAGGGCCGTGACTCCCGGCACGAGCCGGTCGAGTTGACCAAGTCCAACATCTTGATGCTCGGGCCCACCGGCTGCGGCAAGACCTACCTGGCCCAGACGCTGGCCAAGATGCTCAACGTGCCGTTCGCCATCGCCGACGCCACCGCGCTGACCGAAGCCGGCTATGTCGGTGAGGACGTCGAGAACATCCTGCTCAAGCTCATCCAGGCGGCCGACTACGACGTCAAGCGCGCCGAGACGGGCATCATCTACATCGACGAGGTGGACAAGATCGCTCGGAAGAGTGAAAACCCGTCGATCACCCGCGACGTCTCCGGTGAGGGTGTCCAGCAGGCCCTGCTCAAGATCCTCGAGGGCACCCAGGCATCGGTGCCCCCGCAGGGTGGCCGCAAGCACCCGCACCAGGAGTTCATCCAGATCGACACCACCAACGTGCTGTTCATCGTCGCGGGTGCGTTCGCCGGCCTGGAGAAGATCATCTACGAGCGTGTCGGCAAGCGCGGCCTGGGCTTCGGCGCCGAGGTCCGCTCCAAGGCGGAGATCGACACCACCGACCACTTCGCCGAGGTCATGCCCGAGGACCTGATCAAGTACGGGCTGATCCCCGAGTTCATCGGCCGGCTGCCGGTCGTCGCCTCGGTGACCAACCTGGACAAGGAATCGTTGGTCAAGATCCTCTCCGAGCCAAAGAACGCCCTTGTGAAGCAGTACACCCGGCTCTTCGAGATGGACGGTGTGGAGCTGGAGTTCACCGAAGACGCGCTCGAAGCGATCGCCGACCAGGCGATCCACCGCGGCACGGGCGCCCGTGGCTTGCGGGCCATCATGGAAGAGGTTCTGCTGCCCGTCATGTACGACATCCCGAGCCGCGACGACGTCGCCAAGGTCGTGGTGACCAAGGAGACGGTCCAGGACAACGTGTTGCCGACGATCGTGCCGCGCAAGACGTCGCGGGCCGAGCGCCGCGACAAGAGCGCCTAGCGCTTTCCGCCGGCCGGGGCGGGCACGGCCGTGACACCGGGCGCCGTTGACGGTGTATTTGGTCGCGATGCCGAAGACGGCGCCCGCGCCCGCAGCGCGGACGTGACCAACGCCACAGTTTTGCGCCCTACCCGCCGGTAGGGCTCGCTGACTTCGGCTTTTAGGCGCAATCGGGCCCCGGATAACGCCGCGGAGTTGGCTATGCACGCTAACAATCAGTGCCATAATCGGTACCGCCAGTGACATGCACCCGTGTGGCCGGTAAGTCACTTCAACGGCGCGTAACCTGAAGCTACGCGCAGTGCTTCCAGTGATTAATGGAGGGCGGAAACGTGGGTTTGAACGGCGGCGCGGCCGGGTCAGATTCTCACAATGGGGCTTCCCGCAGTTCGTCTGAAAACGGTGCCGACAGTCAGCGCCTGGAACAGGTCGTCATCCGGTTCGCCGGGGACTCCGGGGATGGCATGCAGCTGACCGGCGACCGGTTCACTTCGGAGGCAGCGCTTTTCGGCAACGACCTCGCGACCCAGCCGAACTACCCCGCCGAGATTCGCGCCCCCGCAGGCACCCTGCCCGGGGTGTCGTCCTTTCAGATTCAGATCGCCGACCACGACATCTTGACCGCCGGCGACCGGCCCGACGTTCTGGTCGCGATGAATCCTGCCGCGCTGAAGGCCAACCTCGGCGACTTGCCGCGCGGCGGGATGGTGATCGCCAACTCCGACGAGTTCACCAAGCGCAACCTGACGAAGGTCGGTTACGTCACCAATCCGCTCGAGTCCGACGAGTTGTCCGACTACGTCGTGCATTCCGTCGCGATGACCACCCTGACGCTCGGGGCGGTCGAGGCGATCGGCGCCTCGAAAAAGGACGGTCAGCGCGCCAAGAACATGTTCGCGCTGGGGCTGTTGTCGTGGATGTACGGCCGGCCGATCCAGGCCAGCGAGAGGTTCATCAGGGAGAAGTTCGCCCGCAAGCCCGACATCGCCGAGGCCAACGTGCTGGCGCTGAAGGCGGGCTGGAATTACGGCGAGACGACCGAGGCGTTCGGCACCACGTACAAGGTGACGCGGGCGAAGCTGCCTGCGGGCGAATACCGGCAGATCTCGGGCAACACCGCACTGGCATACGGAATCGTCGCCGCAGGTCAGCTGGCCGACATCCCGGTGGTCCTGGGCAGTTACCCGATCACCCCGGCGTCGGACATCCTGCACGAGCTGTCCAAGCACAAGAACTTCAACGTCATCACCTTCCAGGCCGAAGACGAGATCGGTGGCATCTGCGCGGCGCTCGGGGCGTCCTACGGCGGCGCTCTCGGGGTCACCAGCACATCCGGGCCGGGCGTGTCGCTCAAGTCCGAAGCCCTCGGCCTCGGGGTGATGACGGAACTGCCGCTGCTGGTCATCGACGTCCAGCGGGGCGGCCCCTCGACGGGGCTGCCCACCAAGACCGAGCAGGCCGACCTGCTGCAGGCGCTGTACGGCCGCAACGGCGAGTCGCCGGTGGCGGTCTTGGCGCCGCGGTCGCCGGCGGACTGCTTCGAGACCGCGATCGAGGCCGTCCGCATCGCGGTCTCCTATCACACCCCGGTGATCCTGTTGTCCGACGGCGCGATCGCCAACGGCTCGGAGCCGTGGCGGATCCCGGACGTGGGCACGCTGGCGCCCATCGCGCACACCTTCGCCAAGCCCGACGAGCCGTTCCAGCCCTACAACCGCGACCCCGAGACACTGGCTCGCCAGTTCGCGGTTCCGGGCACCCCCGGCCTGGAACACCGCATCGGCGGACTGGAAGCCGCCAACGGCTCGGGCAACATCTCCTACGAGCCGGTCAACCACGACCTGATGGTGCGGTTGCGGCAGGCCAAGATCGACGGCATCACCGTTCCCGATCTGGAGGTCGATGACCCGACCGGGGACGCGGAGCTGCTGCTGATCGGCTGGGGCAGCTCCTACGGCCCGATCGGCGAGGCGTGTCGGCGCGCGCGGCGCAAGGGGGTCAAGGTCGCGCACGCCCACCTGAGGTACCTGAGCCCCTTCCCGGCGAACTTGGGCGAGGTGCTGCGGCGCTACCCGCAGGTGGTCGCGCCGGAAATGAACCTCGGTCAGCTGGCGCTGGTGCTTCGCGGCAAGTATCTGGTTGACGTGCAGTCGGTCACGAAGGTGCAGGGCGTCTCGTTCCTGGCCGACGAGATCGGGCGGGTCATCCGGGCCGCCCTGGCCGGGACGCTGGCCGAGATCGAACAAGACAAGGCCATGGTCGCCAGGCTTTCGGCGGCAACGGTTGGAGCGGGAGCTAGCGAATGACCGACGTGATCGGCAATCTGGCGGGCACGGACCTCGGCCTCACGGCGAGGCTGACCAAGAACGACGCCGTACCCACCACCGACGAGCCGCAGAAGGCGAAGGACTTCACCAGCGACCAGGAGGTCCGGTGGTGCCCGGGCTGCGGGGACTACGTCATCCTCAACACCATCCGCAACTTCCTGCCCGAGCTCGGCCTGCGCCGCGAGAACATCGTGTTCATCAGCGGCATCGGATGCTCCAGCCGGTTCCCCTACTACCTGGAGACCTACGGGTTCCACTCGATCCACGGGCGCGCGCCCGCCATCGCGACCGGCCTCGCGCTGGCCCGCGAGGATCTGTCGGTGTGGGTGGTCACCGGGGACGGCGACGCGTTGTCGATCGGCGGCAACCACCTGATCCACGCTCTGCGCCGCAACGTGAACATCACCATCCTGCTGTTCAACAACCGGATCTACGGGCTGACCAAAGGCCAGTACTCGCCGACCTCGGAGGTCGGCAAGGTCACCAAGTCGACGCCGATGGGATCGCTCGACCACCCGTTCAACCCGGTGTCCCTGGCACTGGGCGCCGAGGCGACGTTCGTCGGGCGCGCACTGGACTCCGACCGCAACGGACTGACCGAGGTGCTGCGCGCGGCCGCCGAGCACCGCGGCGCCGCGGTGGTGGAAATCCTGCAGGACTGCCCGATCTTCAATGACGGCTCCTTCGACCCCCTGCGCAAGGAGGGCGCCGAGGAGCGGGTGATCAACATCCGCCACGGCGAGCCGATCGTCTTCGGCGCCAACGGCGAATACTGCGTGGTCCGATCGGGATTCGGCCTGGACGTCGCCAAGACCGCCGACGTCGCCGTCGACGAGATCGTGGTGCATGACGCGCACGCCGACAATTCGGCCTACGCCTTCGCGCTGTCGCGGCTGTCCGATCAGAATCTCGAGCACACCGTGCTGGGGATCTTCCGGAACGTCAGCCGGCCCACCTACGACGACGCGGCGCGGTCGCAGGTCCGCACCGCGCAGGCGTCGAAGCCGGTCGACAGCGCCGCCCTGCAATCGCTGCTGCGCGGGCGCGACACCTGGACCGTCGACTGAGGTGGCTGAACTCGTGCCGGACGCAGGGGAGCAGGCCGGGTCCCTGGCGGGGATAGTGCTCGCGGGCGGTGCATCGCGCCGCATGGGCCGCGACAAGGCCAGCCTGCCGATTCCCGGATCATCCGGCGCCGCCGCCACCACGATGGTCGAGCGCATGGTCGACATCCTGAGCCAGCGCTGCGATCCGATTCTTGTGATGGCCGCCCAGGGGCAGCCGCTGCCCGAACTCCGGGCCCGGATCCTCCGCGACGAACTGCGCGGCCTCGGTCCCTTGCCGGCGACCGGGCGGGCGTTGCGCGCGGCCGGCGAGGCGGGCGCGCGGTTCGCCTTCGTCTGCGCCGTCGACATGCCGTTGCTGGCCGTCGAACTCATCGACGACCTGACCCGCAGGGCCGTCGAGACCGGCGCGGAAGTCGTGATGCCGTGGGATGGCCAGGATCACTACCTGGCCGCGGTTTACCGCACCGATCTCGCCGACCGCGTCGACGCGCTGGTGGCCGCGGGGGAGCGCAAGATGCGCGCCCTGGTGGACAACTCGGATACCCAACGGATCGTCACTTTGGATTCCAGGGCCTCGGAATCGCTGACCAACGTCAACACCGAGGCAGACCTGCGCACGCTGGTCAAAGCCTGAACCTGACGAACAATGGCGCGCATGACGAATGCGCAAAACCAACTCTCATTTCCGCGCGCGTGATCGCGCCCCACTTTATTTGACGCCAACACAATTGCGGCCGCCGGAACAAGTGTTAATCCGGCCACAGATGAGTGTGACTGTGATCTGCATCAGAGTGCTGACCGTTCGGCCTCTCGGATTTACCGACCAACTGCGGACCTGACGCGGCGTGATCGCGAAAAGCGTTCTTCGGCAATGCGATTCGCCGAGCGCTGTCGTCCGCCGCTCCTCCGATCGCGGCGGCGGACATCTCATGAATGTGGTTGTAGCCATTGGTTTTTCGCTGACAGGCTCAACCGCTTCGCCATATACCGCGGACGGAAGCGCAAGCGACGGAGGGGCGGCACCGCGAATACGTGTCGCAGTTCACAATTTCACCGTGATTCGGGTCACGATCGGGTTTTAAATGCGCCGGATCGTTAACTGACCGGAACGCGGTGTTGACCTGCGTGGATGAATCCTGAAGCGTGCCGTGATCGCACCGTTATACGACCGAGATAGCCCGATTCCGAAGATGACGAATGACGCGGCGTCTCGTACGGTCCCTGTTAGCCCGCAACGGGTTACCGAAAAGTAATAAAAATTGAATCCACGGACCCGCGTGTGAGCGGGGCTGCGGACGGCGACGACCGATCCGCGGCCGGTGGGTTGCACCCCGCCGGGCATCTCAGGCCCACCGCTGTCGTGCCGGAACGACGGCACGTCCCGAAGCACCATTCCGCACCAAGCAAGCACTCAAGCCCACAAGCGTGGGCTTGCTTTGGCGCGCGCGCACCGCGAAAGGAAAAATATTGAAGAACGTCCGTAAGACGCTCGTGCTGGCCGCTATCACCGGGGCGCTCGTCACCATGCCGTCGGCGACGGCCACGGCGCAGCCGGCTGGGGTCGACCCCAATGCGGCACCCGCCGGGCACGCCCCAGACGCGCCGCCGCCGGCCCCGCCGGCGCCCGACGCGGCGGCCCCGGGCTTCGACCCGAACGTTGCGCCTCCTTTTCCGGACGCCCTGGCGCCGGTCGACATGCCGGCCCCTCCGGCTCCCGCGGGCTTTAACGCCCCGCCGCCGCCGCCGGCTCCGGACGCCCCTCCGCCGCCTCCGGCCCCGGCGGGCTTTGGCGCCCCGCCGCCGCCTCCCGGCTCCGCCGCTTTGACGCCCCGCCGCCGCCTCCCGTGCACAGGGCATACAGCGTCAATTGGGATGCCATCGCTCAGTGCGAGTCGGGCGGCAACTGGGGCATCAACACCGGCAACGGTTTCGCCGGCGGTCTGCAGTTCACGTCGAGCACCTGGCACGCCAACGGCGGCTCGGGCTCGCCGGCCAGCGCGAGCCGGGAGGAGCAGATCCGGGTGGCCGAAAACGTCCTGCACTCCCAGGGCATCGGTGCGTGGCCGGTCTGCGGGCGTCGCGGCTGACCGACGGCTGTCACTCAGCCACACGAAGAACAGCCACATAGAGAGAAGTGCCGGGCCCGCGGGCCCGGCACTTCTCGTCTCCACGGCAAGCGGCCCGACGACGCCGGGGCGTGTCGGTTAGCATCGGGCCGGTGACCGCAACGCCGCGTGAATTCGACATCGTGCTGTACGGGGCGACCGGCTTCGTCGGGAAGCTCACCGCCGAATATCTGGCGAAAGCCGCGGGTGACGCGCGAATCGCGCTGGCAGGCAGGTCAACCGAACGGCTCCGCGGCATCCGCGACAGCCTGGGCGAATCGGCCCGATCCTGGCAACTCGTGACGGCCGACGCCGCGTCGCCGTCGACCCTGAACGAGATGGCGGCGCGCACCCAGGTCGTGGTCACCACGGTCGGGCCTTACACCAAATACGGGCTGCCACTGGTCGAGGCGTGCGCGACGGCGGGCACCGATTACGCAGACCTCACCGGGGAGCCGCAGTTCATCCGCGACAGCATCGACTCCTGCCACAAGCTGGCCGCGGACAGCGGCGCCCGCATCGTGCATTCGTGTGGGTTCGATTCCGTGCCGTCGGATCTCAGCGTGTACGCGCTGTACCGGGCCGCCCGCGACGACGCCGCCGGCGAGCTGCTGGCCACCGATTTCGTCGTGCGATCCTTCTCCGGCGGGGTGTCCGGCGGGACCGTCGCGTCGATGCTGGAAGTACTGGATGCCGCGTCCCGCGATCCGGACGTGCGCCGGCTGCTCGCCGACCCGTACACGCTGAGCACCGATCGCGCCGCCGAACCGGAACTCGGCCGCCAACCCGATCTCCCCCTGCGCCGCGGCGGCCGGATCGCACCGGAACTTGCCGGTGTGTGGACCGCCGGGTTCCTGATGGCGCCGGTCAACACGCGGGTCGTGCGCCGCAGCAATGCATTGCTCGACTGGGCATACGGTCGCCAGTTCCGCTACAGCGAATGCATGAGCCTCGGGTCCTCTCCGCTGGCGCCGGTGGCCTCCGCCGTGCTCGGCGGGGTCGGCAACGCGGGCATGGAACTGGGCAGCCGCTTCTTCCGGTTCCTCCCGCGCCGGCTGGTGCAGCGCGTTGTCCCCAAGCCCGGCACCGGGCCCGGCGAGGCGGCCCGCGAGCGCGGTTACTACCGCATCGAGACCTACACCACCACGACCAGCGGCGCCCGCTACGTGGCGCGGATGGAGCAGCGCGGCGACCCGGGCTACAAGGCGACCTCGGTGCTGCTGGGCGAGTGCGCCCTGGCGCTCGCCTTCGACCGCGACAAACTGTCGGACCTGCACGGTGTGCTCACCCCCGCGGCCGCAATGGGTGACGCGTTGATCGCGCGCTTCCCGCCCGCCGGTGTTTCGCTGCAAGCCGAACGGCTTAGCTGATCAGGGCCGCCGCAAGCCTGTCGGCCGGGAGCTTGTTGCACTAATGTTTAGCTCGCTCACGCGAATGTCTAGCTCGCTGACGCGAATGTCGAGTTCGCTGAGGCGAACCTCGACATCCCGACGAAGGGACCGTTTCGATGGCCGGCCTGGACGATCTCTACGCGCAGATCCCCGCCTCCGACATTGCCGGCAAGCTCGGCGTCGACGAAGCCGAGGTCGATAGCGCCATCCGCACGCTGGTGCCGGTGTTGCTCACCGGGCTGCAGCACAACAGCCAAGATCCCGAGCACGCCGGCAAGATCGAATCCGCGGCAAACGCCCAAGCCGCACGCGGCCTGCTCGACGCGGGTGCCGGTCCGATCGAGGGTGACGGGCATCAGGCCGTTGCAACGCTTTTCGGCGGCAACGACACCGACCAGGTCGCCGCGGCGCTGGCCGAGGGCGGCGCCGGCAACGGCGAACTGCTCAAGAAGTTGTTGCCGATCCTGGTCCCCATCGTGTTGGCGTACGTCGGTAAGCAGCTCGAGACCCGCGGCGGGACGGCGCAGCCGACGGCGACGCAGAAGCCGGGCGGGGGCCTCGGCGAAATCTTGGGCAGCATCCTCGGCGGGGGATCCGGTGACAAGTCGCTGGGCGGGATCCTCGGCAGCGTGCTGGGCAGCAAGGGGGGCGGCCTCGGTGACATCCTCGGCGGCTTGCTCGGCGGCAAGCGGTAGGGAGCAACAGTTCCGCCCAACCGGGCCGGAGCCATTCACGAGAGGAACTCGATGTCAGACACCCTTAGCCAAGGCCAGAAGCTCGTGCGCGGAGAGTCGCTGGTCTCCAAGAACGGGGCCTACACCCTGACGCTGCAAGAGGACGGCAATCTGGTGTTGGCGTCCCGCGGCCAGGACATCTGGGCCGCCGGCACCGGCGGTCAGGATGTGGTGCGTGCCGAGCTGCAGGCCGACGGCAACTTCGTGGTTTACACCGCCGACAAGCCGGTGTGGCACAGCAACACTCAGGGCAGAAAGAACGCCAAGCTGGTGCTCCAGGACGACCGCAACCTGGTGCTCTACGCCGACGGCGGAGCGGCGTGGTCGACGAAGACCGAGACCAGCGAACCCCCCCCGCCCGAGGCCGAGGCGGAACCGGAGGCCGAGCTGGAGTCGGCCGTCGACGCGAGCGAGGAGCCGGCCGAGGAGGCCGGCGGGGAGCCGGAGCCGGCCGCGAGGACGTACACGGTGGAGTCGGGCGACACGCTGTGGGCCATCGCGGAGCGCTTCTACGGCGACGGCGGCAAGTACCAGGTGATCGCCGACGCCAGCGGCGTTGCCAACCCCGACCTCATCCAGCCGGGCCAAGTCCTCACCATTCCCTGACCGCGGCCCCGGGCCAACAGCCGTACTCGGGTCGCCGACTGCGCGTTCGGGCGCTTTCCGACGCGCAGTCGGCGCTCCCTAGAATTGACCGGTGACCGACAGCCGCTCCTCCGCCGACCTGCCCAAGTCGTGGGACCCGGGCGCCATGGAGGGTGCGATATACCAGAGTTGGCTGGACGCGGGCTACTTCACCGCGGACCCCACGAGCGCCAAGCCCGGGTATTCGATCGTGCTGCCCCCGCCGAACGTGACCGGCAGCCTGCACATGGGACATGCGCTGGAACACACCATGATGGACGCCCTGACCCGCCGCAAGCGGATGCAGGGATACGACGTGCTGTGGCAGCCGGGCATGGATCACGCGGGCATCGCGACGCAGAGCGTGGTGGAGAAGCAGATCGCGGTCGACGGAAAGACCAAGGAGGACTTCGGCCGCGAGCTGTTCGTCGAAAAGGTATGGGATTGGAAGCGTGAGTCCGGCGGTGCCATCAGCGGGCAGATGCGGCGGCTCGGCGACGGCGTCGACTGGAGCCGCGACCGGTTCACCATGGACGAGGGCCTGTCGCGGGCGGTCCGCACCATCTTCAAGCGGCTCTACGACGCCGGGATGATCTACCGCGCGGAGCGGCTGGTCAACTGGTCGCCGATCCTTCAGACGGCGATCTCCGATCTCGAGGTCAACTACCTCGACGTCGAGGGCGAGTTGGTGTCGTTCCGGTACGGATCGCTCGACGACTCGCAGCCGCACAT
The DNA here is from genome assembly GCA_963824505.1 of uncultured Actinomycetota bacterium. Lineage (GTDB taxonomy): Bacteria > Actinomycetota > Actinomycetes > Mycobacteriales > Mycobacteriaceae > Mycobacterium. The sequence continues at coordinate 70,887 of CAWGPS010000001.1, forward strand.
CGTGGTGGCCACCACCCGCGTCGAGACGATGCTCGGCGACACCGCGATCGCGGTCCACCCGGACGACGAGCGCTACCGCGGCCTGGTGGGCAGCACGCTGGCGCACCCGTTCGTCGACCGGCAGCTCGTGGTCGTCGCCGACGAGCACGTGGATCCCGAATTCGGCACCGGCGCAGTCAAAGTCACGCCCGCGCACGACCCGAACGACTTCGAGATCGGGCTGCGCCACCAGTTGCCGATGATCTCGATCATGGATACCAAGGGTCAGATCGTGGGCACCGGGACGCAATTCGACGGCATGGACCGTTTCGAGGCGCGGGTCAAGGTGCGCGAGGCGCTGGCCGCGCAGGGGCGCGTCGTCGAGGAAAAGCGCCCCTATCTGCACAGCGTCGGGCATTCCGAGCGCAGCGGTGAGCCGATCGAGCCGCGGCTGTCGCTGCAGTGGTGGGTGCGGGTGGAATCGCTGGCCAAGGCCGCCGGTGACGCGGTGCGCAACGGCGACACGGTGATTCACCCGGCCAGCCTGGAGCCGCGCTGGTTCGCGTGGGTCGACGACATGCACGACTGGTGCATCTCGCGTCAGCTGTGGTGGGGCCACCGCATCCCGATCTGGTACTCCCCCGACGGCGAGCAGGTGTGCGTCGGCCCGGACGAAACGGCCCCGGAGGGCTGGGAGCAGGATCCCGACGTCCTGGACACCTGGTTCTCCTCCGCGCTGTGGCCGTTCTCGACGCTGGGCTGGCCGTCGCGCACACCGGAGCTGGAGAAGTTCTACCCGACAAGCGTTTTGGTCACCGGTTACGACATCCTGTTCTTCTGGGTCGCGCGGATGATGATGTTCGGCACCTTCGTCGGCGGTGACGACGCCATCACCCTCGGCGGTGGCCGGGGCCCGCAGGTCCCGTTCACCGACGTCTTCCTGCACGGCCTGATCCGCGACGAATCGGGCCGCAAGATGAGCAAGTCCAAGGGCAATGTGATCGATCCGCTGGACTGGGTGGAGGCATTCGGCGCCGACGCGCTGCGTTTCACGCTGGCCCGCGGCGCCAGCCCGGGCGGCGACCTGTCCGTCGGCGAGGACGCCGTGCGGGCGTCGCGAAGTTTCGTCACCAAGTTGTTCAACGCCACCCGGTTCGCGCTCCTCAACGGTGCGAGCCCGGCGCCGCTTCCCGACCTGGCCGACCTGACCGACGAGGACCGCTGGATCCTGGGACGGCTGGAGGAGGTTCGCGCCGAGGTCGATTCGGCCTTCGACGGCTATGAGTTCGGCCGGGCCTGCGAGGCGCTCTACCACTTCACGTGGGACGAATTCTGCGACTGGTACCTGGAATTGGCCAAGACCCAACTCACCGAGGGGATAGCGCACACCACCGCCGTGTTGGCCGCGGTGCTCGATACGCTGCTGCGGTTGCTGCACCCGGTGATCCCATTCGTCACCGAGGCCCTCTGGCAGGCACTGACCGGCGGAGAGTCGCTGGTCATCGCCGACTGGCCCGAGTCGTCGGGCATCACCCTGGATCCGCTTGCCGCGCAACGGGTCAGCGAGAAGCAGAAGCTGATAACCGAGCTTCGCCGGTTCCGCAGCGATCAAGGTCTGGCCGATCGGCAGAAGGTGCCGGCCCGCTTGGTGGGTGCTGGGCAGCTGAGCGCACAGGTGATGGCGCTGACCTCGCTGACCACACCGAGTCCCGAGTTCAACCCTTCGGCGTCATTGGAAGTCCGGCTCGGTGCCGACACCGTCGTCGTCGAACTGGACACCTCGGGCACCATCGATGTCGCCGCCGAGCGCCGCCGCCTGGAAAAGGACCTGGCCGCAGCGCAAAAGGAGCTCGCATCGACCGCCGCCAAGTTGGCCAACGCGGACTTCCTGGCCAAGGCCCCAGAGCAGGTCGTCGGCAAGATCCGCGACCGGCAGCGGCTCGCGCAGGAGGAGACCGACCGGATCACGGCCAGGCTGGCTGCCCTGAAATGACCCTGCAGTGACGTTCGACCCACCCGAGTGGGCGCCGGACATCGGCCCGGGCACTGGCTCGGAAACCGGCGCAGCGCCCACGCCCGACGAGATCGCGTCGCTGCTGCAGGTGGAGCACCTGCTGGACCAGCGCTGGCCGGAGACCCGCATCGAGCCGAGCCTGACCCGGATCAGCGCGCTGCTGGACCTACTCGGCTCGCCGCAACTCGGCTACCCGTCCATCCACGTCGCGGGAACCAACGGCAAGACTTCGGTCACGCGCATGGTCGACGCGCTGCTGACCGCGCTGCACCGGCGCACCGGCCGGACCACCAGCCCGCACCTGCAATCGGCGGTCGAGCGCATCGCGATCGACGGCAAACCGATCAGCCCCGCCCAGTACGTGGCCACGTACCGGGAGATCGAGCCGTTCGTGCAGATGGTCGACGAACAGTCGCGAGCCGCCGGCGGTCCGCGCTTGAGCAAGTTCGAGGTGCTCACCGCCATGGCGTTCGCCGCGTTCGCCGACGCCCCCGTGGACGTCGCCGTCGTCGAGGTGGGCATGGGCGGGCGTTGGGACGCCACCAACGTGGTCAACGCGCCGGTCGCGGTCATCACCCCGATCGCCATCGACCACGTGGACTACCTCGGCGACAACATCGCCGACATCGCCGGGGAGAAGGCCGGCATCATCACCCGGGCCCCTGGGGGCGCGCCGGACACCGTCGCGGTCATCGCCCGCCAGGTGCCCGAGGCGATGGAGGTGCTGCTGGCCCAGACCGTGCGGGCCGACGCCGCGGTGGCCCGCGAGGATTCGGAGTTCGCGGTGCTGGGCCGTCAGGTCGCGATCGGCGGGCAGGTGCTGCAGCTGCAGGGACTCGGTGGGGTGTATTCCGACCTTTTTCTGCCCCTGCACGGCGAACATCAGGCCCACAACGCGGCCGTCGCGCTCGCGGCGGTGGAGGCCTTCTTCGGTGCCGGCGCGCAGCGTCAGCTCGACGTGGACGCCGTCCGGGCCGGCTTCGCCGCGGTCACCAGCCCGGGCCGGCTGGAGCGCATGCGCAGCGCACCGACGGTGTTCATCGACGCCGCGCACAACCCGGCCGGCGCGGCGGCGCTGGCCCAGACCCTGGCGGGCGAGTTCGACTTCCGGTTCCTGGTCGGGGTGCTCAGCGTGCTGGCCGACAAGGACGTCGACGGCATTCTCGCCGCGCTGGAGCCGGTGTTCGACCACGTCGTCGTCACTCACAACGGATCGCCGCGGGCGCTGGACGTCGACTCACTGGCCTTGGCGGCCTCCGAACGGTTCGGGCCCGACCGGGTGAGCACCGCCGCGAACCTCCGCGACGCGATCGACGCGGCGACGGCCCTGGTCGACGCTGAGACGTTCGACGGTGCCGCCCGCGAGGGTGAGGCGTTCTCGGGCACCGGGATCGTCGTCACCGGCTCGGTCGTCACGGCCGGGGCGGCCCGGACGCTGTTCGGTCGGGATCCGGAATGACCGGCGAAGGCCCCGCGGGCCCCGACCAGAGCCCCGCCCCCGATCCGTGGCGGAGCTTCGGCGCTGTGATGGCCGCGACGCTGGTTCTGGAGGCGATCGTGGTGCTGCTGGCGATACCAGTGGTCGGCGCCGTGGGCGGCGGCCTGACGACGGTGTCGCTGACCTACCTGATCGGCCTGGCGGCGCTGCTGGTCCTGCTTGCCGGTGTGCAGCGCAGACCGTGGGCCGTCTGGGTCAACTTGGGCGCGCAGGTGTTCGTGCTGGCGGGCTTCGCGGTGTACCCGGGCGTCGGCGTCATCGGGGTGTTGTTCACCGCGTTGTGGGCCGTGATCGCGTATTTCCGGGCCGAGGTGCGGCGCCGGCAGCAGAACGGTCGGCCGCCCCACTGATCGGCGCGCGTTTTGAGTACCGCGCGTTTTGAGTACGCTGTCCGCCGTGACCGAACGGACCCTCGTACTGATCAAGCCGGACGGCGTCAGCGCCGACTGATCGGGGAGATCATCAGCCGCATCGAGCGGAAAGGCCTTGTCGTCGCGGCGCTGGAGCTCCGGCAGGTCAGCCAAGAGCTGGCCGCCCAGCATTACGCGGAGCACGAAGGGAAGCCCTTCTTCGGTTCGTTGCTGGAGTTCATCACGTCGGGTCCGGTGGTGGCGGCCATCGTGGAGGGCCCGCGGGCGGTCGCGGCGTTTCGGCAGCTCGCCGGCGGGACCGACCCCGTCGAGAAGGCGACACCGGGCACCATCCGGGGCGATTTCGGGCTGGAGACCCAGTTCAACCTGGTGCACGGGTCGGATTCCGCCGAGTCCGCACAGCGCGAAATCGCCCTCTGGTTCCCCGGCGCGTAGCGCCGCGCCCCTCGGGATTCGCCCTAGCCAGCATCGGGTGCGGATACGCGCGAGAAGTGATATGGGATACTGACAGCGGGTGAACGTCGCCGGACCGGCGTCGGACACCCGAATGAAGACTTGGACAAGCGCGACCATTGCCACAACGCGATGTTGCGCCGCATGTCAGGCCGACATTCAGCACGGCGCCGAACGAGTTCTCTTAAGAGCCGCTCGGGGCGAGACCATCACAAGCCCGGGGGAAGCGACCCGGGCCCATAGCGAAGCCCTCGCGTGGCCGCGTCGACAAGACGCGCCCGGGGGCTAAGGAGAATACGTGGTAGACGGTGCACCACCTACAGACGCAGCACAGCCGGCCCAGCACGAGGACCTGCCGGACCGCCTGAGGGTCCATCAGCTGGCGCGGGCCTTGGGCGCCACCAACACCGAGGTGCTGGACGCGCTCAAGTCGCTCGACGGGCAGGTGCGTTCCGTGCACTCCGGGGTGGACCGCGAGGACGCCCTTCGGGTCCGTGACCTGATATTCGCCAAGCCCCTGCCCAACATCCCCGGCTTCAGCAGCGCACCGGCTCCCATCACCAGGGCGCCCGGGTCCCGGCCGCAGTCGTCCGCGACGGCGGCCGAATACATGCCGCTGTTCGTCGCGCCGCAGCCCAGGGTCGGCGCCGGGGAAGACGAGGACGGCGCCGAGTCCGACGAGTCCGACGAGGCCGACACCGACGAGGACGACGACCAGGCCGATCGGCCGGCCAACCGCCGACGCCGTCGGGGCCGCCGCGGTCGCGGTCGCGGGCGCGGTGAGCAGGGCGGACCCGACGGCGGCGACGCCGGTGACGACGAGTGGGATCAGGGCGAATCTCAGGGCGACTCCGATCTCGGGGGCGACGACGACCAGGATTCCGACGACGACGGCTCCTCGGAGGGCGCCAGCCGCCGCCGCCGCAGGCGTCGGCGCCGCAAGTCCGGATCGGCCGACGAAAACGAAGAGGGCATGTCGCCCGACGATCCGCCCAACACCGTCGTGCACGAGCGCCCGCCACGGTCCGGGAAGAGCGGCGGCGAGGACGGAAACGGCTCGGCGAGCAACGAAATCAAGGGAATCGACGGCTCGACCCGGCTGGAGGCCAAGCGGCAGCGGCGTCGGGACGGGCGCGACGCGGGGCGCCGCCGTCCGCCCGTGCTCACCGAGTCCGAGTTCCTGGCCCGCCGCGAGGCGGTCGAACGGGTCATGGTGGTGCGCGACCGGGTGCGCGCTGAGCCGCCGCACCCGGGCTCGCGCTACACCCAGATCGCGGTGCTCGAGGACGGCATCGTCGTCGAGCATTTTGTGACGTCCGCCGCGTCCGCCTCCCTCGTGGGCAACATCTACCTGGGCATCGTGCAAAATGTGCTGCCGTCGATGGAGGCCGCCTTCGTCGACATCGGTCGCGGCCGCAACGGCGTGCTGTATGCCGGCGAGGTCAATTGGGAGGCCGCGGGACTGGGCGGGTCCGACCGCAAGATCGAGCAGGCGCTCAAACCGGGTGACTACGTCGTGGTGCAGGTCAGCAAGGACCCGGTCGGGCACAAGGGCGCGCGGCTCACCACGCAGGTGTCGCTGGCGGGCCGGTACCTGGTGTACGTGCCGGGGGCGTCGTCGACCGGGATCAGCCGCAAGCTGCCTGATACCGAACGCCAGCGGCTGAAGGAGATTTTGCGGGAGGTGGTGCCGTCCGACGCCGGGGTGATCATCCGGACCGCCTCCGAAGGCGTCAAAGAGGACGACATCCGCAGCGACGTCACCCGCCTGCGGGAGCGGTGGCAGCAGATCGAGGCCAAGGCCGGCGAGATCAAGCAGAAGGCCGCCGGCGCCGCGGTGGCGCTCTACGAAGAGCCCGACGTGTTGGTCAAGGTCATCCGCGATTTGTTCAACGAGGACTTCGCCGGGCTGATCGTGTCGGGCGACGACGCGTGGAGCACCATCAACGAGTACGTGAGTTCGGTTGCGCCCGATCTCGTTTCGAAGCTCACCAAGTACGAGGCGGCTGAGATTTCCCAGGGCGTGCCCGCCCCCGACGTGTTCGCGGTGCACCGCATCGACGAGCAGCTCGTCAAGGCCATGGACCGGAAGGTGTGGCTGCCGTCCGGCGGCACTCTGGTGATCGACCGGACCGAGGCGATGACGGTGATCGACGTCAACACCGGCAAGTTCACCGGGTCCGGCGGGAACCTCGAGCAGACGGTCACCAAGAACAACCTTGAGGCGGCGGAGGAGATCGTCCGCCAGCTGCGACTGCGCGACATCGGCGGCATCGTGGTCATCGACTTCATCGACATGGTGCTGGAGTCCAACCGCGACCTGGTGCTGCGCCGGCTCACCGAGGCGCTGGCCCGCGACCGGACCCGCCATCAGGTGTCTGAGGTGACGTCGCTGGGTCTGGTGCAGTTGACCCGCAAGCGGCTGGGCACCGGGTTGATCGAGGCGTTCTCGACCTCGTGCCCCAACTGCGGCGGCCGCGGCGTGCTGCTGCACGCCGACCCCGTCGAGTCGGCCCCGTCGAACGGGCGCAAGTCCGAGTCCGGTGGCCGCCGTGGCCGGCGCTCGAAGAAGAAGGGTTCCGAGGAGCCCTCAGACCAGCCCGCCGAAAAGGTCTTGGTGGCCAAGGTTCCGGCACACGCCCCCGGGGAACACCCGATGTTCAAGGCGATGGCCGCGGGCGCGTCCGGGGCGTCGGAGGCCGACGACAACGGTGAAGCGGAATCCGGGGAGTCCGGCGAGGGAGTCACCGCCGAGGTCGGCGGGAAGAGCGCCCAGCGGGCCGCCGAAGCGGACTCCGACCGGGACGACTTCGACGACACCGACGACACCGACGACATGGATGAGACGGACGAGACGGACGAGACGGACGACACGGACGACACCGACGACGAGTACGACGATGACGACCTCGACGACGAGGAAGACCTCGGCGACGATGAGGACCTCGAGCTCGACGACGACGAGGACGACGAGGACGACGAGGACTCCGACTCTGAGGGCGATGACGACGGGCGGTCCGTCGAGCTCGGCTCGACCTTCGGAGGTCCGCGCCGGCGGCGCGCGGCGGGCAGGCCGGCCGGCCCGCCCATCCACGCCGACTGACCGGGTAGGCGGTTTGACCCTGTAGCCGCTGGTCAAGTACCCTTGGTCAGTTGTCGCCAGGCCGGGCGCAAAGCACTGGCCGCGACTGGCGGGAATCCGGGCTCGGGATTTTCCTGGAGCGCGGACCCGCACCCCAGACCCACCCCAGGCACGACCGGTGGCTCGCGCGCCGAGCGACGGGCAAGCGGCCGAGCAGAGTAAGGCAGGAGCAACGATGGCGACCTACGCAATCGTCAAGACCGGCGGCAAGCAGTACAAGGTTGCCGTCGGAGACGTCGTCAAGGTCGAGAAGCTCGACTCCGAGCCCGGTTCGAGCGTGTCACTGCCGGTTGCCCTGGTGGTGGACGGCGCCAAGGTGACCTCCGAAGCGGGCGCACTGGCCAAGGTGGCCGTGACCGGCGAGGTGCTCGAGCACACCAAGGGCCCTAAGATTCGCATCCACAAGTTCCGTAACAAGACCGGCTACCACAAGCGCCAGGGTCACCGTCAGCAGCTGACGGTCCTGAAGGTCACCGGGATCAAGTAGTTAGGCGACGAACATGGCACACAAGAAGGGCGCGTCCAGCTCGCGCAACGGTCGCGACTCCGCCGCTCAGCGCCTCGGCGTCAAGCGGTTCGGCGGCCAGGTCGTCAAGGCCGGCGAGATCCTGGTCCGGCAGCGCGGCACCAAGTTCCACCCCGGCGTGAACGTGGGCCGCGGCGGCGACGACACGTTGTTCGCCAAGGCGTCGGGCGCCGTCGCTTTCGGGGTCAAGCGCGGCCGCAAGACCGTCAACATCGTCGCGGCCGGACAGACCACCGACTGACCATCGCGAGCGTGCGCTCACTGCGGAAATTGGACGCAGATTCCGCGCCGAGTACACGTTCGGCGGTTGGGAGGACCCTCGATGGCCCGCTTCGTCGATCGCGTCGTCATCCACGCACGGGCGGGTTCCGGCGGTAACGGCTGCGCGTCGGTCCATCGCGAGAAGTTCAAGCCGCTCGGCGGGCCCGACGGCGGCAACGGAGGCCGCGGCGGCAGCGTCGTCCTCGTCGTCGACCCGCAGGTCCACACCCTGCTGGACTTCCATTTCCGCCCGCACATCACCGCGCCGTCGGGCAAACAGGGGATGGGCAGCAACCGCGACGGCGCGGCCGGAGCCGACCTGGAGGTGAAGGTCCCCGACGGGACCGTCGTCCTGGACGAGAACGGCCGGCTGCTGGCCGACCTGGTGGGCGCGGGCACCCGCTTCGAAGCCGCCGCGGGCGGGCGCGGCGGCCTGGGCAACGCCGCGCTGGCCTCGCGGGCCCGCAAGGCGCCCGGGTTCGCGCTGCTCGGCGAGCAGGGCGAGGTCCGCGACCTGACGCTCGAGCTCAAGACCGTCGCCGACGTGGGCCTGGTCGGGTTCCCGTCGGCGGGCAAGTCGTCGCTGGTGTCCGCGATCTCCGCGGCCAAGCCCAAGATCGCCGACTACCCGTTCACCACGCTCGCCCCCAACCTGGGCGTGGTCTCGGCGGGCGAGCACACCTTCACCGTCGCCGACGTGCCCGGCCTGATCCCCGGGGCGTCGCAGGGCCGGGGGCTGGGCCTGGACTTCCTCCGGCACATCGAGCGGTGCGCGGTCCTGGTGCACGTCGTCGACTGCGCCACCGCGGAACCGGGCCGCGACCCCGTCTCCGACATCGACGCGCTGGAAGCCGAGCTCGCCGCCTACACCCCCACCCTGCAGGGCGATGCGACGTTGGGTGACCTCGCCGAGCGGCCCCGGGCGGTGGTGCTCAACAAGATCGACGTGCCCGAGGCGCGCGAGCTCGCCGAATTCGTCCGTGACGAGATCGCCGCACGCGGGTGGCCGGTGTTCGAGGTGTCGACGGTGTCCCGGGAAGGTTTGCAGCCCTTGATTTTCGGGCTGTGGCGGATGGTGTCGGAGTACAACGCCGCGCGGCCGCAGATCGTGCCGCGGCGGCCGGTGATCCGGCCGGTGCCCGTCGACGACAGCGGCTTTCGCGTCGAGCCGGACGGCGAGGGCGGGTTTGTGGTGGCCGGGACGCGCCCGGAGCGTTGGGTCCGGCAGACCAACTTCGACAACGACGAAGCCGTGGGCTACCTCGCCGACCGGCTGGCGCGGCTCGGCGTGGAAGACGAGCTGCTGCGGCTCGGGGCTCAACCCGGCTGCGCGGTGACGATCGGTGACATGACGTTCGACTGGGAACCGCAGACGCCGGCGGGACAACACGTCGCGATGTCCGGACGCGGCACCGATGCGCGGCTGGAACGCACCGAGCGCGCCGGCGCCGCCGAGCGCAAGGCCGCCCGGCGGCAGCGCCGCAAGCCCGGTGACCGCTCGTGAGCGCGCAGCGGGAAGCCATCCGCACCGCCCGCAGCCTGGTCGTCAAAGTCGGCACCAACGCGTTGACCTCGCGAAACGGGGTGTTCGACGCCGGCCGGCTGGCCGGACTCGCGGATGCGATAGAGGCACGCATGAAGGCGGGCAGCGACGTCGTCATCGTGTCGTCGGGTGCCATCGCCGCCGGGATCGAGCCGCTCGGGCTGTCCCGCCGCCCCAAGGATCTGGCGACCAAGCAGGCCGCGGCCAGCGTCGGGCAGGTCGCGCTGGTGAATTCGTGGAGCGCGGCGTTCGCCCGCTACGGTCGCACGGTCGGCCAGGTGCTGCTCAGCGCGCACGACATTTCGATGCGCGCCCAGCACACCAACGCCCAGCGCACCCTGGACCGGCTCCGCGCCCTGCACGCCGTGGCCATCGTCAACGAGAACGACACGGTCGCCACCAACGAGATCCGGTTCGGCGACAACGACCGCCTTTCGGCGCTGGTCGCCCACCTGGTCGGCGCCGACGCCCTGGTGCTGCTCTCCGACATCGACGGGCTTTACGATGCCGACCCGCGAAAGGCCAAGGGCGCGCGCTTTATCCCCGAGGTGTCCGGCGCGGGCGACCTCGACGGTGTGGTCGCGGGGCCCGGCAGCGCCCTGGGCACCGGCGGGATGGCGTCGAAGGTGTCGTCGGCGCTGCTGGCCGCCGACGCCGGGGTCCCGGTGCTGCTGGCCGCGGCCGCCGACGCCGCGACCGCGCTCACCGACGCCTCCTCGGGCACCGTGTTCGCCGCCCGGCCCGACCGGATGTCAGCCCGCCGGTTCTGGGTCCGCTACGCCGCCGAGTCGGCCGGCTCGCTCACCCTGGACGCGGGCGCAGTGCGCGCGGTCGTGCACCAACGCCGCTCGCTGCTGCCCGCCGGGATCAGCGCGGTGTCGGGCCGGTTCTACGGCGGCGACGTCGTCGAACTGCGCGGACCGGACGCGGCCGTGGTGGCGCGCGGCGTGGTCGCCTACGACGCCGCCGAGCTCGCCACCATGATGGGCCGGTCGACCTCGGAGCTGCCCGGTGAGCTGCGCCGGCCCGCCGTGCACGCCGACGACCTGGTGGTGGTCGGTTAGCTGGCTGTAGGTCGAGTCAAGGGGGGTGTGCGGACGTAGCGGGGCGACGCCCTCGATTTGGGGCGTTGGTGTTGTGCGGTCGACGGTGTGCTCGGTGAGGGGAGGGTGCCTGGGCGCCCACGCTGATGTATGCGACCTCGTCGAGGGGATGGGTCATCTGGCGTCGTTCGGGCTGCCCGTGGAGGCGAAGGGCCGGGTGCCAAGCTAGCCTCGGCGTAACCCTGGAGGGTCCGCCATAGCGGGTACGGCATCTGATCCGGCCCTTCGTCCCGTCCGCTTAGCGTGGCACCACCGACGGGCGGTGGTGAAGGGTCTGCTGTTTTCCTTTCTTGGTCGGGCGGGTTCTAGGCCCAGCGGGCCGGATCGTAGGTGGTGTGGTCGCGAACCAGTGCGTGGGCGATACGGGTGGCGCGGTGGGCTAATGCGCAGGCGATGATTCCGCCGCGCTTGCCGCGGGCTTTGAGTCCGTGGGCGTAGGTCTTGGCCGCGGTCTCGTTCAGCCACAGTCCGATACCGAGGTCGATCAGGGCGCGGCGCAGCGCTACGCTGCCTTCGCGGCTGATGGCGCCATCGCGCCGCTTGTGAGCGGATTCGTACTGCATCGGGGAAAGCCCCGATGCGCGGTAAATCTGCCGCGGGCCGGGCCACCGGGTCGGATCACCAAGGGCGGCAGCATAATTGGATGCTCGCACCACGCCCCAGCCCGGCACCGAAGTTAATGTGGCGAACGGGCTGCGCGGCAGCAGCACCGCTAACCCGGTCTCAACGGAGTGGATCTGGTTGTCGAGATCGGCCAGCAGGTTCAGGTCTGCGGCCAGGATCTGGCGGGCGATCACTGCGTCTCGGGTGGGCAGCGCGTCACGTGCCGCGGCGACCAGACGCTCAGCGACCGGGCGCCGCAGCTGCAGATCCCGGGCCGCGGCGAACCGAATCAGCCGGTTGACCCCGAGCGCGGCCAACCGGGACGGGTCGGAGAACTCCGCGGCGACCAGCCGGCCGATCCTGGTGGCCAGCACGTCAGGCAGCGCCAGGGTCAGCCCGGGAAACGCTCGATCGAGCTGACCGAGCAGCTGGTTCTTCGTGGCAGAACGCGTGGCCACCCGCCGACTCCGATGGGCGGCCCAGGCGCTCAACTCACCGATCACGACATCGCCGTTGGTGACGGGGCGTCCATGCCCTGCCAGCACCAACTCGGTGATCGCCTCCAAATCGATCACGTCGGTCTTAACCCGCCGCCGGCCCTGCACCCGGCGCTGCTCGGCGACATGAGCGGGATTGAGTTCCAACACCTCCCACCCGGGTGGCCAGCGATAGTCGAGCACCGGACGGTGATAATGGCCGGCCGCCTCCACGGCGACCTTGACCCGCCCCGGGGACGGCACCACGGCCATCGCCCGAGCCGCTGCAGCGGTCAAGCCCGCGCGATTCATCACGAACTCCGACGGACCAACCAATCGCTGCCGAGCCGCGTCGGTCACCGAAAACAGCGCCGAGGTCTTGCCGACATCAACGGCAACGACGATCGTGGACGACGTGACTGGGGCTACTTGCACAGACACAACAACACCTCCGGAGCGTGTCAGGAGGGTCCACGTGCGCCAACACACGGACCCCGACAGGAATCAGTTACAGATCCCTTCCTGACACCTCCGGAGGCATTTGAGAAGGACCAACTCGATCTATATCAGCGGGGCAGGGTGGTCGGCACCAACGCTCCCCCCAGTTCGTTGGACAGCAGCGCCAGCAGCTCGGAGCAGCCGCCGTCGACCTTGACGGTGGCCAGGTCGTCGCCGCGGGTGCTGCCGCGGTTGACGATGCCGATCGGCATGCCCTTGGCCGCGGCGTGGCGCACGAACCGGTAGCCGGAGAACACAGTCAGCGACGAGCCGGCGACCAGTAGCGCCTCGGCGCCGTCGACAATCGAATACGCTTCGGCGACAACATCTTTGGGGACGCTCTCGCCGAAATAGACGATGTCGGGCTTGAGCATGCCGCCGCAGCGCGGGCAGTCCAGGTAGCGGAACGACGCGGTGTCGGCGATAACGGCGTCAGCGTCCGGAGCGACCGCCAGGCCGCCGGCGGCTGCTGCTCGCTCGATGGCCCGCTCAATGAATCCCGGGTTGAGGGCCTCGAGGTGGTCGGCGAGTGCCGCGCGGGTGATGGTGTGGCCGCAGCCGAGGCAGATCACCCGCGCGTAGGTGCCGTGCAGGTTGACGACGTTGCGGCTGCCGGCCTTGGTGTGCAGCAGGTCGACGTTCTGGGTGATGACGCCGGTCACCACGCCGGCGCGCTCGAGCACGACCAGCGCCCGGTGCCCCGCGTTCGGCGCGGTGTCGTCCATGTGCCGCCACCCGACGTGGTTGCGCGCCCAGTAGCGCTGCCGGAACACCGGGTCCGCGGTGAACTGGCGGATGGTCATCGGATTGCTCGGCGGCGAATCGGGCCCGCGGTAGTCGGGAATGCCAGAGTCGGTGGACATACCCGCCCCGGTGAGCACCGCCACCCGGCGGCCGGCCAGCAGCGCGACCAATTCGGGGGCTTCGGGCCGGGCGGTCACCCTTTCGAGGTTAACCGTCGGCCGCGAGCGTGCGTGTTCCCCCGCAAGCGGGCGGTGCCCCCAGTACGGCGACACGCCGATGCCGGCATTCTGCGCCCGCTCGCGCCCGCTCCGTCAGCCCAGGCAGTCGGCCACGGTCGTCAGCTCGGCGGACATGTTCTGCTCCATCATCTTCAGCGCCGCGGCCCCCAGCTCGCGATCGATGTGGGCGACGGCGTCGGTCGGGATCACCACCGGGAAGTGGCGCACGTAGGCATCCAGGGCGCTGTAGAGGATGCACTGCTCGGTGACCTGGCCGGTGATGATCAACCGCTTGGTTTCCAGCCGATTCAGCAGATACGCCAGCGCCGTCGCATAAAACGCGCTGTGGCGGACCTTGGTCAACACCCTGCTGCCCTCCGGCGGCACCACCGGCTTCACCAGGTCGGGCCGGGCGCCGTCGAGCGCGGCGCGGACAAGGCCGGAGAACTCGGCGCTGAAATCGCCGTAGTTGTCGTTGACGTACACCAGGTCGACCTCGCCGGATTCCCGTGCGCGCCGAATGAGATCGGCGAGGGGGTCGACGATCTTGCCGACATTGGGTATCAGTTCCTCAGCGTCGGGATGCTGATAACTGTTCATCATGTCGACCACCAGGACAGCAGTGTCGCTCATGGCCATCCGGATACCCGGCGGCCACGAGTTGACACCCGGCAAGCGACAATGGACGGGCGATGGACTCTCTCAACGATTTCTACAACGCTTACCGCCAGGGCTTCGTGCGGGTCGCCGCCTGCACGCACCGCTCGGTGATCGCCGACCCGGCGGCGAACGCCGAGTCGGTGCTGCGGATCGCGCGCGAGTGCCACGACGACGCCGTCGCGCTGGCGGTCTTCCCGGAGCTGACGCTGTCCGGATACTCCATCGAGGACATCGTGCTGCAGGACCTGCTGCTCGACGACGTCAGGGATGCCGTCGAGGACATCGTCGCCGCCTCGACCGACCTGCTGCCGGTTCTGGTCGTCGGCGCCCCGCTGCGCCACCGGCACCGGATCTACAACACGGCGGTGGTGATCCACCGCGGTGCGGTGCTCGGCGTGGCGCCCAAGTCGTACCTGCCCACCTACCGCGAGTTCTACGAGCGCCGGCAGATCGCCCCGGGAGACGACGAGCGCGGCACCATCCGGATCTGCGACGCCGAGGTGCCGTTCGGGCCCGACCTGTTGTTCGCCGCGTCCGACCTGCCCGGCCTGGTGCTGCACGTCGAGATCTGCGAGGACATGTTCGTGCCGATTCCGCCCAGCGCCGAGGCGGCGCTGGCGGGTGCGACGGTGCTGGCCAACCTGTCCGGGAGCCCGATCACGATCGGCCGCGCCGAGGACCGGTGCCTGTTCGCGCGCTCGGCGTCGGCCCGCTGCCTGGCGGCGTACGTCTACGCCGCGGCGGGGGAGGGTGAGTCCACGACCGATCTCGCCTGGGACGGGCAGACCATGGTCTTCGAGAACGGCGTGATGCTCGCGCAGTCCGAGCGTTTTCCGAAGGGGGAGCGGCGCAGCATCGCCGACGTGGACACCGAGCTGCTGCGGTCGGAGCGGTTGCGGATGGGCACGTTCGACGACAACCGGCGCCACCACGCGACGCGAGAGGCCTTCCGGCGCATCGAGTTCCGGCTCGACCCGCCGGCCGGGGACCTCGGATTGCGCCGCGAGATCGAGCGCTTTCCGTTCGTCCCGGCGAATCGCGAACGCCTGGAACAGGATTGCTACGAGGCCTACAACATCCAGGTCGCCGGGCTCGAGCAGCGGTTGCGCGCGCTCGACTACCCCAAGGTCGTCATCGGGATCTCCGGTGGGCTGGACTCGACGCACGCGCTGATCGTCGCCGCGCGTGCCATGGACCGCGAGGAGCGGCCGCGCAGCGACATTCTCGCCTTCACGCTGCCCGGCTTCGCGACGGGTGACCGCACCAAGCGCAACGCCATCGAGCTGTGCCGCGCGCTGGGCGTCACGTTCTCCGAGATCGACATCACCGAGTCCGCGCGGCTGATGCTCCGGGAGATCGACCACCCGTTCGCGCGCGGCGAGAAGGTCTACGACGTCACGTTCGAGAACGTCCAGGCCGGCCTGCGCACCGACTACCTGTTCCGGCTCGCCAACCAGCGCGGCGGCATCGTGCTGGGCACCGGCGACCTCTCCGAACTGGGCCTGGGCTGGTCCACCTACGGGGTCGGCGACCAGATGTCGCACTACAACGTCAACGCCGGGGTGCCCAAGACGCTGGTCCAGCACCTCGTCCGCTGGGTCATCTCGTCGGGCGAGTTCGAGTCGGAGGTCACCGACGTGCTGCAGTCGGTGCTGGACACGGAGATCACCCCGGAGCTGGTGCCCGGCGGCGAGGAGGAGAAGCTGCAGAGCAGCGAGGCCAAGATCGGGCCGTTCGCGCTGCAGGACTTCTCGCTGTTCCATGTGCTGCGTTACGGGTTCCGGCCGTCGAAGATCGCGTTCCTGGCCTGGCATGCGTGGAGCGACCCGGACCAGGGGGACTGGCCGCCGGGTTTCCCCGAGGACAAGCGGCCGTCCTACTCGCTGAAGGAAATCCGGCACTGGCTCAGCGTTTTCGTGCAGCGGTTCTACTCGTTCAGCCAGTTCAAACGCTCGGCACTGCCCAACGGGCCCAAGGTATCCCGCGGGGGCGCGCTGTCGCCGCGGGGGGATTGGCGCGCGCCGTCGGACATGTCCGCGCGCATCTGGCTCGACGAGATCGAACGCGAGATACCCGAGGAGTAGTGCTCATGCCATCAGGCGCCGCTGCCGGCGCCGCGGATCGCCACGCCGGGCGACCGCAGCAGCTCGCGCAGTTCGTCGGGCAGGTACCCCTGCTCCACCAGTCGCGGCAAGACGCCGCCGCTTTCGATGATGTCGAGGATGAGGCCGGGCAGTTTCGGCACGGTGCCTGAGGCGCCCGTGGTGTCGTTGCGCCAGGTGCCGTCGGTCAGGTTGAAGGTGCCGTGGTCGCCCTCGCTGAAAACCGAAGTGGCGTCGGGGATCGTCATCGCTGGCAGCCCGGCGTTGACGGCGTTGCGAAAGAACAGGGAATTGAATTCCTCGGCGACCAGCCCGGCGACGCCGAGCCCGACGAACAGCGCCGCGACGGGCCGCGACGAGCCGAGCCCGAAATTCTTCCCCGCCAGCACGATGTCACCCGGCGAGACCTGGTCGGTCCAGCCGGGCCGGACCTGGTAGAAGATGTGCTTCGCCGCCTCCGCAGGATCCATCTTCAGCGCAAACCCCGGATACATGTCGTCGGTGTTCAGGTTGTCGCCGAACACCCACACCCCGCCGGTGAAGGTCAGCGTCACGCCGTCACACCCCTCGGGTCGGTGATGTAGCCGGTGACCGCGGAGGCGGCGACCGTGGCGGGTGACGCCATGAAGATTTCGGCCTCGGTGCTGCCCATGCGACCGGTGAAGTTGCGGGTGCTCGAGGTGATGCACACCTCGCCCGGGCCCGAGCACACCCATGTGGTAGCCGAAGCAGGCACCGCAGGTGGAGTTCGTGATCACCGCACCCGCGTCAGCGAGGTCCTGCAGGTACCCCAGCCGCATGGCCTCCCGGTACACCGCCTGTGAGGCGGGCGTGACGAGCAGCCGCACGCCGGGAGCAACAGAGTTGCCGCGCAGCACTTCCGCGGCGATATGGAGGTCCTCCAATTGGCCGTTCGCGCACGAGCCGATGAAGGCCTGGTCGACCTTCTGCCCGTGTAATCGGGACACGGGCAGCCCGTTGCGGCTGACGGTGCCGGGCCGCGCGACGTAGGGTTCGAGCCCGGACAGGTCGATTGGCCGAACCTCGTGGTAGGTGGCGTCGGAATCCGCTGCCACGGCGGCGTATCCGGTGACTCCACGCTCGCCGAGAAACGACGTCAAGAGATCGTCGGGCTCGAACGTGCCGAAGTCGGCGGAGACCTCGGCACATTGCGTCGCGATGGTGCGGCGGTCGTGCATCGGAATGCAGCCCAGGCCGGGCCCGCCGAATTCCAGGTTCAGATTGGGCGCCTCGCCGTATTCGTTGGCGATATGCAGAAAGATGTCCTTGCCGCTCACCGCGTCCGGTGTGACGCCGCCGAACTCGTAGCGGATGGTCGGCGCGACCTGAAACCAGGTGGTGCCGGTGCACATGATCGAATAGATCTCGGCCGGACCCAGGCCGCGGGCAGCGGCGTTGTATGCGCCCGCCGCGCACGTATGAGAGTCGGTGCAGGCCAACACTTCTCCCGGGCGGGCCAGTCCGTTCTCGGCGATCACCTGATGGCAGATGCCGTGCCGGCCGACGTCGTAGAAACGTTCGATGCCGAAGTCGGCGACGAACTTGCGCGCGCGTGGCCCGCCGGCGGCGTCCTTGATGGTCGGAGCCGGGACGGCGTGGTCCATCACGACCGCCAGTTTGTCGGGATCGTGAATGCGGTTGGGCTGGATCCACATGGTGGCGAACTGCAGATCGATCAGGACGGTCATGTCGACGTCGACCACGACGGTGTCGCCCGGGGAGACCGAGTCCAGGCCGGCCTTCCGGGCGAAGATCTTTTCGATGATCGTCATGCCCATGACGGATCCTTGCGCGCGTAGCGGGCGTCGAGCTCCAGCCACTCCGCCATCCCCAGCAGGTTGAAGAAATCGGCGGGCCTGGCGGGCAGGTGGGCAGCGATGTCGGTGCCGTTGAGCTCGCAGAGGCTCTGCAGCATCCCGAGTGTCGCTTGCGCCAGCAGGTTGCCCGGGTGGATCGCGATCGCATACCCCAACTCCTGCAACCTCCCCGCCGACTGCAGCGGCGTCATGCCGCCGAGCACCAGGTTGATCAGCAGCGGGGCCTCCACTTCCCTTGCGATGCGCTCGATTTCGCCGGCGTCCTGCGGCGCCTCGACGAAGATGATGTCGGCGCCGGCTTGCGCGTACCGGTTGGCGCGCTCGATCGCGGCGTCCAGCCCGAGCGGGCCGCGCGCGTCGGTGCGCGCCACCACCAGCAGGTTGTCGTCGCTGCGGGCGTCCAGCGCGGCAGCCAGGATCGGCTCGAACTCCGACGCGTCGACGACCTGTTTGTCCGGCAGGTGTCCGCATCGCTTGGGGAACACCTGGTCTTCCAGCTGGATCGCGGCAACTCCGGCCGCGTCATAGGACCGAACCGTGCGCACCACGTTCATGGCGGCGCCGTAGCCGGTGTCGGCGTCGGCGATCAGCGGGATCTCACCCAGCGCGTCGGCGATCATCGCGGCCCGGCCGGCCATTTCGGTCGCCGTCACGAGGCCGATATCGGGCAGCCCGAAGCCGGACGCGGCGACGCCGGCGCCGGTCATGTATGCCGCGACGTGGCCGGTCCGTTTGGTCAACTGCGCGGAGATCCCGTCGAACACCCCTGGTGCGATGATGAGTTCGCGCGTTGACAGCAGGTCTTTCAGCCGCTGACGGGCCGGGGTGGTGGGCACCATGTGTCCTTTCAGTCCAGGGCGCGCGACACGGGCGCGGCCAGCAGGGCGATCAGTTCGTTGCTGTCGTCGAGTTCGTCGAGGCCGAGGACCGCCCGCTCGATCGCGTCGGCGCGCCCGCGGTCGGTTACCCGGTCGGCGAGCGCATGGAACTTCGCGACAAGCTCCTCGTTGGTGACCGGATCGGTGGGTGCGCCGTGCGGCTGGTCCACCCGGGCGCGGTGCACGGCACCGTCGCGGGTGGTGACCGCGACATCGGTGCGAAACTTTTCGGTGGTGTCCGCCCGGCTCCACGACTCATCCAGGTGCACCGTCGTCGCGCCGATCAGCGACCAGATGTCGTCGGCATCGAGCCGGGCGGGGGTGAACTGCTCGGGCAGGACGTTGCCGTCGAGCAGCGCCGCGGCGGTCGCGTACGCGACGTTCATCTGGGCGCCCATCGGGGTGAGCGGCCGCTCCGGCTGCCACCAACCGTGTTTGTGGACCGTCTCGCCGACGGTGATCTCGACGGCCGTAATCTCCTGCGGTACAACGGACTCGCGCAGCATGCGGGCGGCGTCTATCGCCCCGTGCAGGCCGCCCATCGCGGCGTAGGACTTGACCATGATGATGGTGGTCTCCCAGCGCTCGCCGAGTTGCCCGGTCAGCAGGGAGGCGTCGGGATCGTGACCCTCGCCGAAAACGCTCAGGAAGCCGCCGTATGCGCGTTCGAATACCCGCTTGATGCCGGTGTAGCCGGCCGCCGCGAGACCGGCGGCGTAGCAGCCGTTGCGCGCCGCCAGCCCGTGGTGCATGCGCTTGCTCATGGCCTCGTACTGCGCGGCCATGAGTCCCGACGACTGGGTGGCCGCGAGGCCGAGCGCGTCCTCCAGCTGTGCCGGTGGAAGCCCGCGCAGCTTGCCGGACGCCATCGCGGCCGCGTGGGTGCCGAAGACCGACCCGGAATGCCAGCCGCGGTCGAGCATCTGCGTGCCGTGCAGCGTGTAACCCACCCGCGGGCCAACCTCGAAGCCGGCGATCGCCGCCAGCAGCAGTTCGGCGCCGGCGGTCGTTCCCGGACGGGTCGACACCGTCGACAGCAGCGCCGGAATGACTAGCGAGCAGCTGTGCAGCGGTGCCAGGGGGTGGAAGTCGTCGAGCTCGAAACCCTGGATGAACGTGCCGTTGAGCACGGCGGCGGCCGGCGCCCCGGTGGTCCTTCCGGTGCCGATGACGACCGTTTCCCCGCGGCCCTCCATTCGCAGCACTGCGTCGGTGGCGACGCGCGACCACGGCAACTGGGCTCCCACCAGGGCGCAACCCATCCCGTCCAGCAGGAGGTGTTTCGCCCGCTCGACGACGTGGCGCGGAACATCGTCGAGCGTCAGCCCGGCGACCCAGGAGGCGAGCCGTCCGGTCGGTCCCGCCGGATCAGTTGCAGGCCGGTGCTGCACCGCGGTCATCGATCCCCTCCCACGCACTAGTTGTTATATACATATAACAACTAGTGGGCCTGCGCAAGGAGGAGCGTGTGGAAACATTGACCACCGTGCAGCAGAATCCGGTGTCCGCCGCGGCCGGGGTGCCGCTGCACCGCCAGCTTTTCCTGGTGCTGCACGACGAGATCGACAGGGGAGTCATGGCCCCCGGCGACGCGCTGCCGACCGAGCAGACGCTGTGCGACCAGTTCGGGGTGTCTCGCATCACGGTGCGCCGGGCGCTGGCGGACCTGGCCGAGCTGGGATATATCGAGCGCCGGCAGGGCGTGGGATCGTTTGTGCGTCGCCACGGCCCGGCGGACGTGGGCGACTATTTGGGGAGCGGACGCACCTTCATGCAGGGGCTGCGGCAGACCCAGTTCGAAACCGAGGTCGACGTGGTCGAACTCGGCGTGCGACGGCCCCCGGCGGTGATCGCCGACGCGCTTGAGGCGCCGGGGGAGCTGCTGCAGGTGCTGCGGGTGCGCCGGCAACGCCGGACCGGCGAGCCGCTGATCGTCAGCGACGCCTGGCTGCCGACGGTGCTCGCCGACGCGGTGACCGAGCCCGCGCTGCGGCGCGCGCCGCTCTACCAGTTGCTGTCCGAAGCCGGGGTGGTCGTCGACCGGGTACGGCACGAGATCACCGCCGAGATCGCGGGCCCGCGCAACGCCCGGCTGCTCGACACCGCGATCGGCGCCGCGCTGCTGCGCGTCAATCGCCTGGCCTTCGTGGCCGGTGCGCCGCACCACCACCTGTCGACGCTGCTATCACCCGCCCGCAGCCGCGTGTTGCTCAGCCAGACGGCAGACGAACTGGACCTGGTGGATGGCTTGACGATCGCGCACGACGTCCGCCCGGACTAGCCGATCAGTCCGAAATACGTTCCCGCAGCATCGTTTCGATCGCCCGGGCATCCGGTGCGCAGTCACCGGCGCCGCGCGCCAGCGTCGCCAGCGCGCCCGCGGCGCACGCGCGCCGCAACGCCCGCAGCCGCGCACCGCCGCCCGCCGGATCCGCTGCCGGGCCGCGCGGCCAGTTCGCCGCCAGCACACCGGCGAACACGTCGCCGGCGCCCGCCGTGTCCACCGCGTCGACCGCTGGTGCGGGGACGGTGAACTCGCCGTCGACGCCGACGTAGCGGGCGCCGCGCGGGCCGAGCGTGACCACCAAGTGCGTTGTCGGCCAACGCCATTCGCTTGCCTCGGCCTCGTTCGCGACCACCACGTCCGTGTGCAACGCCAGTTCGGCCAGGGCGCCTTCGTCCCGGCCCGCCGGTGAGGCGTTGACGATGACGACCGCCCCGGCCGAACGGGCCTCGCGGGCCGCCGCCACGGCCGTCGACACCGGGATCTCCAACTGGGTGAGCAGCACATCGCAGTCCGCTACGACGGCGCGCACGGCCGCAGGGGCCAGCGACAGCCGCCCATTGGCGCCCGGCGACACCACGATCGTGTTCTCGGCATTGGCGTCGACCACGATGACAGCCGTGCCGCTCGGCCCTTGCGTCGCGACGGTTCCGTCGATCCCCACCCCGTTGGCCAGCAGGTGAGCCCGCAACCGTTCGGCGGCGGCGTCGTCGCCGAGCGCGCCGGCGAACTGCACCCGTGCACCCGCGCGCGCGGCGGCCACCGCCTGATTGCCGCCCTTGCCGCCGGGCGCCCAGCTCGACGAGGACGCGAGCACCGTCTCGCCCGGGCGGGGAATGGCGTCGACGCCGAGCGTCAAATCCATGTTCACGCTGCCGACAATGCAAACCCGAGCCATTGCGCCGACGTTAGTCGCCCGCTCGGGCGGGGCACCCGCAAGGCGCCGGAAAGCCGCAGGTCACATTTCGCTCCGGCCTTCCCCGCAATCACCAATATCTTGAGGTCCGCGCGATAGTGTGCTGCCTTAGCGATGTCGAATTGTCACAAGAAAGGCGGAAAGGCGATTGACGGCGACCGAGCTAAAAAACGCCGAACCGGCCTCTAAAGCCGCCGCGGGAAGCACGGCCGAGAACACGCCGCCATCCGGTGCGGCCCATCCGGTGCCCCCGCGCGCCCGGCGTCCTTTTCGGTGGCTGCATTTCCGGTTCGGCATCCAGTCGAAGATCCTTCTCGTGATGGTGCTGTCGAGCATTCTTGGCGTGGCGGTGATCGGCCTCATCGGGGCCATCTCCGGCCGCGCCGCATTGCGCGAGGTCGAGTCCGAGCGATTGATCGAATTGCGCGAGGGCCAGCAGCGGGCGATGACGTCGATGTTCCGCGAAGTGACGAATTCGCTGATCGTCTACAGCGGCGGATTCAGCATCACCCAGGCGGCGGCGGCGCTCACCGACGGCTTCGCCCAATTGGGCAACTCGACGATCAGCCCCGCCCAACAGCAGGCGCTGGTCAGCTACTACCAGAACGACATGATTGCCCCGATCAAGCGGACCACCGGCGACTCCATCGACCTCAACGCGGTGCTGCCGAGTTCGCCCGCGCAGAAATACCTTCAGGCGTACTACACCGCTCCGCCCAGGCCGGCTCCCGACGCGCTGCCCGCCGTGGACGCCGGCGACGGCAGCGCCTGGTCTGCCGCCAACGCCCGCTTCGACTTCTACATCCGCGGCATCGTCACCCGCTTCGACTACCAGGACGCCCTGCTGTTGGACACGCAAGGAAACGTCGTCTACAGCGTCAAGAAGGGGCCCGACCTCGGGACCAACGTCCTCACCGGCCCATATCGGGAGACAAAGCTGCGCGAGGCTTACCAAAAAGCGTTGTCCTCCAACGACATTGACTTCGTCTGGATCACCGATTTCCAGCCGTATCAGCCACAGCTGGACCTTCCGACGGCGTGGGTGGTCTCGCCGGTCGGCATGAACGGCAAGATCGACGCGGTCATGGCCCTGCCGGTGCCGATCGCCAAGATCAACAGGATCATGACCGCCAACGGGCACTGGCAAGCCGCCGGCATGGGTTTGGCAACCGAGACCTATCTGGCGGGCCCCGACAATCTGATGCGTTCCGATTCCCGGGAATTCATCGAGGATCCCAAGGCATACCGGCGTGAGGCGATCGATGCGGGCACTCCGCCCGACGTCGTGGACCGCGCGATCCGTTTGGGTACCACGGTGCTGGTGCAACCCGTTGCGACCGCGGGTCTGCGCGCCGCCCAACGTGGCGAGTCCGGGGTGATCAGCGCCACCGATTACATGGGCAACACTGAGCTGGAAGCCTACGCCCCGTTGAACATCGCAAATTCAGACCTGCACTGGTCGGTGCTGGCCACGCGTGACAACTCCGACGCTTTCGCGCGGCTGGGCAGGTTCAGCAAGGGACTCGTGATTGCCGTGACGGCGATGGTTTTCGCCATCTGCATCATCTCGATGCTGATCGCGCAGGCCGCGGTGCGACCCGTCCGGCGCCTCGAGGAGGGCACCCGCAGGATCGGCTCCGGCGATTACGAGGTCAACATCCCGGTTCGGTCGCGCGACGAAATCGGCGATCTCACCGCGGCTTTCAACGAGATGAGCCGAAGCCTCGCCATCAAGGAGGAGCTGCTCAACGAGCAGCGCCGCGAGAACGACCGCCTGCTGCTGGCGCTGATGCCCGAGTCGGTGGTGCAACGTTATCGCGGGGGCGAGGAAAACATTGCGCAGAAACACCAGAACGTCGCCGTCATCTACGCCGATATCTTCGGCCTGGACGAGATGTCCACCGAGATGCCGGAGGACGAATTGGTCGCCACCATCGACGATCTGTTCCGGCAGTTCGACTCGGCCGCGGAATCCCTCAATATCGAACGGATCCGCACGTTCCACAACGGCTACCTCGCCAGCTGCGGCGTCGTCACGCCGCGGCTGGACGCCGTGCACCGCAGCGTTGACTTCGCCCTCGAAATCGGCCGGGTCATCGATCGGTACAACAGCCAGACCGGCCACCAGTTGGGCCTGCGGGTGGGCGTCAACACGGGCAACGTCGTGAGCGGGCTGGTGGGCCGCTCCGGCCTGGTGTACGACATGTGGGGCGGCGCGGTCAGCCTGGCCTACCAGATGCACAGTGGCGCACCCCAGCCCGGCATCTATGTCAGCTCGCAGGTGTACGAGGCGATGAGCGAGGTGCGGAAGTTCGTCCCCGCGGGCACCATCTCGGTCGGCAGCACCGATCAGCCGATCTACCGCCTAGTGGAGCGATGATGAATTCGCTTGACTCGCCGTGGTTCTACTGGGCGATCGGTATCGCGGTCGGCCTACCGCTCGCGCTGATCGCGCTCACCGAACTACAAGACCTGCTCGTCCGCCGCAACAACCGGCTGGCCCGGCAGGTGAGCCTGCTGCGCAACTACGTGCTGCCGCTCGGTGCGCTGCTGCTGCTGCTCGTCCAGGCCTCGGAGATTCCCGCCCGGGACATCCCGGTGCGACTCCTCACCACGGTGTTCGGTCTGCTGGTGCTGGTGCTGGTGCTATCGGGGCTCAACGCCACGGTGTTCGAGGCCGCGCCCGAAAAGAGCTGGCGCAGGAAGCTGCCCGGCATTTTCCTCGACGTCGCCCGCTTCGGCCTGATCGGTGTCGGTCTCGCGGTGATGCTCTCTTACATCTGGGGGGTCCGGATCGGCGGGCTCTTCACCGCGCTGGGCGTCACCTCCGTCGTCATCGGCCTGATGCTGCAAAACTCCGTCGGCCAGATCGTGTCGGGCTTGTTCATGCTTTTCGAGCAGCCATTCCGGATCGGTGAGTGGCTCGACACCGGGACGGCGCAGGGACGCGTCATCGAGGTGAACTGGCGGGCGGTGCACATCGACACCGGAAGCGGAATGCGGGTGACGCCGAACTCGATGCTGGCCACCACCGCGTTCACCAACATCAGTCGGCCGCCGGGCGCGCACAAACTGACGATCACGACGACGTTCTCCACCGCCGACCCGCCGGACCGGGTGTGCGCGATGCTCTCACGTGTCGCCGGAGTGCTGCCGCAGCGCAGGTTGGACAGCGTCCCGCGGTCGGTGCCCCTGGGCGCCGCCGAATATCGCACGACCATCGGGCTGACCTCACCCGAAGACGCGGGCGCCGCGAAGGCAACGTTCCTGCGGTGGGTCTGGTACGCCGCCCGGCGGGAGGACCTGCACCTCGACGATGCCGAGGATGACTTCTCGACGGCCGAACGGGTGGAGCATGCGTTGCGCTACGTGGTGGCGCCGACATTGCGGCTGAATACCGAGGAACAGCGGTCGCTGCAGTCGTGCTCGAAGATCGTCCGTTATGGCGCCGAGGAACTCGTGGAGAGTGCCGGCGAGGTGCCCAGGGCCATGACTTTCCTGGTCGCCGGGCGCGTGCAGATGACGGCGAAGGCCGACGACGGGTCGGTCGTGCCGATCAGCACGCTGGTCGAGGGGTCGTTTCTGGGGCTGACCGCGTTGACCCGGCAACCGAACCTCGCCAGCGCTTACGCGCTGGAAGAGGTGACCGCGTTAACGATCGATCGCCAACACCTCGAGCATCTGGTGATGAATGAGCCGTTGCTGTTGCAGACTTTCGGCAACGTTCTCGAGGAGCGCCGCAGCAAGGTGCGGCAGGTCCGGCGCGGCGAGCGGGTCGGCTAGCCCCGGCACCCGCGCCGAGCACCGCAACGGGTCGCCTCACCCGGTTATTTGGCGCCCGTTACCCTGGTCAGATGAGTCTGCAAGCACCATTGCGGAGCGGTGTCTCCCAGCAGCGGCAGCCTGACTTGCGCCGCGAGGTCCACGACGCAGCCCGTCGCGCCCGGGTGGCTTCCCGCGTCCTCGCGTTGTTGCCGACGGTCGCCAAGGACCAGGCGCTGCGGTCCGCCGCGGACGCGGTGTGCGGCAACGCCCAATTGATCCTGGCGGCCAACGCCGAAGACCTCGAGGCGGCGCGCGCGGCCGGCACGCCGTCCGCAATGCTCGACCGGTTGGCGCTGGACCCCAAGCGGGTCGAGGGAATCGCCGCCGGCCTGCGCCAAGTCGCCGGGCTCCCCGACCCTGTCGGGGAGGTGCTGCGCGGCTACACCCTGCCCAACGGGCTGCACCTGCGTCAGCAGCGTGTCCCGCTCGGCGTCCTCGGCATGATCTACGAGGGCCGGCCGAACGTGACCGTCGATGCGTTCGGGCTGGCGCTCAAGTCGGGCAACGCCGTGCTGTTGCGCGGCAGTTCGTCGGCGGAGCGGTCGAATCGGGCGCTGGTACAGGTGTTGCGCGCCTCGCTGGTCAGCGAGGACTTGCCGGGCGACGCGGTGCAGCTGCTCTCGGCCGACGATCGGTCCACCGTGACTCATTTGATCCAGGCCCGCGGCCTGGTCGACGTGGTGATCCCGCGCGGCGGAGCCAGTCTCATCGACGCGGTCGTCCGTGATGCGCGGGTGCCCACCATCGAGACGGGGGTCGGCAACTGTCACGTCTACGTGGACGGGGGCGCCGACCTGGAGTTGGCCGAGCGGATACTGCTGAACTCCAAGACGCGGCGCCCCAGCGTCTGCAACGCCGCCGAGACGCTGCTGGTCGATGCCGCGATCGCCGAACATGCGCTGCCGCGGCTGGTGGGCGCCCTGCAGGACGCCGGCGTCACGGTCCATCTCGATGCGGGTGAGGATGACCTGCGCCGGGAGTACCTGTCGATGGACATCGCGGTGGCGGTGGTCGACGGCGTGGACGCCGCGATCGCACACATCAACGAGTACGGCACCGGGCACACCGAGGCCATCGTGACCACCAATATGGCTGCGGCGCAACGCTTCACCGACGGTGTCGACGCCGCCGCGGTGATGGTCAACGCGTCGACCGCGTTCACCGACGGCGAGCAGTTCGGGTTCGGCGCCGAGATCGGCATCTCCACTCAGAAGCTGCACGCCCGCGGTCCGATGGGGTTGCCGGAACTGACCTCGACCAAGTGGATCGCTTGGGGGGACGGGCAAACCCGCCCCGTCTGACGGCTTTAGGAGAAACTGATAGTGAGCGTGCCCGCCCGGCCCAAGCCGCTGTTCGCCGACATCGACGACGTCTCGCGACGGTTGGCCCAGACCGGCTACCTGCCGGACACCGCCACCGCCACAGCGGTTTTCCTGGCCGACCGCCTGGGCAAGCCGCTGCTGGTGGAAGGACCGGCCGGTGTCGGCAAGACCGAGCTGGCCCGCGCCGTCGCGCAGGCCACCGACTCGGGACTGGTCCGCCTGCAGTGCTACGAGGGGGTCGACGAGGCCCGCGCGCTCTACGAGTGGAACCACGCCAAGCAAATCCTGCGGATCCAGGCCGGTTCCGGAGACTGGGATCAGACCAAGGACGACGTGTTCAGCGAGGAGTTCTTGCTGCAGCGCCCGCTGCTGACCGCGATTCGGCGCACCGAGCCGACGGTGCTGTTGATCGACGAGACGGACAAAGCGGACATCGAGATCGAGGGCCTGCTGCTCGAGGTCCTGTCCGACTTCGCGGTGACCGTCCCCGAGTTGGGCACGCTGACCGCCGAGCGGCCGCCGTTCGTCGTCCTGACCTCCAACGCCACCCGCGAGCTGTCCGAGGCGCTCAAGCGTCGCTGCCTGTTCCTGCACATCGACTTTCCCAGTCCCGACCTGGAGCGACGCATCCTGTTGTCCCGCGTCCCCGAGTTGCCCGAGCACCTGGCCGAGGAGCTGGTGCGCATCATCGGCGTGCTGCGCGGGATGCAACTCAAGAAGCTGCCATCCGTCGCCGAAACCATCGACTGGGGCCGCACGCTGCTGGCCTTGGGCCTGGACACCATCGACGACGCCGTCGTCGCCGCCACGCTCGGGGTGGTCCTCAAACACCAATCCGACCAGCAGCGCGCCGTCGGCGAGCTTCGGCTGAACTAGGACGCCATGGCCGCCCGCCGCATCCGACCCACCCGGCCACTGGCCCCGCACGGGCTGCCGGGGCACTTGGTGGGCTTCGTCGAAGCGCTTCGGGCGCAGGGAATCTCGGTGGGTCCCTCGGAGACGGTGGACGCCGGCCGGGTGATGGCCACCCTGGGCCTGGGCGATCGTGAGGTGCTGCGCGAGGGCATCGCCTGCGCCGTGCTGCGCCGTCCCGACCACCGCGAAACCTACGATGCCATGTTCGACCTGTGGTTCCCGGCGGCGCTGGGCGCCCGGGCGGTGGTGTCGAACGAGGAGGCCCGCGAGGCCGGCGACGACAACTCGCTGCCCCCGGACGACGTCGAGGCGATGCGCCAGATGCTGCTGGAGCTGCTCAACGAGAACCCCGACCTCGCCGAGATGGACGAGCGCCTGGTCGGGATGATCGCCCGGATCGTGGAGGCCTACGGCAAATACAACTCCAGCCGCGGCCCGTCGTTCTCGTCGTATCAGGCGCTCAAGGCGATGGCGCTGGACGAACTGGAAGGCAAGTTGCTGGCCGGCCTGCTCGCGCCGTACGGCGACGAGCCCACACCCACGCAGGAGCAGATCGCCAAGGCCCTTGCCGCGCAGAGGATCACGCAGTTGCGCAAGATGGTCGACGCGGAGACCAAGCGACGCACCGCCGAGCAGCTCGGCCGCGACCATGTCCAGATGTACGGTATCCCACAGCTTTCCGAGAACGTCGAGTTCCTGCGGGCCTCCGGCGACCAGCTGCGCCAGATGCGCCGGGTGGTGGCGCCGCTGGCGCGCACCCTGGCCACCCGGCTGGCGGCCCGCAGGCGGCGCACCCGGGCCGGTTCCATCGACCTTCGCAAGACGCTGCGCAAGTCGATGTCCACCGGCGGCGTGCCGATCGACGTCGTCCTGGCCAAGCCCCGACCGGCGCGCCCGGAGCTGGTGGTGCTGTGCGACGTGTCGGGTTCGGTCGCCGGGTTCAGCCACTTCACGCTGCTGTTGGTACACGCCCTGCGCCAACAGTTTTCGCGCGTGCGCGTGTTCGCCTTCATCGACACCACCGACGAGGTGACCCACATGTTCGGGCCCGACGCCGACCTCGCCGTGGCGATTCAGCGGATCACGCGCGAGGCCGGGGTGTACAGCCGCGACGGCCATTCCGACTACGGCAACGCGTTCGCGTCGTTCGTGCAGAGCTTCCCCAACGTGCTGTCGCCGCGCAGCTCGCTGCTGGTGCTCGGCGACGGGCGCACCAACTACCGCAACCCCGAGACCGAGTTGCTGGCTCACATGGTGACCGCCAGCCGGCACGCGCACTGGCTGAACCCCGAGCCCAGCCACCTGTGGGGCAGCGGCGACTCCGCGGTGCCGCGCTACCAAGAGGTGATCACCATGCACGAATGCCGCTCCGCCAAGCAGTTGGCGGCGGTGATCGACCAGCTGCTGCCCGTCTGAGGCCCGCGCTGCCGGTGTCACAGCAGCCACATCCGCCCGCGGAGCAGGACCACTCGTTATGCCCACCCCGCCGCGACAATCCCTTCATTACATGTCGCCCGGCGGAGAGACGCGCGTGACGGCGCTCTGGGAAATCGCGCCGTTCGTGCGCTCAAGTAAGCTGGCGAATCGTGCAAAAAGAGCTGCGCCGACTGGGGGTGATGGGTGGGACCTTCGATCCCATCCATTACGGGCACCTGGTCGCCGGCAGCGAGGTCGCCGACAGGTTCGACCTGGATGAAGTCGTGTTCGTGCCCAGCGGGCAGCCGTGGCAGAAGTCCCGGCCGGTGTCGGCCGCCGAGGACAGGTACCTGATGACGGTGATCGCCACCGCGTCCAATCCGCGGTTCTCGGTCAGCCGGGTCGACATCGACCGCCCCGGCCCCACCTACACCCGGGACACCCTGCGGGACCTGCACACCCGCAACCCCGATGCGCAGCTGTACTTCATCACCGGCGCGGACGCGCTGGCGTCCATCCTGTCGTGGGAAGGGTGGGAGGGGCTGTTCCAGGCGGCGCGCTTCGTGGGCGTCAATCGCCCCGGATACGAGTTGGGGCACGAACACATCACCGGGGTGCTGGGCGAACTTCCCGACGGCGTGTTGACGCTGCTGGAGATCCCCGCGCTGGCGATCTCGTCGACGGACTGCCGGCGGCGCGCCGCCGAGGGCCGGCCCCTGTGGTACCTGATGCCCGACGGTGTCGTGCAGTACGTCTCCAAGCGCCGGCTGTACCGCGGGGACGACGCGTGACCGCGACCCCGGAAGCGATCGACATGGCCACCGTGGCGGCCCGGGCGGCCGCCGCCAAGCTGGCCAACGACGTCCTGGTCATCGACGTCTCCGACCAGCTGGCCATCACGGACTGTTTCGTCATCGCCTCGGCGTCCAATGAGCGCCAGGTCAACGCCATCGTCGACGAGGTCGAAGAGAAGATGCGCAAGGCGGGCTACCGGCCGGCTCGCCGCGAGGGCGCCCGGGAAGGCCGCTGGACGCTGCTGGACTACCGCGACATCGTCGTGCACATCCAGCACCAGGACGACCGCGACTTCTACGCCCTGGACCGGCTGTGGCGCGACTGCCCGGTGGTGCCGGTGGACTTGAACGGCGACCCCGGGCACCGGGACGACGCAGCGAGCGCGCAATGAGGATCCGCCGGTTGGTGATGCTGCGGCACGGGCAGACCGATTTCAACCTCGGCAGCCGGATGCAGGGTCAACTGGACACGGAACTCAGCGAGCTCGGCCGCGCGCAGGCGGTCGCCGCCGCCGAGGCGCTGGGCAAGCGGCAGCCGCTGCTGATCGTCTCCTCGGACCTGCGCCGCGCCTACGACACGGCCGTCAAGCTGGGGGAGCGGACGGGGCTGACGGTGCGGGTGGACGACCGGTTACGCGAGACGCACCTGGGCGACTGGCAGGGGATGACGCACACCCAGATCGACGGCGAGGCGCCCGGCGCCCGGCTGGCCTGGCGCGAGGACGCGACATGGGCACCGCATGGCGGAGAAAGCCGTGTCGATGTGGCCGCCCGCGGCCTGCCGCTGATCGCCGAGCTGGTGGGCGATCCGGATTGGGGTCACCCGAACCATCCGGATCGGCCGGTGGTGCTGGTGGCCCACGGCGGCTTGATCGCGGCGTTGTCGGCGGCGCTGCTCAAGCTCCCGGTCGCCAACTGGCCGGTGCTGGGCGGCATGGGCAACGCCAGCTGGGTGCAGCTCTCCGGACACTCGGAGGCTCATGACGCCGATCTCGACGGCATCCGGTGGCGGCTCGACGTCTGGAACGCTTCGGCGCAGGTCGCGGGCGATGTCCTCTGAAACGTCAGACAAGACGCGGCCCACACTGCTGGTGTTCGCCGACTCGCTGTCCTACTACGGGCCCACCGGGGGGCTCCCGGCCGACGACCCCCGGATCTGGCCCAATCTGGTTGCCTCGCAACTAGATTGGGATCTGGAGTTGATCGGCCGCATCGGCTGGACCTGCCGCGACGTCTGGTGGGCGGCAACCCAGGACCCACGGGCCTGGGCGGCGCTGCCCCGGGCGGGCGCCGTGGTCTTCGCGACGAGCGGGATGGACTCGCTGCCGTCGGTGCTGCCGACCGCGGTGCGCGAGCTGATCCGCTACGTGCGCCCGCCGTGGTTGCGGCGGTGGGTCCGCGACGGCTACGGCTGGCTGCAACCGCGCCTGTCGCCCGTGGCCCGATCCGCACTGCCGCCGCATCTGAGCGCCGAGTACCTCGAACAGACCCGCAGCGCAATCGATTTCAATCGCCCCGGTATCCCGGTCGTTGCCTCGCTGCCCTCCGTGCACATCGCCGAGACCTACGGCAGGGCGCATCACGGCCGGGCCGGAACCGTGGCCGCGATCACGGAATGGGCCGAACAGCATGACGTGCCGCTGGTGGACTTGAAAGCCGCGGTGGCAGAACACGTCCTGAGCGGGCGCGGCAATCCCGACGGCATCCACTGGAACTTCGAAGCCCATCAGGCGGTGGCGGAGCTGATGCTCAAGGCGCTGGCCGAAGCATTGGAGACAGCCAAAGCGCCGAACGAGAAGCCCCGCGGCTGATCATGTCCGTGGTCGTGGTGACCGACGCGTCGGCGCGACTGCCGGCCGCCCTGTGCCAGCGGTGGGGGATACGCGTGGTCCCGCTGCACATCCTGCTCGACGGCACCGACTTGCGCGACGGTGTGGACGAGATTCCGGAGGACATCCACAAGCGCCATGCCACCACCGCTGCGGCCACCCCGGCCGAGCTCGCCGACGCCTATCAGCAAGCGCTGGCCGACAGCGGCGGGGACGGCCCAGAAGGAGTTGTGGCGGTGCATATCTCGTCGGCGCTGTCGGGAACCTACGGCTCGGCCGAACGCACGGCGGCCGATCTCGACCCGAGGGTGCGCGTCGTCGACTCGAAGTCGGCCGCGATGGGCACCGGGTTCGTCGCGCTGGCCGCCGCGCGGGCCGCGGCCGCGGGCGCGGACGTGGACTCCGTCGCGGAGGCCGCTCGCTCCGCGGTATCCCGCAGCCATGCGTTCGTGGTGGTGCACCGGTTGGAGAACCTGCGCCGCAGCGGACGGATCGGCGGGGCCAAGGCTTGGCTCGGCACGGCACTGGCGCTCAAGCCGCTGCTGCGCATCGACGAGGGCAAACTCGTTCTGGCACAACGAGTTCGCACGGTCACCCATGCGACGGAGGCGATGATGGACCGGGTGTGCGAGGTGGTGGGCGATCGGCCGGCGGCCCTGGCGGTGCAGCACGTCGCCAATCCGGACGGCGCCAGGGAGGTGGCCGCGGAGCTCGCGCGGCGGCTGCCGGCCTGCGAGCCCGCGATCGTCACCGAATTGGGGCCGGTGCTGGCGCTGCACGTCGGCGCGGGAGCCGTCGCCGTCTGTGTGCAGCTAGCCTGACCCGCCTTGCCTTTCTGGTGCGCATGTCAGGCGTCTTCAGCGGGTGGCGCAACTTCGATACGAAGCTGCTCATCATCCTAATTGGTTGTCGGTGGTGGCTGGGGTTGAAAGGGTTCGTACCACCACCAGTCGGCGCGTTCGCCGGTGGGCCCGGGGCACGGCGGGACGGCGGGCGGGGGCAGGTCGGGCGGACGCGCGAGCGATCCTGCGCTCAGCGGTCGCCCGCAGCTGTCGGTGACGGTGAGCTCGGTGGCGGGTCCGGTGATGGCAATGAGGCCCCGGTGGTGCAGCCGGTGGTGATACGGGCATACCAGCACCAGGTTGTCCAACTCGGTGGGGCCGCCGTCTTCCCAGTGCCGGAGGTGGTGGGCGTGCAGGCCGCGGGTCGCGCCGCAGCCGGGAACTGCGCACGTGGGATGGCGGTGCTCGAGTGCGCGGCGCAGCCGCCGATTGACCTGGCGGGTCGCGCGGCCGGCGCCGATGACCTGGCCGTCACGTTGGAACCAGGCTTCACAGGTGGCATCACAGGTCAGGTAGCGGCGTTCGGCGTCGGTGAGCAGCGGACCCAGATGCAGCGCGGCGACGCGCTGCTCAACATCGACGTGCACCACCACGGTGGTGTGCTGCCCGTGTGGCCGGCGGGCCGCCTCGGTGTCCCATCCGGCCTCGACCAGGCGCATAAACGCCTCGAGGGTGCCCGGAAACGGCGGTGTGATCTCCGGTACGCGCTCGCCCTCGCCGCGATCGTGCTTCCACTCGGCGATCAGGGCATCACGATGAGCCGCCAGCGCCGCGTCGAACTTCGCCGCGTCCAGATGCGGAAGTGTGATCCGCCAACAGGCGTACTGCTCGCTGGAGGTCCTGGTGACCGAGGGCTGCGGGTGCGGTCCAGGGTCAGGTTCGGGTCGCGGTTCGAGCTTGACCGCGGTGCGCAGCTGGTTGACCGTGGCGCAACGCGCCAACTGCGCGTAGTGCTCGTCGGATCCCTCACCCGCCCGCGCCGCGATGACGCCGACCTGGTCCAGCGACAGTCGACCCTCCCGCATGCCTTGGGCGCAGCGCGGAAACGCCTCAAGCCGGCGCGCGACAGTGGCGATCGTGTGGGCGTTCGCCGAGGACGAGCCAAGCTTCCAGGCCACCAACGCCGCGACCGACCGCGCGCCCGTGGACCCGCACAGCTCATCGCGATCCATCTCGGCGACGATCTCCACGATGCGCCCATCAATGGCGTTGCGCTGACCGGCCAACTCCGCCAACTCATCGAACAACGCCTCAAGACGCTCAGCAGGGCTCGCTGCCGCGGGAGACAAAGCGGTGCACGACATGACTCCATCATCTCAGCGGGGTACGACAAGTCTCGGCCGCCGGGGCGTGACCGTGACCATTCGCCAAGCGCGACAACCAACGCCCGACGCCAGCAGCGCTTGGCTTATGCCGCAGTACCGACGGGTCGACGTGCATTGTCGCCGCGCGGGTGGACGACCTGCGGCCACCAGAACCACCGGCCCAGCAGGGTGGCGATCGACGGCATCAGCAGCGTCCGCACGATCAGGGTGTCCAGCAACAGGCCGATGCAGACGGTCGACCCGAACTGACCGAGCACCCTCAAGTTGCTGCCCAGCATGGACGCCATGGTGAAGGCGAACACCAGGCCGGCCGCCGTCACCACTCCGCCGGTGCCCGCCATGGATCGGATGATGCCGGTCTTGAGCCCGGCGTGGATCTCCTCACGGAATCGGGAGACGAGCAGCAGGTTGTAGTCCGAACCGACGGCCAGCAGGATGATCACCGAGAGCGCGGCGACGATCCAATGGATCTTGATGCCGAACAGGTCCTGCCAGATGAGCACGGATAGCCCGAACGACGCGGCGATCGAGCTTGCCGCCGTGCCGACGATCACCAGCGCCGCCACCGCGCTCCGGGTGAGCAGCAGCATGATCATGAAGATCAGTGTGAGCGCCGAAACCACCGCGATCATCAGGTCGTATTTCTCGCCGTCGGCCATGTCCTTGAAGGTCGCGGCCGTCCCGCCGAGGTACACCCTGGCGTCCGACAGCGAGGACTGCTTCAACCCCTCCTGCGCGGCGGTGCGTTCGGCCGCAACCCGCGAAATGCCCTCCGGCGTCATCGGGTCGCCCTGGTGGGTGATGAAGAACCGCGCCGACTTCCCGTCCGGCGACAAGAACATCCGAAGACCCGTCTGGAAGTCCGGGTTGTCGAAGGCCTCCGGCGGCAGGTAGAAGAGGTCGTCGTTCTTGGACTGATCGAAGCTCTGCCCCATCACGATCGCGGTGTTGCTCATCGCCTCCATCTGGTCGATCATCGCCTTGAACGTCTGGTAGAGCGTCAGCGTGATGCCCCTGGTGGTCTTCAGCGTTGCGATCAGTGTGGGAAACAGCGCCGTAAGATCATGCGTGGCATTGGCGGTGTGCTGGATGTCGGTCGTCAGAAAGTGAAACTGCTCGGCGAGCTGATCGAAGCCGTCCAGCGAGTCGAACAGTGACCGCAGCCCGAAACACAGCGGAATGTCGAAGCAGTGCCTCTCCCAATAGAAGTAGGAGCGCACCGGCCGGAAGGTGTCGTCGAAATCCGCGATGTGGTTTCGCAGGCCATCGGTGATCTCCGACGTGACCGCCGTGGTCTTGGCGCTGTCGTCGGCGGCCTTCGAAAGATCTAGCGACACCTGGTACTGGCGCTCCGTGGTTTCGATCTGGGTCTGCAGGTCATCGGCCATCCTGAGGATGTCCTTGATGCGCTCCTTGAGGAAGCCCATGTTCTGCATCGTCGTCTGGCTCTGCATGCTGGTCGCGAACGGGATGGAGCTGTGCTGAATCGGGATGCCCAGCG
Source organism: uncultured Actinomycetota bacterium (assembly GCA_963824505.1). GTDB lineage: Bacteria > Actinomycetota > Actinomycetes > Mycobacteriales > Mycobacteriaceae > Mycobacterium. The sequence goes on from CAWGPS010000001.1 coordinate 106,763, forward strand.
GCCGGGTGATGTCCTGGACCATGGCGATGCCGAGCGTGCGCATCTCGTTTTTGGCCACCCGGTCCAGCACGAGCATGTCGGCTGTGTTCCGCATGTCATGGTCGGATTCGACCATCAGCAGGTCGGGATTCATCCGCGCCTCGGAGAAATGCCGGTTCGCGGCTTCTTGGCCTTGGTTGGACGGGGCCGAGAGCGGGAGGTAGTGGCGGTCGTTGTAGCTCGTCGTGTAGCTCGGCAGGGCGATCATGCCGACCAGCACGATCGCGGCGCTGACGGCCAGAATGGGTGCGGGCCAACGCACTACGGCGGTGCCCACCCGACGCCAGAGCCGCCCTTGCCTGGCGGCGCGCTTGGTCTCGAAAAGGTGGAAGCGGCTGCCGACGAAGATAACGGCGGGGCCCAGCGTAAGTCCGGCCGCGACCACGACCAGCATGCCGATCGCCACGGGTGCGCCCATCGTGTTGAACCAGGGCAGCCGCGCGAAACTCAGACAGTAGGTTGCGCCGGCAATCGTCAGGCCCGACCCCAAAACGACCGGGGCAACCCCCTTGAACGTGGTGTAGTACGCGGATTCTCGGTCCTCGCCGGCACGCAAGGCCTCTTGATAGCGGCCGACGAGAAAGATGCCGTAGTCGGTTCCCGCGGCGATCGCCAGCATGGTGAGGATGTTGGCGGCAAACGTCGTCAGCCCGAACGCGTTGTGATACGCCAGAACCGCGACGACTCCCCGCGCACACAACAGGGCGACGAAGGTCATGAACAGCTGGACCAGTGTGGTCACGATGGACCGGTAGACCAGCAGCAACATGATCGCGATGGCACCCAGGGTGAACAGCGTGATCTTGGCCAGGCTGGCGTTGCCGATGATGTGCATGTCGTCGGACAGCGCCGCGGGGCCGGTGACGTACGCCTTCACGCCCGGTGGCGCCCTGTTCTCGTCGATCACCTTGCGGACGGCTTCCACGGACTTGTTCGCCTGCGTGGTGCCCTGGTTGCCGGCGAGGTTCACCTGCACATAGGCAGCCTTGCCGTCGGCGCTCTGTGCGCCCGCGGCGGTCAGTCGGTCGCCCCAGAAGTCCTGGATGTGCTGAATGTGTTTGGGGTCCTGGCGGAGTTGCCGAATCAGCTTGTCGTAGTAGTGGTGCGCGTCGGCACCGAGCGGTTGCTGGCCCTCCAGCACGATCATCACGGTGCTGTTGGAATCGAACTCGTGGAAGTTGTGGCCCAGCCGCATCATGGCCTTCATCGACGGCGCATCCAGGGGCGTCATCGGGGCCGAGTGCGCCTCGCCGACGACTTCCAGGCTGGGGACGACGACGTTCACCAGGACCGTCACACCCACCCAGATCAGGATGATCGGTATCGCGAAGATGCGGATGCTGTGGGGGAGGTACGGCCGGTGGCCGCGTTCCGCCCTAGCCGACCTCTTGGTGTCGATCGGCCCGGTGTCGGCGACGTCATCGACACCCACGTTGCCCTTGCTGTTCACATCGCTCATGCGGATTTCACCAGGCAGAAGGTCTGGGCATTGTGGCCATCGGAGTCGTGCTGTTCGCGGACGACGCCGTCCACGGTGATCTTGCAGCCGATGCGGTTGCTATCGCTTTGCGCCATGATGTTGGCGCTCACCGACGGCAACGTGGTCGAGATGGTGAACGACCACGGCAGCGGGGCGGCATTGACCTGGTGGGTGTTGGCGTCCGCATCCCAGTAGTTGATGTTCGCGGTGGCGCCCGGCGGGCCGGAGATCTCGTAGACGACGACCTTCGGGTTGAACTGCACGATCTCGATCCCCTTGCCGGCATTCGCGTTGAGGTCCTGCGAGCCGAAGATCTTGTGCAGCCGCGACACGACCAGGCTCGAAACGGCGAGCACGACCACCAGCGTCACCGGTATCCACACGCGTTTGAGCCCGTGGGTGATGGACGCCGAATCTGGAGTAATCCTCACCTGACCGCCCTCCGCCAACCGCCCCGCGAGGCCCGGCTGCCTCGCCGAATAGCTTGCTTGCTCGTCCCTGACAACCCACTACTTTGCTCGGCTAAGAATATTAAACCTTAGTGCACGGGCGCGTTCCTCCGGGGCGGTTTGGTGTGCGCAACGCCACGCCCCCGCCACCCCTAGCCGGCGACGCGGCCGGTCACCGGCGGCAGATCGGCCAGCGTCACGATCCCGGGCTCGGCGGCCACCACCGCCGGGACGGCATTGGTGACCGGCATCGCGGTGTAGATCATGCCCAGGCCCATGAAGCCGGGCTCCTGCCAACCCCTCGGCGGGAGGCAGTGCAGGACCGTGCGCATGTTGGGCACCCCGAAAACCTGGATGACGTGGCCGTGCTCGAGGGGCTTCGGCGGGACCACGTGATTGCCCATCGTCCAATTGAAACCGACGCTCACGACGTTGCGATCGCCTTGCCAGCCACGGTGGTAGCCGCACACGCCGCCGACCGTACCCGCCGGGATCTTCATGAACCCGAGATCGGAGTCGCCGGTGGCGGCCGTGAAGGTGACGTCGAAGGTCATCTTGTCCAGCCTGGCGCCGATGGCGTCGGCCATCATGGCGGCCGACTCGGCGAACACCTCGCTTTCCCTTCGCACGCTCTCGTCCAGGCCCGGGGTGTCGGGATCCTGCGAAAACCCCATCGCCGTCTGGGTTTCCGCCGACTCGTACGTCGAGCAGTCCACCGACTCGGTGATGCGGATCTCGTCGACGCGCTCGCAGGCGCCGGACAGCACCATGCCGACCATGTTCGTCATCCCCGGGTGCGCTCCGCTGCCGAAGATCGTCGAACCGCCCCGCTGGCAGGCGTCGAGGATGCGTTGGCGGTCCTGGGGCGTCTGCTTGCCGCCGGTGATCCAGGCCGCGCTGGAGCAGACGTTGACACCCGATTCCAGCAGCCGCACGAGTTCGTCGATGCTGGGCCACAACGGGTTGTAGCAGCAGGCATCGGGTCGGAGTGCCAGCAGGGCGTCGATGTCGTTGGTGGCCGTCACTCCGGTGGGCTCCGGCCAGCCGGCGAGTTCGGCCGCGTCGACGCCGACCTTGTCCTGTCCGTGCGCGTAGACGCCGACCAGCTCCATGTCGGGCCGGCCGATGATGGCGTGCAACGAGCGCCGCCCGATGTTGCCGGTGGTCCATTGGATCACCCGGAGCGGGCGGTCGGGGCTGGTCGTGCTCATCGGGGGCTCCTTTGCCGGTGCGGTGGGACTCATTATGTTCACCCGGCCGGCGGGCGGGCGACCGGGGCGTGCCCACGGTCAGAGCGAACGCGCGTGCTCGCCCACTCAGCCGTCCAACCGGGTGAAGCGGTCCCGGCGGTACTGCTCGACACAGAGGAACGCCGCCACGTATCGAGGGACTGCGGAGCGAGGATCACCGCCCTGTCGCCAACCGAGCCGGGACGCCCCAGCTCGCGTGCCACATCCGTTGTCCGGCGCGACAACTGCGACCACATGACGCCCTCGCGGACCCCAGCAAGTCGTCGGGTAATCGGTGAGGGTGAACGCCACCTCGTGGGGCCGCAAGCTGGGCCCGTGCGTGCAGCATCGAAAGGATTGGAGCCTGGGACATCGCGTCAGATCACGCCCGTACCACTTGTCGACTTCCTCGGCTCCCAGCGCTTGTCAGCCTCCGAAGTCACTCGAGGCCTGCGACGACAATACGGACATGGCGCCGTTGAACATCTGTGAGAACGGATCGGCGCCGCCGCCGAAAGTCGCCTGGGTGGCCGGCGCCGTGACGGCCGCGGGGTCGAAGCCGTGCACCGGGTCAACCTGGACCGGCGCCGTCGCCGGGTCGTCGTTTCGCGAATAGGCCGCGTTCACCCGGGGCAGCAGTATCGCGTCGAGCTTGCTCAGCGTCTCTTCCGGGACACCGATGTACGCGAACGGCATCACCAGCGGAAGGTGCTTTTCGGGGATGAGGTACGTCGTCGTCGTCGCGCCCCGGGAATTGACCGTGCTCCTGATGTTCTGCGGCGGCACCATGCTCGGGTTGGTGAACGCCACCGCGGTGTGACCCGTGGCGAGGCCCGCCAACGTGTTGGCGAGGCCGAACATGTTGTCCGGTCGGTCGGGGAAGTCGGCGATCGAGTCGTAGGCGGAGACGAACTGCTTGGTGTCGTATTGGCTTTCGAACGGGGGCGGTATGCGGTAGTCGAGTGCCGGGACGACGCTGCCCGCCGGGAACATGGCGGTCAGGAAACTCTGACCGAAGGCGTGCCGCGCGACCGGGTCGCCGAACATGGCGAAGCTCAGCTGATCCGGCGGCGGCGCCGTGGGGTCGTTGGCGAGCCGGGCCTGCTCGGCCTCCAGCACCAGCGAACCCTCGGAGAGGCCTATCGCTTTGCCGCGACCGCCGCTGCGGATCGCCGCGTCGAGGTTGTCCGCTCCCACGTCGACCGACTCGCCGACGCTGGGACCGTCAACGCCTAAACCCGGAAAGAGCTGGTCGAGGCGGCTCAAGCCGGGGAAGAGGCGCCCCAGCACGTGCCCCTGGACCTGCCCGGCCGGGTAGCGAACGATCTCCCGCTTGAGGTCGGGGAACCAATCGGCACCGGAGCGGCGGATGTACTCGTCATAGGGAATACCGAGGACGTGGGCGCCGCCGAGCGCGTACCCCGTCCCGTCGGCTGACGTACCCGGGTCCGGTGTCCCAGCCCCCGGCGTGTCGTCGGCCGACGCGGCCCCGACACCGAAAGACCCTGTCGCCCCGACAGTTACCAGCGCCGTAGCTACTGCAAGCAGCTTCCTCATCACCCACCGCCTCGGCTTCTTCAGTCTCACACACGTCGTGCGCACGCGCTAACCTGCCCCAACCGACGCGTCCGCCTGACGAGCGTGCATCCGAATGCGTGACGGCCACCAGTTCGCCCGCCCGATCAGCGCAGCGATCGCGGGAACCGTGATGGTGCGGACCAAGAACGTATCCAGCAAGATCCCCACGCCGATCACGAAACCGCCCTGGACGACGGTCCCGATGGTGGAGAACAAGAGACCGCACATCGAGGCGGCGAAGATCAAACCCGCCGCGGTGATCACACCCCCAGTCGAACTCAAGGTGCGAATGATGCCGTAACGCACGCTGCGCGGCGACTCGTCACGCATTCGCGAGACGAGCAGCATGTTGTAGTCGGCTCCCACCGCCACCAGCACCACGAATGCCAGGGGCGGCACGCTCCAATGCAGCTGTTGGCCGAGCACATACTGGAAGACCACGGCGCCGATTCCCACGGCCGACAGATACGAAACCACCACCGAGGCAACCAGATACAGCGGCGCGACAATCGCACGCAGCAACACCGCCAAGGTCAGCAACACGACGAGAAGGGTTGCCGCGATGATGAACCGGATGTCGTGCCGGTAGTAGTCGCGCGTGTCCTTCAGGCCAACCGTGTAGCCCGCCATCGATACCGTGGCGTCCGCCAACGTGGTGTTCGGCTGCGCTCCCCGAGCGGTCGCACCGATCGCGTTCACCTGGTCCATGGCCTCGGTGCTGAACGGGTTGAGTTTGGTTTGAATCAGGTAGCGCACCGAGTGGCCGTCGGGCGAAATGAACACCTTGGCGGCTTTCTGGAACTCCGGTAAGTGCAACAGCTGGGACGGAATGTTGAACCCCGCCATTGCCGGTCGTGCCGCGTCATGTTTCAGCGACAGCAGGAACGCCGCGGACTCACTGAGCCCGGCGCCCAGCTTCTTCACCTGGTCGACCAGTTGAGCCACCGCGTCGGCCACTTGCCTGCTCCCGCCGGCGAATTCGTCGGCGCCGTTCTGCAGGCGGTTCAGGTTCGCCTGCAGGCCTCCGGGCTGGTCCATGCCGAGGGAGTGCAGCACGTTGGTCAGCTTCGTGGCCGCGTTGCGCAGGCGGTCCGTCGATGCTTTCAATGCCCGCTTGTCCGGATACACCTGCAGTTGGTGCGTCAGGTCGTTGATCGCGTCGAGGTCCGCCTGATCGCGCGCGCCGGTCAGCTGCTCAAAGGTCGCGCGGGTAGAGGTGCAGGACGAGTCGGCATCGCAGATCGGATTGTTCTGCAGCGCGGTCAGCACCGGGCCGATCCAGGCGAACATGTCCTTGCCGGCTGAGATTTTCCAACCCATCGCGTTGCTGAGCGAGTTGACGTGGTCGACCAGTTGAGCTGCCAGGTCGACCTCCTTGACCAGCGCGTCGCCGCTGTACTGGTTCTTCGCCGACGAGAAGGCATTGTCCAGTTCCTGCACGCCGGCAGCGAGTCGGCTGACCTTGCCGCGCACGTCACTGAGGTTGTCGGCCAGCGTGCCGGCCCCTTCCGCCAGCCGGTTGAGGTCACTGGTGTGGTCGTTGATCAGGGTCGACCCACCTGCCAGAAAGCTGCCGATGGCACCCGCCTGGTACGTGGCCCTGAATTCCTCCGGCACGTTCCCGGTGGGACGGGTGATGCCGGTGACGGCGGCGACGTTCGGCAGTTGGCTGACCCGGTCCGCCAGCTGTTCCAAGTCCGCAAGGGCCTGCGGCGTGCGAAGGTCGTGCGGCGACTGGACGAGGAGGTACTCGGGGATGGACTGGTTCACCGGGAAATGGCGGGCGAGCTCGGCGTACCCGATGGACGACGGGGCGGAAGACCGCAGGGCCTTGCGATCGTCGTAGTTGTAGCGCACCATCCCGGCGCAGCTGGCCAGGACGGCCAGCACGAGCACGCTGGCGACCAGATGCAGCTTTGGCCGGCGCACGATTCGGATGCCCGAACGCCGCCAGAACGGGGCGGTCAGTTCGCGCCGCGGCTTGACCCAGCCGCGTGGCGCGGCGAGCACCAAGATCGCCGGCAGCAAGGTGAGCGCGGCGAGGAACGCCACGCCGATCCCGATCGCCGACGAGGCTCCGACGGTCTTGAAAACCCCCATCCGGGCGAAGCTGATGAGCAGAAAAGTGATCCCGACGGTGCTGGCGGAGGCGGTGATCACCTTCCCGATCGAGGCCATCGCCCGCCTGACGGCCTGGTCGTAACTCGCGCCCGACCGCACATAGTCGTGATACCGGCTGATCAGAAAGACCGCGTAGTCGGTGCCGGCGCCGGCCATGATCGCGCTCAGCAACACGATGGACTCATTCGAGACGCCCGCGCCGGTGAGTTGGGAGTAGCCCGCCACCGCCGCCTGGGCGATCACCAGGGACAGGCCTATCGTGACCAGCGGCAGCAGCATGGTGACCGGGCTGCGGTAAACCACCAGCAGGACGATGAGCACCAGCACAGCGATCGCCAATTCGATAGGGAGCCGATCGTGTTTGCCGGCGACCGTGAGGTCTGCGACCGTCGCCGCGGGGCCGGTGAGGTCCGCGGTAAGGTGCGCGCCGGCCGGGGCCTGGTTCAAGGCGCGTTTGACGGTCTCGCCGATCCGGTTGAACGCGGCGTAGGACCGGGGAGTGCCCAATTCGCCCGCCACGCCGACGGGCAGCACCCACGCTTTGTGGTCCTTGCTGGTCAACACCGAACGCAGAGGCGGTGTGGCGACGAAGTCCTGCAGCATCACGACATCTCGGGTGTCCTGGCGCAGGGTGTCCACCAGGTTGCGGTAGGCGGCCTCGTCGGCAGGGCCGAGCCCTTTGTCGTCGGTCAGGACCACCAAGAGCAGGTCCTCGGAGCCCGACTCGTGAAACGCCTCGGTCATCTTTCGGGCGGTGACGCTCGACGGCGCGTCGCTGGGCAGGATGCTGAGCGGATGCTTCTGGGCCATCTCGCCCAGGGATGGCAAGGTCAGCGGCAGGGCGACCGCAATGGCGACCCAGGTGGCCACCACTGCCCAGGGCCACCGCACCACAAATTCGGCTAGCCGCCGCATATCGCTACCACCCTCGGTCGGCCCCCAGTCTGCCTTCTCGTCGGAGTAGCCGTGTGCGTTTGCCGGCGTGATCCGCAGAGCCGTGAGTCAGGCCGTGCACTTTCGCCTCAATAACCATCGACCTACTCCACGCTAGGCAACCCGACCCCAGTGCCCGCTGGCCGCGACCCGCGCGCACACGGACTTCATCGCTTCCAGGTAGCGGGTCACTGATTTCTGGGCCACCGGATTGTCGGGATACATGATCGCCATTGCCGTGCCCTCCCCGTACCGAATCAAGTAGATGGTCAGTTGGTACGAGTATCGGCCGTCGGAGTAGATCCCCATGTTGTTGGCATAACCCAGGTCGGCCGCCGCAAGCACCGCGTTGAGCGGGGCGGCGCCGCCGTGCAGGAAGTTCGTCACCGGAAAGTTCGGCTGCGGCCAGCTCAGCCACGGGGCCAACTCCAGCACGCGGTAATAGGGCACTTTTGCCAGGTGCAGACCCGAATCGAAAGAAGCCTGTGCCGCCCAGGCGGCCTCGGCGAAGGAAGCCGCGGCGATCGGCACGGTGATCGGGACCAAGCCGGTGAACCAGCCCTGCGTCATGAAGTTGTCTGTCGTTCGCCGGGTGTCCCGCGGGGTGAGGCCGTAATAGGTCGGAGCGCCCGTGAACTCGTGCTCCACCAGCGCGATGCAGGCGAACAGGCCGCCGACGAAGCGCGCGCCGACCGCGCAGCAGGCCGCTTCGAACCGCTCGGTCTGCTGCGAGTCCATCAGCAGTTCGGAGACCATGTCGCTGCCAGTGCGCTCCAGCGGATTTCCCAGTGGGAGCGGAAACTCCGGGAAGCTGCCGTCGTTGTTCTCCGCGAAGTCGATCCACGCCCTCACCTGGGGCGAATCCGCGGTCAGCGCCGACGCGTACTGGCGTTCGCGTGCGCAGAAATCGTCGAAACTGCCGGCGTCGGGCAGCGCGAGGCCCGCGCCGCCCCCGCTCAACGCCGCGTACATGCCGTTGGCCTCCAGCATCGTTGTGCCGACCAACGTCGCATCGCCGTGGACGTGATCCATGGCGGCAAAGAACGCGAAACTACTCTCGCCTTGCACGATCCCGAACGTGAAGCAGCCCCACTCCAGCGGGTTTGGTATCGCAACGACGTGGGCGTGGATTTCGTCGACGGTCATTTCGCCGTGACTGACCGGCGTGAACTCCATATCCGCGGGATCGCTGATCGTGCGCCTGACGAACTCCCCGGCCTCGGTGCGGGCGAACCAGCTACGGAACGTGTCATGGCGACGCAGGTACGCGTTGACGGCTTTGTCCATGGCCGCAAGATCGCACTGCCCGGGCACCTCGCATGTGGCGATGATCTGCCGCGAAAAGCTCAGACCCGCCGCTGTGCGTTCGCAATAGTTGCGAAGATGCTGTCCCTGCATGTAGCTGACGGGCACGGTACTGGCGGGCGCTCGCCGGACCTTTTCGGCAGACGCGGCGGTCGGGTGCCAGGAGATGACCACCCCTGGGGTCGGCGTCCAGTCATCGAGTGAGCCGATCCTAATCTTCCCGATGAGCAATATTTGCTCCCCCGTTCCGCGGCTGCGCTGGTAGCGACATCAAGATAACCCTTCGCGCCCGACCACAGTCGGCGATGGCGCGGATGTTTGGCCACCGCACCGGCACGACAAGCGGTGCTGGTCATGACGCGGCCGTCGGGCGCAAGCAATCACCGCGCCACGCGCGAAGATCCTTGCCCGATGCCGCTCCGCGAAGCACCATACTTGTCATACTTGCCGTCGGAGGTGATTCGGCTGCCCAACCGGGCCGGACTTGTGTACATTCGCCACCACGGTCGCTGGGGCGGTACGCCGGGGAGAGTCCCGCCGGGTCTAATCGCGGGAGCGTGCGGTGGGCGGCCCACAACGCGGTTCGACTGCCACCGCGCCCACATCCCGTGCGGGCGGCGGGCATCCGATCGCCACCGACCGAACCAGCGGAGGACAACGGCATGGCGCCCGTCGAAGGTCTGAACGAGCTGGCGTCGGATTTCGCGATCGTGGGTTACGCGGCGCGTTTTCCGGGCGCCCCGGACGCGGACGCGTTCTGGCGGGTGCTGGCTGAGGGCCGTGATGCGGTCTCGGAGGTGCCGCCGGACCGGTGGGACGTCGACGAGTTCTTCGACCCGGACCCCGATGCACCCGGCAAGGTGGTGACCCGTCGCGCGGGGTTCATCGACGACGTGGCGGGGTTCGACGCGCCGTTCTTCGGGATATCGGCGCGCGAGGCCAAGGCGATGGACCCGCAGCATCGGCTCTTGTTGGAGACGGCTTGGCAGGCCGTGGAGCATTCGGGCACCGCGCCAACGGCTTTGGCGAACACCAACACCGGTGTGTTCGTAGGCCTGTCAACCCACGACTACCTGGGAATGGCGTCCGATGAGCTGACGTACAGCGAGATCGAGGCGTACATGGCAATCGGTACGTCGAATGCTGCAGCCGCGGGCCGGATCAGCTACCGATTGGGGCTGCAAGGCCCGGCGGTCGCCGTCGACACGGCGTGCAGCTCGTCGTTGGTGGCGATCCATCAGGCGTGCCAAGCGCTGCGCCTGAAGGAATGCGACCTAGCGCTGGCCGGCGGCGCGAACGTCATGCTCACCCCCGCGACGATGATCACCTTCTCTCATGCCCACATGCTGGCGCCCGACGGCCGGTGCAAGACCTTCGACGCGGCCGCCGACGGCTACGTGCGCGGCGAGGGCTGCGGTGTCATCGTCATCAAGCGGCTCGAGGACGCCCTGCGCGACGGCGACCAGATTCGCGCGGTGATCCGGGGCAGCGCGATCAACCAGGACGGCGCATCGGGTGGCTTGACGGTGCCCAACGGCGTCGCCCAGCAGCGGGTCATCGCCGAGGCGCTGGAGCGCGCCGGCGTCGCACCCGCCGACATCGCATACCTCGAAACACATGGGACCGGGACATCGCTGGGTGATCCGATCGAGGCCCAGGCCGCCGGTGCGGTGCTCGGGGCGGGGCGCGATCCGAACCGGCCGCTGCTGATCGGGTCGGTGAAGACGAACATCGGTCACCTGGAAGCGGCCGCCGGCATTGCCGGTGTGATCAAGGTGATCCTGTCGCTCGAGCACGGGCTGTTGCCGCAGCACCTGCACTTTCGCAATCCGTCGCCGCACATTCCCTGGGACCGGCTGGCGCTGCAGGTCGTCCGGGAGGCGACCCCCTGGGAACCCGACGGTCGCCCACGCATCGCCGGAGTCAGCTCGTTCGGGTTCGCCGGGACCAACGCGCACGTCGTCATCGGGGAGGCTCCGGTAGCGCCTGATCGAGCCGATCGCGCCGCGGTGGCACCGGACGACCGGCCAGCGGAACGGCGGTTCAGCATCCTCCCGCTCTCGGCGCGCACGCCCGCCGCACTGGTGCGGATGGCCGACCAATACCGCAACTGGCTGAGCGCGCACCCGGAGGCCGCCCTGGCGGACGTGTGTTTCACGGCCGGCACGGCGAGAGCGCACTTCGAGCACCGGGCCGCGTTGGTGGTCGACTCGAAGGAATCCGCCAGTGAGTTGCTCGGCGCGCTCGCGGACGATCGCCCGGCACCGGGCCTGGTGCGCGGAGCATCCGACGACAGGCCGAAGACGGCCTGGCTCTTCACGGGCCAGGGCAGCCAGTACCCGGGCATGGCGCGGGAACTGTTGGACACCGAGCCCGTGTTCGCCGAGACGCTGACCCGCTGCGCGGCGGTGGTCGCCGACGTTCTCGAAAAGCCGCTGCTGGATGTCATTTTCGATGCGGATGGGCAGGATGGCGAGGAGATGCTGCGGCAGACTTCGTACGCTCAGCCCGCCCTGTTCGCGGTGGAGATGGGTCTGGCCCGGCTCTGGCAGTCATGGGGATTCGACCCCGACGTGGTGCTGGGCCACAGCGTGGGCCAGTATTCGGCGGCCTGCGTCGCGGGCGTGTTCAGCCTGGAGGACGGCATGCGGCTGATGGCCGAGCGCGGTCGCCTGTTCGGCAGTTTGCCCGCGGGCGGTCGGATGGTCGCGGTGTTCACCGCCGCCGAGCGCGTCGAGGGGCTCATCGACGACTTCCCGAGTCTCTCGGTTGCGGCCTACAACGGCGCCAACACCGTGCTGTCGGGCCCCGCGCGCGATCTGGACCGAGCGCTGGCCGGCTTGACTGCCGAAGGTGTCCGATGCGACTCGCTGGACACCAGCCACGCGTTCCACTCGGCGTTGTTGGACCCGATCCTCGACGAGTTCGAGTCGTATGCGAACCGGTTCACTTTCGGCTCGCCGCAACGGATTCTGGTGTGCAACCGCACCGGCGCCGCGCTGGGCCGCAGCGTGCAGCTCGATGGTCCCTACTGGCGTCGCCACGCGCGCCAACCGGTGGAATTCGTCAAGAGCGTGCGCACGCTCGCCGACCTCGGATGCAAGGTGCTCCTGGAGATCGGCCCGCAACCCGTGCTCACCGCCGCCGCGCTGCGGGCGTGGCCCGATCCGGCCACCGCACCGCGGGCGATCGCCTCCCTGCGTCGAAACACCGCAGACCACCGTCAGATCACCGAAGCCCTCGCCGAGGCATACATCGCGGGTCACCTGCCCGACTTCGGCGCCGCCTCAGGGCCGGCGCGCAAGCTCGACCTGCCCACCTACCCGTTCCAGCACCGCCGGTACTGGTATCGGGACGACCGGGTGCTCCCCAACCAACAACCGAACACCGCCGTGAGTACCGAAGCCGTCCAGCTTCTCGAGGACGGCCGCATCGACACGCTCGCCACCCTGCTCGACGGCGCCGAGCCCGAGCAGCAGACCGTCGACGTGCTGAGAAGGTTTGCGGCACAACATAACCGTCAGCGCAAAACGCTGTCGATCGCCGACGCGCGCTACGAGATCCGTTGGGAGAAGTCGTTTGCCGGCGTTTCCAACGCGGAACCGGGCGACGGGTCTGCCTGGCTTCTGGTCGGCGACGATGCCGGCGCGGTCCAGCCACTTCTCGACGCGCTGACCGCGCACGGGCACCGGCACCGAGTCGTCGGGCTGCCGGTGTCCGACGCCGAAGAGGAACAGTTCGAGGCCGCATTGCGCGCCGCGGTGGCAGAGGAACCGACACTGCGCATCCTGCATGTCGCGGCGCTCGATCCCGGCGCCGAACCGTCGATGCGGTCGCTGCTACGGATGCAACACCGAGTCCTGGCCGCAACGCGTCGGCTCTTCCGCGCAGCCGTCAGCGCCGAACTGGGCAGACCGATCTGGGTGGTGACCCGCGGCGCGCAACGAGTCACCGACGCCGACACCGTGTCACCGGATCAGAGTTGCCTGTGGGGGTTTGGCCGTGCCGCCGCGCTGGAGCATCCGCAGGTGTGGGGCGGGCTGGCCGACCTGGCCGAAGGCACGGCCGACGAATGGGTGCGGTTGATCCACCGCGTGGTGGCCGGGCCGCGCGGCTTCGCCGTCACGGAAGACCAACTGGCCGTGCGCGGCCAAGACGTCTACGTGCCCAGGCTGGTTCGGCGGACCGGCCAGCCGACCGCGACACCGCTTGAACTGCGCAGTGACGCAACGTATCTGGTGACCGGAGGGCTGGGCGCGGTCGGGCTGGAAATCGCGGCCTACCTGGCCGGGCAGGGCGCCCGGCACCTGGTGCTCACCGGCCGGCGCGCGCCCAGCGACGACGCGCAACGGCGCATCGATGCCATCCGCGAGCAGCACGGCTGCGAAGTCCGCGTCGTGGCGGCCGACGTCGCCGACGCGCACGACGTCGCCCGCCTGTTCGCCACCGTGCACGCCGAGCTGCCACCGGTGGCGGGCATCGTCCACGCCGCAGGCGAGATCGGCACCACGCCGCTGCGCACCCTGGACGATGTCGAGGTGGACCGGGTCTTTGCCGGGAAGGTCTGGGGTGCTTGGCATCTCAGCGAGGCGGCGCTGGACGCCTCCGGCCTGCAGCTGGACTTCTTCGTCAGCACCTCCTCGATCGCCTCGGTGTGGGGCGGTTTCGGTCAGACCGCCTATGGCGCGGCCAACGCCTTCCTGGACGGGCTGGCCTGGCGGTTGCGTCAGCAGGGCATCCCCGCGATCAGCGTCAATTTCGGTCCCTGGTCGGCGGGCATGGCCGACGAGGAGGCTCGTGCCCGGCTGGACCAGCGCGGGGTGCGGACATTGCCAACCGCGGACGCACTGGCGGGGATGGCCGATCTCATCGCGGCCTCTTCGGCGCACGGCTCGGCGCGAGGCCCTGCGCAGGGCATCGTGGCCCGGATCGACTGGGCCAGGTTCCTGCCGCTGTACCAGCAAACCGGGAGGCGGTCGTTGCTGGCGGAGTTGGAGCGCGAGGTGCCCCATTCGGTGCCGGCAATCGCATCGTCCGGGACGTCGGGCAAGACCCGGCTGGTCGAACAACTGACCAGCGCTCCGGTGCAGCAGCGCAAGAAGCTTCTCACGGATTACCTGCGCGATGCGGTGGCCCAGGTGACGCGCGTGGACGCAACGGAGATCCGCGAAGACGCCGGATTCTTCGATCTCGGCATGGATTCGCTGATGGCGGTCGAATTGCGGCACCGCATCGAGGACGCACTCGGCAAGGAGGTGCCCGCCACCCTGGCGATGGACCATCCACGGTTGTCCGACGTGGTGGATCACCTCCTCGGCGACGTGCTCGGCCTCGCGGATCAGACCGCGACCACTGCGGTTCGCGCCTCGGAAGGGGCGACCCGCACCGACGAACCGATCGCGATCGTGGCAGTGGCGTGCCGTTTTCCGGGCGCGCCCAATCCCGAGGCTTTCTGGGAGATGTTGTCTGGCGGCGTCGACGCGATCCGGGAGATTCCGGAGGACCGGTTCGACATCGACGAGTTCTACGACCCCGACCCGGACACGCCGGGCAAGATCTACAGCCGCTTCGGCGGATTCATCGACGGTATCGATGGATTCGACCCGGAATTCTTCGGCATCTCACCGCGCGAGGCCGTGTGGATCGATCCGCAGCAGCGGCTGATGCTGGAAACGGCGTGGGAGGGCATCGAAAGGGCTGGGTATTCCGCGGGGGCGTTGCGCGGCAGTCGAACCGGCATCTTCGTGGGTGTGGCGGCCAACGAGTATTCACATCTGCTGTCCGCCGGTTCGATCGAGAAGCTCGAGCCCCACTTCATCACCGGCAATGCGCTCAACGCCATCTCCGGTCGAGTCGCCTTCGCGCTGGGACTGGAAGGGCCGGCGGTCGCGGTCGATACCGCGTGCAGTTCGTCGTTGGTGGCCGTCCATCAAGCCTGCCAGGCATTGCACTCCGGGGACTGCGACTTGGCGCTGGCCGGTGGTGTCAACGTCTTGCTCAGTCCGGTGACCGTCATCGCCGCTTCACGCGCCAGGATGCTGTCCCCGGTCGGCCGGTGCAAGACCTTCGACGCATCCGCCGACGGCTATGTGCGCAGCGAAGGCTGCGGGATCCTGGTGCTCAAGCGGCTGAGCGATGCGGTGCGCGACGGGGACCGGGTGTCCGCGGTCATCCCGAGCAGTGCGGTCAATCAAGACGGCGCCTCCAGCGGCCTGACCGTGCCCAACGGTGGTGCGCAGCAACGGCTGATCAGCGCGGCGCTGGCCCGCGCCGGGCTGGTCGGCGGAGACGTCGACTACCTCGAGGCGCACGGGACGGGTACCCCGCTGGGCGATCCGATCGAGGTGCAGGCGGCGGGCGCCGTCTATGGCGCCGGCCGTGACGCGGACCGACCCTTGCTGATCGGCTCCGTGAAGACCAACATCGGCCACCTCGAGTCGGCATCAGGGGTCGCCGGCCTGATCAAGGTCGTACTGTCACTTCAGCACGAGGTGCTGCCACAAAGCCTGCACTTCGAGAAGCCTTCGCCGCACATCCCGTGGGATTCGCTGCCGGTGCGCGTCGTAGACAAGGCGACCCCGTGGCAGGCCAACGGAAGGCTGCGCCGCGCCGGCATAAGTTCTTTCGGATTCACCGGCACGAATGCGCACGTGCTGATCGAAGAGGCGCCGGCACAACCGGCGACACCCGACGAATACTCGACGGGCGACGTTTTCTCCGACGCGGCGTCGGAGTCCGACGTTCCGGGGTCGGTGCACGTGCTGCCGCTGTCCGCCCGGTCAGCGCAGGCGCTGCTGGCGCTCGCCCAGCGGTACGAGGAATGGTTGAACGCCGAGCCCAAGGTCGACATCGCCGACGTGTGCTGCACGGCGGGGACCGGACGTTCGCATTTCGAACACCGGGCCGCACTCGTCGTGGATTCGGTGCACAGCGCGCGCGAGGCACTGGCGGAGCTGACCGAGAACCGGACACGACCGGGCGTGGTACGCGCGGAGTGCACGGACCGGCCGACGACGGCGTGGTTGTTCACCGGGCAGGGTAGCCAGTACCCGGGGATGTCACGCGAATTGTTCGACACGGAGCCGGTTTTCGCCGATACGGTGTCTCGGTGCGCGGACGCGGTCGGCGACATCCTGCCGCGCCCGTTGCTGGAGGTGCTCTTCGCGACCGCCCGCGACGCCGGCTCGGAGGCCGGGGGAACGCTGCGGCACACGTCGTTCGCCCAGCCCGCCCTTTTCGCCGTCGAGATGGGCCTGGCCCGGCTGTGGCAGTCGTGGGGCATCGAGCCCGACGTGGTCCTGGGCCACAGCGTGGGCCAGTACGCGGCGGCGTGCGTGGCCGGGGTGTTCAGCCTGGAGGACGGCGCGCGGCTGATGGCCGAACGTGGCCGCTTGTTCGGCAGTTTGCCCGACGGTGGGCAGATGGTGGCGGTTTTCGCCGACGCCCCGTACGTCGAGGAGATCGCCGCGGCGTTCCCCCGAGTCTCGGTAGCCGCGTACAACGGCCCCAACACGGTGCTGTCAGGTCCCGGCGCGGATCTGGAGCAGATCGTCGCCAGGTGCGGCAGTGACGCAATCCGGTGCACCCGGCTGGAGACCAGTCACGCCTTCCATTCCGAGTTGCTGGAGCCGGTGCTCGGTGAATTCGAGTCGTATGCGGCCCGGCTGCAGTTCGCCGTGCCGACGTTGCCGCTCGTATGCAACCGGACCGGCGCCGTGCTCACGGCGGAAACCCCGCTGGACGCGCAGTACTGGCGGCGCCATTCCCGTCAGCCGGTGCAGTTCGCCGAAAGCGTGCGCAGCGTCGCGGCACTGGGGTGCTCGGTGCTGATGGAGATCGGTCCGCAACCGGTTTTGACCGGCGCTGCGGTGCAGGTCTGGCCGGACCACCTGGCCGCACCGCGCGCGATCGTGTCTCTGCGCAAGGGGGTCGGGGACCGCCGCCAGATCGCCGAGGCGCTGGCCGGGGCGTACGTCAGCGGTCATCGCCCGAAGTTCCAAGCGCTGCACCGCGAACCGCGCCGCAGGCTGGAACTGCCGACCTATCCGTTCCAGCGTCGTCGCTTCTGGCCCCGGGCTTCCGGCATCAGC
This sequence comes from uncultured Actinomycetota bacterium, assembly GCA_963824505.1. Taxonomy (GTDB): domain Bacteria; phylum Actinomycetota; class Actinomycetes; order Mycobacteriales; family Mycobacteriaceae; genus Mycobacterium. The sequence continues at coordinate 123,987 of CAWGPS010000001.1, forward strand.
GGCCTCGACGGGCAGGGCGCCGGCGCATCCGGAATCCTGGGTAGCGCGAAAGAACTGGCCTCCGGCGACTCTGTCTACACCAGCCGGTTGTCGGTCAAGTCGCAGCCATGGCTGTCCGATCACGTCATCTACGGCACCGTGGTCGTGCCGGGGGCGACGTATGCGGCGATGGCCCTGGCTGCGGTCGGGCCGCCGGCGCAGGTGCAAGAGGTCTTCTTCTATGAGCCGATCATCCTGGGCGAGAAGGCGTCTCGCGAGGTGCAGCTGACCCTGCATCCGCGCGAGGATGGCTCGCCGAACGAGGGGGGCTGGCGCTTCCAGGTGCACAGCCGCCCATACGGCGTCAGTGACGCCGAGTGGTCGCTGAACGCCGATGGCATCCTGAGCAAGGCGATGACCGAGCCGGCAGCCGAACCGGAGGACACCATCGACGCGGCGATCGAGCGGATGACTCGCATGCGCCCGCACGAGCTGTTCGAAACCTTCTCCGACATGGAGCTGGCATGGGGACCCAATTGGTCCGGCTCCCTGAAGTCGCTGTGGCTCGGCGAGGGCGAGGCGATCGGCGACATCACCGTCGGCGAAGAACTCGCCGAGCATCTCGGAACCGAGCCGATGCATCCGGTGCTGCTCGACCTGTGCACCGGTGTCGCGTTCCCGGCGTTCCCGGCGCTTCTCGCGGCCGAACAGGGAGTCAACGATCTGTTCCTGCCGTTGCGGTACGGGCGGGTGGAGCTGCGGGAGAAGATGCCGCGGCGGTTCTACTGCCGCGCGACGTGGCACCCCAGCGGCCTCGACAGCGAAACCCAGGTCTTCGATCTCGACTTCGTGGATCGGGATGGCCGCCGCCTCGGCGGGATCAGCGAGTTCACCGTCAAACGCGCGCCCCGAGAGGCGTTGTTGCGCGGCCTCGGCGGCGACGTCACCAGGCTGCTCTATGCCCTCGGCTGGCACGAGGTGCCGCTGCCCGCATCGAGCGGCGAGGCCGACGGCGCCGCGAACGCGATCGGCACCTGGCTCATCGCGGGGTTCGACGAACTGGCGGCCTGCGTGCCGGGCTGCGTGTCGATGGACCGAGCCTCAACCCCGGTGGATCTGGGTCAGCTGTTGACGCAGGCCCGCGAGCGCGGCATGCCGTTCTCCGGAATCGTCTGGCGCAGCACCGGACCGAGCGCCGAAGAGTCGGGCGCTGAGTCCGCCGCGCGGCTGGAGAGCGAGCTGACTCAGCTGCTCAGCGCCGTGCACGCGTTGCAGTCCGATCAGGCCGCCAGACTTCCCGGTGGACTGTGGATCGTCACCCAACGGGCAGTCGCGACCGAATCAGGGGAGCCGGTCGACCCGGTGCAGGCAGCGCTGTGGGGACTCGGCCGGACGATCGCCAACGAGGAACCGGCCCTGCGCTGCAAGCTGATCGACCACGACGGGTCGAAGGAGGGGGTGCGCTCGCTGGCCGCTCTTCTCGGCGCACCGATCGGGGAACCCGAACTGGCATTGCGCCAGGGGAAGTTCCTGGCGTCCCGGTTGCTGCCGTGGTCGCGCAGCGGCCGCCTGTCGCTGCCGAGGGCAGCCGATTACGTGCTGGCGCCCACCGATCGCGGCGCGATCGACAACTTGCGTCTGACGGAGGCGGACGTGCCGCCGCCCGGCGAGGGCTGCGTGCAGGTCCGGGTGGAGGCCGCCGGATTGAACTTCCGGGACGTGCTCAATGTGCTGGGGCTCTACCCGGGCGATCCGGGACCGATCGGCGGCGACTTCGCCGGCGTCGTCACCCAGGTGGGTAGCGGCGGCACCGGACTCGAGGTTGGTCAGCGGGTGTTCGGCTTCATGCAGGGCGCGTTCGCCAGCCGGTTCAACGTGCCGGTTCAGTTGCTGGCTCCCGTTCCCGAAGGGGTGAGCGCGGTTGCGGCCGCGACTATTCCCGCCGCGGCGCTCACGGCCCGGCTCGCGTTCGACTGGGCGCAGTTGAAGCCCGGTGACCGCGTCCTCATTCACGCCGCGAGCGGTGGTGTCGGGCTGGCGGCCATCCAGATGGCGCAGCAGCACGGTGCCGTCGTCTTCGCCACCGCCAGCACCTACAAACGGGAGACGCTGCGCAAGCTGGGGGTGGAATACGTCTACGACTCGCGCAGCACGGATTTCGCCGACCAGATCCTGGCCGACACCGAGGGCGCCGGCGTCGACGTCGTGCTCAACAGCCTGACCAACGAGGGGTTCGTCGAAGCGACCGTGCGGGCCACCGCCCGAAATGGCCGATTCGCCGAGATCGCCAAGCGAGACATCTGGACGCGCGAGCAGATGGCGGCGGCCCGTCCCGACATCGCCTACGAGATCGTCGCGCTGGACGCGACCACTTTCCAAGAGCCCGAGCGTATCCGGGGCCTGCTGGGCGAGGTGTCGGACGGGTTGGCCAAGGGCGAGTGGACGCCGCTGCCCGCGGAGATCTACCCGCTGACGGAGGCGAAGGCGGCCTTCCGGCGGATGCAGCAGGCACGGCACATCGGGAAGATCGTGCTGCAAATGCCCAACCCGCTGCAGCCGCGGGCTGATCGGAGCTATCTGATCACCGGTGGACTCGGTGCGATCGGCCTGCACACGGCGGCCTATCTGGCCCAACTCGGCGCCGGCGACATCATCCTGACCAGCAGGCACGCCCCCGATGCGGAAGCGCAGCGAGCGATCGACGACATCGCCGAGCGCTACCGATGCCGCATCCACATCTTCGCGGCCGATGTCGGCGACGAGGCGCAAGTCGCAGGTCTGCTGGATCAGATCCGCGGGGAGCTGCCGCCGCTGGCCGGGGTCGTGCATCTTGCGGGCGTGCTCGACGATGCGCTGCTGTCGCAGCAGAATCTGGAGAGTTTCCGGAAGGCGTTGGCGCCCAAGGCGTTCGGTGCCCAGCACTTGGACCGCCTGACCAAGGACGACGATCTCGACTTCTTTGTCGTGTCGTCCTCGGTGTCCAGCCTGCTCGGTCCGCCGGGCCAGGCCAACTACTCGACTGCCAATGCGATGCTCGACGGGCTGGTCGCGCAACGGCAGGCGCAAGGCCTGCCGGCGACCGGCGTCAACTTCGGTCCCTGGGCCAAGGGGGGCATGGCGTCTTCGGAGGCCGCGCGCGCCAATATCGGTGCGCAGGGGCTGATTCCGCTGGAGCCCTCCGCCGCCCTCGCCGCGCTTTCCGAGGCGGTCACCGCCGGAACCGCGCAGGCGATCGTCATCAAGGCCAACTGGCAGCGCGCGGCGAAGGTGTTGGGCAGTTCGCGCCCGCCGATCCTCGATCTCGTGTTGCCCGGCTCCGCCACCGCGACGGCCGGCGACAGCGAATTACTCCGGCAGCTGCAGGAGATACCGTTGGCGCAGCGCGCCGGCTTCATCACCGAATTTCTGCAGCGGGAGGTGCAGGGCTTCCTGCGGCTGGCGCAGCCGCCCGCCGCCACCAGTCGGTTCCTGGACCTGGGTACGGACTCACTGATGGCGGTCGAACTCCGCAACCGGTTGCACAGTCAGTTCGGGGGCGCGTTCACCATCAATGCCACCGCGGTATTCGACTATCCGACGATCGGCGGGCTCGCCGAGTATCTCGCGGGTCAGCTGCCCGAGCCGGAATCAGCGGTGGACGGCTCGGTGTCGGATGCCGCACCCGAGTCGGGCCCGGAACCTGTCGCCGTGGCGGAGGCGAGTTCGGAACCGGTTGCCGCGCCGGACCGCGAGTTGACGGCGGCGGGTCAATCGGCGATCGCGCGGGCCGCGTCGACCGCCGGTGCGCCGCCTCCGTCATCGGCTCCTATAGCCGGGCCAGGTCGTAATCGGCCAGGCGGTCCATCAGCACGTGCAGGTGGTCCTGCGCGGAACCCAGCGTGTGCTCGATCGCGGTAAGCCGGGCGGCGTAATGGCTGACCGGGTATTCCGCGGTCACGCCGATGCCGCCGTGCAGCTGAATCGACTCCTGGGCGATGTGCCGGCCCGACCGGCCGATCTGCAGCTTGGCCCGCGATGCGATCAGCGGGTCGAGGTTGCCGTCGGCGATCGACATCGCGGCGTACAGGCTCATGCTGCGGGCCAGTTCCAGCGACACGTACATGTCGGCGGCGCGCTGGGTGAGGGCCTGGAACTTGTTGAGCGTGACACCGAACTGCTTGCGCGTCTTGAGGTAATCGGTGGTGAGGCGAAGCGCCTCCTCCATGGCGCCGACCGCCTCGCAGCAGAGCGCCGACTGGGTCCGCACGATGGCGTCCCGGATGGCGACGGAGGCGTCGACCGGCTCCCCGAGGGGTTCGGCCGGCGCATTGTCCAGATGGATCTGCGCGCCGCGCTGCCCGTCGAACGTCGGGTAGGGGTGCCGATTCACCGCCGCGTTCTGTGCTGACGCGTCGACCAGGAACAACCCGGTGCCGCCGTCCGGCAGTGCGGCGCTGACCACCAGCGTGTCGGCACTGTCCCCGGCCAGGACGGGATTCTTGGTTCCGTTCAACACCCACGAATCGCCCTGCCGCACAGCCGTGGTGGCCACGGTGGCGGACGGCGTGCGTGCGCCGGCTTCGAGGTGGGCGAACGCGAGCAACTTCTGACCCGCCGCGACGTCGTCCAGCAGTTGCCTTTGCGCGTCGTTGCCGCGTTCGGCGATCAACGCGCCCGGCGCCAGGGCGCCGTGCAGGACGGGTTCGGGCGCCAGTCTGCGTCCGATCTCGGTGAGCACCACCGCGATCTCGATCTGCCCGGCCTCGTCGGGGTCGAACCCGAGGCCGAGGATCCCGGTGTCGGCCAGCTGGCTCCAGACTTCGCGGCTCCACCCGAGGTCGGTGGCGATCATCTTGTTGCGGCTCTCCGGGTCGTAAGTGCGCGCCAGCAGCTCGCGGGTGGTGTCGCGGAGCAGGGCTTGCTCGTCACTCAGCTGAAAGTCCATGGCTGCCTCACAATCCCAGAATGGTGGACGCGATGATGTTGCGCTGCACCTCGTTACTGCCGCCGTAGATCGACGTCTTGCGGTAGTTGAGATAGCGCGGGGCGCTGGACTGCGCCCAGGGCGGCGACGCTATCTCGTCGCCGTCGACCGGCAACGCGTCCGGCCCGGCCACCTCGACCAGCAGTTCGGTCGCCACCTGCTGCAGCTGGCTGCCGCGCATCTTGAGCACCGACGACGCCGGGTTGGGCTTACCGTCCGCGGAGTCCGTGGTCACCCGGGATTGGGTGAGTTCCAGTGCCAGCAACTCGTTTTCGGCCTCGGCAAGCCGCGCCGCGAACAGGGGATCGTCGAGCAGACCCGTCGCCTTGGCGTGCTTTTTCACCTCCGCGAGGCGCACCTTGGTGCGGCCCACCCCCGCGATACCGGTGCGCTCGTTACCCAGCAGGAACTTGGCGTACGTCCAACCCTGATTCTCCTGTCCGACAAGCTGATCGGCCGGAACCCGGACGTCGGAGAAGAACACCTCGTTGACCTCGTGGCCGCCGTCGATCGTCTTGATCGGCCGCAGGGTGATGCCCGGCGTGGCCATGTCGATGAGCAGGAACGAAATGCCGGCCTGGCGCTTGGGTGCCTGCGGGTCGGTGCGGACGAGGCAGAAAATCCAGTCCGCGTACTGGCCCAGCGTCGTCCACGTCTTCTGCCCGTTGACGACGTAGCTGTCACCGTCACGAACCGCGGTGGTGCGCAGCGAGGCGAGGTCCGAGCCGGCCTCCGGCTCGGAGAACCCCTGGCACCACCAGATGTCGATGCCGGCCGTCGGCGGCAGGAAGCGCTCTTTGAGCTCCTGGGACCCGAACTCGGCGATCACCGGGCCGACCATTTTGGTGTTGAAGTTCAGCGGCTCGGGCACGCACGCCAGCTGCATCTCGTCGGCCCAGATCTGGTGCTGGGTGGCCGACCAGTCCTTGCCGCCCCACTCGACCGGCCAGTTGGGCACCGCGAGGCCGTGGTCGTTGAGGATCTTGTGGCTGGTGACCATCTGCTCCTTCGACAGCGACGCGCCCTGACGCATCAGCTCGCGCAGCTCCTCGGGGATCTTGGTGGTGTAGAAGGTGCGAAGTTCGTCGCGGAACGCGGCTTCCTCGGGGGTGAGCGCCAGCTGCATGGCAGCCTCCTGTCGTCTGTGGCGAACGCGATGACCCGCCCCGGACGGGCCGCCCGGCTTCGGTCATGCGCTGCACCTTCCATCTTGACCCATCGCGTCGGGAGGCTCGTGCACAGCCTCGGCTTAGTCCACAGGCGGCCGTCGCGGGGCCGCGCAACGGGGCCGACGCGACGGCCGGTGCGCCTACTTTCGGCGCATGCGATCAGAACTTCCCGCCGAGCGCCTGCACCGACGGCTCGGCGCAGACCCGGGCGCCGATCCCGGTGCCGATTCCCGTGCCGATTCGGGGCCTGACGACGACGCGCCCGACGAGGACCAGAACTCGTTGCTGCCCCGGTGGCTGCCGGACGCGTCCCGGGGTTCCCAGGGCCGGGGCTGGACGGCCAGGGTGCGCGCCGATCCGGGCCGCGCCGGCGCCGTCGCACTGGCGATCGTGGCTGCCTTGGCGGTCCTGGTCACCGTCTTCACCCTGCTGCGCGACCGGCCGGCGCCGGTGATGTCGGCCAAGCTTCCGCCGGTGGAACGGGCGTCCACCGCGGCCACCAGGTCGTCCGCGAGCCCCGGCGCCGGACCGCCGATCGACCCGGGCCGGCCCGTGGTGGTCAGCGTCGTCGGCCTGGTGCGCAAGCCGGGGCTGGTCACCCTGGCGCCCGGCGCACGCATCGCCGACGCGCTGCAGGCCGCGGGCGGCGCGGCCGACGGCGCGGACACCGTCGGACTGAACATGGCCCGACCCCTCGAGGACGGCGAGCAGGTGGTGGTCGGAATCGCGCCGGTTTCGGGACAGCCCACGGTGCTCGGCAGCTCGGTGGCGTCCGGCTCGCCGCCCGGGTCACGGACGACGTCACCCCCACCGGGACGCGGGCCGGTAAAGCCGAAAACCGGCGCGGTGCTCGACCTCAACACCGCGACCGTCGACCAGCTGGACGGCCTGCCGGGGGTCGGACCGGTGACCGCCGCGGCCATCGTGGCGTGGCGGCAGGCCAACGGGAAGTTCACCAGCGTCGACCAGCTCGCCGACGTCGACGGCATCGGCCCGGCGCGGCTGGAGAAGCTGCGGCCGCTGGTCCGTGTCTGAGCCGGGTGCATCGCCCCGACCGGCACCGAGCGAAGAGTCGACGAACGTCGACGTGCGCCTGGTGCCGGCCGCCCTGACGTGCTGGATGGTCACCGCCGCCGGGATCTGGTGGCCGGTCGGGCGGGTCGTGGCGTTGTGCTGCGTCGCGATGGCGGCGGGTGCCGGCGCGGTGGCCTGCCACGCGGCGCGCCGGCCGGGGGGAGGCGGCCGGCTCCGCGGCATCGGCGCCGGCCTGGTGGCGGTCGGTGTCGTGGGCGCGGGCTTCGGGTTCGCCGTCGCGCTTCGGGCCGACGCGGTGCGCCGCCACCCGATAACCGCGGCGTTCGGTACGGCGGCACCGGTGACGGTCGTCCCCACCGAGAGCCCGGTGTCGCTCGCGAGCGGCCGCCTGATGTTTCGCGCCAACCTGCAGCGTGTCCGCGACGACGCGATCTCCGGTCGGGTGGTCGTCTTCGCGCGGGCGTCCGACTTCTCCCTCCAGGCGGGCCCCGAAACCGGTCCCGGGACGGGAGCCGTCATGGTGGGCCGGCCGGTGCGATTCACGGCGCGCGTCAGCCGCCCGACCCGCCGCGACCTGACGATCGCCGTGCTCACCGCGTCGGGCAGGCCGACAGTGGGAGGGGCCGGCGCGGTGCAGCGCGCGGCGCATCAGGTGCGGCGCCGGTTCGCCGCGGCGGTGCGCGACGCACTGCCCGCCGAGCAGGCCGCGTTACTGCCCGCGCTGGTGCTCGGCGACACCTCCGCGGTGGGCGCGCAGACCAGCCGCGAGTTCCGGGCGGCCGGCATGACGCATCTGATGGCCGTGTCGGGGGCCAACGTCACGATCGTCTGCGCGGCGGTGCTGTTCTCGGCCCGGGTGGTGGGTCCGAGGGCCGCCGTCGTGCTCGCCGCGGTCGCGCTGGTGGCGTTCGTCATCGTCGTGCAACCGACGGCGAGCGTGCTGCGCGCCGCCGTGATGGGCGCCATCGCACTGGCCGGCATGCTGTCTTCCCGTCGCCGGCAAGCCGTCCCGGCGCTGTCGGCCACGGTGCTGATCTTGCTGGCGGTCGCCCCCCAGCTCGCCGTGGACGTGGGCTTCGCGCTGTCCGTGCTGGCGACGGCGGCGCTGGTCGTCATCGCGCCGACCTGGTCGCGACGACTGGTCCGGGGTGGCTGCCCCAAGCCGCTTGCGGACGGGCTCGCGGTCGCGTGCGCGGCGCACGTGGTGACCGCCCCGCTGGTCGCCGGCATCTCCGGGCGGTTCAGCCTCGTCGCGGTGGGAGCCAACCTCGCGGCCGCCCCCGTGATCGCACCGATCACCGTGCTGGGCAGCGCGGCGGCCGCGTCGTGCCTGCTTTGGCCCGCCGGGGCGCAGCTGATGATCCGATTCACCGGGCCCGAGCTGTGGTGGGTGTCGCGGGTGGCGCAGTCGGCCGCCCGGGTGCCGGCCGCGACCGTGCCCGTCCCGGCTGGCGTGACCGGGGTGGTGGCGGTCGCGGCGGCCACCGCGTCGGTGGTGCTGTCGGTGCTGGTGTTGTGGCGGTGGCGGTGGTTTCGCGCCGCGTTCGGCTCCGTCCTGGCGATCCTGGGCCTGTGCGCGCTGGCGTGGGCGATCGCCGAGCGGGTCGCGACCTAGGTGCACCCGGGACGCCGCTGCGGCCCCTCGTCACACCCACGTGACACCATCGTGGGGTGACTGACGGTTCGCCGGTGCATCTGGTCCTGGGGGACGAGGAACTCTTGGTCGAGCGCGCGGTGGCGGACGTGCTGCGATCGGCGCGAAAGCGCGCCGGCACGGACGACGTTCCGGTCAACCGGATGCGAGCGGGTGACGTCGACACCTACGAGCTCGCCGAACTGCTGAGCCCGTCGCTGTTCGCCGACGAACGCATCGTCGTCCTGGAAGCCGCCGGCGAAGCGGGCAAGGAGGCGGCCGCCATGGTCGCCTCGGCCGCCGCCGACCTTCCGTCGGGCACCGTGCTGGTGGTGGTCCACTCGGGCGGCGGCCGAGCCAAGGCCCTGGCCACCGAGCTGCAGTCGCTGGGCGCCGTCGTGCATCCGTGCGCGAAGATCGTCAAACTCAGCGAGCGCGTCGACTTCATCCGCAGGGAGTTTCGCGCCCTCGGGATCAAGGTCGACGAGGACACGGTGACCGCCCTGCTGGACGCCGTCGGCTCGGATGTGCGGGAGCTGGCCTCCGCCTGCTCCCAACTTGTTGCGGACACCGCCGGGAACGTGGATGCCGCCGCGGTGCGCCGCTATCACAGCGGCAGAGCCGAGGTGAAGGGCTTCGACATCGCGGACAAGGCGGTGACGGGCGACACCGAAGGAGCCGCCGAGGCGCTGCGGTGGGCGATGATGCGGGGCGAGCCGCTCGTGGTGCTGGCCGACGCGCTGGCCGAAGCCGTCCACACGATCGGACGGGTCGCGCCCATGTCGGGCGATCCCTATCGCTTGGCCGGGCAGCTGGGCATGCCGCCCTGGCGGGTGCAGAAGGCGCAGAAACAGGCGCGCCGCTGGTCCCGCGACACCATCGCGACGGCGATGAAAGAGGTGGCGGCGCTCAACGCCAACGTCAAGGGCGCGGTGGCCGACGCCGACTACGCCATGGAATCCGCGGTCAGGCGGATCGCGGAACTGGCCGCCAACCGGGGCCGGTAGAAATCAGATCTTGTTGAGTGCGCGCGCCAGCGCCGACTTCTTGTTGGCGGCCTGGTTCTTGTGGATCACGCCCTTGCTGGCCGCCTTGTCGAGCTTGCGGTTGGTCGCCACCAGCAGTTCTGCGGCCTTTTCCTTCTCGCCGGCGTGCGCGGCCTCGCGGAACGCGCGAACGGAGGTGCGGAGCGAAGACTTCACCGACTTGTTGCGCAGGCGGGCGCGCTCGTTGGTGCGAATGCGCTTCTGCTGCGACTTGATGTTGGCCACGCGTGAAGTTCCTTCTTTGACTCGATCTCTGACTCAAGCTTCGACTGAATGGCTGCCCTGGATGGCTGCCTGAGCGCCCCAGTGACGGCGACTGCCCAGGTTATCAGTCGGTTACGCTTTCTCCCAAAATGGCAACCCGCAGCCTGCAGCAACGTCGAATGAGGCAGCATCTACACGTGAGTCCTACCAACCAGCTCGAGGGGACCAGGCGGGGGTCGCGCGCCGCACGCGCTGAGCGCATCTTCGGCGGATACAACGTGTCGAACCCCCGTTCGGACGTCTATCTGGCGGCCTTCGACGAGATGTTCGACGCCCAGGGCCACGTGCGCGGCCCGTACAAGGGCATCTACGCCGAGCTGGCGCCGTCCGACGCCTCGGAGCTGAAGGCCCGCGCCGAGGCGCTGGCCCGCGCGTTCCTGGATCAGGGCATCACGTTTTCCTTGTCCGGCCAGGAGCGGCCCTTCCCGCTCGACCTGGTGCCCCGGGTGATCTCGGGTGCCGAGTGGAGCCGGCTGGAGCGCGGCATCATCCAGCGCGTCAAGGCCCTCGAGATGTACCTCGACGACATCTACGGTGACCAGGAGATTCTCGCCGACGGCGTCATCCCCCGGCGGCTGGTCACCTCGTGTGAGCATTTCCACCGCCAGGCCGTCGGCATCGTGCCGCCCAACGGCGTGCGCATCCACGTCGCGGGAATCGACCTGATCCGCGACGACAAGGGCAACTTCCGGGTGCTCGAGGACAACCTGCGCTCGCCCTCGGGCGTGTCGTACGTGATGGAGAACCGGCGCACGATGGCGCGGGTCTTCCCGAACCTGTTCGCCACGCACCGGGTGCGGGCGGTCGACGACTACGCTTCGCACCTGCTGCGGGCGCTGCGCAACTCCGCGGCCACCAACGAGGCCGACCCGACCGTTGTGGTGCTGACCCCCGGGGTCTACAACTCCGCCTACTTCGAGCATTCGCTGCTGGCCCGCCAGATGGGCGTCGAACTCGTCGAAGGCCGCGACCTGTTCTGCCGCGACAACCAGGTGTACATGCGGACCACAGAGGGCCAGCGCCAGGTCGACGTCATCTACCGGCGCATCGACGACGCGTTCCTGGACCCGCTGCAGTTCCGCGCCGACTCGGTCCTGGGGGTGGCGGGCCTGGTCAACGCCGCCCGCGCCGGCAACGTGGTGATCTCCAGCGCGATCGGCAACGGTGTCGGCGACGACAAGCTGGTCTACACCTACGTGCCGACCATGATCGAGTACTACCTCGGCGAGAAGCCGCTGCTGGCGAACGTGGAAACGTTCCGGTGCTGGCTCGACGACGAACGCGAGGAAGTGCTGGACCGGATCGACGAGCTGGTGCTCAAGCCGGTGGAGGGCTCGGGCGGCTACGGCATCGTGTTCGGCCCCGACGCCTCCGACAAGGAGCTGGCCGCCGTCGCCAAGAAGATCCGCGACGATCCGCGCAGCTGGATCGCTCAGCCGATGATGGAGCTGTCGACGGTGCCGACGCAGGTCGGCAGCACGCTGGCCCCGCGCTACGTCGACCTGCGCCCGTTCGCGGTCAACGACGGCAACGACGTGTGGGTGCTGCCGGGCGGACTCACCCGGGTGGCGCTCGTCGAGGGCTCGCGGGTGGTCAACTCCAGCCAGGGCGGTGGGTCCAAGGACACGTGGGTGCTTGCGCCGCGGGCGGCGGCCGGCGACCGCGAGCTGGGCGCCGCCGGGGTGGTGCGGTCGCTGCCGAAGGCGATGGACCCGGCGTCCGACGGCTCCCCGGCGCTGACGCAGCAACAGCCGCGGCAGCCGGCCGAACAACCTCAGCACGAGCAGAAGGAGCAGCAACAACAGCAACAACAGCAACAGCAGCAACAGCAGCAACAGCAGGCGGACCGCTGATGCTGGCGCGTAACGCCGAGGCGCTCTACTGGATCGGTCGCTACGTGGAGCGCGCCGACGACACCGCGCGAATTCTGGACGTTGCCCTGCACCAACTGCTCGAGGATTCCAGCGTCGACCCGGACCAGGCGTCCAGGCTGTTGCTGCGGGTGCTGGGCATCGAGCCCCCCGACCACAGCCTCGATGTCTGGTCGGTGACCGACCTGGTCGCCTACAACACCGAAACCCAGGGGGGCTGCTCGATCGTCGACGCGATCACCGCGGCCCGGGAGAACGCCAAGTCGGCACGCGAAGTGACCTCCAGCGAGATTTGGGAGTGCCTCAACACGACGTACCACGCCCTGGCCGACCGCGAGCGGGCCGCCAAACGCCTGGGGCCGCACGAGTTTCTGTCCTACATCGAGGGCCGCGCGGCGATGTTCGCCGGACTGGCCGACTCCACGCTGTTGCGGGACGACGGATACCGCTTCATGGTGCTGGGCCGCGCGATCGAACGGGTGGACATGACGGTGCGGTTGCTGCTGTCGCGGGTCGGTGACAGCGCGTCCTCGCCGGCATGGGTGACATTGCTGCGTTCGGCGGGCGCGCACGACACCTACCTCCGGACGTACCGCGGTGTGCTGGACGCGGCGCGGGTGGTCGAGTTCATGTTGCTGGACCGGCTCTTCCCGCGCTCGGTGTTCTACTCGCTGAGGTTGGCCGAGCACAGTCTCGACGAACTGCTGCACGGCCCGCAGAGCCGGGTCGGGGCCACCGACGAGGCGCAGCGGCTGCTCGGCCGGGCCCGCAGCGAATTGGAGTTCGTGGAACCCGGTGTGCTCCTGGAGTCGCTGGAGACGCGTCTGGCGGGACTGCAGGACACCTGCCGCGAGGTCGGGGAAGCGTTGTCGGTGCAGTACTTTCACGTCACCCCCTGGGTGGCGTGGTCGGATGCCGGTCAGCGCGGCCGGCTGGTCACCCGGCAAGGGGAAAACTGATGTGGCGGCTACGCATCGTGCACAGCACCGGTTACGCCTACGAGTCGCCGGTGACCGCCTCGTACAACGAGGCGCGGCTGACCCCGCGGTCCAACACCAGGCAGAACGTCATCCTGAATCGTGTGGAGACCCTTCCGGCGACGCGTTCCTACCGCTACGTCGATTACTGGGGCACCGCCGTCACCGCGTTCGACCTGCACGCCCCGCACACCGACCTGACGGTGACGTCGTCGTCGGTCGTCGAGACCGAGCCGCCCGAACCGCCCGCCGCCGACGCCGACTGGGGCGACCTGCAGTCCGAGGCCGTCATCGATCGGTTCGACGAACTGCTCCGCCCCACCGAGCACGCGCCGGCGGCCAAGCACGTTGCGTCCGTGGGAAAGAAGATCGCCAAATCGCACGTCCCGGCCGAAGCCGTCGTCGCGGCGGCGGACTGGGTGCGCGGCGAGTTGGACTACCTTCCGGGAACCACCAGCGTGCACTCGTCGGGGCTGGACGCGCTGAACGAGGGCAAGGGCGTGTGCCAGGACTTCGTCCACCTCTCGCTGATGTTGTTGCGCGGCATGGGAATTCCGTCCCGATACGTGTCGGGTTACTTGCACCCGAAGCGCAACGCCGTCGTCGGCGACACGGTAGACGGCCGAAGCCACGCGTGGATCGAAGCGTGGACCGGCGGCTGGTGGGCCTACGACCCCACCAACCACACCCAGATCACCGAGCAATACGTCAGCGTGGGCGCCGGGCGCGACTACACCGACGTCTCCCCGCTCAAGGGCATCTACTCGGGGGAAGGCGCAACCGACCTCGACGTCGTGGTGGAGGTCACCCGGCTGGCGTAGCGGCGGCTCGCGGCGATCGTGCTGCGGCGGGTCACGGGACCTCCACGCGGTGCAGGTCGTCGCCGAGCTCGATCCGCCCGTTGAACTCGCCGGCGGCCAGCGCGCGCCACTGTTCCTCCTGGCCCGGGACCAGCGCCGGCACATAGTGCGTCATGACCAGCGTCCCGACGCCCGCGCGCGCCGCCGTCGCCGCCGCTTGCTGCACCGACGAGTGGTAGTCGCAGATGTCCTGGAGCCGCTGTTGCGGGATGTTGCCGACGATGTCCTTGCGGATCACCGTGTGCACCAATGCGTCCGCGCCGCGGGCCAGTTCGTCGAGCGTGGCGCAGGGCACCGTGTCGCCGGCCAGCACCACCGATGCGGACCCGGATTCGATGCGAAACCCGATCGTCGGCGCAACGGGGCGGTGGTCGGTGGGGGCCACCCGGATGGTGACGCCGTCGCGGTCCCACACCGGACCGTCGGTGTGCTCGTGCACCTCGACCGCCGGGGGTTCGTTCAGGTCTGCGTGGTGGGCGATCCGGTAACCGATGTCGTGGGCGAACGCCCGCAGCGTCGCCTCGACCGTTTCCGCGGTGCCGGGCGGCCCGATGATCGGCAGCGGCGCGGGATCGGGCGCGAACGTGCTGATCCACCGCGTGATCAGCAGGTCGCCGAGGTCGCCGATGTGGTCGCTGTGCAGGTGGGTGAGCAGCAGTGCCGACAAACCGGCGGCGCCCACGCCGACTGCCGCCGCGCGCTGGAGCACCCCGCGCCCGCAGTCGACCAAGAACGTCTGCCCGCCCGCCCGGACCAGCGTCGACGGTCCGGCGCGGTTCGGGTCGGGGATGGGGCTTCCGGTTCCCAGCAGCGTGATCTCGATCATGGCCTCATCTTGCCTCCCGGGGCTCCGACACGGCTTCTCGCATTGGCTTTCCCGCCGCGCGAGTTAGCCGTAGCCTGGAGTGGAGTTGATCACAACCATGCCTGGCTGGAGGTCTTGATGCGGATTGCGGACGTCTTGCGGAACAAGGGCGCGGCGGTGGTCACCATCAACCCGGAGGCGACGGTCCGGGAATTGCTGGCCGGTCTCGCCGAACAGAACATCGGCGCCATGGTCGTGATGGGTGCCGAGGGAATCGTCGGCATCGTCTCGGAGCGAGACGTCGTGCGCGAACTGCACGCGCACGGCGCCAGCGTGCTGAGCCGCCCCCTGTCCAAGATCATGACGACCGAGTTGGCCACCTGCACCAAGTCCGACACCGTCGACAGCATCAGCGTGCTGATGACCAAGAACCGGGTGCGCCATGTGCCGGTGCTCGACGGCAAGAAGCTGATCGGCATCGTCAGCATCGGTGACGTCGTGAAGACCCGGATGGAAGAGCTCGAGGCCGAGCAGGAGCAGCTGCATTCCTACATCACGCAGGGCTAGTCCCGCCTCGGCCCAACGCAGACCTGCGGCAACGGCCGATCGTGCCGGTGATCTGGCCTAGCGCCAGGCGTATTCCGCGCGCAGCCTGGCGGCCACCACGTCGAAGACCTCGCGCTCCAGGATGGCGCCCTCGCGACGGATCCCCTCCTCGGGCACGTCCAGCACCCGGTCCAGCCGCACCCAGCTTTCCCGGCCCTCGTAATCCCAGTCGCCGGAGCCGATCCCGACCCACTTCGGGTCGCCGGCATGACGGTCCTGGCTGGACACCATGAGCCCGAGCAGGACGCTGCGGTCCCGGCCCACGACGAGCACGGGGCGGTCTTTGCCGCGAGTGGGATCGTCCTCGTAGACGACCCACGTCCAGACGATCTCGCCGGGGTCGGCCCGGCCGTCGAGGTCCGGCGCGTAGACCAGCTTGCGGGCCCGGTGCGCGGTGGGGAAGCTGACGCTGGTCACCGGGCGCCCGGCGGTGACCGCCGGGGGCGGTTGCGGGGCCACCGCGGCGATGACGTTCGCGGTGATCCTGACGGCTTGCTGGAGCTCCCGCAAAACGGTTTGTGAGTTCTCCAGGTGCCGGGCCAGCCGCGGAGCGCCGGTGACCACCAGGTTCTCCGCGAACCGCCTCCACGTCTTCCACTGCGACTTTCTGGCAGACGCCATATTCGCAGCATAGACGCGAGCGACGCCGCGCCACCGGTGTCCGAGTTCGGCCGAACCGGCGCGGCATAGATACCCTGGACATGCTTACATTGCCAGTTGGGGTGCCCGCTCGCGTGCCGTCCGACACCGCCGCCGGCACCCGTAGACCAGGAGATCCCCATCAGCAGCTTCGCCGACAAGACCTTCACCGCGCCGGCGAAGATTCGGAACTTCTGCATCATCGCTCACATCGACCACGGCAAGTCCACGCTGGCGGACCGGATGCTTCAGCTCACCGGCGTCGTCGACGAGCGGTCGATGCGCGCCCAGTACCTCGACCGGATGGACATCGAGCGGGAGCGCGGCATCACCATCAAGGCCCAAAACGTCCGGCTGCCGTGGAAGGTCGGGGACGAGGACCACGTCCTGCACCTGATCGATACCCCCGGGCACGTCGACTTCACCTACGAGGTGTCGCGCGCCCTGGAGGCCTGTGAGGGGGCAGTCCTCCTCGTCGACGCCGCCCAGGGGATCGAGGCGCAGACCCTGGCCAACCTGTACCTGGCGCTGGACCGCGATCTGACGATCATCCCGGTGCTCAACAAGATCGACCTGCCCGCGGCGGACCCCGACCGCTACGCGGGGGAGATCGCCCACATCATCGGCTGCGAACCCGACGACGTGCTGCGGGTCTCCGGAAAGACCGGCGAGGGCGTGGCTCACCTTCTCGATGAGGTGGTCCGGCAGGTGCCGCCGCCACAAGGCGACGCCGGCGCGCCGCTGCGCGCCATGATCTTCGACTCCGTCTACGACATCTACCGCGGCGTGGTCACCTACATCCGGGTGGTGGACGGCCGGATCAGCCCGCGCGAGCGCATCGCGATGATGTCCACCGGCGCCACCCACGAGCTGCTCGAGGTCGGCATCGTCTCGCCCGAGCCCAAGCCCAGCGAGGGCCTGGGGGTGGGGGAGGTGGGCTACCTGATCACCGGCGTGAAGGATGTCCGCCAGTCCAAGGTCGGCGATACCGTGACAACGGCCCGCAACGGCGCCAAGGAGCCGCTGACCGGCTACCGCGAGCCCAAGCCGATGGTCTACTCGGGCCTGTATCCCGTGGACGGCTCCGACTACCCGGACCTGCGCGACGCGCTGGACAAGCTGCAGCTCAACGACGCGGCCCTGACCTACGAGCCGGAGACGTCCGTGGCGCTCGGCTTCGGATTCCGGTGCGGATTTTTGGGCCTGCTGCACATGGAGATCACCCGCGAACGCCTCGAGCGGGAGTTCGACCTGGACCTGATTTCGACGTCGCCGAACGTCGTGTACCGGGTGATCTTGGAAGGCGGGGCGGACGGCGGCATTATCGTGACCAATCCGTCGGACTGGCCGGAAGGCAAGATCGGCATGGTCTACGAGCCGGTGGTGAAAACGACGATCATCTCGCCCAGCGAATTCATCGGCACCATCATGGAACTGTGCCAGTCGCGCCGGGGTGAGCTCGGCGGCATGGATTACCTGTCGCCCGAACGGGTGGAGTTGCGCTACACCATGCCGCTCGGGGAGATCATCTTCGACTTCTTCGACTCGCTGAAGTCGCGCACCCGCGGCTACGCCAGCCTGGACTACGAAGAGGCGGGCGAGCAGGAGGCCGAACTGGTCAAGGTCGACATCCTGCTGCAGGGCGAGGCGGTCGACGCTTTCAGCGCCATCGTGCACAAGGATTCGGCATTCGCCTACGGCAACAAGATGACCACCAAGCTCAAGGAGCTCATCCCGCGCCAGCAGTTCGAAGTGCCGGTGCAGGCGGCCATCGGATCGAAAATCATTGCGCGCGAGAATATTCGCGCGATCCGCAAGGACGTCCTGTCCAAGTGTTATGGCGGCGACATCACCCGCAAACGCAAACTTCTCGAAAAGCAGAAGGAAGGCAAGAAGCGGATGAAAACCATTGGCCGGGTGGACGTGCCGCAGGAGGCGTTCGTCGCCGCGCTGTCCACCGATGGTGGCTCGGAGAAGGGTAAGAAGTAGCCGTGCGGATGAGCGGGCCGGCGACGGTACTTGCGCTGGTCGTCGCGTTGGCGGCGGGTTGTGGCGCGGTGGTGGATGGCACGGCGAAGCCGGCGCCGAACATCAAGCCCCGGCCGCTCACCGGTGCAACCGTCAGCCAGGTCCTGCTCGACGACGCCGCTCTCTCGCGGATGCTCAACCAGCCCTTCGTCTCCCGCCGGCCACCCGAGATCGGCGGCCCCGACAAGCTCGATCAGAAGGACTCCTCGGTGTCCCCGGCCGCTTGCCTGGGCGTGACGGCCATGCTCCACAAAAGCGTGTACCAGTCAGGACCGGCCCAAGTCAAAGATGTTGCGTCGGAGTCCTGGTGGAACAACGGGGAGCCGGCTCAGGTGATCAGCGTGATCGAGGGCGTGGTCGCGCTGCCCTCGGCCGACCAGGCGCAGGCGCTGTTCGCGCGATTTTCCGAGCAGTGGCAGCGCTGCAACGGCACGACGACGACCGAGCAAACCGGCCCGATCAGCACAACGAACGTCATCAGCGACGTCCGCGTCGCCAACGCCTCGAAAACTATTGTGGCCGCGACCAATACCGCGACCTCCGTGCTGCCCAACATGCCTGCGCTTCAACCCACTCCCCAGGCGCGTGCAGTCGGCGTCCAGCTGAACTGCCTCGTCGAGGTCGAGGTGGTCTTCTTCGGGGACCGACGCCCTTCCGACCCGGGATCGGCAAGCGTGGAAACCAGCGCCACCGACATCGCGCAAGCCATGATGGACAAGATCAACGCGCTGAGCTGACGCGGCCGCTTGCGTCGGCTGGGACATCGCTGGCTTGGTGCTGTGTTTTCGGTGTGGTTGCGGCGGATCCGTCTGCGAAAACGTAAACTTTCGGTAAGCGGAAGGCGGCAAGGAGTCGACGAGGATGGCCTTTGCTCGGCGGTGGTCGGGGCGCGGTGACGGCCGCGCCGTCGGTCCGGCGTGCGGGAAGGCCGGGCGCGCCAGCCGCTGGTCCCTCACAGCTCTTTTCGCGGTGGCGATGCTGGCCTCCGGCTGCGCCGTGGCCGTCGGCGGCAAGGCGCAACCGGTGCCCAGCTTGGTGCCGCGTCCGGTCGGGGGGCCAACCATCACTCGGGTGTTGCTGGGCCACGCAAGCTTGTCGCGAATCCTCAAGCAGCCCATGATCGTCGATCCCCGGTTCCCGTCGCGGGTCGGCGGCCCCGAGGCGTTGCGCGCCGACCAGCCCGCCTCATCAGTCGACTGCCTCGGCGTCGCGGGGATGCTGGAGCAATCCGCGTACCATGCGGGCGCCGTCAAAGGTGTTGCGGTTCAGGCGTGGCGGCACGCGACCGCGTCCGTTGCGGTTACCGAGGCGAAGGAGGGCGTGGTCACCCTGCCCACCGCCGCCGACGCCGAGGCGCTGTTCGCGGCGTTTTCCCGGCAGTGGCTGAACTGTGACGGCAGAACGCAGCCGTGGTCGGACAACCTGTTCAGGCTCGCGGCCACGATCGATCACGTTCACGTCACCAATTCCGTTCTGGGCGCCACTGTTTGGCTCGCGTTGGCGTCGGAGAAAGACGCGGACTCCATCCCGGCGGGCCGCGCCGTCGGTGTGCGAGGGAATTGCCTGGTCGAGGTGGAAGTCGACTTTTTCAACGCGTCATCCTCGTCGTTGGGGGGCCACGGCGGCGTCCCGCGCAGAGCGGAGGACATCGCGCAGCTGATGATGGCCAGAATCGGCGCCCTCGGTGAACTGACGCCGCACTGAGCCGTCTACATCGGCGCGTTGGCCGGCTGGAACATCCCCGAGCCGTCGGCTTCCTCCTCGGCGCGGATGACGTGCACCACCGCATTGATCAGCGCCAGGTGGGTGAACGCCTGGGGGAAGTTGCCCAGCTGTCGCCCGGTTCGGGGCTCGATCTCCTCGGCGTAGAGGTGCAGCGGGCTGGCGTAGGACAACAGCCGCTCGCACAGCCGCTTGGCGCGCGCCACCTCACCGATCTCGACCAGCGCCGACACCAGCCAGAAGGAGCAGATGGTGAAGGTGCCTTCCTCGCCGCTCAGCCCGTCGTCGGTCTCTTCGACGCGGTAGCGCAGCACCAGGCCGTCCTGGGTCAGCTCGTCGGCGATGGCCAGCACGGTGTTGCGCACCCTGGGGTCGTCCGACGGCAGGAACCGGGTCAGCACCACCAACAGCAGCGAGGCGTCCAGCGCGTCGCTGCCGTAGCGCTGGGTGAGCACGCCCCGGGAGTCCACCCCGTGCCGAAGGATGTCGTCCTTGATCTCCTCGGCGATCGCCCGCCACTGCTGGGCGTAGCTCTTCTCGCCCTGCCGCTCGGCCAGCTTCGCGCCCCGATCCAGCGCCACCCAGCACATCACCTTCGAGGAGGTGAAGTGCTGCGGTTCGCCGCGCACCTCCCAAATTCCGCGGTCGGGCTCGCGCCAGTGCTTGATGGCCTCCTCCACCTGCTTCTTCAGCACGGGCCACAGGCTTTCCCCGATCTGCTCGCGGGACTTGCAGTGCAGGTAGAACGAGTCCAGGATCGAGCCCCAGATGTCGTGCTGGTCCTGGTTGTAGGCGCCGTTGCCGATCCGCACCGGGCGGGCATGGTCGTAGCCGGACAGATGGTGCAGCTCTTCTTCCACGAGGCTGCGTTCGCCGCCCACGCCATACATCACCTGCAGTGGGTGGCGTTCGTTGTTGTTGGCGCCGGAGACGTCGGCGATGAACGCGAAGAAGTCGTCGGCCTCGCGGTCCAGTCCCAGCGTGTAAAGCCCCCACAGCGCGAACGTGGAGTCGCGCACCCAGGCGTAGCGGTAGTCCCAGTTGCGCTCGCCGCGGGGCGTCTCCGGCAGCGACGTGGTGCTGGCCGCCAGCAGCGCGCCGGTGGGCGAGTACGTCAGCCCCTTCAGCGTGAGCGCGCTGCGCTGCAGGTAGGCCCGCCACGGGTGGTCGGGGAAGTTGCCGATGTTGATCCACTGCCGCCAGCACTCGGTGGTCTGCCACATCTTGTCGGCGGCCTCTTCGTAGGTCTGCGGCGCCGGGTGCTTGGTCCAGCTCAGCGCGACGAAGACGTCGTCGCCCTCCTTCATCCGGGTGCGCGCCCGCGCCTCCCGGCCCTCCAGCCCGATCCGCAGGTTGGTGGTCAGCCGCAGCGTCGGATGGGCGTCCGGATGTTTGTTGGCGCGGGCGATGGCCTCGCCGTACGCGTTCGCCGAGTATTCCCAGCGTGGCACCTATCGCGGTGGTAGTCGAAGGCCGGCTCGCAGCTCATCATCAGCTCGACCGTGCCGCTGACGCAGCGCACCGTGCGCAGCAGGATGTGCTCGGCGTCCCAGTCCATCGGCGTGCGGCGATGGGTCCGCGACCGCCGCTCGATGTCGTGCCACGTGCCCATCACCAGCGCGTCGCGCACGATCAGCCACCCGGTGTGGGTCTGCCAGGTGGTTTCCATGATCAGGCTGCCGGGCAGGTAACGGCGGGCGGACGGCACCGAGACGCCGTAGGGTCCCAGGCGGAAGTGGCCGGCGCTGCGGTCGAGGATCGAGCCGAAAACGCTCGGGGAGTCCGGGCGGGGCACGCACATCCACTCCACCGAGCCGGCCGGCGAGATCAGGCAGGTGGTTTCCCAATCGGACAGGAACGCATAGTCCGCGATCGGCGGAAACGGGTTGCGCAACGTCGCGCTGGCGGGCAGGGCCGTCGGGGCGCTGAAGTCAATGGGCGGCGCCAGGACCGTATCCGGAGCCGTTGTCAGCGTCTCCTGGGCCGCGGCCCCGGCGGATTGGGCGGGCTGGTCGGCGGGTTCGGCGTGCAGGACCATCCCGTCATCATCGACCGTCGACCTGCCCCTCGTCCATCTTTCGCCGAGGCGAGCGGGCCGGCGTGTCGGGGATCACCCGCGGTGTTTGGCGTAGGCGGGCGCGTGCTCGGGCAGCGGGCCGATGGCGACCAGGTAGCCGACCGATCGCCGCAACGCCGGCGCGGCCGACCAGCCGCACGGCTCGCGGCACGTCCGGGGCGCATCCTGGGTCCTCCGGGCGCTGCCGGCCACCGCGACGGCGATCGACCTTGGGCGTGGATCGCTCGTTGCACGGCCTGCAATGATCGCCGTGGGTATCCAGCGGCGCACCTGCACCCGGGCCAGCTGCCGGGTGGACACCCGTCCCGGCGCGCAGCGGGCGGGCCAGCATGCGCGCGGTGGCCACGGCGTCGGCTACCGCCAGGTTGATGCCGACGCCGCCGACCGGCGACATCGCGTGCGCCGCGTCGCCGATGCACAGCACGCCGTCGGAATACCAGCGGCGGAGCCGATTGAGTTGCACGTCAAGCAGTTTCACGTCGTCGAACGAGGTCAACGTGGTCGACGCGGTCGGCGAGCCAGGGCACCATGCCCGACCAGCACGCGGTGCAGCGCCTCGATGCCTTGGGCCGCGCATCTGGGCGTCGGCTCCCTTCGGGAATGATGTAGGCGATCTGGTAGTAGTCGCCGCGGTCGATCATGATGACCCCGTGCCCGGCCTCGAAGCGTGCCGGCGAGGCCGCTCGGGTCGTCGGGCCGGCGAGGCAACCGGAACCACCACACGTCCATCGGCGCGCCGAAGCTGCGCGGCGTCAGGCCCGAGCGCCGAGCGCACCGTCGACGCCGCGACCGTCGCAGGCCACCGTGAGCTCGGCGCGCATCTCTTGGGTTTCGCCGCTCTGGTCGCGGTAGGTGACGCCGCGACCGATGCGGCTCGCCGGTCGCGGACCACCCCGGTGACCTCGGTGCTGCGCAGCAGCTGGAAGCTGGGCTCGGCCTCGGCGGCGGCTGGCCAGCAGCTCGAGGAAGTCCCACTGCGGCACCAGCGCGATGTGCTGATGCGCGCCGGGCAGGTGGGTCAGGTCGAGATCCACCGGCTGGCCCTGCATTTCCATGTGGATCGTGTCGATCAGGCGATGCGGCAGCTGGGCGAACCGCGCGCCCCAGGCCCAGCTCGTCGAGCAGCCGCAAGCGTTCTCGCGGGCATCGTGTTCCTGCGGAGGTCACGCAGGAGATCGGCGCGCTTTTCCATCACCGTGACGTTTACTCCGCCGCGCGCCAGCGCAGGCCAAGCATGATGCCCGCCGGTCCGCCGCCGGCGATCAGACAGGTCGTCGCGGCGCCGTCGGGAGGCCCGGCGGCATCCGCCGATCCTGGCACATTGGTTTCGCGTGCCGGTGCGAATAGATAGTTGAGCCCAATGGATGGGTTGCTGAATTGGTGGGACGGCAACGAGCTGTGGCTTTCGGGGCTCGCCTTCGTCCTGCAGGCCATGGTCGTGATGCCGGTGGTGCTCGCGGTGGCCTACCTCACGGCGGCCCTGATGGACGGCCTGCTCGGCAAGGGCATCGCGCTGATGCGCCGCGCCCGCCACGCCGACGGGACGCCCGGGTAGCGCGCATGCCTCGGTCTCACGTGACGTTGGTTCTCGTCACGCTGGTGGTGTTGGTGATCGTCACCTGGTTGTTGACGCACTGAGCCGTTGCCGACGCACCGGCCGGGGGTTGGTGGCGACCCGATCCGGTGGCGGCCGGCGGTTTGCTGTTAGGCTTCGCCACATGCGCGGGGCATCCGGTGTTCTGGTATGCGGTGCTCTCCGTGCGTTGTTGTCGCTGACTGTCGAACCCGTGCGCGGTCTGGTATGGAGTCAGTGAATTCTCCGTCACGTTCTCAGTGCCGTTCCGCAGCAACGGGACCTAGTCCATCCGTCCCGCACCGGAAGGCCACTCAATGCTCAACGCATCGGCGGCGCACCGCGCCGGCGGCGTGTCCGCAAGGTCGCGGCGCTCGCGCTGATCGCCGGTGTCGTCGCCGCGTGTCACGGCGGTCCCAGCGACGCCGTCGGCGGAGGCGGGCCGACCAACGCGCGCACCAGCATCACCCTGGTCGCCTACTCGGTCCCGGAACCGGGCTGGAGCAAGGTGATTGCGGCGTTCAACGCCTCCGACCAGGGCAAGGGCGTGCAGGTGATCACCTCCTACGGGGCCTCCGGTGACCAGTCGCGCGGTGTTGCCGACGGCAAGCCCGCCGACGTGGTGAACTTTTCCGTCGAGCCCGACATCACCCGACTGGTCAAGGCCGGGAAGGTGTCGAAGGACTGGAACACCGACGCCACCAAGGGAATCCCGTTCGGGTCGGTGGTGACCTTGGTGGTCCGCAAGGGCAATCCGAAGAACATCAAGGACTGGGACGACCTGTTGCGGCCCGGCGTCGAGGTCATCACGCCCAGCCCGCTGAGTTCGGGGTCGGCGAAGTGGAACCTGCTCGCTCCGTATGCCGCCAAGAGTCAGGGCGGCAGCAACAGCCAGGCCGGCATCGACTTCGTCGGCAAGTTGGTGCGCGAACACGTCAAACTGCGCCCCGGGTCGGGGCGGGAAGCCACCGACGTCTTCGTCCAGGGCAGCGGTGACGTGTTGATCAGCTACGAGAACGAGGCCATCGCCACCGAGCGGGCGGGCAAGCCGGTCGAACACGTCATCCCGCCGCAGACCTTCAAGATCGAGAACCCGGTGGCGGTGGTGACCACCAGCCCGCACCTCGACGCGGCGATCGCCTTCAAGAACTTCCAGTACACCGCCGCGGCGCAGCGGGTATGGGCGCAGGCGGGCTTCCGGCCGGTGGATCCGGCCGTCGCCGCCGACTTCCGGGACCAGTTCCCGGCGCCGGTGAAACTGTGGACGATCGCGGACCTCGGCGGCTGGGGGACAGTCGATCCGCAGCTGTTCGACAAGAACAACGGCAGCATCACCAAGATCTACACGAAGGCCACCGGATGACGGCCGCGATCACGCCGATCCGCGAGACGGTCCGATCCGAGCCGGTGCCGCGGACGCGCGCTTCGCGCGGCCGGGCCGGGCGGCACGTCGCTTCGGGTCGGGGTGGCGATGCTGTGGCTCTCGGTGATCGTGCTGCTGCCGTTGGCCGCGATCGCCTGGCAGGCCGCCGGCGGCGGCTGGCAGGCCTTCTGGCTGGCCGTCACGTCGAACGCCGCGCTCGAGTCGTTCCGGGTGACGTTGACGATCGCCGGCGGGCGTCACGTTGGTCAACCTGGTGTTCGGCCTGGTGATCGCCTGGGTGCTGGTGCGCGACGACTTCGTCGGCAAACGGCTGGTCGACGCGATCATCGACCTGCCGTTCGCGCTGCCCACCATCGTCGCCAGCCTGGTGATGCTGGCCCTGTACGGCAACAACAGCCCGGTGGGCCTTCACTTGCAGCACACCGCCTGGGGCGTGGCGGTGGCATTGGCGTTCGTCACGCTGCCGTTCGTGGTGCGGGCCGTGCAGCCGGTGCTGCTCGAAATCGACCGGGAGGTCGAGGAGGCGGCGGCGTCGCTGGGCGCCAGCGGCCCGAAGTCTTCACCTCGGTAGTGCTGCCGTCGCTGCTGCCCGTCGCTGTTGTCCGGTGCGGGGCTGGCGTTTTCGCGAGCCATCGGCGAGTTCGGTTCGGTGGTGCTGATCGGCGGCGCCGTGCCCGGCAAGACCGAGGTGTCGTCACAGTGGATCCGGACCTTGATCGAGAACGACGACCGCACCGGCGCCGCGGCGATATCCATTGTGCTGTTGGCGATTTCGTTCGTCGTGCTGCTCATCTTGCGGATCGTGGGCGGCGCGCGCGGCCCGACGCGAGGAGAAGGCGGCGTGACGCCGTCGCCGTGGGTTCGCTACCTGATCCGATATCGTCGGCGCTCGGCTACATCTTGGTGCTGCTGGTCGTTCCGGTGGCGCTGATCCTGTGGCGGACCTTCCGAGCCCGGATTCGGTCAGTTCTACGCGTGGGTTAGCACCCCGGCCGCGATATCGGCGCTGAACCTGTCGCTGCTGGTGGTCGCCATCGTGGTGCCGCTGAACGTGGTCTTCGGCATCCCGACGGCATTGGTGCTGGCGCGCAACAGGTTTCGCGGCAAGGGGTGTCCTGCAGGCGATCATCGACCTGCCGTTCGCGGTGTCGCCCGTGATCGTGGGTGTGGCGTTGATCGTGCTGTGGGGATCGGCGGGCGCGCTGGGATTCGTCGAGAACGACCTCGGCTTCAAGGTCATCTTCGGGCTGCCCGGCATCGTGCTGGCCAGCATCTTCGTCACCCTGCCGTTCGTGGTGCGCGAGGTCGAACCGGTGCTGCACGAACTCGGCACCGACCAGGAAGAGGCGGCGGCAACCCTGGGTTCCGGTTCGTGGCAGACGTTTTGGCGAATCACGCTGCCGTCGATCAGGTGGGGACTGACTTACGGCATCGTGCTCACCGTCGCCCGAACCCTCGGCGAATACGGCGCGGTCATCATGGTGTCCTCCAACCTGCCGGGGAAGTCGCAGACGCTGACGTTGCTGGTCTCCGACCGCTACAACCGCGGAGCCGAGTACGGCGCCTACGCGCTGTCGACGCTGCTGATGGGTGTCGCGGTGCTGGTCTTGATCTTCCAGGTGATGCTCGATGCCCGCAGGGCACGAGCCGCCGGATAGCCCGATAAGGAGACTCGTCCATGACCGACAGCGCAAGCGGGCCCGCCGACACCGCGATCGTCGGTGCGGGACGCCTACAAGCGTTACGGCGATTTCGTCGCCCTGGACCACGTGGACTTCGCGGTGCCCGCCGGTTCGCTGACGGCGTTGCTCGGGCCCCAGCGGTTCGGGGAAGTCGACGCTGTTGCGCACCATCGCCGGGCTGGACCAACCGGACAGCGGGACGCGTGACCATCAACGGACGGGACGTGACCGGGGTGCCGCCGCAGCGGCGCGGTATCGGGTTCGTGTTCCAGCATTACGCCGCTTTCAAGCATCTGACCGTGCGGGACAACGTGGCCTACGGCCTGAAGATCCGCAAGCGGCCCAAGGCCGAGGTCAAGGCCAAGGTGGACGACTTGCTGGAAGTCGTTGGGCTCAGCGGATTTCAGACGCGCTATCCCAACCAGCTCTCCGGTGGCCAACGGCAGCGCATGGCGCTGGCCCGGGCGCTGGCCGTCGACCCGCAGGTGCTGCTGCTCGACGAGCCGTTCGGCGCGCTGGACGCCAAGGTGCGCGAGGACCTGCGCGCCTGGTTGCGGCGGCTGCACGACGAGGTGCACGTCACCACGGTGCTGGTCACCCACGACCAGGCCGAGGCGCTGGACGTCGCCGACAGGATCGCCGTGCTGAACAAGGGCCGCATCGAGCAGGTCGGCTCGCCGTCCGATGTCTACGACGCCCCGGCCAATGCGTTCGTGATGTCGTTTCTGGGCGCGGTCTCCACCCTCAATGGGGCTCTGGTTCGCCCGCACGACATCCGGGTGGGCCGCAACCCCGAGATGGCGATCGCCGGTGGTGACGGCACCGCCGAGTCCATCGGGGTGGTGCGCGCCACCGTCGACCGGGTGGTGGCGTTGGGCTTCGAGGTGCGGGTGGAGATGACCAGCGCCGCAACGAAAGGCCAGTTCACCGCGCAGATCACCCGCGGCGACGCCGAGGCGCTGGCCTTACGCGAGGGCGACACGGTGTACGTGCGAGCCACCCGGGTGCCGCCGCTGCCCAGCGACGTCGCGTACCCGCAGGACGGCGGCGGCGACACCGACGAGGACCGCAGCGCGCTCACCCCGGCGTGAGTCCGCGCCGCCGCTAGCCGGGCGGGGGCGCATCGACCGGGCACATGTACTTGTCGGGGAATCTCGCACACGTCGGTGGCAGTGGCCGGTCTGGGCCATACCCGTCGGCGCCGTTCGGCACCACGTGCAACCATCCGCGATTCAGGCACATGAAGACGTCGCCGCCCGGACCACCGGGACGGACGGTGCCGTTGACGCACGGGTCGGCGTACGCCACCGCGGGGACGCCGAGAAACATCGAGACGATCGCGGCACAGACCGCGACGACGACCGCCCTCATAACACAGTGATGCTAGTCCCGAAGGCCCACGGGCAGCCAGCTAAATCGTCGGGTCGGAATGGGAGTCTGGCGGGCCGTGGCCCAGCGGCTTTGGTGTCAGCCGTTCCTGCCAGACTGGCTGCTGTGAATCGCTGGTTCGCCGTCGAAGGGAGAGCGGTATGGCGGGAGATGTTCGGGTTGGGGCGGTGTCGGTCGATTGCCCCGACCCCGCCGCGCTGGGAGAGTTCTACAAGAACGTCTTGGATCTCCAGGTGATGTTCTCCTCCGACGAGTTCGTGGCCCTCCAAGGCGCGGGAGTCCTCCTGACGTTTCAACGCGTCGCCGACCACAGGCCACCGACCTGGCCGGACGGCGCGGTGCCCAAACAGCTGCATCTTGAATTGGCGGTCTCTGACCTCGACGGCCAGGAAGCCCGGATACTCGCGCTGGGCGCCACGAAGGCCGCGGTTCAGCCCAACCCGGAGAACTGGCGTGTGCTGATCGACCCGGTCGGCCACCCGTTCTGCATCACCAACCTCATTCCCGAGATCGGGTGATCCGGCGCCTACGACGCGTGCAGCCCGCATTCCGTCTTGGCGAGCCCCTGCCAGCGCCCGCTGCGCGGATCGGCACCCGCGGCCGGCTTCGCGGTGCAGGGCGCGCAGCCGATCGACGGATACCCGTCGTAGACAAGCGGATTGACCAGCACGTCGTACTGGTCGATGTAGTCCTGCATGTCCTCGTCGGTCCAGGTGGCGAGCGGGTTGATCTTCACCAGCTTGAACCCCTCGTCGAAGCTGACCACCGGGGCGTTGGCGCGCGTCGGGGCCTCGCTCCGGCGCAGCCCGGTCACCCAGGCCGAGTATCCGCGCAGCGCCTTGCCCAGCGGTGCCACCTTGCGCAGCCGGCAGCACTCGCCGGGGTCGCGCGAAAACAGGTCCTTGCCCATGAGGTGGTCCTGCTGGGCCACCGTGTGTTCGGGCCTGACGTCGACGACGTGGATGTCGTAGACCGATTCGACCGCATCCCGGGTGCCGATCGTTTCCACGAAGTGATAGCCGGTGTCCAGGAACAGCACCGGCACACCGGGCCGGACCTTGGCGGCAAGATCGATCAGCACCGCCTCCTGCATGCTCGAGGCGACCACGTAGTTACACGTCGCCCAGCCGCGCGGACCGTTGAATCCGCCGAAATTCTCGTCGGCCCAACGCAATATGTCGGTGGCGTCGGCGCCCTCGAGCTCCGCCGCGCCACGCGCAGCCAGTTCGCGCAATTCGGCCTCTGTGGGCCTGCTTGCCTTCTCGATGACTGTCATCGCAAATCGTCCTCCCCGGCCCGAACGGCCCACTGGGCAAAACGCTCGCCCGCGCTGCGGTATTCCACGAAGTTGCGCACTACTCGATCGATGTAGTCGCCCAACTCCTCGCTGGTGACCTTGTGCTGACGCAGTTTTCGGCCGAAGCCACTGTCCAGGCCGAGACTGCCGCCCAGATGCACTTGGAAGCCCTCCACGGAGCCGCCCTGGCCGTCGTCGACCATCTGGCCCTTGAAACCGATGTCCGCTACCTGGATTCGCGCACAAGAGTTCGGGCAGCCGTTCAGATTGACGGTGATCGGCACGTCCAGCTTGGAGTTGATGTCCGCCAGGCGGCGCTCCAACTCGGGAACCAAAGCCTGCGCCCTGACCCGCGTTTCGGCGAATGACAACTTACAGTACTCGATCCCGCTGCACGCCATCAGGTTTCGCCGCCACCGCGAAGGGTTGGTGCGCAGACCCAAGGCTTCCAGCCCGGCGACCAGGTCGTCGACCTCGTCGTCGGGAATGTCGAGGATGACCAGCTTCTGGTACGGGGTGAACCGGATCCGGTCGGAGCCGGCCCGCTCGGCCAGATCGGCCACCGCGGACAAGATGGTGCCGGAAACCCGTCCGGCGATAGGGGCGGCGCCCACCGCGTTGAGCCCGTTCTTCAACCGCTGGACCCCGACGTGGTCGATCGGGTGCGTGACCGGCTCGGGGGCCGGGCCGTCGATCAGCGGGCGCTTGAGGTACTCGCGTTCGAGGACTTCGCGGAACTTCTCCACGCCCCAGTCCTTGATCAGGAACTTCAGCCGGGCCTTGGACCGCAGCCTGCGGTAGCCGTAATCGCGGAACACCGAGGTCACCGCCGCCCACACCTCCGGGACCTCGTGCAGCGGAACCCAGGCCCCGACACGCTGGCCGAGCATCGGGTTGGTCGACAGGCCGCCGCCCACCCACAGGTCCAGCCCGGCGCCGTGCTCCGGATGGTTGACGCCGATGAACGCGACGTCGTTGACTTCGTGCACGACGTCCTGCAGGCCGGAGATGGCGGTCTTGAACTTGCGGGGCAGGTCGGCGAAGTCGGGCTTGCCGATGTAGCGACGCACGA
Source organism: uncultured Actinomycetota bacterium (assembly GCA_963824505.1). Classification (GTDB taxonomy): domain Bacteria; phylum Actinomycetota; class Actinomycetes; order Mycobacteriales; family Mycobacteriaceae; genus Mycobacterium. The sequence goes on from CAWGPS010000001.1 coordinate 154,058, forward strand.
TCTCGTCGATCGCCCAGGTGGGGTCGATCACCTCGTCGAGAGACTCGCCGGCCAGCGGCGAGCCCAGGATCACGCGCGGGCAGTCGCCGCACGCCTCGGCGGTCTGCAGCCCGACCTCGTCGAGCCGCCGCCAGATCTCGGGGACGTTCTCCACCTCGATCCAGTGGTACTGGAGATTCTCCCGGTCGGAGATGTCGGCGGTGTCCCGGGCGAACTCGGTCGAGATCTGGCCCAGGGTGCGCAGCGCCGCAGCCGAGATGGCGCCGCCGTCGCAGCGCACCCGCATCATGAAGTACTTGGCCTCGAGCAGGTCCATGTTCTCGTCGCCGGTGTAGGTGCCGTCGTAGCCCTGCTCACGCTGGGTGTACAGGCCCCACCACCGCATGCGGCCGCGCAGGTCGTTCTTCTCGATGCTGTCGAATCCGGCCTTGGCGTAATGGTTCTCGATTCGCTCCCGCACATCGAGCGGGTTGCCGGCCTGCTTGTATTCTTCGTTGGCGTTGAGCGGTTCGCGATGTCCCAGCGCCCACTGGCCCTCGTTGCGGGGCTTTGCGGGAGGGGCTGTGGTCATTCCCGGTTTTCCATTTCGTCAAGGCGTCAGACAGCGCAATCCACCGGTAGATTTCGGCGGCGCAGATCCGGCAGCCAGCTGGAGATACAGGTGGGCGATCTACGAGATCAAGGAAGACAGCAACAGCTGCAGACGCGCTTGAGATCAATGTGTCGCCGCGCCACGAGGGCGATACGCAGGCTGCGGTTGGCGGCGGTCACGCTCGCCATTCTGCCATGGATCGCGACCGGCGTTCCAGTCAGGCCCGATCTGCCTTCACGATAAGCAAAAATCGCCCGTCGACCAGGCGCGCGACGCCGAGAGTCTCGCGGAGCCCGCGCGGCACGTCGCCGTGCGATGATTTGGCATGACCCTTCGCGAGGCCCCCGTCGAGCTACCGGCCCTGGAGCCGAGCCCCGGACAGCCCTTTGGCCTGTACGTGCACGTCCCGTTCTGCATCACCCGATGCGGGTACTGCGACTTCAACACCTACACCCCGGCCGAGCTGGGAGGTGTCAACCCGGATGCCTGGATGGAGGCCCTGCGAGCGGAGCTGGAGATGGCGGCGGCGCGGCTGCACGCACCGACGCTGGACACCGTTTTCGTCGGCGGGGGAACGCCCTCGCTGCTGGGCGGGCAGCGCGTGGCCGCGCTGCTCGGCATGGTGCGGGAGAACTTCCCGCTGGCGCCGGACGCCGAGGTCACCACCGAGGCCAACCCGGAGTCGGCCTGGCCGGACTTTTTCCAGGCGATCCGTGCCGCCGGGTACACCCGAGTTTCGCTCGGCATGCAGTCGGTCTCGCCGCGGGTGCTGGGCGTGCTCGAGCGGATTCATACCCCGAACCGGTCGGCGGACTGCGCACGCGAGGCGCTGGCCGCCGGCTTCGAACACGTCAGCCTGGACCTGATCTACGGAACGCCCGGGGAGTCCGACGACGACCTGCTGCGCTCGGTCGACACGGCGATCGAGACGGGGGTCGACCACGTCTCGGCCTACGCGCTGGTGGTCGAGGAGGGCACCGCGCTGGCCCGGCGGGTCCGGCGTGGCGAGCTGGCGGCGCCCGACGACGACGTCCTGGCGCACCGCTACGAGTTGGTCGACGCCCGGCTGTCCGAGGCGGGGATGAGTTGGTACGAGGTGTCCAACTGGTCGCGGCCGGGCGGTGAGTGCCGGCACAACCTCGGCTATTGGAACGGCGGTCAATGGTGGGGCGCGGGGCCGGGTGCGCACGGATACGTCGGTGCGACGCGGTGGTGGAACGTCAAGCACCCCAATGCCTATGCCGAGCTGCTGGCCGGTGCCGCGCTGCCGGTAGGGGGATTCGAGCTGCTGGACACCGACGCACTGCACACCGAAGACGTGCTGTTGGGAATCAGGCTGCGGCAAGGGCTTTCGGTCGGCCTGCTGGATGCCGCCGAACGAGAGCGCGCCGAGACGGCGGTCGCGGACGGGTTGCTGGTATCCGACGCCGACAGGCTGATCCTGACCCCGCGCGGCCGACTGCTCGCCGATGCGGTGGTGCGTGCGGTGTTGGGATAGCGCTCAGGTTCCTGGGAACCATTGCGAGACAATTCGATTGATCTCGATGTAGATCGGGATACCGACCGTGACCAGCACGGAGAAGGTCAGGCCCAGCGATGCGACCAGCGGCAAGGTCGGGCTCGCCTCGGGGATGCCCAGACGCTGGACGGCCGGCAGCGTGATGTAGGAGGCCGAACCGCACAGGACGGCGAACAGCACATAGGTGCCCCGTTGCAGGTGGGTGTCGGTGAGGTAGGCGAAGGGGTAGGCGGCCAGAATCCCCAACGCGCCGAATAGGATTGGCGCCAGTAAACCGAAGAGGACGAACCCGGCGCCGGCGGACCTGACGTCCCGCAGCTTGCGCGAGGCCGTCATGCCCATTTCGAGTAGAAACAGGCAGAGCACACCCTGGAACGCCGAGACGAACAGCTCGTTCTGGTCGTGGACGACCTTCTGGCCTTGAATGGCGCCGATGAAACCGACGGCTATGCCGCCGAGGAGCAGGGTGAGCCCGGGATTGAGGAAGACTTCCTGCAATATCCCGCGGGAGACGATCGGGACCCGCGTCCCCGTGGCGCGGCGAGCCGCCGGACCGGGCTCCCAGTCTGGGCGCTCCAGCTTCTCCAGAGACAGCTCGAGCTCCTCCTCGACCCCGCGCTCGTTTTCGTCGTTGCGGCTTTCCGCGCCTACCCGGCGGGCGGCCGCGCCCGGGCCGAGTTTCGCGGGGGCCGTGTAGCCCGGCTCGTCGGCCATGTTGCCCGCCTCGTCCATCCCCTTTGCCGCAGCCGGGCGGCCAGGTACAGCGCCACCAGGCAGCCGGGAATTTCCATGAAGGCCAACCCGACCGGCAGCCAGGCGTCGAAAGCGATCTTGATGCTCGTCAAGAACGCCACGCAGGTGGCAAAGGTACCCGCCGAAGCCGACCCGTAATACCCGGCGATCGCCGCCCTGTCGATTCGCCGCAGCCGGGTCAGGTACCTCAGCAAGAGATAGGTGAGCCCACCGAACACAAAGTTCAGCACGATGCCGAGCGCGACGAACTCGGCGATGTTGTCGACATCGGCCAGCTTGACCTTGGCGAGCTCCTCACCGCCCTGCCAGCCGATAGACACCAGCAGGTAGATGGTCAAGCCCTGATAGATCACGTAGGGAAACTCAAACCGCACCTTGAGGATCGGGATGAGGAAACCGAGATAGAAGAACAGCAGCAGCGGTTTGAAGAGATTATGGGTGAAATTGTCGACGAACTCGTGGATCATCGACGCCTCTCGGCGACTTCGTCCACCGGCGACCCGGGGGCTAGCTGTAGCTGACAGGCGGTGGGCGCGAGCACCCATACACCCTGAGGACTGCGGCGACCGCCGTCAACCCGCGTTTACCAACACTTAACAACTATGTCCGCAAGCTCAACAGGCAACCGGCCTGCGCCGGGAACCGGCTAGAACCAGTGGGCGACCATCCGGTTGACCTCGATATAAAGCGGGATGCCGATCGTCACGTTGTAGGAGAACGTCAAACCGAGCGACGCGGCCAGCGGCAGCGTCGGGCTGGCCTCGGGAATCGCCAACCGCTGGACGGCCGGGACGGCAATGTATGACGCGGCGCCGCATAGGACCGCGAACAGCACATAGGTTCCCGGCTTGAAGTCGGCATGGGTGAGCGACGCGTAGGTGTGGGCGACGATGATCCCCAGCGGCGCAAAGATGTTCGGCGCCAGCAGGCCGAAGAAGATGAAACCGGGGCCGGCCGTTCGCAGGTCTTTCAGCTTGCGCGACGCCGTCATGCCCATCTCGAGCAGGAACAGGCACAGCACGCCCTGGAACGCCAGCACGAAGAACCTGTCGTCGTCCGCAACGACTTTCTGTCCCTGCAGTCCGCTGACGAGACCGATGATGATGCCGCCCATCAGCAGCACGAGGCCGGGGTTGAGGAACACCTCCTGCAGGAGCTCACGCGAGAAGATGGGAACCCGCTTGCCCTTGGGGCGAGGCGCTTTCGGCCCGGGCTCCCAGTCCGGGTGCTCCAGCTTCTCCAGCGAGAACTCCAGCTCTTGCTCGGCCCCCCGCTCGTTCTCCGCCTCGAGGCTCCCGCCTTGCGGAGGCTTCGCCGCCGTGCCCGGCCCGACCCCGACTTTGACCGGTGGCGTGTAGCCCGCCTCGTCGGCCATGTTGCCCGCGGCGTCCATCCCCCGGTGCCGCAGCCGTGCGACGAGGTAGAGCGCCACCAGACATCCCGGGATCTCCATGACGGCCAGCATCACCGGCATGTAGGCGTTGAACGCGATGTTGGTCGCGGCCAGGACGGCCACGCAGGTGGCGAACGTCCCCGCCGAGTCCGAACCGTAGTAGCCGGCGACGGTCGCCCGATCGATTCTGCGCAGGGACGTCAGGCCGCTCAGCAGCAGGTAGGCGAGGCCGCCGATCAGGAAGTTCAGGACGAAGCCCAACACCATGAACCCGACGATGGATCCGATGCTGGAGGCGCTGACCTGGGCGAGTTCCTCGCCGCCGTGCCAGCCGATCGCCAGCAGCAGGTACATCGTCAAGCCCTGGTAGATCACGTAGGGGAACTCGAACCGCACCCTCAGGATCGGGATCAAGAACCCGAAGTAGAAGAAGAGCAACAGCGGCTTGAACAAGTTGTGCGTGAAGTTGTGCCAGAACTCTTGCAGCATTTGGCGCCTCTCTGGGTGACCCGGTGATCAGGGGAAGCACCGTCCGCAAGCGGGGGCGACCACGGACATCCCGATGATTGCGAGAAAATTTAACGCCGCCGTCCCCGCGCCGCCAGTCGAAACGCGTGCGGCAACGCAGGATTGCGGGGTATTGCCGCCGGACAGCCCGTTCCAGGAAAGCGGGTGGTCAAAGCGTCGCAGGTCGCGCCAATTACCGCGCCCAAAGTTGCCATGTACTGTGACTTATCTGTGAATCTACTGGGGACGGAGACGTGTGGTGTCAACGACCCCACCGAGGGAGCGGCTCGTCGCGCCTAGATAGGTTAGGCTACATTTACTACTTGTGACCGAACTCGGCGTTGAGACCAGTTCGGCGTCACAGTGCATTCCGCTCCCCGCGCGCGTGGACCCGGCAGACCTGGCGGCCGCGCTGGCCGCCGCGTTGCCCGAGCGAACCGGTGACGAATACCTGCTTTACGAGTGCGACGGCCAATGGGTGCTGGCCGCCGGCGTGCGGGCGATGATCGAACTGGACAGCCACGAGCTGCGCCTGACCCGCGACGGCGTCACCCGGCGGCAAGAGTGGTCGGGTCGGCCGGGGCGGGTTCTGGGTGAGGCCGCCGACCGGCTGCTGTTGGAAACCGACCAGGTCTTCGGATGGGTCGCATTCGAATTCGGCGTCTACCGCTTCGGGCTGCAGCACAGGTTGGCGCCGCGTACGCCCCTGGCCCGGGTGTTCTGGCCGCGCACCCGGATCGTGGTGACCCGCGATGCGGTGCACCTCCTCGGCGCACCGGCCGGTCACCGCGACGCGGTGCTCGCGTTGCTCGACGGCGTGCCGGAGGTGGGCGACGCGCGCGCCCTTGAGGTCCGCGCCGACCCGTCCGGTTACCGGGACCGCGTGGCGACGGCCGTTCGGGAGATCGCCTCCGGCGACTACCACAAGGTCATCCTGTCCCGTTGCGTCGAAGTGCCTTTCCGGCTTGACTTCCCGTCCACCTACCGGCTGGGGCGGCGACGCAATACCCCGGTCCGGTCGTTCCTGTTGCGGCTGGGCGGAATTCGTGCCGTCGGTTTCAGCCCCGAGCTTGTCGCCGCGGTCCGCCGGGACGGCACGGTGGTGACCGAGCCGCTCGCGGGAACCCGGGCGCTGGGGCGCGGCGCGGCGCGCGACCGCGCGGCCCGCGCCGATCTGGAGTCGAACTCCAAAGAGATTGTCGAGCATGCGATTTCGGTGCGCAGCTCGTTGCGTGAGATGGGCGAGATCGCGGAGCCGGGCAGCGCGGCGGTCACCGACTTCATGACGGTTCGGGAACGGGGGAGCGTGCAGCACCTGGGCTCCACCGTCAGCGCGCGTCTGAACCCGTCGGCCGACCGGATGGACGCGCTGGAAGCGCTCTTCCCGGCCGTCACCGCGTCGGGCATCCCGAAAGCGGCCGGCGTGGAGGCCATCCTGCGGCTCGACGAAGGCCCGCGCGGACTGTATTCCGGCGCGGTCGTCATGCTTTCCGCGGACGGCGGACTGGACGCGGCGCTGACCCTGCGGGCGGCCTACGAATGCGGCGGCACGACGTGGTTGCGGGCCGGTGCCGGCATCATCGAAGAGTCGCAACCCGAGCGCGAATTCGAGGAGACCTGCGAAAAGCTCTCCACGCTGGCGCCCTACCTCGTCGCCCGGAAGTAACCCCCGCAGCCGCGGTCGGCCGCCCCGTTGCCATCCCGTGACGGGGGCGTGGGACTTTCGGCCCTATTCACCCCAAACTCCCGCGTGTCAGCTTGATGTAACCGAATGACACAGATAGATTGCCTGTTACTAGCAGGTACAATAACTGGGAGGCGTTGTGTCCACAGGTCTGTCTCGGACCCTCACTAACGTGCAGCTACTTCACGAACTCGAGCCCGTGGCCGAGCAGCTGCTCAATCGCCACCTCTCGATGTTCAAGGAGTGGAACCCGCACGACTACATCCCGTGGTCGGAAGGCAGAAACTTCTCCGCGCTCGACGGCCAGGACTGGGAGCCCGGGCAGAGCCGGATTTCCGACGTCGCGCAGGTCGCGATCGTGCAGAACCTGCTGACAGAAGACAATCTGCCGTCGTACACCCGCGAGATCGCCATGAACTTCAGCATGGACGGGCCCTGGGGCCAGTGGGTCAACCGGTGGACCGCCGAAGAGGCCCGGCACAGCACCGCGTTGCGCGACTACCTCGTCGTCACTCGGGCGGTGGACCCGGTCGAGCTGGAAAAGCTGCGTCTCGAGCAAATGACCCGCGGATTCAGCCCGGGCCAGAATCAGCAAGGCGACCTGTTCGCTGAAAGCCTGTTCGACGCCGTCATGTACGTGTCGTTCCAGGAGCTCGCCACCCGCGTGTCACACCGCAACACCGGAGCGGTCAGCAACGACCCCGTCGCCGAGCGGTTGATGGCCAGGGTGTCGCATGACGAGAACCTGCACATGATCTTCTACCGGGACATCAGCGCCGCCGGTCTGGACATCGCGCCCAACCAGGCGATCAAGTCGGTCCACCGGATCCTGCGCAACTTCAAGATGCCCGGGTTCACGGTGCCGGAGTTTCGCCGCAAGGCGGTGATCATCGCCGTCGGCGGCGTCTACGACCCGCGCATCCACCTCAACGAGGTGGTCATGCCGGTGCTGCGGAAGTGGCGCATCTTCGAACGCGAAGACTTCAGCGGCGAAGGCGCGTGGATGCGTGACGATCTCGCTCTGCTGGTCAAGGAGCTCGAGGAAGCCTCCGACAAGTTCGACGAGTCCAAGCAGCGCTACCTCGAGCGCGAGGCGCGCAAAACCGAGAAGATCACCGCCCGCACGGTACTGAAAACCGAAGGGACGCTGACGCTCAGCGGGCACTAGCCGCGCGTTGGGAGCGGCGCGCAACCTCAGTTGAGCGCGGAGAGCGCAACCTCCGGGTGGTAGCCGTCGAACCCGTCCAGCGCGCCGTCGCGCAGGCGATTCACCCAGGCCGGGTCGGCGAGCAGCGCCCGTCCGATCGCCGCGATGTCGAATTCACCGGCTTCGAACTGCTCGACGAGGCGGTCGACGGGAGCGGGCAGGATCACCTGGCCCCGCTTCTCGCTGCGGAACTGCGTTTCCAGCCCGACGGAGCCGACCGTGATCACGGGCAACCCGGTGACCTTCTTGGTCCAGCCGGCGAGGCTCAGCTGAGGGTCGTAGTCGGGGAAGGCGGGCACGTAATGCCTGCGCGTCGAGGGATGGAAGACGTCGGCTCCGGCCTCGGCCAAGGGGGTCAGCAGTTCCTGGAGCTGGGTCGGGTCGTCGGCGATCGTCGCCGCGTAGTCGGTGCCCTTCCACTGCGAGAACCGGAAGATGACGGGATAGCTGGGGCCGACTGCGCCGCGCACCGCGGCGATCACCTCGGCGGGAAAGCGGGTTCGCGCGGTCAGCGATCCGCCATAGCTGTCGGTGCGCAGGTTCGTTCGCTCCCAAAAGAACTGGTCCAGCAGGTATCCGTGGGCGCCGTGCAATTCGACGGCGTCGAAGCCGATGTCGCGCGCCGTGGCGGCGCTGCGCGCGTAAAGGTCTGCGACCTGCTGCAGTTCGTCGGGCGCCGGCGCCCTGCCCTTCGGCTTGCCGAGCCCGTCGATCCCCGACGGGCTGACGGGAGCCACGCCGTCGGCATCGTCGCGCTCTGCGCCTTGGTGCCACAGCTGAGCGGCGATCGTGGCGCCTTCCGCGTGGACGGCGTCGACGACACGCGCCCACCCGGCGAGCACCTCCTCACCCGCAATCGTGGGAATGGCGTAGGGGTAACCGGCGGCCGGGTCGGGCAGCCGGATTCCTTCGGTGATGATCAATCCGACACCACCCGCGGCGCGGCGCCGGTAGTAGTGGGCCACATCGATTCCGGGGATCCCGCCGGGCGAGGCCCGTCTGGTCATCGGCGCCATCGCGAACCTGTTCGGCACGGTCAACGAGCGCACGGTCAGCGGTTGGAAGAGGTCGTCGATTGCCACGAACTGCTCCAACGCGCCGCTCGTCGCGCCTATTCCGGCGCACCCGGCAGCACGGATCATGTGCGACGTGCGGCGGGCCCTGCCGGGGCAATGCGGCTGCCGCCCGCACGGTGGGCTACGCGGCGATGAGCCGCAGTGGCAACCGTTCATGGCGACGAATAATGTTGTTCAGCAATAACTTCGGCGGCCCGGCGATTTCCAGGCGGTCGACGCGGGGAATCAGTGCCCGCAGGAATGCGGTGGTTTCCAGGCGGGCGAGCGCCTGGCCGGCGCAGGCGTGCGCGCCCTGGCCGAAGGCGAGATGGCGACCCGCGTCCCGGCTGATGTCGAAGACGTCAGGACTGTCCCATTCCCTCTCGTCCCTGTTGGCGGAGGAGTAGATGACCAAGACCTGCGAACCCGCCGGCAGCGTGACGCCGCAGATTTCGGTGTCCGCTCCGACGCGCCGGCCGAAGGCGCGTAGCGGCGACTCATACCGGACGATCTCGTTGACCGCGTTGGCAATCCGTTCGGGTTCCTGCCTCAGCAGGGCCCATTGGTGGGGGTGGCCGGCGAAAAGGCTGAGCGCGTTGCAGATCGCGCCGATCGTCGTGTCCAGCGCGGGACCGAGGTAGTCGACCATGAGCATCGGGCACTCATTCTCGGCGACAAGGCCTTCGCCGGCAGCGCTCAACAGCTCATCGGCCATGCTGCCGGGCAGCACGTTGCGGCGCCGGGCCACGCGGCGGGCGAAGCGCAGCATCTGCAAACCCCCCGGAGCCGCATGGACCGTCCTGCCGTTGAGCGGGCCCAGGACGTCGAATGTGGCACCGGCCCAGTCCATCAGGTGCTCCCGATCGTCGGCGGGCCAACCCACTAAGTCGGGTACCACGCCCAACGGCAGGGCAGCGGCCAGTTGCGCCCCGTCGACCACGCCGTGCTGCACCGCCGCGTCGACGACCTCCTCGGCCAGGCGCTCCACTCGGTCGCTGATGGCGTGTAAGGCCCGGGGAAGCATCCGGTGGGCGACGAGCTTGCGGCGCCGGTCGTGCTCCGCTCCGTCGCTGGCCAGGGTGGTTCCCCTGGAGAGCCGGTTGCTGATCCGATTGAGCGCCACCCCGCCGCTGGAACGGAACGTGCCGTCGTCACGCAGGACGGCTTTGCATTCGCTGTATCGCGGCAGCGCATACACCTTGTGCCGCGCCAACCACACGACCGGACCCAGTTCCCGAAGGCGGCGATAGTGCGGGTAGGGATCCAGAATTGCCTCGTCGGCGTAGATGTTCGAGCGGTACGTCGGTGCGCCGCCACGACCGCTGAAAAGCACCGTCCACTCCTTTACCGGGCGCCGAGATGCCGACGTCGGACCAATTGACTGACGAAATCATCATATACGAGCAATCCCTCAGTCTACGGTGCTCTCGTGGTGCCGGCGTGCGGGTATTTCCCTCAAGCGACTCGTCGCCACGGTCGTCACCGGGGCGGGTAACGGTTCGGGCACGGTTCAGCTTGCTCCACGACATGTCTTGCGGCGCCGCGATTCTGGTGGCGGACAATGCGGGACATGACCCAGCAGCGGAAGCCCGACGTTGGCGCGTGACATCTCGCGGCAGGCGTTTCTGCGGGGCGCCGCCGGAGCATTGGCCGCCGGCGCGGTCTTCGGCCCCGCCCGGGCCGCGGCCGTTCCGAATACTTCCGGCTGGGGCGGCCTGTCCTCGGCCATCGGCGGTCACGTGGTACTGCCTGACAACGGCGCGCAATTCGCCGCGGCCAAACAGGTTTTCAACACGATCTACAACGAATCGACGCCGGCGGCCGTCGTCGCGCCGACCTCGGCCGCGGACGTGCAGAAGGCCATGGCATTCGCCGCGGCCAACAACCTCAAAGTCGCTCCGCGCAGCGGCGGACACTCCTATGTGGGGGCGTCCACCGCGAACGGCACCATGGTGCTCGACCTGCGGCAGCTGCCCGGGGACATCCGGTACGACGCCGCCACCGGGCAGGTGACGGTGACGCCCGCGACCGGACTGTACGCGCTGCACCAGGCGCTGGCCGCCGCCGGCCGGGGCATCCCGACGGGCATCTGCCCGACGGTCGGCGCCGCCGGGCACGCCCTGGGCGGCGGCCTGGGCGCACACTCCCGGCAGGCGGGCCTGATGTGTGACCAGTTGACGTCCGCGTCGGTGGTGCTGCCCGGAGGCCAGACGGTCACGGCGTCGGCGGCCAACAACCCCGACCTGTTCTGGGCGTTGCGGGGCGGCGGGGGCGGCAACTTCGGCGTGGCCACCTCGCTGACCTTCGCCACGTTCCCCGCCGGGGATGTCGACGTGGTGAACCTCAACTTCCCGCCGCAGTCGTTCGCGCAGGTTCTGGTCGGCTGGCAGAACTGGCTGCGCACCGCGGACCAGAACAGCTGGGCGCTGGCCGACGCGACCGTCGACCCGATGGGCACGCGCTGCCGCATCCTGGCGACCTGCCCGGTCGGGTCGGGCGGCCGCGCGGCCTCGGCCATCATCTCGGCCGTGGGAACGCAACCGACCGGAACCGAAAACCACACATTCAACTATCTGGACCTGGTGCGGTACCTGGCCGGCAACCTCAACCCCGCACCGCTCGGATATGTCGGCGGCTCGGACGTGTTCTCGACGATCACGCCCGCCGCGGCCCACGGGATAGCCTCGGCGGTCGACGCCTTTCCGAGGGGCGCGGGCCGCATGTTGACGATCATGCATGCGCTCGACGGCGCGCTCGCGACCGTGCCGCCGGGAGCCACCGCGTTCCCCTGGCGGCGGAACGCGGCGCTGGTGCAGTGGTACATCGAACCGTCCGGTCCGCCGTCGGCGGCGACGAGCTGGCTCAACTCGGCGCACCAGGCGGTGCAGGCGTATTCGGTCGGCGGCTATGTGAATTACCTCGAGGCCAATCAGCCGGCGTCGCGGTACTTCGGCCCCAATCTTTCCCGGCTGAGCGCCGTTCGGCAGAAGTTCGATCCCGGGCGCGTCATGTTCTCCGGGATGAGTTACTGAGCTGCCGAGCGGACCGCGACCCACCAGGGGCATGCCCGCACAAACCGGCGAGACCGGCAGCCGCTGCCCGTTTTCGCCACGCAGCGACGTGTAGGTCGGCCGGATTCGGGAGGGCTTGCGTTGTCAGGGCCACGGGGCACCGCTCCCGGGGCCGGCGTCGCACGAAAGGATTTCGGATTGCCCCCGACATGGCTTGTCGCACTGTCGTGGTCGATGCTGGCCGTCGCTGTGGCCTCAGCCGCGGTCATCGTCGTCGACATCTATGGCCGCGGGTACCGCCAGCGCATGGGGGTGATGGAGGCGGTGTGGCCCGTCACCGCGCTGTACTTCGGTCCGCTGGCGCTGCCCAGACACCGTCGGGCGCCCCAACACCGGCAAATGGTTGGGCGCACATGGCCGCGACCACCCGCCGGACAAGCCCGGGTGGGCGACGACGGCGGTCGGGGTCAGCCACTGCGGCGCGGGATGCACCCTGGGTGACATCGTGGCCGAATTCGTGGTCTTCGCGCTCGGAGTGCAACTCCTCGGCCGCGCGTTGCTGCCCGAGTTCATCGGTGATTACGTCGCCGCTCTCGCCCTGGGGATCCTCTTCCAGTACTTCGCGATCGCGCCCATGCGCGGGTTGAGCTTTCGCAAGGGCATCGTCGCGGCCGCGAAGGCTGACGTGTTGTCCCTCACGGCGTTCGAGGTCGGGCTGTTCGGATGGATGGCGGTGATGGCGTTCGTGCTGTTTCCGTCGCCGCCGCTGCATCCCGACAGCCCGGTCTACTGGTTCCTGATGCAGATCGGCATGATCATCGGCTTCGCCACGGCCTGGCCGGCCAACGTCTGGCTCATCCGGCGGGGGATCAAAGAAGCCATGTAGTGGTCGGGCCGGGGTCAGCCCGGCGGCCGCGTCGCGTGTCGCGCCGCGAGTTGGGCAACGATCGCCTTCTTGTCGACCTTGCCGACCGGGGTGGTGGGCAGCGTGACCATTGCGACCAGCACGTCGGGGCGGGCGTGCGCGGCCACGCCGCGCTCGTCGAGGTAGGCGTTCAGTTCGGTGATGCCGACGGAGTCTCCGCGGAAGATGACTGCCGCGCAGATCTTTTCGCCGAGATAGCGGTCCGGCAGCGGGACGACGGCGGCGCAGTGCACGGCCGGGTGGCTCAGCAGCTGCTCCTCGAGTTCCGTCGCGGAAACGGTTTCGCCGCCGCGGCAGATGACGTCTTTGACCCGTCCGGTGACCACCAGGTAGCCGTCGTCACGCCGGCGAACCACATCGCCGGTGCGGTAGAAGCCGTCAGGATCGAAGCAGCGCTCGTTGTCGCGCTCGGCGCAAAAGTAGCCGTTGAGCGTGTACGGACCGCGCACCAGCAATTCGCCCTCTTCACCCGGCGGCACCGGATCTCCGGCGCCGTCGACGATGCGCAACTCGTCGCCCGCGCACAGCGGCCGCCCTTGGGTGTGGTCCACGAGTTCGGGCGGATCGTCGAGGCGGGTGAAGTTCAGCAGCCCCTCGGCCATCCCGAACACCTGCTGCACGCCGGGAGTCAGCGCGGCACGCAGCAGCGCAGCGTCCTCGGGGTCCAGCCGCGCCCCGCCGACCTGCAGGAGCCGCAACGACTTCGGCGTCAGGGGCTCCCAGTCGCCGGCCAGCGCCCACAGCTTGGCCAGGGCGGGCACCAGGGCGGTGACCGTGACGCCGTGCTGCGCGATGGCGGCGAAGGCGGCCTCCGGGCTGGGGTCGGCGCCGAACACGGTGGTGGCGCCCGCCGTCATCGCGCCGAGCAGGCCCGGACACGCGAGCGGGAAGTTATGGCCGGCCGGCAGCACCGCCAGGTAGACGTCGTCCGCGGTGAGCCGGCACACCCGGGCGCTCGCGGACGCGTTGAACAGGTAGTCGTCGTGGGTGCGCGGGATCAGCTTGGGCATGCCGGTGGTGCCACCGGAAACCAACAGCAGGGCAGGCGATTCCGGGTCGGGCGGCGCCGCCGGGGGGTGAGCCGGTGCCCGGTCGCACAGGTGCGTCCACGAAATGAACGGCCCGGGTTCACCATCGACGACGACGTGCCGCAGGGTCGGGTGGTCGGCGGCGAGCTCCAGCGCCATGCCGGGGTAGTCGAAACCGCTTGCCGCGTCGGGGATCAGCAGACCGACGGCCCGGCTGACCGTGGCGAAGTGCCGCAATTCCGCGGCCCGGTGGCCGGGCAGGCACAGCACCGGGATCGCCCCCGCCCGCAACAGCCCGAACAGCGCCACCGCGAACTGGCAGCAGTTCGGCAGCTGCAGCAGCACGCGGTCGCCAGGCGCGATGCCCAGAGCTCGCAGCCCGGCGGCGGCGCGGCCGGCCACGGCGTCGAGCTCCGCGTAGCTGAGCCCGCGACCCGCCGAGGCGTCCACGACGGCGACGCGGTCCGGCCACGTGGTCGCGGCGTCGCTCAGGATCGAGTCCAGGGGCCGCCCGGCCCAGAAGCCGGCCGCCCGATACGCCGCGGCACGGTCGGCGGGGAAGGGCACGAAGCCCGGCAAGCCGTCCGCTCGCGGCGGCGACGCGTTCGGGGCCATCGGGCTCCTTTCCCGGGGGCGTAGTAGCGGGGACCCGCGCATCAAGGATAGGGTAACCAAAATTAGGGAAGCCTGTGCTAATCCACGGAGGTTCGTCATGCGTGGCCCGGCGTGCGCGGAGGACGTCCGCGCGGAGGTAGCCGAGCTGTTGGGCGTCGATGCCGGGGCCGTTCACCCGGACGACAGCCTCATCGCCCAGGGCCTGGACTCGATCCGGATGATGACGCTGGCCGGCCGTTGGCGCCGTTCCGGCATCGCCGTCGACTTCGCCACGCTGGCCGCGGCGCCGACGATCGATGCCTGGGCGCGGTTGGTGAGCGCCGCCCCCGCCGCGGACAACGGAGCCGGCGCGGAAAGCCCGCCCGCCGAACGCCCCGGCAGCGACGAGCCCTTCCCGCTGGCCCCGATGCAGCACGCGATGTGGGTCGGCCGTCAGGACAACCAGCAGTACGGCGGGGTGGCCGGGCACCTCTACGTCGAGTTCGACGGCGCGCAAATCGATCCCGGCCGCCTGCGGGCGGCGGCCACGGCGCTGGCGCTTCGTCACCCCATGCTGCGGGTGCGCTTCCTGCCCGACGGCACCCAGCGGATCGCCGGGCCGGACGAGTGCGGCGACTTTCCGGTCGGCGTGGTCGACCTGCGTCACGACGCGGACTTCGCCGGCCGGCTCGCCGCCATCCGCGACGCCAAATCGCACCAGCAGCTCGACGGCGCGGTGTTCGAGCTCACGGTGACGCTGCTGCCCGGCGGGCGTTCGCGGCTGCACGTCGACCTGGACATGCAGGCCGCCGACGCGATGAGCTACCGCACGCTGATGGCCGACCTGGCGGCGCTCTACCGCGGCCGCGACCTGCCCGAACTGGGCTACACCTACCGGGACTACCGCCGCGCCGTCGAGGCCGGGGAGGCGGGGCCGCAACCCGACCGGGATGCCGACCGGGGCTGGTGGGCGCGACGCATCGCGCAACTCCCGGACCCGCCGGCCCTGCCATTGGTCGTGCCGTCGGCCGGCGACCGGAAAGCCCCGCGCAGCATCCGGCGGTGGCACTGGCTGGACCCGGCCACCCGCGACGGCCTGTTCGCCCGCGCCCGGGCCCGCGGTGTCACTCCCGCGATGACGTTCGCCGCGGTATTCGCCAACGCCCTGGCCCGCTGGTCGGCCGGGCCGCGGTTTTTGCTCAACGTGCCGCTGTTCGGACGTCAGGCCCTGCACCCCGACGTCGACGCGCTGGTCGGTGACTTCACCTCGTCGCTGCTGCTCGACGTCGATCTCACCGGCACTCCGAGCGCCGCCGCCCGGGCCCACGCCCTGCAGGACGCCATGCGCGCCGCCGCCGCCCACTCCGCTTATCCGGGTCTGTCGGTGCTGCGCGACCTAAGCCGTCACCGCGGTACCCAGGTGCTGGCGCCGGTCGTCTTCACCAGCGCGCTGGGGCTCGGCGAGCTGTTCGACGCCGATGTCACACGGCAATTCGGCAAACCCGCGTGGATCATCTCCCAGGGTCCCCAGGTGCTGCTGGACGCGCAGGTCACCGAATTCGACGGCGGGGTGCTGGTGAACTGGGACGTGCGCGACGGCGTCTTCGCCCCGGGCGTCGTCGACGCCATGTTCGCCCACCAGATCGACGAACTGCGCCGCCTGGCCGCGGACGACGAATGGGCCGACGACGCCTGGGACGCGTCGACCATCGCACCGCTGCCGGCCACGCAGCGCGCCGTGCGCGACGCCGCGAACGGCAGCACCGCCCCGCCCAGCGGAGAAGCGTTGCACGACGGGTTCTTCCGCCAGGCCGCCATTCGGCCCGACGCGCCGGCGGTGTTCGCCGAATCGGGCCGGCTCAGCTACGCGCAGCTGCGCGACCAGACGCTGGCGGTGACCGCCGCGCTGGCCGCCACCGGGATCGGCGCCGGCGACACGGTCGCCGTGCTGGGACCGAAGACCGCCGAGCAGGTGCCCGCCCTGCTCGGAATCCTGGCTGCCGGCGCGGTCTACCTGCCGATCGGCGTCGACCAGCCGCGCGACCGCGCGGAGCGCATCCTGCAGACCGGTGACGTGGCCCTGGCCCTGGTGTGCGGCGGCCAGCGGCCAGACCTGCCGGTGCCCGGGATCACCATCGCCGACGTCCTTCGCGCCCCGCCCTCGGCGGCCGGGAATCCGCCCGGCGCAACGGATCCTGCGGAGACCGCCTACGTGTTGTTCACCTCCGGCTCCACCGGGGAGCCCAAGGGCGTGGAGATGACGCACGACGCCGCGATGAACACCGTCGAGTTTCTCAGCCGCCACTTCGACCTCGGCCCCACGGATCGCTGCCTGGCCCTGTCGACGCTGGAGTGCGACATGTCGGTGCTGGACATCTTCGCGACGCTGCGAGCCGGCGGGGCGATCGTCGTCGTCGACGAAGCGCAGCGCCGCGACCCGGACGCCTGGGCCCGGCTGATCGACACCCACCGGGTCACCGTGCTGAACTTCCTGCCCGGTTGGCTGGAGATGCTGGTCGAGGTGGGACGGGGCAGGCTGTCGTCGCTGCGGGTGGTGCCCACCGGCGGCGACTGGGTGCGCCCCGGCCTGGCCCGCCGCCTGCGCGAGCAGGCCCCCCGCCTGCGGTTCGCCGGCCTGGGCGGCGCCACCGAAACGGCGGTGCACGCAACGCTTTTCGAGGTCGGTACGGACATCCCGGGCGAGTCGACGGCGGTACCCTACGGCCGGCCCTTTCCGAACATCGCCTGCCGGGTCGTCAACGCCGCAGGCGTCGACTGCCCCGACTGGGTCCCCGGGGAACTGTGGTTCTCCGGGCGCGGCATCGCCCGCGGCTATCGCGGCCGCCCCGAGCTGACGGCGGAGCGCTTCGTCGTCCGGGACGGCCGCACCTGGTACCGGACGGGTGACCTGGCCCGCTACCGACCGGACGGCAACCTCGAATTCGTCGGCCGCGCCGATCACCGCATCAAGGTCAGCGGGTACCGGGTCGAACTCGGGGAGATCGAGGCCGCCCTGCGACGGGTCCCCGGCGTGCGCGCGGCCGTGGCCGCCGTACTCCCGGACTCCGACGTCCTGGCCGCCGCGGTGAGCCTCGACGATACCGCGCTGACCGCCCAGGGGATTCGCGGCGCGCTCTCGGGTCTGGTTCCCGCGCACATGATTCCCCGGCACCTGTTGGTGCTCGATCGCATTCCCTTCACCGACGGCGGCAAGACCGACCGGCGAGCCGTCGCCGCTCGACTCCGCGCCGCGGTGGCCGAGCGGTCCATGGCTGCGCACGGCGAGGCGCCGAGAACCCAGCTCGAGCGGGCGCTCTGCCACATCGTCGCCGGGCTGCTCAATCGCGGCACCGTCGGTGTTCACGACGACTTCTTCTCCCTCGGCGGCGATTCCGTTCTCGCCACCCGGGCCGTCGCGGACATCCGGCGCTGGCTCGACTCGCCGAGCCTGATGGTCGCCGACGTCTTCGCGGCCCGGAGCGTCGCCGCCATGGCGGAGCTACTCATCGGTCGCGAAACCGGCGCCGATCGGCTGGAGCGGGTGGCCGACATCTATCTGGACATCGCCTCCATGTCGAGCGCCGACGTGCTGTCCGCGCTGGGCGGACAAACCGAGGCCCAACCGGCGCGCCGGGAGTTCGCGCCGTGGGTGAAGCGCTTTACCGGCAATGCCCCGCGCGGATCAGTGGTCATCTTCCCCCACGCCGGCGGTGCCGCCGCGGCCTACCGCACGCTCGGTAAAGCCCTGTCGGCCAACGGCACCGACGCCTACATCGTGCAGTACCCGCAACGGGCGGACCGCCGGGACGACCCGCCGGCGCGCAGCATCGGCGCCCTGGCGCTCGAGTTGTTCGAGGCGGGTGACTGGGCCGCGGCTGCCCCGCTGAGCCTGTTCGGCCACTGCATGGGCGCGGTGGTGGCGTTCGAGTTCGCCCGCATCGCCGAAAGCAGGGGAGTGCCCGTGCGCGCGCTGTGGGCCTCCGCCGGGCAGGCGCCCTCGTCGGTGAACGCGTCCGGACCGCTGCCGACCACCGACGGCGGGGTGCTCGCGGACATGGTCGACCTTGGCGGCACCGATCCCGCGCTGCTCGACGACGAGGAATTCGCCGAGCTCCTGGTGAAGGCGGTACAGGCCGACTACCGCGCCCTCAACGCATACCTCTGCGGGCCGGACGTGCGCATCGCAGCCGACATCCATGCGGTCGGCGGCACCCGCGACCACCGGATCACCCGGGACATGCTGAGCGCGTGGGAAACCCACACCTCCGGCCGATTCTCCCTGTCGGCCTTCGAGGGCGGTCACTTCTACGTCAACGAGCACATCGACGCCGTCGCCCGCGGGGTGAGTGCCGATGCCCGATAACGACCCGGTCGTCATCGTCGGGTTGGCGGTCGAAGCGCCCGGCGGCGTGCAAACCGCCGAGGACTACTGGGCGCTGCTCTCCGAGCAACGCGAGGGACTCGCCCCGTTCCCGACCGATCGAGGCTGGGCGCTCGGCGAGCTGTTCGAAGGATCGCAGCGCGAAGGATTCAAGCCCATCCACAACCTCGGCGGATTCCTTTCTACGGCAACAACATTCGACCCGGAGTTCTTCCGCATCTCACCGCGCGAAGCGGTGGCCATGGACCCGCAGCAACGCGTCGCGCTGCGCCTGGCGTGGCGCAGCCTGGAGAACAGCGGCATCAACCCCGACGACGTGGCCGGCCACGACGTGGGCTGCTACGTAGGGGCGTCGGCGCTCGAATACGGGCCCGGGCTTGACGAATTCTCCTACCACAGCGGCCATCTGATCAGCGGGACGTCGCTGGGCGTCATCTCCGGCCGCATCGCCTACACACTGGACCTGGCGGGCCCGGCGCTGACGGTGGACACCTCGTGCTCCTCGGCGCTGACGGCCCTGCACACCGCGGTCGGGGCGATTCGGGCCGGCGACTGCGACCTCGCGATCGCCGGCGGCGTGTGCGTGATGGGCACCCCGGGTTACTTCGTCGAGTTCTCCAAACAGCACGCGCTTTCCGACGACGGCCACTGCCGCCCGTACAGCGCGCACGCCAGCGGAACCGTCTGGGCCGAGGGCGCGGCGATGTTCGTGCTGCAGCGCAGGTCCCGGGCGACGGCCGACGGCCGCCGCATCCTGGCGGAGGTACGCGCCAGCTGCCTGAACTCCGACGGGCGCAGCAACGGGTTGACGGCCCCCAGCGGCGACGCGCAGCTGCGACTGTTCCGGCGCGCGCTCGCCCAGGCCGACGTCGACCCTTCCGACGTCGGAACGGTGGAAGGGCACGGGACCGGGACGCGGCTCGGTGACCGGACCGAACTCGTTTCCCTGGCTGCCAGTTACGGCGTCATGGCGGGCGGGCGCGGCCCGCTGTTGGGCTCGGTCAAATCGAACGTGGGTCATGCGCAGGCCGCGGCGGGCGCGCTCGGTCTCGCGAAGGTGATCCTGGCCGCCGAACACGCCGCGATACCCCCCACCCTGCACGTCGACGAGCCGAGCCGGGAAATCGACTGGGATGCCGTTGGTCTGCGATTGGCCGACAAGCTGACGCCGTGGCCGGCCGTCGACGGATGGCGCACCGCCGCGGTATCCGCGTTCGGGATGAGCGGCACCAACGCACACGTCATCGTCTCGATGCCCGACGGGTGCGGGGTGTCCTGATGGCCCCTAAGCGACTGCCCGACGGGCGGATCCCCGTCCTGCTCAGCGCCCACGCCGATGATCTGGTCCGCGCGGATGCCCGCGCGATCGCCGCCTATCTCGACCGCTTCCCGAACACGACCGTGGCCCAGGTGGCCCGACAGCTGCACGGCACCCGGCGCGTTCGCAGGCACCGCGCGGTGCTGCGCGCCGCGGACCGGGCCGAGCTCGGTGCCGCCTTGCGTGCGCTGGCGACCGGGCGCGAGCATCCGCTGATCGCCGCGTCGGCGCTGAGTGTCGCCCCCCGGCGGGCGTTCGTGTTTCCGGGCCAGGGCCGCCACTGGCCGGGCATGGGCGCCGCCGCCTACCGGGCGATTCCGTGCTATCGGGCCGCGACCGACAGCCTCGCCGTGGCCTTCGAGGCCGCGGGCGCCGCGTCACCGCTGGCCTACCTGACCTCCCCGGAGCACGCGGGCGCCGCGGGCGCCATAGCCGAGACCGAGATTCAGGGCGCGCAGTTCGTGCACGCCGCCGCGCTCGCCGAGGTGTGGCGCGCGTGCGGCGTGGTGCCCGACCTCGCCCTCGGTCAAAGCCTCGGCGAGGTCGCCGCCGCCTTCGTCGCCGGAAGCATCACACTGCCCGACGCCGTCGCGGTGGTCGCGGCCCGCGCCGGTGTGGTGGAACGCCTTTCGGGCTGCTACTCGATGGCGACCCTCGGCGTCGGCGCGCAGGAGGCCGACGCCCTGATTGCGGCCACCGACGGCTGGGCCGAACTGTCGGTGGTCTACTCCGACTCCACCGTGGCGGTGTCGGGGGAGCGCGGTGCGGTGCTGACGCTCATCGACACCGTTCGTTCCCGCGGTCGCTTCGCCCGCGAGATCACGGCCGGCTTCCCGGGACACACCAGCTTGCTCGAACCGCTCCGCGACGAGCTGCGGGAGCGGCTGCCCGAATCGGAATTCGCCGAAGCCGCCGTGCGATTCATCGGTGGCACCACCGGCGACGTGGTGCCGGCGGGCACCCCCTTTCGGGACTATTGGTATGCGAACCTGCGCAGCACCGTGCGGATGGACCGCGCATTCGCAACGGCGATCCGCGCCGGCGCCGGGTCCTTCGTCGAGTTGTCGGCCCACCCCGCGCTGTTGTTCTCCATCGGCGAGCTTGCCGGGGCCGACCCGGCGGTACTGGTCGGGTCCACACGCCGCGACGAGCCCGCGCTCGAGTCGTTGTCGGCGAACATCGTCACCGCGGCGGTCGCGGAGCCCGGCTACGCGTGGGCGGATTACCTGCCCGCCGGCGGCGGCGCCCTGCCGGGCTTTCCGAACGCGCCGATGCGTGCCATCCCGATGTGGGCGCACCCCGAGCCACTTCCGCCCGTGCGCCGGCGGCCGACCACCGCAGTCGAGCGATGGGTGCCGGCGCCCCCGTATTCGCCGGTCAGCGGGCCGCCCGTACGACTCGCGGTGGTCGACCCAGGCGGCGACGGGCCGCTGCTGCGGTCGCTGCGCGCGGCGATCGAAGCGCATCCGGCCGCCGGGCTCAGCGCACCGCAGGACGCGGAGATCGTCGCGGTGCTCGCGCCCGCCCTCGACGACGTCGACGCGGCCGCGGCCGCCGCAACCCTCACCCGCCTGATCGGCGCCGGCCTGCTCGACTATATGAACACTCCCGGCCCGCGGTGCCACACGGTCTGTCTGGTCACCGTGCGCGCCGAGATGGTGCACGCCGACGAAGACCCGTCGGCCGGCCACGCGGCGCTGGCCGCGATGCACCGCAGCATCGGATTCGACTTTCCCGAAAGGACTTTCAGCCACCTCGACCTGCCGGCGTGGAATCTGACGGCGGCCCACGTCGCCGCCGTCGTCCCAGCGTTGCTGTCCGGCCGCCGGGAAGCCGCGCTGCGCGATCCCGCGGGTCTGCTATTCGAGCGCACGTTCTGCGATGCGTCCGCCGCGGCGCAGCGGCCGTTCGACCCCGCCGTGCTCGACGACGTCGTCGTCACCGGCGGGGCCGGCGCCGTCGGCCTGCACTACGCCCGCTATCTCGCCGAGCATGGCGCGCGCCGCGTGGTCTTGCTGAGCCGGCATCCGGCAAGTCCCGAGGCGTTGGGGTACCTCGCCGCCGGAGGCGGCACCGAGTTCCTTTCACCGCCCTGCGACATCACCGACCGGGCGCAGCTGGCCGGCATCGCCGCGGAATACGGCGGTGACGGCGCCTCGTTGATGGTGCACGCCGCGGGGGCCGCCACCTTCGGTCCCGCCGCCGGGCTGACCGCGGACGCCATCACCGACACCTTCGCCGCCAAGGTCACCGGCCTCATTCACCTCACCGAGCTGTGGCCGGCCCGGCCCGACGCTCGAATCCTGGTGTGTTCCTCGGTGTCCGGGCAATGGGGTGGCCGCGGACACGCCGCGTACTCGGCGGCGAACCGCCTTGTCGACGTCATGGCCGCGCGGCTGCGCGCGCAGGGCAGGCGCTGCATTTCGGTGCGATGGGGCCTGTGGCAGCCCTCCACCGACGGGGGCGGCAGCATGGCGGATTCGGCCGGCGTCGCCGAGGTCGAACGTTCGGGCCTGCGCCCGATGAAGCCGCAGCAGGCGATCGAGGCGAGCCTGCGCGAATGGCACGACGACCCACTGATCTTCAGCGCCGACGCGGACCGGCTGCGGATCTTCCTGGGCGACAACCCAACCGCTGCTCGGCCCGACGTCGCCACAGGGGAGCCCACTGAAGCCGCGGTCTGCGTCGTCGATGCCGTGCGCAGTCAACTCGCGGCCGTCCTCGGGGTCGCGCGGCCCGGCCAGATCGACCTCGCCGCGTCGCTCTTCGACCTGGGTGTCGACTCGATGCTCGCACTCGACCTGCGCAAGCGACTGAGGCGGACGCTCGGAGCCGCGGTGTCCCTGGCGACGTTGATGGGCGACATCACCGGCGCCGAACTCGTGGAAAAACTCGAGTTCGACCGCTCCGACGAAGCGCGGAAAGTGAGCGCAGAAAGTGGGCGCTGAAAGTGAGGTAGTGCGTGACTGACATCGCCGACAACCGGCTCGACGCGGCGCGACTGGAGCTGCTGCGGCGCAGGCTCGCCGAACGCGGCCTCGCCGCCGGCCCCGAGCACCCGGGCGCCGACGGCAACCGACTCTCCGATGGCCAGGCGCGGATGTGGTTCGTGCAGCTGGCCGACCCCGACGGCGCACTCCTCAACGTCTGCGTGTCGTATCGGATCATCGGCGACATCGATGTCGCGCAGCTGCACGACGCCGTCAACGCGGTCGCGCGGCGTCATCGAATACTGCGCACCACCTACGCCGCCGGCGAGGACGGGGACCCCCGGGCGACGGCGCACGACGATCTGCGTCCGGCCTGGGCCTACCACGACCTCACCGGCCTGCCCGAACACGCGCGCCGACTTCGCCTCGAGGTGCTGGCCCAGCGCGAATTCTCCACTCCCTTCGACCTTTCCGCCGACGCCCCGTTGCGCATCACCGTCGCCCGCATGGCCGACGGGGACCACGCGCTGCTCTTGGTGGCCCACCACATCGCCTGGGACGACGGGTCGTGGCGGGTGTTCTTCGCCGATCTCGCCGAGGCGTACACCGGGGCGGCCCTGGGGCCGGAGCGGACGTTGCCGGCTCCGCTCGGGCCGGACACCGCGGAGGCCGACCTCGACTACTGGCGGGCCGTCATGGCCGATCCGCCGGAGCCGCTGGAGCTTCCCGGTCCGGCCGGGACCTGCGTCCCGACCAGCCGGCGCGCCGCCCGCAGCGCGCTGAGGCTGCCACGCCGCACCGCCCAGGGGGTGACGGCGGTGGCGCGCGAAAACGGCTGCAGCCCGTACATGGTGCTGCTGGCCGCCTTCGGCGCGCTGTTGCAGCGCTACACCCACAGCGACGACTTCCTGGTTGCCACACCGGTGCTCAATCGCGGCGCCGGAACCGACGACGCCATCGGCTATTTCGGCAACACGGTCGCGCTGCGGCTGCGACCCCGGTCGCGGATGACCTTCCGCGAGCTGCTCGCCTCGGCGCGCGAGGTCGCCACCGGGGCGTTCGCACACCAACGGGTAAGCCTCGACCGGGTGGTGCAGGAGCTGAACCCGGACCGGCGGCACGGGGCCGAGCGACTGGCCCGGGTCAGTTTCGGCTTCCGCGAGCCCGACGGCGGCGGGTTCTGCCCGCCCGGCGTGCGCTGTGAGCGCTACGACCTGCGCGGCAATCTCACCCAGCTGCCGCTGGGGTTCATGGTCGAATTCGACGGCGCCGGCGCGCTGGTCGAGGCCGAGCACCTGCTGGAGGTCCTCGACCCCGCCCTGGCGCGCCAGATGCTGGACCACTACGCGGTGCTGCTCGACGACGCCCTGGCCCGGCCCGACACGCCACTGGCCGAGCTGGCGCTGCTGCCCGACGCCGACGCCGCGTGGCTGCGGGAGGTGTCACGCGGCCAGACGTTCGACACCGCCCCCACCACCCTGGCCGACCTGGTCTCCGCACAGGCCGCCCGGACGCCGGACGCCGTCGCCGTCGTCCACGAGGGCCGCCGGTTCACCTACCGTGACGTCAACGAGGCGGCAAACCGGCTGGCGCACTGGCTGATCGAGCAGGGCATCGGCAGCGAGCACCGCGTCGCCGTCCTGCTCGACAAGTCACCCGATCTGGTGGTCACCGCGCTGGGGATCGCCAAGTGCGGTGCCGTGTACGTGCCGGTGGACCCCGCCTATCCGCCGGACCGCCGGGAGTTCATCCTCGACGACTGCGCGCCCACGCTGGTGCTGCGGGAACCGGTCGGCGAACTGGCCGGCTACCGCGCCGACGACCCCACCGACGCCGATCGGCTACGGCCACTGCGCCCGGACAACACCGCATACCTGATCTACACCTCGGGGACAACCGGACTGCCCAAGGGCGTCGCGGTGCCGCACCGCCCCGTCGCGGAGTACTTCGTGTGGTTCAAGGGCGAGTACGGCGTCGACGCCGACGACCGACTTCTGCAGGTCGCCTCGCCGAGCTTCGACGTCTCGATCGCCGAGCTCTTCGGCACGCTGGCCTGCGGCGCGCGGCTGGTGATTCCGCGACCGGGCGGCCTCAACGACATCGGCTACCTCACCGCCCTGCTGCGCGACGAGGGCATCACGGCTATGCATTTCGTGCCGTCGCTGCTCGGGCTGTTCCTGTCGCTGCCGGGCGTCAACCAATGGCGAACGCTGCGGCGGGTGCCCATCGGCGGCGAGCCGCTGCCCGGCGAGGTGGCCGACAAGTTCCGCGCCACCTTCGACGCGCTGCTGCACAACTTCTACGGTCCGACCGAAACCGTGATCAACGCCAGCCGTTTTCAGGTCGACGGGCCCCAGGGCACCCGCATCGTGCCCATCGGCCGGCCGAAGATCAACACCACGATGCACCTGCTGGACGACTCGCTGCAACCCGTGCCGGTCGGCGTGATCGGCGAGATCTATCTCGGCGGAACGCATCTGGCGCACGGATACCACCGTCGCGCCCGACTGACCGCCGAGCGATTCGTCGCCGACCCGTTCCGGCCCGGCGCCCGGATGTACCGCACCGGGGACCTGGCGCGGCGGAACATCGACGGCGACGTCGAGTTCGTGGGCCGCGCCGACGAACAGGTGAAAATCCGCGGTTTCCGGATCGAACTCGGCGACGTCGCCAGCGCCGTCTCCGTCGAGCCGACGGTCGGCCAGGCGGTCGTGGTGGTCAGCGACCTGCCGCGGCTCGGCAAGAGCCTGGTCGCCTACGTGACCCCGGCGCGGGGCGACGACGGACCCGCGGCCGTCGACGTCGACCGCATCCGGGCCCGGGTGGCGGCGGCGCTGCCCGAATACATGGTCCCCGCGGGCTACGTCGTGCTCGACGAGATCCCCATCACCGCCCACGGCAAGATCGACCGAACGGCGCTGCCGCAACCCGAGCTCGTCTCCGGCGCCGCGTTCCGCGATCCCCGAACGGCCACCGAGCGGCGCGTCGCCGAACTGTTCGCCGAACTGCTCGGCCGCGATGAGGTCGGCGCCGATGACTCGTTCTTCGATCTCGGAGGCCATTCGCTGCTGGCGACGAAACTGGTTGCGGCGGTGCGCAAGGCGTTCGGTGTCGAGCTCGGGGTGCGCGAGATCTTCGAGTTGGCCACGGTGGCGCGCATCGCCGAACACCTGGACGCGGGCTCCTCGGATCATGCGGTGGCGTGGCCGCGGCTGGAGCGGGTCGGGCGCGACGGGCCGGCGCGGCTGTCGTCGTCGCAGCTGCGCAGCTGGTTCACCTACCGTTTCGACGGTCCCAACAGCGCCAACAACATCCCGTTCGTCGCGGCACTGCACGGCCCCTGCGACGGCGATGCGTTGGCCGCGGCCATCACCGACGTCGTGGCAAGGCACGAGATCCTGCGGACCACCTACCGCGAAATCGACGGCGTACCGCACCAGGTCGTCCACGCGCCCGCCGAGGTGCCGGTGCGCGGTGCCGACGGACCCGACGAGGAGTGGCTGCAGGCGCAACTGGCCGACGAGCGGCGCCATGTCTTCGATCTGGAGTCCGACTGGCCGATCCGGGCGGCGGTGCTGAGCGTCCCGGCGCAGACCGTGTTGTCGCTCGTGGTGCACCACATCGCCGGCGACCACTGGTCGGCCGGCGTGCTGTTCACCGACCTGCTGACCGCCTACCGGGCCCGCCGCG
Organism: uncultured Actinomycetota bacterium; assembly: GCA_963824505.1. Taxonomy (GTDB): domain Bacteria; phylum Actinomycetota; class Actinomycetes; order Mycobacteriales; family Mycobacteriaceae; genus Mycobacterium. The sequence continues at coordinate 180,645 of CAWGPS010000001.1, forward strand.
CCGGGCGGGCGCCCGGATGGGAGCCGTTGCCGGTGCAGTACGCGGACTACGCCGTGTGGCAGGCGGCCCTGCTGGACGGCGGGGCGGGCATCGCCGGGCCGCAGCGCGACTACTGGACCCGCCAACTCGACGGGCTGGCGACCGGAGGCGGCCTGCGCCCGGACTTCCCGCGGCCGGTGTCGCTCAGCGGCGCGGGCGACGACGTCGAGTTCGGCATCGGAGCGGCGACCCGCCAGAAGCTCACCGCCCTCAGCCGCGACCTCGGCACCACCGAGTTCATGCTCCTGCAGGCCGCCGTCGCCGTGACGTTGCACAAGGCCGGCGGCGGCGCGGACATCCCGATCGGCACCCCGGTCGCCGGTCGCGGTGCGTCCGAACTGGACCGGCTGATCGGGTTTTTCATCAACATCCTGGTGCTGCGCAACGACCTGGGTGGAAATCCCACGCTGCGCGAGGTGCTGCAACGGACCCGCGAGACGGCGCTGGCGGCCTACGCCCATCAAGATCTGCCGTTCGATCAGGTGGTGGACGCGGTCGGCCCCGCGCGGTCGCTGTCGCGCAATCCGCTTTTCGATGTGGTGGTGCACGTTCGGGAAGGCTTGCCGGAACACCGCCTGATCGACGGCGATGCCACGTTCAGCGCGCTGGAGCCGCCCTTCGACGTCGCCCACGCCGACATGTCGGTGAACTTCTTCACCTCCGACTCGGAATCCGGCGGGGGCTACCGCGGTCACGTCATCTATCGCCCCGAGCTGTACCGGCGCGGCACGGCGGAACGGTTCGCCGACTGGCTCATCCGCGTGATCGAGGCGTTCGCGAACCGGCCCGATCGGAAGCTGAGCGAGATCGAGATCGCCGGAATCGAAGAGCGGCAGAGCATTCTGCGCCGCTCGGGTGACGCCGCGGGGCGGATATACCTGCTGGACGCCTGGCTGAATCCCGTCCCCACCGGTGTGGTGGGCGAAGTCTACCGCGGCGACGTCCCGGCCGTCGCGGCCCGGTTGGCCCGGCCGTCGCTGACCGCCACCCGTTTCGTCGCCGATCCGTTTGCCGCGCAACCCGGTTCGAGGATGTACCGCAACGGCGAGCGCGGATTCTGGACCGAAGACGGGGAATTGGAATTGGTGGCCGGTCCCCAGATGCGGGAGTCGCCCGCCCGGGCGCCGGCGCCGGCCGCCGCGGGTTCGGCCGACCCGGCGCGAACCGCCACCGAGCGCGCCCTGGCGGCGATCCTCGCCGACGTGCTCGACGCGGGCGAGGTCGGCCGCGACGGCGAATTCTTCAGCCTCGGTGGGGACAGCATTCTCGCGGTGCGGGTGGCCGCCCGCGCGCGCGACGAGGGGTTGCTCCTCACCCCGCGGATGGTGTTCGAACATCCCGTGCTGCACGAACTCGCCGCCGCGATCGACGCCAAGTCGCAAGCCGAAACCGACTCCCCGGACGGGCATCACGCGCCGATGACCGCCTCGGGGCTACCCGCCGACGAACTGGCGGCGCTGACATCGTCGTGGGGTCGGCGGCCGTGACGCGAGCCGAACCACGGCCGACCGTCGACGACGTGTTGGCGCTGAGCCCCCTGCAGCGGGGCCTGTTCTCGATGGCGTCGTTGATCGACACCGAGTCCGGCGCCGAACCCGACCAAGCAGATCCGTACGTGATCACGATGGCCGCCGACGTGGTGGGCCGGCTCGACGTGGCCCTGCTGCGCCAGTGCGCCGCCGCGATGCTGACCCGCCACCCGAATCTGCGGGCGTGTTTCGTCCACGGCGATCTGAGCCGGCCCGTGCAGGTGATCCCGAGCAGCGTCGAGTTGCCCTGGCGTTGTGTGCGCGCCGCACCCGGCGAGGTGGCGGCGCTGGAAGTCGAAGAGCGCCGGCGCCGTTTCGATCTCGCCCGGGGGCCGCTGATCCGGTTTTTGCTCGTCGAACTGCCCGGCCGGCGCTGGCGCCTCACCGTTGTCGCACACCACATCCTCATCGACGGATGGTCGTTGCCGATTTTCGTCTCCGAACTGCTCGCCCTGTACCGGGCCGCGGGTGACACCGGCGCCCTGCCGCCGCCGCCGCGGCCGTACCGCGACTACATCGGCTGGCTGGCCGCCCGCGACCAGGCGGCCGGCCGGGCGATCTGGGCCGAACACCTCGGCGGCCTCGACGGCCCCACCCTGCTGTCGCCGGCGCTGACCGCGGCCCCGCCCCGGGCGGGCATTCCGACGCGCACCACGCTGCGCCTCGACCGCTCCGCCACCAGCGGCCTGGCCGAGGCCGCCCGCACCCGCGGGGTCACGCTCAGCACGCTTGTCCAGATGTCCTGGGCGGTGCTGCTTTCGGCCGTCACCGGCCGCAGCGACGTGGCCTTCGGAGTGACGGTGTCCGGCAGGCCCGGCGAACTTCCGGGCGTCGAGACGATGGTCGGCCTGTTCATCAATACGGTGCCGCTGCGTGTGCGGCTCGACCCCCGCGAACCCGTCGGGCGGCAATGCCTGGCGCTGCAGCGGGAATTCGCCGCGCTGCGCGACCACAGCTACCTGGGGCACGCCGAACTGCGATCGATCGGCGGCATCGGCGAAATGTTCGACACCTTGTTGGTGTACGAGAACTTCCCGCCCGGGGCTGTGGTGGGCGCCACGGAGTTGGTCGCACACGGGGCGACCTTCCGCCCGGCGGCGCTCGAGAGCGTGTCGCACTTCCCGGTCACCGTCGCCGCCCACCTGGGCGCGGGGGAGCTCACCCTGATGGTGGAGGTGCTCGACGGCGCATTGGGCGCGCTGACGCCCGAGGACCTCGGTCACCGGGTGCTGACCGTCTTGCGGCGGTCGGTGGGCAAGTGGGACCGGCCGCTGCGCGAGGTCACCATCCTGCTCGACGGCGAACGGGACGCGTCGTCGGCCCCCGGCTCGCCGCAGGTAAGCCTGCCGGTGCATACCCGATTCACCGATACCGCCGCGGCGCAACCCGATTCGGTCGCGGTGAGCTGGGCCGACGGCCGGCTGACGTACCGGGAGCTCGACGGTCTCACCGACCGACTGGCCGCCGCGCTCCGCCGGGCGGGCGTCGCCGCCGAGACACCCGTGGCGATCATGCTCCCGCGCGGGCCGGCCTACGTCGCCGCCATGCTGGCAATCCTCAAGGCCGGCGGCATGATCGTGCCGCTGGACCCGGGGATGCCGGACGAGCGCGTCGCCGAGATCTTGCGCCAGACCGCCGCCCCGATCGTCGTCGACAGCGAATACTATGCCACGGCAACCGAAATGGTCACCGCGTCGGCTGAATGCCCGTCGGTGACCGTGGCGCCCGACCACGCCGCCTACGCGGTCTTCACCTCGGGCACCACCGGGGCGCCCAAGGGCGTCGTCGGTACCCACCGGGCGCTCTCGGCGTACGCCGACGACCACATCGAGCGCGTCCTTCGGCCGGCCGCCGCGCGACTAGGGCGACCGCTGCGCGTCGCGCACGCCTGGTCGTTCACGTTCGACGCGGCCTGGCAGCCGTTGGCGGCGCTGCTCGACGGCCACTCGCTGCACATCATCGACGGCGACCGCCAGCGCGACGCCGAGGCGCTCGTGGAGTCCATCGACCGGTTGGGGCTGGACATGCTCGACACCACGCCGTCGATGTTCGCCCGGCTGCGCGAGGCCGGTCTGCTGCACCGCGTCCCCCTGGCGGTACTCGCCCTCGGCGGTGAAGCGCTCGACGCGACCGCGTGGCGGGCGATCCAAAGGCATTGCGCGCAAACGGCGATGACCGCGTTCAACTGCTACGGACCCACCGAAACCACCGTCGAGGCCGTCGTCGCCGCCGTCGCCGAGCACCCACGACCCACCATCGGGCGTCCGACCCGGACCACCCGCGCCTACGTCATGGACTCCTGGCTCCGGCCGGTGCCCGACGGTGTCGCCGGCGAGTTGTACCTCGCCGGTGACCAACTCACCCGCGGCTACCTGGGCCGCGCGGCCGACACGGCCGCGCGGTTCGTCGCCGAGCCCGGCGGCCGCGGCCGGCGCATGTACCGCACCGGAGATGTGGTGCGCCGCATGCCCGACGGCGGGCTGGAGTTTCTCGGGCGCAGTGACGACCAACTGAAGATCCGCGGCTTCCGCGTCGAGCCCGCAGAGATCGCTGCGGTGCTCAACAGCCACGACCGGGTGCGCGGCGCCCACGTGACGACTCGCCGCCACCGCGGCGGACCCCGGCTCGCGGCGTACGTGGCGGGCGGCCCGAACCCGCCGACGGCGGGCGAACTGCGATCGATGCTGATCGATCGGTTGCCGCGTTACTTCGTTCCCCACCACATCGTGGTCCTCGACGAACTGCCGCTCACCCCGCACGGCAAGATCGACGAAAAGGCCTTGGCGGCAATGGCCGACCCCGTTGCCGAGGGTGCGGCCACCCCGCCCGAGACCGCGACCGAGGCCGCGCTGGCCGCGGCGTTCGCCGACGTGCTCGAAAAACCGGACGTCGACGTCACGGCCGGTTTCCTGGATTTGGGCCTGGACAGCCTCGCGGCCCTGTCGGTCGTGCAGGCCGCCCGCCGGCGCGGGGTGACCCTGCGCGCCAGGCTGATGGTGGAGTGCGAGAGCATTCGCGAACTCGCCGCGGCGGTCGAGGCCGACGCGCCGGCGGCCGCGCCCACCGACGTCGGGTCCCGCGACGCAATCCCGGCATTGCCCGGTGTCCGCTGGCTCTACGAGCACGGCGAACCGCGGCGGCTGGCGCAGACCGAAGTCATCCGGCTGCCGAACACCATCAGCCGAGAAGGTCTGGAGGCGGTGCTCGACGCAGTTGTCGACGGGCACGAGGTCCTGCGCTGCCGCCTGGACCGCGACGCGATGACCTTCGTGGCGCAACCGAAGACAGCCATCCTCAGCGAGGAGCGGGTCGGTGCCGACCCCGTCGACGACGTCGCGAGGCACGTCCGCGCCGCGATCGAGGGCCTCGACCCGCAGGCGGGCCGACTGTTGTCGGCGGTGTGGCTGCGCGAAGACGGCAGGCCCGGTGTCCTGGTGCTGACGGCGCACGTGCTGGCGATGGACCCGGCCTCGTGGCGCATCGTGCTGAGCGAACTCGACGCCGCCCTGCACGCGTTTGCGTCGGGACGCAAGCCCGCCCCGGTGCGCGAGCACACCACCTACCGGGAATGGTCGCGGCTGCTGGCCGGGCGGGCCCGGTGCCTGGACACCGCCGACTTCTGGGCAGCCGAACTCCGCGGCGCCGACCCGCCCCTCGGCGCGCGCCGGCTGCGCCCGCAGACCGATCGGGCCGGCGACCTGGCGATCACCGTCTCGGCCTGCAGCGCCGACCTGACCGCCCGGCTGCTGAGCAGCGGAAAACCCTTGGGCCACGCGCTGATCACCGCGGCGGCGCGGACGGTGACCGCGTGGCGCCGAAGCCGCGGCGAGGACACACCGGCACCGTTACTGGCATTGGAGACGCATGGCCGCGCAGACGCTGACGTGGGAGGCACGGACCGGCGCACCGATACCGGCGACACGGTCGGCCTGCTGAGCGCGATCTACCCGCTGCGCATCCACTCCGACGCCGCGGCGGACCTGGCCCGAATTCCTGGCAGCCCAATCGATTACGGGCTGCTGCGCTACCTGCGGCCGGACACCGAATGGCGCGACCACCCCGAGCCCCAACTGCTGCTCAACTACGTCGGTGGCGTGCACGTCGGCGTCGGCGACCTGCCGCTCGAGCGCGAACTGCTGGCCGGCGTGGACCCGGTGCCGGAGCCCGACCAGGCGGTGCGTCACGAACTGACCGTGCTGGCGGGGATCCTCGGGACGGGCGACGGTCGCCTGCTGGCCACGCAGTGGCGGACGCTGCCCGACATCCTCGGCGAGGCCGACATCGCCGCGCTGCAACGAATCTGGACCGCGACACTGGAGGAGCTGGCGGGATGAGCACACTGGCGATCCTGGGTGCGGGAGCCAAGGCGGTGGCCGTCGCCGCCAAGGCGTCGGTGCTGCGCGACATGGGTGTCGAGGTGCCCGACGTGATCGCGGTGGAACGTACGGCCGTCGGGGCCAACTGGCAGGCCGGCGGCGGCTGGACCGACGGTGCGCACCGACTGGGCACCAGCCCCGAAAAGGACGTCGGGTTTCCCTACCGCTCTGCGCTGGTTCCGCGCCGCAACGCCGAACTCGACGAGCGAATGACCCGACACAGCTGGCAGTCCTACCTGATCGCCACCGGGTCGTTCGCCGAATGGGTGGACCGCGGCCGGCCGGCGCCGACCCACCGGCGGTGGGGGCAGTACCTGGCTTGGGTGGCCGACCACGCCGGCCTGGACGTGGTGCACGGCGAAGTCGACGCGCTGGCTGTGTCCGGCGGCCGGTGGGCGGTGCACACCCGCGAGACCACCGTGCACGCGGATGCGCTGATGATCACCGGGCCGGGGCAGGCCGAGAAGTCGTTGCTGCCCGGCAATCCGCGCGTGCTGTCCATCGCCCAGTTCTGGGACCGCGCGGCCGGCCACGACCGGATCACCGCCGAGCGGGTCGCGGTGATCGGCGGCGGCGAGACGGCCGCGTCGATGCTCAACGAGCTGTTCCGGCACCGGGTTTCGACCATCACCGTCATTTCCCCGCAGGTGACGCTGTTCACCCGCGGGGAGGGCTTTTTCGAGAACTCGCTGTTCTCCGACCCCACCGAGTGGGCGGGCCTGACGCCGGACGAGCGGCGCGATGCGCTGGCTCGCACCGATCGCGGCGTGTTCTCGGCGAGCGTGCAGGAGGCGCTGCTGGCCGACGATCGCATCCACCATCTGCGCGGACGGGTGGCCCACGCGGTGGCCCGACAGGGCCAGATCCGATTGACGCTTTCGACGAACCGGGGCGCCGAGAACCTCGAGACGGTGCACGGCTTCGACCTCGTCATCGACGGTTCGGGCGCCGACCCGCTGTGGTTCGCCTCGCTGTTCCGCCAGGACGCCCTGGACCTGCTCGAGCTTGCCCTGGGCCGCCCACTCGACGCCGACAGCGTCCAGGAGGCCATCGGCTATGACCTGTCGGTCACCGACCTGGTACCGAAGTTGTTCCTGCCCAATCTGTCCGGACTCACGCAGGGCCCGGGCTTTCCCAACCTGAGCTGCCTCGGCCTGCTGTCGGACCGGGTGCTCGGCGCGACCGGCAGTCAGTCCGAACGGCACACCGCAAGGAGAAGCGATGAGCACCAACCCCTTCGATGACGACAACGGCACTTTCCTGGTGCTGGTGAACGAGGAAGACCAGCACAGCCTGTGGCCGGCCTTCGCCGACGCCCCGGCCGGCTGGCGAGTGGCGTACGGCGCGGCCAACCGGGCCGCCTGCCTCGACTACGTCGACCAGCATTGGACCGACACGCGACCGAAGAGCCTGCGCGAGGCCATGGCTCGGCATTGACCGACCGCGGCGTGCCTGTACCGTGACTCGATCGAGACCCGAACGGCGGCCTCGGCGGCGGAATTGCGCCACCTGGCGATTGCGGCGAACCGCACCGTCCAGCCGAATCGGAGGGGGAAGCATGACCATGCGAATCAAATTCGCCGCGACCAAAGTGGCGGCCTGGGGGCGATCGGGCGGCCGGAGTCGGGTGCCGTTCGTCGCGTCCATGTCGGCCGCGGACGGGGGTCCCGTGCGGCTCGCCGCCCTCGGCGCGCCCACCGGCCCGGCGGCCACCGCCGGCGGGTGGTCCATCCAGCCGCAGGACCCCCCGCCGCCTGGGCAGGACCTGCCCACGCCCGAGCAGCTGTCCAACCTGTGCAACCAGGTCACCGATCCCGGCGTCTCGTACACCACCAAGACCGGTCTGGTCGAAAACGGCATCGCCCCGGACGAGGGACATCTGGCCGACCACGAGCTGAGGAAGGCGTACCGGGAAGGCAAGTTTCCCGAGACGTTCGCCGTGACGAACATCGCTCCGGCCGGCCCGAACGCCGCCCAGGCCGACGTCGCCATCTCCGGCCCCAAGTTCGCCGGGCCGGTCTCCAAGCACCTGATGTTCCTCGATCAGGGCGGCAACTGGATCCTTCAGCACGATTCCGCGATCGGTCTGCTGCAGGCCGCGACGGGTTAGCCGGCGTTCTGGGGAACGGCACAGCCGCGGCACAGGAGCCCCAGAGCGGGCGCACAGGACCCGGCCGTAGCGTAACCGGCCTGAGCTATCGATCCGCGGACTCATCTGCGGACTTCAAGTGGACTCCGAGGGGTCCGAGGGGGAAGGAACTGACGATGAGGATGACCTGGAAATCCGTCGCCACGAGCGTCGCGGCCGTCGGCGCCATCGGCGCCGCCGCCGCCGGGATGACATCCGTCGCCGCGTCGGCCGGCGACACGACGGCCCCGCTCCGACTGGCGGCGGTCGGCGCACCGCTACCGCAGGACCCGCCGCCGGTGCCCGGAGCCGGCGTCCCGACGGCGTCCCAGCTGACGGGACTGCTGACCAGCCTCGCCGATCCCAGCGTTCCGTTCGCAAACAAGAGCAACCTGGTCGAGGGCGGCATCAGCGGGATGGAAGCCCACGTCGCCGACAAGAAACTCAAGAAAGCGGACAAGAACGGCGACCTGCCGTTGGCGTTCGACGTGAGCAACATCCAGCCGGGGGCCGCCGGTTCGGCGACCGCGGATGTCGCCGTCTCGGGTCCGAAGATCCCATCGCCGATCACCCAGAACGTCACGTTCGTCAACCAGGGCGGCTGGGTGCTGTCCCGGGCTTCCGCGATGGAGTTGCTGCAGGCCGCCGGTCAGTGACTTCGGCGGCCCGGGACCAGCTTGCGCAGGTCTAGGTTGGCGACGCGCTCCGGGTCGGCCAGCACGTCGATGGCCGCAATTTGCCCATCGCGCACCAGGAACGCCATGACCGCCGTGGGCCGGGCCGCGACGGTGATGAGCGCGCCGGCGGCGCCGTTGACGGTGGCCGCGCGCACCTCACGCTCGGGCGCCGCGTAACCGCGGGCCAGTTTGGCGACGGTGGCGGCGCCCTCGGCGCGGAACCCCGGGGCGTGCGGGCCGAAGTCCCCGCGCAGCACCACGTCGGGATGCAGCACCGACACCAGCCGGTCGAAGTCGCCGGAGCGGCCCGCCGCGAAGAACGCGTCCACGGCCTCGCGCTGCGCGGCGAGGTCGCCGTCGGGAGCCGGATCGGCAGCCTCGATGCGTCGCCGCGCGCGGCTGGCCAGCTTGCGGGTCGCTTCCGGTGAGCGCTCCACGATCGGCGCGATCTGGTCGAACGGGACGGCGAACACGTCGTGCAGCACGAACGCGAGCCGCTCCGCGGGCGGCAAGGTGTCCAGCACCACGAACAGGGCCAGCCCCACCGCGTCGGCCAGCAGCGCCCGGTGCTCGGGGGCGAACTCGTCCTCGGCGTCCACGATCGGGTCCGGGAGCTGCGCGACGAGCTCCTCCCGGCCACGGGCGTGGCGGTCGCGCAACGTGTTGAGGCAGATTCGGGCCACCACGGTCGTCAGCCACGCGTCCAGGTTGGTGATCGCCCCGTCGGCGCTGCCACTCAACCGAAGCCAGGCGTCCTGCACCGCGTCCTGGGCGTCGTCGACCGAACCCAGCATCCGGTAGGCGAGGGCGCCCAGCCGCGGCCGGGCCGCCTCGAACCGCGCCGTCAGGGCGGGTGTCACCGTCATCGGCTGCCGTCGGGCAGCGCGCACACCCGACCGGCGGAAAACCCGGCCGCCCCGACGCCCAGCGGGACATTGAAGCGGGCGCGCAGGTTGCCCAGCCCGATGACGTGAGTGAGGCCGACGAGTTGGGCGGTGTCGAAGTGGGCGCGCAGCGCGTCGAAGAGCCGGTCGCTCACCTCGACCGGCGTGCGGCTGACGGCCGTGGCGTACTCGAGGATCAGCTTGTCGACGTCGGAGAAGCAGGCGGCGTTTCGGTGGTCGGACAGGGCCAGCAGCTCTTCGTCGGTGAGGCCCCACCGCCGCGCGACCTGCGAACCGAGGTCGATGCAGTACTCGCACCGCACGGTTGTCGCCGACTTCAGCTCGGCCAGCGCACGGTGGCGGGGACTGAGGATGTCCAGCTTGGATTCGGCCTGTTCCAGCCTGCCGTAGGCGTTGAGCAGTCGGGGAATGTGCGCGTACAGGCGCAGCGGTTCGAGCATCCCCGCCAGGTCGGCCCCCGCCATGCCGGCGATCCGCGCCAGCTTGCGCCGGGTGAAGAAGAAGGCGATTTTGGCGCTCGGGCCCGCCTCGCGGTCGGAGACTCCCTGGAGCCGGGGCATGGCGATCCTCCTGACAATGCGCGTGAACCAACGTCTCACTACGTCGACACCCGCCGGCGCGAAAACGTGACCACCGTTTCCGCGGCGACCCGGCCCCCGCACGCGGGAGGTACCCCGAGCGCCCGGCTGCGCCGCGCTTGCGATCGCCACCGGCCGGGCCTACCGCTGCTGGCTCAGCGGCATGTCCATGTCGAACACTCGGGCGTGCAGCACTGTGCGATTCCGCAGCGCCGCACGCACCGCCCGGTGCAGGCCGTCCTCCAGATAGGTCGTGCCCTTCCACCTCACCGCGTGCGGGAAGAGGTCGCCGTAGAACGTGGAGTCTTCGGAGAGCAGCCGGTCGAGCGCGAGCACCGTTGTGGTGGTCACCAATTCGTCGAGCCGGATCTGCTGCGGCGGAATCTGTGACCAGTCCTTGTAGGACAGTCCGTGTTCCGGATACGGCTTGCCGTCGCGCACGCCCTTGAAGATCATCGGCGAGTCGTCCCCAAGGGTTTGCCCGGCCCGCACATGCAGCACACGTTAGCGTCCCGTGGCTTACGCAGCGATCGCGATGGGCCCCGCGCTGCGGCCGCAGTCACGCTGACTGGCGGTTGGCATGGCTGCGCACCGTAAAATGAACGCGGTCAGGGCGGTATCGAGGAGGTGACCACGGTGGGAAGTGCCGACGACCGTCGCTTCGAGGTGCTGCGCGCCATCGTGGCCGACTTCGTCGCCACCAAGGAGCCGATCGGTTCCAAGAGCTTGGTGGAGCGCCACAACTTGGGGGTGTCGTCCGCGACCGTCCGCAACGACATGGCGGTGCTGGAGGCCGAGGGCTACATCGCCCAGCCGCACACCAGCTCGGGGCGGGTGCCCACCGAGAAGGGCTACCGCGAGTTCGTCGACCGGCTCGATGACGTCAAGCCGCTGTCGACGGCCGAGCGGCGCGCGATCCAGGGATTCCTCGAGTCCGGGGTCGATCTGGACGACGTGCTGCGGCGCGCGGTGCGGTTGCTGGCTCAGCTGACCCGTCAGGTGGCCGTGGTGCAGTACCCGACCCTGACGTCGTCTACCGTGCGCCACCTCGAGGTGATCGCCCTGACCCCCGCCCGGCTGCTGATGGTCGTCATCACCGACTCCGGCCGCGTGGACCAACGGATCGTCGAGCTCGGCGACGTCATCGAAGATCACCAGCTGTCGCAGCTGCGCGAGATGCTCGGCCAGGCGCTCGTCGGCAAGAAGCTGTCTGCGGCCTCGGTGGCGGTGGCCGACCTCGCCGGGCAGCTGCGCAGCCCGGACGGGCTGGGCGACGCCGTCGGCCGGTCCGCGACGGTGCTGCTGGAGTCGCTGGTCGAGCACACCGAGGAACGCCTGCTGATGGGGGGCACCGCCAACCTGACCCGCAACGCGGCCGACTTCGGCGGCTCCCTGCGCTCCATCCTGGAGGCCCTCGAGGAGCAGGTCGTGGTGCTGCGGTTGCTGGCCGCCCAGCAGGAGGCCGGCAAGGTGACGGTCCGCATCGGTCACGAGACGGCGGTCGAGGAGATGGCCGGCACCGCGATGGTGACGACCGCCTACGGCACGTCGGATACCGTGTACGGCGGCATGGGTGTGCTGGGACCCACCCGCATGGATTATCCGGGAACTATTGCCAGCGTCGCGGCTGTTGCTCTCTACATCGGCGAAGTCCTGGGTGCCCGGTGAACGCGTACCCGCAGAATGCATAACGCGGCACAAGACCAGTCATAGGAGAGTCAGGCGTGGCACGCGACTACTACGGGCTGCTCGGGGTGAGCAGTAACGCCAGCGACGCGGAGATCAAGCGCGCCTACCGCAAGCTGGCGCGCGAACTGCATCCCGACGTCAATCCCGACGAGGCCGCGCAGGCGAAATTCAAGGAGATCAGCGCCGTCTACGAGGTGCTGAGCGACCCCGAGAAACGGCGGATCGTCGACATGGGCGGCGACCCGCTGGAAAATGCCGCGGCTGCCGGCGGCGGGTTCGGCGGCTTCGGCAACCTCGGCGACGTCTTCGAGGCGTTCTTCGGCGGGGGTTTCGGCCAGGGCGCGGCCTCCCGCGGCCCGATCGGCCGGGTCCGGCCGGGTTCGGACTCGCTGCTGCGGATGCGGCTCGACCTGGAGGAGTGCGCGACCGGGGTGACCAAGCAGGTCACCGTCGACACCGCCGTCTTGTGCGATCGATGCCAGGGTAAGGGCACCAACGGCGACTCCGCCCCGATTCCATGCGACACCTGCGGCGGCCGCGGCGAGGTGCAGACGGTGCAGCGCTCGCTGCTCGGCCAGATGGTGACGTCGCGGCCGTGTCCGACCTGCCGTGGGGTGGGAGTCGTCATCCCCGACCCGTGCCACCAGTGCATGGGCGACGGCCGGGTCCGGGCGCGCCGGGAGATCAGCGTCAAGATCCCCGCCGGGGTGGGCGAGGGCATGCGAGTCCGGCTCGCCGCGCAGGGCGAGGTGGGGCCCGGGGGCGGACCGGCCGGTGACCTGTACGTCGAGGTGCACGAGCAGCCCCACGACGTCTTCGTCCGCGAGGGCGACGACCTGCACTGCACGGTGTCGGTGCCGATGGTCGACGCAGCGCTGGGCGCGACGGTCACCCTGGACGCCATCCTCGACGGCACGAGCGAGATCACCATCCCGGCCGGCACGCAGCCGGGCGCGGTGATCACGCTGCGCGGCCACGGGATGCCGCACCTGCGTTCGGGAGTGCGGGGCAACTTGCACGTGCACGTCGAGGTGATCGTCCCCGCGAAGCTAGATCACCACGACACCGAACTGCTGCGCGAGCTGAAGAACCGCCGCAGCCGCGACGTTGTCGAGGTCCGGTCGACGCACGCCGGCGGCGGCCTGTTCAGCCGGCTGCGCGAAACGTTCACCGGACGCTAGCGCTCGCGGAGCCGCATGGTCGCGACGCTGTTCTACGTCGAGGCGCTACCGGAGGCCGGCGAGCTCGCCGTCGTCCGCGGCGACGAGGGCTTCCACGCCGCGACCGTGCGCCGGACCCGCTCCGGGGAGCGGCTCGTCCTGGGCGACGGCGCGGGGGGGCTCGCCCACTGCGAGGTCGAGCACGCCGGGCGCGACTGCCTGCGCGCGCGAGTGCTCAAACGCTGGGGCGTGGCCCCCGCGAGCCCGCCGGTGACGGTGGTGCAGGCGCTGCCCAAGTCGGACCGCTCGGAGCTGGCGATCGAGCTGGCCACCGAAGCCGGCGCCGACGCGTTCCTGGCCTGGCGGGCGGCGCGTTGCGTGGCCAGCTGGGAGGGCAACCGCGTGGAGAAAGGCCTGCGCCGGTGGCGTGCCGTCGCCAGGTCGGCGGCCCGGCAATCCCGCCGGCCGTACATCCCGCCCGTCGAGGGCGTGTTGTCCACCGAGGCGTTGACCCGGCGCATCCGCGACGAGGTCGCCGGCGGCGCCACGGTGCTGGCCCTGCACGAGTCGGCGACCGACCGGCTCGCCGACATCCTGTCGGATGATGCTGCAGCACAAGCGCAGTCGATTCTGCTGGTGGTCGGCCCGGAGGGCGGCATCGCGCCCGACGAGATCGCCGCGCTGACCGACGCGGGCGCAGTACCGGTCCGGCTGGGGCCGCACGTGTTGCGGACGTCGACGGCTGCCGCGGTGGCGCTGGGCGCGCTGGGCGTGCTCACCCCCCGGTGGGAGCAACGCGCCGATTGTGAAATCGGCGACGCAACACGCCGATGATGCGTCACCGGATGCACAATCGAGGAGGATCAATCCTTGGGACGTGCTCCTGGCCAGCGGTAGACTCGGCTTGCCAAGATCACGCGATTCCCCGCAATGAGCTTAGGAAGCAGGCATCGAAAACCACGTGACGCCCAGCGAAACCAGCGCCGGAGACTCATTATCGGGCTCTGCTCAAGTACGCAGCAGTATCGACGTTCCGCCCGATGCCGTGGTGGGCCTGTTGGGTTCGGCAGACGAGAATCTGCGCGCCCTGGAACGCAGCCTGAAAGCCGATCTGCACGTTCGCGGCAATTCCGTCACCCTTACCGGGGAAGCGGCCGAGGTCGCGCTCGCCGAGCGGGTGATCTCCGAACTGGTCGCGATCGTCTCCAGCGGTCAGCCGCTGACGCCCGAGGTGGTGCGCCACAGCGTAGCGATGCTCGTCGGCACCGACAACGAGTCACCGGCCGAGGTGCTCACCCTGGACATCCTGTCGCGCCGCGGCAGGACCATCCGGCCCAAGACGCTCAACCAGAAGCGCTACGTCGACGCCATCGACGCCAACACCATCGTCTTCGGCGTCGGGCCGGCCGGCACCGGCAAGACGTACCTGGCGATGGCCAAGGCCGTCAGCGCGCTGCAGGCCAAGCAGGTGACCCGCATCATCCTGACCCGGCCGGCGGTGGAAGCCGGTGAGCGCCTTGGCTTTCTGCCCGGCACGCTGAGCGAGAAGATCGACCCTTACCTGCGGCCGCTGTACGACGCGCTCTACGACATGATGGATCCCGAGCTGATTCCCAAGCTGATGTCGGCCGGGGTCATCGAGGTGGCACCGCTGGCGTACATGCGGGGTCGCACGTTGAATGATTCCTTCATCGTCCTCGACGAGGCGCAGAACACCACCGCCGAGCAGATGAAGATGTTCCTCACACGGCTCGGCTTCGGCTCCAAAATCGTTGTCACCGGCGATATCACCCAGGTTGACCTCCCCGGCGGCGCCCGGTCGGGCCTGCGCTCGGCGATGGAGATCCTCGACGGCGTTGACGACATCCACATCGCGGAGCTCACCAGCGTCGACGTGGTGCGCCACCGGCTGGTGTCGGAAATCGTCGACGCCTATGCCAAGTTCGAAGAACCGGGGCTGACGATGAACCGGGCGGCTAGGCGCGCGTCGGGCTCGCGCGGGCGCCGATAGGGCCGCGGGCATCCGATGACGGTCGAAGTCTCCAACGAGTCGGGCATCGACGTCTCCGAATCCGAATTGGTCAGCGTTGCAAGGTTTGTCATCGCCAAGATGGATGTCAATCCGGCCGCCGAGCTGTCGATTGTGCTGCTGGACACCGCGGCGATGGCCGACCTGCACATGCGCTGGATGGACCTGCCCGGGCCGACCGACGTGATGAGCTTTCCCATGGACGAGCTCGAGCCCAGTGGCCGCCCCGACGCCCCCGAACCGGGTCCGTCGATGCTGGGCGACATTGTGTTGTGCCCGGAATTCGCCGCGGAGCAGGCGGCCGCGGCGGGGCACAGCCTGGGGCACGAGCTGGCGCTGCTGACCATCCACGGCGTGCTCCATCTGCTCGGCTACGACCACGGCGAGCCGGCCGAGGAGAAGGAGATGTTCACCCTGCAGGAGCGGTTGCTCGAAGAATGGGTTGCCGATCAAGTCGAGGCCTACCAGCAGGCGCGGCAGGAGGAACGCGATCGCCGGCTGCTGGACAAGTCAAGGCATTTCGACAGCTGAAATTTTGGCGAATTTAACCCCTCCGATGCGAGAGGGACATCGCTTGAGACTCGATCCGGCGCTGCTGCCTAGAGACCCTCTTGATCGGGTGGCTGAACAAACGATCGAAGCTGGCGGCGAGTCTGGTGATCCGGTGGCCCGGGTTCTCCGTCGGTGTGTCTGCCTCGCACGTAGTCGCCTTGCCACTCCACTGGTTCTCCCGCGGCGACCCTCGCCACCTGCTCGGCCTGCTTCGACGCGTCACGTGAGCGAAGAAAGAACTCGTGCTTGTGCTGTAGCTCTTCATCAAATTCGATGCGCCTGAGTTCGGGGGCGAACTCTTCGAGCTCGCCTCGACGCTGCGGGACGATCAAACAGATCGGCTCGTCGACCTCGAATCGAACCGGCATCAGTTTGCGGGTGAGTTTCCAGCTCATGCTAAAGCTCGCGCTCGCCCAGTCGGTTTCGACCAAGCCCTCTAACGCACACACGCCGTCCTTCGGGTAGTTTGCTGGTCCGCGGGCCAGCAGGTTGTAACCCGGCGGAGTGCGAAACAGCAAGGGCAGATTCCAGGTCAGGATGCCGTTACCGAAATGGCTGATGGGCAGCAACTGACCGGCGTCACGCTTGTCAGGCGTGATCAGCACGTCCATGCCATATTCCGCGCCCATCCACGTAGCGGTGAATCCGGACGGATTGCGCAGCTCCCAGCCGCTTTGGTTAGCGATGAGCATCGGTAAACACCGCGTAGGCCAACCATTGCGCGCATCGACCATTCCTTGCATCCACGTCCGACTGACCGCTGCCGGGGTAATCTCCGGTGGGTTATCACGGGTGATGAACCCGATCAGTGGAAGGACCGAGGTGTTGGACTTGCTGCTCATCTGATCCTCGATTAGTTGGTTCTGGCGATGGGGGTCACGCGTGATAGGACCGGTACGAGACATTAATCGATATGAGGAGACCAGGTGATCCAAGACAACGACTCCAACGAGCGCAGTTGACCGGGATTTCTGAGCTCCTGGGCGCGATCGCGCTGATCGCTCTGGGCGGGCTGTTCGCGGCGACGGACGCGGCTATCAGCACGGTGTCGCTGGCCCGGGTCGCCGAACTCGTGCGGGACGAGCGGCCCGGGGCGGTATCGCTGTCCACGGTGATGGCCGACCGGCCCCGCTACATCAACCTGGTGGTGCTGCTGCGGATCGGCTGCGAGGTCACCGCGACGGTGCTGCTGGTGGTGTTCTTCTACGACAACCTGGGCATCAGGTGGGCCGTGTTCGGCGCCGCGGCCATCATGGTGGTGACCAGCTTCGTCGTCATCGGGGTGGGTCCGCGCACCCTCGGCCGCCAGCACGCCTACTCGATTTCGTTGGTGACCGCCCTTCCACTGCGGGTGATCTCGTGGCTGCTGATGCCGCTCAGCCGGCTGCTGGTGGTCCTGGGTAACGCGCTGACGCCGGGCCGCGGGCTGCGCAACGGGCCGTTCGCGTCCGAGATCGAGCTGCGCGAAGTCGTCGATCTGGCTCAGCAGCGCGGCGTTGTCGCGGCCGACGAACGCCGGATGATCCAGTCGGTGTTCGAGCTCGGGGACACCCCGGCCCGCGAGGTGATGGTGCCGCGCACCGAGATGATCTGGATCGAAAGCGACAAGCTCGCCAGTCAGGCGATCAGCCTGGCCGTGCGCAGCGGACACTCCCGCATCCCGGTGATCGGCGAAAACGTCGACGATATCGTTGGGGTCGTCTACCTGAAAGACCTTGTGCAGCAAACCTTCCTCGCCGGCGACGGCGGCCGCTCGGCGACCGTCTCGCAAGTCATGCGCCCGGCGGTGTTCGTGCCGGACTCCAAACCGCTGGATACCCTGCTGCGCGAGATGCAACGCGACCGCGTCCACATGGCGTTGCTCATCGACGAGTACGGCGCGATAGCCGGCCTGGTCAGTATCGAGGACGTGCTGGAGGAGATCGTCGGCGAGATCGCCGACGAGTACGACCAGGCGGAGACGGCCCCTATAGAAGATCTGGGCGACAAGCGCTTCCGCGTCTCGGCGCGCCTGCCGATCGAAGACGTCGGGGAGCTCTACGGCATGGAGTTCGACGACGATCTCGACGTCGACACCGTCGGCGGCCTGCTCGCGCTGGAGCTGGGCCGCGTGCCGCTGCCCGGTGCCGAGGTGGTCTCGCACGGGCTGCGCCTGCACGCCGAGGGCGGCACCGACCACCGGGGCCGGGTGCGCGTCGGCACCGTTCTGCTGAGCCCCGCCGAACCCGACGGCTCACCCGACGGCTCGGACCCGCAGTGATGCCGAGCGTGCACCCACCGCGAAGAATCCGGCGAAAAGTCGCACTGTGCGCACGTTCGGCGACATGACCGGGTTCCGTTCGGGCTTCGTGTGTTTGGTCGGCCGGCCCAACACCGGCAAGTCGACCCTGACGAACGCGCTGGTGGGCGCGAAGGTCGCGATCACCTCGAAGCGGCCGCAGACCACCCGGCACACCATTCGCGGCATCGTGCACCGCGACGACTTTCAGATCATCCTGGTCGACACCCCGGGCCTGCACCGTCCCCGCACGCTGCTGGGCAAGCGGCTCAACGACCTGGTCCGCGGCACCTACAGCGAGGTCGACGTGATCGGGCTGTGCATCCCGGCCGACGAGGTGATCGGTCCGGGCGACCGCTGGATCGTCGACCAGATCCGTTCCACGGCACCCAAAACGACGCTGATGGGCATCGTCACCAAGATCGACAAGGTGCCCAGAGACCGCGTCGCGGCGCAGTTGGTGGCGGTCAGCGAGCTGGTCGGTGACGCGGCCGAGGTCGTCCCGGTGTCGGCGGCCACCGGGCAGCAGGTCGACGTGCTGATCGAGGTGCTGGCGGCCGCGCTGCCGGAAGGCCCGGCGTATTACCCCGACGGCGAGCTGACCGACGAACCCGAAGAGGTGCTGATGGCCGAGTTCATCCGCGAGGCCGCGCTGGAGGGGGTGCGCGACGAGCTGCCGCATTCGCTGGCGGTGGTCATCGACGAGGTGCACCCGCGCGAGGGCCGTGACGACTTGGTCGACGTGCACGCCATCCTCTACGTCGAGCGGGACAGCCAGAAGGGCATCGTCATCGGCAAAGGGGGCGCCCGGCTGCGGGAAGTGGGCACCGCCGCCCGCGGCCAGATCGAGAAGCTGCTGGGCACCAAGGTCTATCTCGACCTGCGCGTCAAGGTGGCGAAGAACTGGCAGAGCGACCCCAAACAACTTGGTCGGCTGGGGTTTTGACGCTTTCCGTCCCGCGCGGCGGGGTGGTCGGCAGGGCGCCCCGGTGCGCCGCGGGACCCGGCTCGCCGCGCCGGGCAGCAGGGCGCCCAGGTTTCGACGCGCTGATGCGCGGCGACCAGAAGGTCGTGGCCGGGTCGGTCTTCACCAAGGCCATGGGCGCGGCGAACCACATCCTGCCCGACACGGTGAAAGCCATTGGGAATCGGGTCATGTCGAAGCCGCGCGGCTGAGGAGTCGGCCCGTCAGGCCGGTTCCGCGGTCGCCCGCCGCGTCGAGCGCCGCCGGCGAAAGGCGACACGCGGTGTCATCTTGCGGCGCGTGAGTTTTCAGCGCTTCGATGGGGGTGTTCCCGCCACCGGCGGGGCGTCGGTGCCCTGGTTCCACCACACTTTGGGCTGTTTGGCCGACCAGCCGTAGACGGCCTCGAGCTCGGCGGCCAGCGAGATCAGCATCCCCTCGCTGTTCTCCGGTCCCATCAGTTGCACGCCGATCGGCAGGCCGTCGGAGGTGAACCCCGCGGGCACGTTGATGGACGGCCAGCCCACCACGTTCCACGGCCAGGTGACCGGGCACGCGGCGATCGTCGCCCGGTTGGTGCCGTAGGCGCCCATCCGGTCGAAGGAGCGCGCCAGCGGCGGGGGTTGCGCGGTGGTCGGTGCCAGCACCACGTCGACGATGTCGAAAATCGAGCCCACCCGGCGCCGGTCGGCGCCCTCGTGCAGGCGCGCGCTGCGCAGGATGGCCTCGCCCAGCAGATGGCCCATGCGCAGGTTGGACAGCGTGCGGGGGTCCCAGGCGATTCGGTCGCCCAGCCGCTCCTCCCAGTAGCGCAGGCCGGCCGTGGAGCGGACGAGGAAATCCCACGACAACCGCATGCCGTAGTCGGGGTTGCCGCTCACCACCTTGTGGCCCAGCAACTCGAGCTGTTTACCCACCGCCCGCGTCGCCGCCAAGATCTCCGGGTGCAACTTCGCGCGGAAGGCGGTGTAGGGGAATCGGGTGGACAGCGCGATGTTCAGCGGCCCCGGTGCAATGCCGACGTAGTCCGACGCCGTCAGCGGCGGCGGCCGGTACCGATCGCCGTCGACGTTGCCCGACGCCGCGTCGAGCACCAGGGCCGCGTCGGCCACCGTGCGGGCCAGCACACCGTTGGAGGTGAGGCCGTTGCATGCCTCGGGCAGCGGCCAGGTGGAGATGCGGCCGCGCTGCGGCTTGATGCCGACGAGGTGGGTCCACGCGGCGGGGATGCGGACGCTGCCGGCGCCGTCCGAGCCGATCGCGGCGGTGACCAAGCCCGCCGCCACCGCGGCCGCGCTGCCGCCGGACGACCCGCCCGGCGTGTGCCGTCGGGACCAGGGATTGTGGGTGTGCCCGAAGCCCGGCCCGCTGGTGAACGGCCACTGGCCCAGCTCGCAGGTATTGGTCTTGCCGACGATCACCGCGCCGGCCGCCTTGAGGCGGCGCACCACCTCGGAATCCTCCGTGGCGGGCCGGACGTACCCGTCGGTGCCGAAGGCGGTCGGCACCCCGGCGACGTCGACGTCGTCTTTGACCGCGATCGGGATGCCCAGCAGAGGCGCCGTGTCGCCGGCGGCGCGGCGCCGGTCGGCCGCGGCGGCATCGGCCAGCGCGGACTCCGTCAGCACCACCCGGAAGGCGTTCAGGGTGGACTGGCTGGCGTTGATCGCGTGCAGGGAGCGGCGCACCAGCGTGTCCGCCGTAACAGCCCGGCTGGCCAGCTGATAGAGCAGGTCGGTCAGCGTGGGCAGGAGCTGGCGGCCGGACCCGTAAGGAGAGTCAGAAGCGCCGATCACGGCTTAGCAGACTATCGGCGTGCATGGCCCCGATGCGGCGGTGGGGTTGGTAACCGTTGGCCGCCGGCTGGGCCGGGGTGCGCAGACGTTTCTTCCGGTGGGCGGCCGGGGATCGCGGGTCAGACATCGGGTCCACAGCCCCTCGGCCTCCTTGACCCGGATGACCTTCGGTTTCGAGCCGTCCCGAGGTGCAGCCCGGTCAGGAGATTGGATAGCGGCGCAGCTGGTCGATGATCGCTTGGGTGACCTCGGCGGGACGTTCCTGCACCAGCCAATGCCCGGCGTCGAGATCGATGCGCCGGTAGTCGGCGATCGGGAATCTTTTCCCCCAGGGCGACGGCCAGCGGCCCGGCATAGGGTTCGGTGCGGCCCATGATCAGCAGGGTGGGCACCGTCACGGGCTCCGGAGCGGCCGACAGGATCCGCCGGTGCCCGTCGGAAGCCCGGTACCAGGCAAGCGCGGCCGACAATGCTCCCGGCTGGTCGAGCACCGCGACCAGCTGCTCCTGTTCCGTGGCGCTGTGCTCCGTCAGCAGCGCGCGGAAAACGGCGAGGTGATCCTGCCCGAGCACACGCTCGGCCGCCCCGTCCGGCGCGAGGACCAGAGCCAGAAAGTTCCGGTAGTCCTCGACGTCGGGGTCCGTCCAGGTACCTTCCGCGAAGGCGTGATAGTGCGGAATCGACAACACCGTCAGCGACGCCAGGCGCGAAGGCGCGGCGATGGCGACCAGCCAGGCGATCGCCGCCCCCCAGTCGTGGGCCACCAGGTGAAAACGCCCGAAACCGAGGGCGTCCGCGACCGCCACGACGTCGTCGACCAGTTCCTCATGCCGATAGGCGGCGACCTCGGGCGGCCGCGCCCCTGGGCTGTACCCACGCTGGTCCGGGGCGGCGCATCGGTAGCCTTCCTCGGCCAACGCTGCCATCACGCCGGCCCACATGGCCGAGGTTTCCGGGAAGCCGTGCAGCAGCAGCACCGGCTCGCCGGCTTGTCCCGCCCGCCGGACCGTGAATTCCATGCCCCTGGCACTGATGGTCGACTGTGTCATACGTGTCCTCGGTGGGTGGGCCTTTCGCGGGTGTCCGCAGGGTGAGGTGCGCCAACCGTACCGCCGGCGGGCACCCGACAGGTATGTTCAGTTTGTTAATGATTAATCTGGTTAATGAAAAATGTGGATGACCGGGAAGGGGACGCGCATGCTCGGAGCGATCGTGGGAGTGACCAAACAGCTCATCGAAGCGGGCGAGTCGATCGTCGGCGTACGGCACGGTACCGAGGAGCCCCCCTACACGGTCGAGGAGCGCACCAACGGTGTGGAGATTCGCCGCTACGGGCCGCGCGTCGCCGCCGAAACCACCGTCACCGCCGGTGAAGAAGCGGCGCGCAGCAAGGGATTTCGCCGCCTCGCCGGCTACATCTTCGGCGGCAACCACACCGACACGAAGATCGCGATGACCGCGCCCGTCGCCCAGCAGGCCGGTGGCGCTCGGGGCCGGAAGATCGCGATGACGGCCCCGGTGGCGCAGCAGGCCGAGAGTAACGGCGACTGGGTGATTCGCTTCTTCATGCCCGCCGACGAGACGACGGATTCGCTGCCGCAACCCGACGACCCCACCGTGCGGTTGGTGACCGTGCCGGCTGAGACCGTTGCGGTCCGGCGGTTTACCGGCAGCCGCAGTCCCGCCGCGATCGCATCGCAGACCGCCTCGTTGATGCGCACGCTGGAAAATGCCGGTTTCGAGCCCGCCGGCGAGCCGGTCGCGTGGTTCTACGACCCACCGTGGACCGTTCCGATGTTGCGCCGCAACGAGGTTGCCGTCTCCGTCCAGCCCGTCGACTAAAACCGAAGGAACCGCATGCGTATCTCCACAGTTCTGGCCACCGCCGCGTCGGTGATCGTCACCTCCGCTGTCGGCGGCCTGGCCACCGGGCCGGCGGTCGAATCGGCGTGGTATCGCCAGCTGCGCAAGCCGCCCTACCAGCCGCCACGACAAGTCTTTCCGGTGGTGTGGCCGGCCTTGTATGCCGACATCGCCGCTGTCTCGGCGTCGACCATCGATGAGCTCAACGACGGGCACGACGAGCAGCAGGCCCGCAAATACCAGGCGGCGCTTGCTGCGAACCTGGTCCTCAACGGCAGTTGGTCCTGGTTGTTCTTCAACCGTCACTATCTGGCTACTTCGGCCGCGGTTGCGGCCGCACTGACGGCGAGCAGCGCCGACTTAGCGCGCCGGGCGGTGGCGGTACGCGGCGTGCGCGGCGCGCCGCTGGCCCTCTACCCGGCTTGGTGCGCGTTCGCGACCGTGCTATCCACGCACATCTGGCTGATCAACCGCCGCCGGCGGACCTGACGTCGATCGGTCCATCCGCTTTCCCCGCGCGCGGCGGGGTCGACGCTCGCGTGTCACCAGAACACACTCAGCGGCAACGGTGCAGAATTGTCGGGATGCGGCTGTATCGGGATCGGGCGGTGGTGCTGCGCCAGCACAAGCTCGGCGAAGCCGACCGGATCGTCACCCTGCTGACCCGCGATCACGGGCTGGTTCGCGCGGTGGCCAAGGGTGTTCGCCGCACCCGCAGTAAATTCGGCGCGCGGCTGGAGCCGTTCGCGCACATCGACGCGCAGTTGCACCCCGGCCGCAACCTCGACATCGTCACCCAGGTCGTCTCGATCGACGCGTTCGCCACCGACATCGTCAGCGACTACGGCCGCTACACGTGCGGGTGCGCGATGCTGGAAACCGCCGAACGCCTCGCCGGCGAGGAGCGGGCACCCGTCCCGGCCCTGCACCGGCTCACGGTCGGCGCGCTGCGGGCGGTTGCCGACGGGCGCCGGTCCCGCGACCTGCTGCTTGACGCCTACCTGCTGCGCGCCATGGGCATTGCCGGATGGGCGCCGGCACTGACCGAATGCGCCCGCTGCGCCACCCCGGGCCCGCACCGGGCGTTTCACATCGCCGCGGGGGGCAGCGTCTGCCCGCACTGCCGCCCGGCCGGCGCGACCACCCCGCCGCCGGGCGTGCTGGACCTGATGTCCGCACTGCACGACGGCGACTGGGAGTTCGCCGAACAGAGCCCTCAGTCGCACCGTAGCTACGTCAGCGGATTGGTCGCCGCGCACCTGCAATGGCATCTGGAACGGCAGCTCAAAACGTTGCCGCTGGTGGAGCGGGCGTACCGGGCCGACCCGACCGCCGCCGACCGGCGCGCAGCGCTGACCGGGCAGGATACGGGCTGTGGCTAAGAAGGCCGACCGCAGATCGACGTCCACCCACTTCCCGCAATTGCCCCCCGCCCCCGACGACTACCCGACCTTCCCGGATACGTCGACGTGGCCCGTGGTGTTCCCGAAGCTCCCGCCGTCGCCCGACGGCGGCCCGCGCCGGCCGCCACAACACGTCTCCAAAGCGGCCGCGCCCCGGATTCCGCCCGACCGGTTGCCCAATCACGTCGCCATCGTGATGGACGGCAATGGCCGCTGGGCCACCCAACGGGGCCTGCGCCGCACCGAAGGCCACAAGATGGGCGAGGCGGTGGTGATCGACGTTGCTTGCGGCGCAGTCGAACTCGGCATCAAGTGGCTCAGCCTGTACGCCTTTTCCACCGAGAACTGGAAGCGTTCGGCCGAGGAGGTGCGCTTCCTGATGGGATTCAACCGCGACGTGGTGCGACGCCGCCGCGAGAACCTCAACGAGATGGGGGTGCGGATCCGGTGGGTCGGTTCCCGGCCGCGCCTGTGGCGCAGCGTGATCAACGAGCTGGCGGTGGCCGAGCAGGTGACCAAGAACAATGACGTGATCACCATCAACTATTGCGTCAACTACGGCGGCCGCACCGAAATCGCCGAGGCCGCGAGGCAAATCGCGCGTGAGGCCGCCGCCGGCAGACTGAACCCGGACCGGGTCACCGAGTCCACGATCTCCCACCACCTGCAGCGGCCCGACATCCCCGACGTCGACCTCTTCCTGCGGACTTCGGGGGAGCAGCGGGCCAGTAACTTCATGCTGTGGCAGGCGGCCTACGCCGAGTACATCTTCCAGGACAAGCTGTGGCCCGACTACGACCGCCGCGACCTGTGGGCGGCGTGCGAGGAATACGCCTCCCGCAACCGCAGATTCGGGAGCGCGTAGTGGGGACCGGAAGCGCGGCGGAGCCGGGCGCACCGGGTCCGCACGGGGATGCTCCAGTGGGGACCGGAAGCGCGGCGGAGCCGGGCGCACCGGGTCCGCACGGGGATGCTCCAGTGGGGACCGGAAGCGCGGCGGAGCCGGGCGCACCGGGTCCGCACGGGGATGCTCCGATGCCGTCACTGCAGCAGCGCCTGGCAACCGTCCTCGCCGACGTCGTTCCCGTCGAGGAGGAACCCGACGGCGCGCTCACGGTGCGCCACAACGGCACGTTCGCGTCGCTGCGGGTGGTCAACATCGCGCCAGACCTCGACCTGGTGTCGCTCACCCAGGTGCTGGCCTGGGATCTGCCGCTGACCAAGAAGGTCAGCGAGCAGGTGGCCCGGGATGCGCGCGACGTCAACTTCGGCAGCGTGACGGTGGTCGAGAAGACCCCCGAGAAGGCCGCGCAGCGCAACTCCGGCAGGGGGCCGGCCAAGGCCGCCCCGAAGACCGTCGACATCATGCTGCGCTACAACTTTCCGGGCGGTGGGCTGACGGACGACGCGCTGCGCACCCTCGTCCTGTTGGTGCTGGACGCGGGGGCCCGGATACGGCGTGCGCTGGCGACGTGAACCGACGGTCAGGCCCTGCACCGCGAGCAGGTGCCGAAGATCTCGATGGTGTGGCTGACGTCGGAGTAGCCATGCTTGGCCGCCACCTCGGCCGCCCACTGCTCGACCTCGTGGTCGCCCACCTCGATCGTTGAACCGCAGCACCGGCACACCAGGTGGTGGTGATGGTGTCCGGAGCACCGGCGGTAAACCGACTCGCCGGTGTCGGTGCGCAGCGTGTCCACCAGGCCCGCCGCCGCCATCGACTGCAGCGTCCGGTACACGGTGGTCAGGCCGATGTTCTCCCCGCGTCGCCGCAGCTCGTCGTGCATCTCCTGGGCCGAGCGGAACTCGTCGAGCGTCTCCAAGAGCGTGGCGATGGCCGCCCGCTGACGAGTGGAGCGCGCGTTGACGCCGTTCATGCCCCGTCCTCGCCGGCGTGCGCGACGGCGTCGACGACGATGTGCGCCAGGTGATGGTCGGCGAGCCGGTAGAGCACCTCGCGTCCGGACCGCTCCCCGGTCACCACGCCCGCGGCCTTGAGGATCTTCAGGTGCTGGCTGACCAGCGGCTGCGGCACGCCGAGGGCGTCCACCAGTTCGTGCACGCAGCGGTGGGATTCGTGCAGTTGCAGCACGAGGGCGATCCGCACCGGCGCCGCGAGTGCGCGCAGCAGTTCACCGGCCGCGTCGAGGATCTCCCGGGGCGGGGGGACAGGGTAGTCGGCGAGCCCCGAATGAGCGCGGGGCCCGGCTTCGCCGTGCTCGTGCTCGGGTCCGGCGGCCAGCACGCTCAGACCCGCTCCGATGTCGCCATCGGCGGGACTGGACGGTGGGGAAGACATCGCCATGGAGAAAGCCATCACCTCGAGGAGTGCGGGTAGTGGGAGAGTGCCGCCGTGGGGGACTGCGACCGGCCGACCTCCACTGTCACATGCACGATGACGCATGTCAAAGACCGGTCGCTACCATGACTGGTGCTCGGCGAGCAGCGGTCGACCGCAAAAGAATCTCGCCCCAGAATCTCGCCCAGAGGAATCTCGCCCAGAGGAATCTCGCCCAAAGGAATGGAGTGCACCACGCCGTGGCGTCCGTCATCGACACCGTTGTGAACCTGGCCAAACGGCGCGGCTTCGTCTTCCCCTCGGGTGAGATCTACGGTGGCACCCGCTCGGCCTGGGATTACGGGCCGCTGGGCGTCGAGCTCAAGGAGAACATCAAGCGGCAATGGTGGCGCTCGGTCGTCACCGGACGCGACGACGTGGTGGGCCTCGATTCGTCGATCATCCTGCCGCGGCAGGTCTGGGTGGCCTCGGGGCACGTCGAGGTGTTCCACGACCCGCTGGTGGAGTGCCTGAACTGCCACCACCGGCACCGTCAGGACCACATGCAGGAGGCTTACGCGGCCAAGAAGGGAATCGAGGACCCCGACTCGGTGCCGATGACCGAGATCGTCTGCCCTGATTGCGGCACCAAGGGACAGTGGACCGAGCCGCGCGAGTTCAACATGATGCTCAAGACCTACCTCGGGCCCATCGAGACCGACGAGGGGCTGCACTATCTGCGTCCGGAGACCGCTCAGGGCATCTTCGTCAACTTCGCCAACGTGGTGACCACCGCGCGCAAGAAGCCGCCGTTCGGCATCGGCCAGATCGGCAAGAGCTTTCGCAACGAAATCACCCCGGGCAACTTCATCTTCCGGACCCGCGAATTCGAGCAGATGGAGATGGAGTTCTTCGTCGAGCCGTCGACCGCCAGGGAATGGCATCAGTATTGGATCGACACCCGCCGGCAGTGGTATCTCGATCTGGGCATCGATGCGGACAACTTGCGGTTGTACGAACACCCCGCCGAGAAGCTGTCGCACTACTCCGACCGCACCGTCGACATCGAATACAAGTTCGGCTTCGCCGGTAACCCGTGGGGTGAGCTGGAAGGCGTGGCCAATCGGACCGACTTCGACTTGTCCACGCACGCAAAGCATTCCGGCGTCGACCTATCGTTCTACGACCAGGTAGCCGACGCCCGGTACGTCCCGTACGTGATCGAACCGGCGGCCGGTCTGACGCGGTCGTTCATGGCTTTTTTGATCGATGCCTACACCGAGGACGAAGCGCCGAACGCCAAGGGTGGCATGGACAAGCGGACGGTGCTCCGGCTGGACCCGAGGCTGGCGCCGGTGAAGGCCGCCGTGTTGCCGCTCTCCCGGCACGCCGACCTGAGCCCCAAGGCCCGCGACTTGGCCGCCGAGCTACGCAAGTGTTGGAACATCGACTTCGACGACGCCGGGGCCATCGGGCGGCGCTATCGCCGCCAGGACGAGGTCGGGACGCCCTTCTGCGTGACGGTGGATTTCGACTCGCTGGAGGACAGCGCCGTCACGGTCCGCGAGCGCGACCACATGACCCAGGACAGGGTCGCGCTGGACTCGGTGGCCGACTATCTGGCCGCGCGACTCAAGGGCTGCTGACCGGACGCCGGGCCACCCCGAAACGGCGGAGTTACCGCGCCCCGAAGGCCGCCGGTGTGCCGGTGGGCGGGCGGGGCGCGCCGGGCTTGGGAAACGGCCGATCGACTTTCCGATGAAATTTCCGATAAATGGCACCCGCCGGCAGTGAAAATTGGCATTCACCGCAGTGCCGGCGCACCACGGATTCGGCACCATTTTGCGTATCCGCCCAGGTCAGGCACCCGCTGGCCGGGCGGGTGTTCGGGCGGGCAGCCGGCCGACCGAGATATCTTACCGCCCGGCTGCCGCACCCCGGATCGGAGAAAAGTCATTTCGTGAAACCATCGGTTTTCGGCGCGTCATTGTCATACGATCCATACGTGCTCGGTTGGAGTTGATCCAGCCGGCGCGCCCTATGGTCGTCGAAGCCGCCGATGCGGCTGGAGGTGTTGGCTTGTGACCTTTCCTTCGTTTCCGTGGTTGCCGCCGGAGATCAACTCCGCGCTGATGTTCAGCGGTGCCGGCTCGGGGCCGTTGCACGCGGCGGCGGCGGCTTGGGACGGGTTGGCGTCGGACCTGGCCGGTTCGGCCGCGTCGTTCCAGTCGGTGATTGCCGGGTTGACCGCCGGACCGTGGGCCGGTCCTGCCTCGGCGGCGATGGCGGCGTCGGCGACGCCGTACGTCGGGTGGTTGAGCGCGGCGGCCGGGCAGGCCGAAGCCGCGGCTTCGCAGGCGCGGGCGGCGGCGACGGCGTTCGAGTCGGCTTTGGCGGGGACCGTCCCCACCCCGATGGTGGCGGCGAACCGCACCACGCTGATGACGTTGATCGCGACGAACATCCTGGGGCAGAACACGCCGGCCATCGCGATGACCGAGTTCGACTACATGGAGATGTGGGCGGCCGATGTGGCCGCGATGTTCGGCTATCACACGGGTGCGCTGACGGTGGCGTCGGCGTTGCCGTCGTTCAGCGCGGTTCCCGCCAGCCTGCCGGGGTTGTCGAGCCTGACGGGCTTGCTACCGTCCGGGCTGGCGGGTTTGGCGTCGCAGGCCACCAGCATCGTGTCCACCTCCGCGTTGGCCGCCCCGGTGCAGGCGGTGGTGGCGACGGTCGAGCCCACCGTGGCGGGCTTGGCGTCCAACCCGTCGTCGTTGATGTCAGTGGCCCAGATGGCGATGTACCCGGCGAGCATGTCGATGTCGCCGATCATGATGGCGGTCCAGTCGGCAACGGGCGCCGCGGCGCATCCGGCACTGGCCAGCGCCACAGACCTGGCCGGCGCGGCCGACCCCGCCAAGTTCGTGGGAAGCGCCGCGCCCGGCTTGAAGGGGATGGGCGGAGTCGGCGGCCTGGGTGGCCTTGGCGGCGCCGAGGCCAGTCTCGGCAAGGCACGCCTGGTGGGAGCGATGTCGGTGCCGCCGACCTGGCAAGGCTCATCGCCGGCCCGCATGGTCAGTTCGGCGATGTCGGGTCTGGGCGAGATGCCCGCGGCCGCAGCCGCCGGCGCGCCGATGGGCGGCGGCATGCCCATGATGCCGATGCCGATGGGGGCATGGGTGGCGCCGGCGCCGGCATGCCCGGCGGCATGCTGGGCCGCGGCGGGGCCAGCCCGAACCACGTGGTGCAGTCGCGGCCGAGCGTTGTGCCGCGAACCGGGGTCGGATAGGAGCGGGGGTAATCGGCCTGGGTTTTAGACGTTCCCTGCCGCCGCGGGTCGGATATCGCGGTGCGTTGCGGCAGGTGATCGACATATCCGTTGTGTATGAAAGGAGCGTTTGATGGCTACACGTTTTATGACTGACCCGCATGAGATGCGGGCGATGGCGGGCCGTTTTGAGGTGCACGCCCAGACGGTGGAGGACGAGGCCCGCAAGATGTGGGCGTCGTCGATGAACATTGCCGGTGCGGGCTGGAGTGGCCAGGCGCAGGCGACGTCGTACGACACGATGGGGCAGATGAATCAGGCGTTCCGCAACATCGTGAACATGCTGCACGGGGTGCGGGACGGGTTGATCCGTGACGCGAGCAACTACGAGCAGCAAGAGCAGGCTTCTCAGCAGATCCTGGGCAGCTAGCCCTAGTTCCCGATACGTGTAAGGAGATTCGCAATGACCATTAACTATTCGTTCGGCGATGTGGACGCCCATGGCGCCACGATTCGTGCGCAGGCGGCGTCGTTGGAGGCCGAGCACCAGGCCATCGTGCGTGATGTGCTGGTTGCGGGTGACTTCTGGGGTGGCGCCGGTTCGGTGGCTTGCCAGGAGTTCATCACCCAGTTGGGTCGTAACTTCCAGGTGATTTACGAGCAGGCCAACTCCCACGGCCAGAAGGTGCAGACCGCCGGCAGCAACATGTCCAGCACGGACAGCGCCGTCGGCTCCAGCTGGGCCTAGAAAAACAACCGCTGAAGGCGCGGGGGACACCACGGTGTCGCCCGCGCCTTCCGGCGTTCTCTGACCGGCGCGCGAGGCCATCGCGACACATGAGCGACTGCCGGGACGCCCCGGTGAGGCGCAATGCGTCATGTCTTGCGCACCCATCCAACAGCGGGGTGCCTCCCCCGAAGGCCCAACCATCGCGCAGGTTCGTGCCTGACGGCCGCGCTCGGCCGCGTTGTGCGGAAACCCCCAAAAGAGGTAGTCCGGGAGCCTCGGCAGGCGAAATCAGAAATTCCTCGATATTGCTCGCCATATTGACTTACGATTCGTACGTACTAGGTGGTCTGGGTCGCCGCCGAGTCCGAAGGTCGAAGACCGGCTGTGGAAGGGGGCAACGTGCTATTGCCGCTTGGTTCGCCGCTGCCGGACGATTCGGTGTCGGCTGTTCGCGGTGAGTCCGGGATGCTGGGTGCCCTCTCCGTCCCGTTGACCTGGGGTGTCGCGGTTCCGCCGGACGACTATGACCACTGGGCGCCAGAGTCGGGCGAGGACGCTGATGCCGTCCAGGCGCCAGTGCCCGGGTTGATTTCGACGGAGCCCGCGGAGGGCACCGACGAGTGGGTCGAGGAAGCGGAATGGAGCGCCTGGGAAGGCGAAGCCGAACCTCGCTTTGAACTTCCACGCACCAACCGCGTGGTACCAAATTCCCCGGCGGCCGGTTAAGGGAAAGGGGGCCACTGTCGGCGGTTCACACGTGATCGGCGGCTCGGTGTCCCCGCGGCCGGCGATGACAAAGTCAATCTGACGAATCCAGGTAATTACTCAGAAGGAGAAAGGCAACATGGCTACACGTTTTATGACTGACCCGCATGAGATGCGGGCGATGGCGGGCCGTTTTGAGGTGCACGCCCAGACGGTGGAGGACGAGGCCCGCAAGATGTGGGCGTCGTCGATGAACATTGCCGGTGCGGGCTGGAGTGGCCAGGCGCAGGCGACGTCGTACGACACGATGGGGCAGATGAATCAGGCGTTCCGCAACATCGTGAACATGCTGCACGGGGTGCGGGACGGGTTGATCCGTGACGCGAGCAACTACGAGCAGCAAGAGCAGGCTTCTCAGCAGATCCTGGGCAGCTAGCCCTAGTTCCCGATACGTGTAAGGAGATTCGCAATGACCATTAACTATTCGTTCGGCGATGTGGACGCCCATGGCGCCACGATTCGTGCGCAGGCGGCGTCGTTGGAGGCCGAGCACCAGGCCATCGTGCGTGATGTGCTGGTTGCGGGTGACTTCTGGGGTGGCGCCGGTTCGGTGGCTTGCCAGGAGTTCATCACCCAGTTGGGTCGTAACTTCCAGGTGATTTACGAGCAGGCCAACTCCCACGGCCAGAAGGTGCAGACCGCCGGCAGCAACATGTCCAGCACGGACAGCGCCGTCGGCTCCAGCTGGGCCTAGAAAGACCGATCGGCGGCGCGCCGCACGCGGCGCGTTCGCCCGATACAGCAAGACCATGCCCCCGGGTACCCAGTGCCCGGGGGCATGGCCTTGCCTGGGGCTCTTGTGCGGGAATCAGAATCGGCCGCCGCCACCCATGAGGTCCCCGCCGGACGAGCCGCCCGACGAGCCGCCGTACGACGTCGGGCTCCAGCCGCCGAACCCGCCCCGCATGCCGCCGCTGAGCAGGTCGCCGATGATGATCCCGCCCATCATCGCCCCCATATCGCTGCCCTGGCGGCCGACGTACGCCTGCTGGGCCGATCGCACGTCGTCATTGGCCAGCGACTGCGCCTGAGCCGCCAGCGTCGACGCCGCATTGGCGTGGGCGATCGCCTCGGTCACGTTCGTCGTCCCCTTGTCCCGCGCCGCCTGCAGGTGCCGGGTCGCCTCGGCGATCCTGGTGCGGGCGTCCGGGCCGATCATGCCGCGTCGCGTGTCGACATAGTCGGAGACCCCGCGCACCCGCGACTCGGCGGTGAACAGCGCCTGCTGGTACGAGCGGCGCAGCCGCTCGGCGTCGGCCTGCTCCTCGGCGATCGTCGCCAGTATCCGGTCGAGGTCCGCATCTGCTTTGGTCAGCTGCCCGAACGCCCCCAACGGATCGGCCGAGCCGCCGCCGCGGGCATACTCGACCGCCCGGCCCGCCGCGTCGCGCGCTGCGGCCAGCTCACCGGCGTGCGCAGATTTGCTGTTCTGGGTCTTGTTCAGCAGCTCACCGGCTCGCTCGATGCCGGCCTGCGCATCGGCGATGGCCGACGGCAGCTCGGCCATGGCGTGCCGGATGTCGCCGTCGGCGTTGTCGACCGCGTCCAGCAGCGCACGCGCCTGGCCGAGCGCCGACTCCGCGGCTCGGATGCTGTCCACCAGGTCGGCTTGCTGCCCGCTCACCGCCCGGCCGGCCGCCTCGCGGGCCGCGCCGATGTTGCGGTCGGCGAATTCGAGCCGCTCCACCGCGGCCGTGACGTTGCCCGACACCGGCGCCAGCGCTGCGGGGTCGAATTCGTTGTGCAGCTCCGTCAGCCGCTGTGCGGCCGGGTCGATGCGCGCGGTCAGCTCCACGTACTGCCGGGTCAGGCCGTCGAGCCGGGACGAGGCGTTGATCACCAGGTCGCGCATCTTCTCGAAAGCCTCCCGCTGCGACTCCAGTTCACGGTCGGCACGCGCCGCCGACACGATCACCCGGGTCAGCATCTCCCGTTGCTCCGCGGGCGTCTCGGGCGTGTCGTCGTCGAGTTGCTGGCGCACGGTGAAGGCTTGGGACAGCGCCGTTTTCGCAAGCTGCACCGCCTGGGTGAACGGTTGGGTCCGCTGCTCGCCGAACTCCTCGATCGCGATGTCGAGTTCGTTGGAGCTGGTGCGCACCGCGTTGTCGACCTCGACCACCATCGAACGCGACAGGTCGTCGAGCGCCTCGAGTGACACGGCGGCGAGCGCGGCGGCGTCGGTGGGGTCGACTCGCCGCGCGGCGGCCAGGGCGGCGTCGCGCCGTCGCCGGGCGCGATACCGCAAGACAATGACCAAGATCAGCACGGCGACGACGATGACGCCCAGCGCCACCAGCAACATGGCCGGGCCCGACGAATGGGTCGACGGGTCGAGCCCGTTGGCCGCCGCGACCGCCGCACCGCTCCAGTCGCCGTTGCGCAGCGCGGGCTCGATCTTGTCGCGGCGCAGCGCGTCCACCTGCGTGGCGCTGACGGTCTTCACCGCGGACGGCACCAGGAAGGCATAGGCGCGGCCGCCGGTGGACACGGCCAGCAGCGCGTCGTAGTCACCCAAGTCGTTCACGCTTCGGGTGGTCCTGGCCCAGTTCTCCGCGCTCTGCCCAGAGAAGTCGTCGACGTAGACGACCCAGAGCCGGACGTGCCGATCGGCGTACAACTTGTCGATGGCCGAGTTGACCGCGGCTCGACCGGTGTCCGAGAGGGCCCCCGCGTCGTCGGTGACGTAGTTTGCGAGCTGGAGCGGCGGTTGGGCGCGGGCCGCCGGTGCCAGCAGCAGGCCCGCGCCAAGGATCGTCAGGATCGCGCCAAGCAGGCGAGCGGTGCGCATAGCGTCCCAATCTAGACCCGTGGCAATCCGGGCCACTAGGCATGAGGCGGGCGCAGATTCCCTGGCAGACTGTGCTCCAGTGATGAAGGTGACCGCGAATCAGCAGGACCCCTACGACGACTTCGACCGTGAGCGGCGGGTGCGCGAAGCGCCGAAGACGGCGGGTCTGCCGGGCACGGAAGGCCAGTACCGCAGCGACTTCGCCCGGGACCGGGCGCGGGTGCTGCACAGCGCCGCGCTGCGCCGCCTGGCCGACAAGACGCAGGTCGTCGGTCCCCGCGAGGGCGACACCCCGCGCACCCGGCTGACGCACTCGCTGGAAGTCGCGCAGATCGGCCGGGGCATGGCGGTCGGGCTGGGCTGCGACCTCGACCTGGTTGAGCTGGCCGGCCTGGCCCATGACATCGGGCACCCACCCTACGGACACAACGGCGAGCGGGCGCTCGACGAGTTCGCCGCACAGTACGGCGGCTTCGAGGGCAACGCGCAGAATTTCCGGATCCTGACCAGCCTCGAGCCCAAAGTCCTTGACGCGCAAGGCAACAGCGTGGGCCTGAACTTGACCCGGGCATCCCTGGATGCGGTCACCAAGTATCCGTGGAACCGCGGGCCGGAGCGCCTCCGACGCAAATACGGGTTCTACGACGAAGACCGGGAGCCCGCGGGCTGGGTGCGTTCGGGCGCACCGGACGAGCGGGTCTGCCTGGAGGCCCAGGTGATGGACTGGGCCGACGACGTCGCCTATTCCGTGCACGACGTCGAGGACGGCGTCGTCGCCCAGCGCATCGACCTGCGGGTGCTGGCCGACGACGACGAGGTGGCGGCGCTGGCCAAGCTGGGGGAAAGCGAGTTTCCCCGAGTGAGCGCCGACGACTTCCGAGCGGCCGCGCGGCGGTTGTCGGGCCTGCCGGTGGTGGCGGTCGTCGGAAAGTACGATGCCACGCTGGCGGCGTCGGTTGCCCTCAAGCGTCTGACCAGTGAACTCGTCGGCCGGTTTGCCTCGGCCGCGATCGCGACCACGCGCGCGGCGGCCGGACCGGGCCCCCTGGTCCGCTACCGGGCCGACTTACAGGTGCCCGACCTGGTGCGTGCCGAGGTCGCATTGCTGAAAATCCTGGCGCTGCAGTTCATCATGTCCGACTCGCGGCATCGAGACACCCAGGCTCGGCAGCGCGAACGCATCCACCGGGTGGCGCGGTGGCTGTCCGCCGGGGCGCCCGGCACGCTCGACCCGATCTTCGCCGCGGCCTTCATCGCCGCCGCCGACGAGGGCGCCCGGCTGCGCGCCATCGTCGATCAGATCGCTTCCTACACCGAGGGCCGGTTGGAGCGCATCGACGCCCAACGAGCCGGTCCCTGAACGACGCCCGGCGATGCTGCCGCGAAATCGACATCGCCGGATGCGGCGTCGCCGCGGCGGGATAGGCTGCCCGTCATGAGGACAATCACTGGTATTAGCGGTCTAGCCACCCTCTTGGTGGGGCTTCCCGTCCTGGCCGTCACCGCGTGCAGCCCGGGTCAGAACCCCAGCAGCCAGCCCGGAACCACGCCCTCCGTCAAGAGCGCTGCACCGGCCTCGTCGGCGCCGGAAACCAGCGCGTCGCCCGCCGGTGAATCGCTCACCGCGCACCTGAAGGCGCCCGACGGCCGGGACGTCGCGACGGCGACGTTCGATTTCACCGGCGGGTACGTCACCGTCACGGTCAACACGGTGACCGGCGGTATCCTGGCGCCCGGCTTCCACGACATGCACGTCCACGAAATCGGCAAATGCGAGCCCAATTCGGTCGCGCCGACCGGAGGTCCGCCCGGCAACTTCCTGTCCGCGGGCGGTCACTACCAGGCGCCCGGGCACACCGGGAAGCCCGAAAGCGGTGACCTGACCATGCTCGAGGTGCGCCGGGACGGCTCGGCGTACCTGGTCACCACCACCGATGCGTTCAACCGCGAGGATCTGCTGGGACCCAACAAGACCGCGTTGATGATCCACGGCCCCCAGAACGGTGACCAGGCGATGGAGCGGGTCGCGTGCGGCGTCATCGGCACCGGCTAACCGGTCGCGCCGGCGCTCTAGACTGAGCCGATGTCTTCTCCGGCGGGTTCACGGGATGCCGGCCGTTCGGGAGGCCGCGACCATAAGGGTGGCCGGATTCCCGATCGCGACATCGCCGCCATCCGCGAGCGGGTGCACATCGACGAAGTCGTCGGGGACTACGTCCAATTGCGGCGCGCCGGGGCCGACTCGCTCAAGGGCCTCTGCCCGTTCCACGACGAGAAGTCGCCGTCGTTTCACGTCCGCCCCAACCACGGCCACTTCCACTGCTTCGGTTGCGGCGAAGGCGGCGACGTGTACGCGTTCGTCCAGAAGATCGAACACGTCACCTTCGTCGAGGCGGTGGAACTGCTCGCCGACCGGGTGGGCCACACGATCAGCTACACGGGCCCGGCGACCAGCGTGCAGCGCGACCGCGGCAGTCGCAGCAGGCTGATCGCGGCCAACGCGGCGGCGGCCGAGTTCTACGCGACCGCGCTGCAGTCCGACGAGGCGGCGCCGGCCCGGCGGTACCTGACCGAGCGCAACTTCGACGCCGAGGCCGCCCGCCGTTTCGGCTGCGGCTTTGCGCCGTCCGGGTGGGACTCGTTGACAAAACACTTGCAGCGCAAGGGTTTCGAGTTCAAAGAGTTGGAAGCGGCCGGGCTGTCCCGCCAGGGCCGCCGCGGCCCGATGGACCGCTTCCACCGGCGGCTGCTGTGGCCGATCCGCAGCTCGGCCGGCGAGGTCATCGGGTTCGGCGCCCGCCGGTTGTTCGACGACGACCCGATGGAAGCCAAGTACATCAACACGCCCGAGACGCTGCTGTACAAGAAGTCGTCGGTGCTGTTCGGCATCGACCTGGCAAAGCGCGACATCGCCAAGGGGCACCAGGCCGTCGTCGTCGAGGGCTACACCGACGTGATGGCGATGCACCTCGCCGGCGTCACCACCGCCGTCGCATCGTGCGGGACGGCGTTCGGCGACGAGCACCTCTCGATGTTGCGCCGACTGATGATGGACGACAGCTTCTTCCGCGGCGAGCTCATCTACGTCTTCGACGGCGACGCCGCCGGGCGCGCCGCCGCGATCAAGGCCTTCGACGGCGAGCAGAATCTGGCGGGCCAGTCGTTCGTCGCGGTGGCGCCGGACGGCATGGACCCGTGCGACCTGCGGCTGAAGGCCGGCGACGGTGCGCTGCGCGACCTGGTGGCGCGGCGAACCCCGTTGTTCGAGTTCGCGATTCGCACCGCCATCGCCGAGATGGACCTCGACAGCGCCGAAGGCAGGGTCGCCGCCCTGCGCCGCTGCGTCCCCATGGTGGGCCGCATCAAGGACCCCACCCTGCGCGACGAGTACGCCCGCCAGCTCGCCGGCTGGGTCGGCTGGGACGACGTCGCCCAGGTCATCGACCGGGTGCGCACCGAGGCCAAGAGGGCGAAGTCCACGGCGCGGGGCGGTCAGGTGTCCGCCACCGTCGGCGGGCGCGGGCAGGCTTCCGCCGACGCCGTCCCGGCCAAGCCCTCCGCCAGTCGTCCCGACCCGCGCGACCCGACCCTGTGGCCGCAGCGCGAGGCGCTCAAGTCGGCGCTGCAGTACCCGGCCCTCGCGGGCCCGGTGTTCGACACGCTGACCGTCGAGAGCTTCACCCACCCCGGCTACGCCGCCGTCCGCGCGGCCGTCGAGGCGGCCGGCGGCACCTCGAGCGGCGTGACCGGCGCGCAGTGGATCGACGCGGTCCGCGGGCACGCGGCGTCGGACCTGACCGCGGGCCTGATCGGCGAGCTGGGGGTGGAGTCCATCGCGGTCGACGAGGAGAGGCTGCCGCGCTACATCGGCGGGGTGCTGGCCCGGCTGCAGGAGGTTTGGATGGGCCGGCAGATCGCCGAGGTGAAGTCGAAGTTGCAGCGCATGTCGCCGATCGAGCAGGGCGACGAGTACCACGCGCTGTTCGGCGACCTGGTCGCCATGGAGGCGTACCGGCGCAGCCTGCTGGAGCAGGCTAGCGGCGACGATCTGACGGCGTGACGGCCACGTTTGCGCGCTCGGGGGCGGGCCCCTCGACGACCACGGTCTCGTCGTCGAGCTCGGTCAGTGTGACGAACCGGGTTTCCGGTGAGATCCGGTCGGCGATCTTGCGCCGCCCGCCCTCGATCATCGACCTGGCCACCGGGCTCCCGGTCAGCGCGCGATAGGTGCCGGCGATCTGCTCATAGCGGCGACGCCCGGCCTTCGAGCCCAGCACGTAGCCCACTCCGAGCACCACGACGTATCCGATCAAAGCGTTCCTCCCGACGATCGATGGCTCCATCCTGCCTCACGCGCCCGGGTGCGCGCGCCCCTGATCTCTCTAGCTGCGCGGAAGGTGTCGCAACCCGCTACTTGGGCGCGGGCGTGCCGGTACGCTAGAGTCGTCCCGCGATCGGGTTGGTCCCCTGTAGCTCAATTGGCAGAGCGTTCGGCTGTTAACCGATAGGTTCCTGGTTCGAGTCCAGGCGGGGGAGCGGTACGGGCTTCGCAGTCCACGCTTAGTCGTAGATCGGGCGCCACATGGCGTCCAGGACCGCCCGTCGGACATCACGGTGTGTCGTCGTGGCCACCCCGTCCTCGACCGCGGCGCAATAGACCGCCTCCGCGACCGCCCTTGAGATGTCCTGAAGGTTCCGCACGTCCGGCAACAGGGAATCCCCGGTGTTTTTCGGGCTCGCTTCGGCCACGACGGCCCTGGCGGCCGCCTGCAGCATCGGCCCCGTCAGCAGCCGGGCCCCGGAAACGACGATGCCCAGCCCGATTCCCGGGAACACCAGCACGTTGTTGGCCTGGCCGATCGTGTAGGTGGTGCCGCCGTAGTCGACCGGGGCGACCGGGGTGCCGGTGGTGAGCAGCGCCCGTCCCTGCGACCACTCCAGCAGGTCCGTCGGCACGGCCTCCATGCGGGAGGTGGGGTTGGACAGCGGGAAGATCATCGGGCGGTCGCACGACGCCGTCATCGCCTCGACCACCTTCTGGGTGAACGCCCCGAACACCGCGGAGCAGCCGAGCAGGATGGTGGCTGAGGCCAGCTGGATGGTGTCGACCAGGCCGACCCGCTGCCCGGCGGCTTTTCCCGATCCCAAGCCGAGGCGCGCCCGGTTCTTGGCGTAGGGCACCTGGAACTCGCGCAGGTCGTCCATGTCGTCGAACAGCAGGCCCTGCTTGTCGATCGGCCAGATCCGGGCGGTGGCCTCCTCGACGGTGGCGCCGTCGGCGACCATCGCGTCGCGGATCTGATCGGCCACCCCGATCCCGGCGGTGCCCGCCCCGAACACGACCACCGTCTGGTCGCGCAGCGGGACCCCGGTGACGTGGCATCCGCCGTACACGGCGGCCACGACCACCGCGCCGGTGCCCTGGATGTCGTCGTCGAACACGCAGTAGCGGTCGCCATAGGTCTGCAGGATCTTGCGGGCGTTGAGGGCTCCGAAGTCCTCGAAATGCAGGATCGCACGGGGGAAGAGCCGGTGAGCGGTTTCGACGTACCGGTCGACGAATTCGTCGTACTCGGGGCCGCGCCGGCGCGCGTGGCGGTTTCCGAGGTAGAACGGATCCTGCAGCAACTGTTCGTTGTCGGTGCCGACATCGAGTGACACCGCGATGCAGCGCCGGGGATCGATGCCGCCGCCGGCGGTGTAGAGCGCCAATTTGCCCACGGCGATCTGGATTCCGCCCACGCCCCAGTCGCCGATGCCCAGAATCGCCTCGGCGTCGGTGCACACGATCAGATCGACGTCGTCGGATTCGAGACCGAACGTCGTGAACGCCTCTTCTATCTCGTCGGGCTCGTCGATGCTCAGGAAAAGCCCACGCTGCCCGCGGTATTCGTCGGAGAAGCGCTGGATGGCCTCCCCGACGGTCGGGGTGTAGACCACCGGCATCAGCTCGGGCAGATGGTCTTCGAGCACTTTGTAGTAGAGCAGCTCGTGCCGGTAGTGCAGCTGCTCGAGAAGCAGGTTTCGGCCCAAATCCGTTGCCAAGCTTTGCAACTGATGCCAAACGCGATCCGCTTGCTCGTCGAGGGTGAGCACCGCCGACGGCAGCCGGCCGGTCAGCCCCAGTCGGCGCCGCTGCTCATGGGTGAAGCCGACCCCGCGGTTGAGGCTCGGTGTCGACAGCGCTTCCGGGATCTTCGGCGCGTGGGGGTCGCTCATCAGGCCACCGTAGCGCCGATCGCCGTGAACGCATCTTGAACAGCAGTCGCCGGGGCGCCCGAAAGGCGGGCCCGAATGTCAGATGGAGAAGTCCTCGCCGTGCCACACCCCGGCCTCGGGTGGGCGGATCACGGGGCCGCTCTGCTGGCCGTCGTTGGTGGCCTCCAACTTTGACACCCTCGTCAGCAGCGACTGCAGGCTGACCCCGACCAGATCGGGCATCATCCAGTCGGCCGGTCCGCCCGCGCTGCCCGGCCGATCCCGGGCGATGACCTGCCCGGGGACACCGACGACCACGGCGCTCGACGGCACGGGCTTGACCACCACGGCGTTGGCGCCGATCCGGCTGTCCTCGCCGATCTTGATCGGCCCGAGAATCTTGGCGCCCGCGCCGACAGTGACCCGGTCACCGATAGTGGGGTGACGTTTCCCCATGTCGGTGCCGCTGCCCCCCAGCGTGACCCCGTGGTACAGCGTGACGTCATCACCGATCTCGGCCGTCTCCCCGATCACCACGCCCGTCGCGTGGTCGATGAACAGGCCCGCGCCCAGGTGCGCACCGGGATGGATGTCGACCCCGGTCAGAATCCGGGTGAGCTCGGCCAGCGTCCGCGCCGCCACCCTGGCGCCCCGGTTCCACAGCCAATGGCTGATCCGGTGGCCCCAGATGGCGTGGACGCCCGGATACGCGAAGATCACCTCCAGCGTGGTCGGTCGGGCCGGATCCCGTTGTTTGGCCGCCCGGATGTCCTGCCGTATCGCCGCGAGCATGGCTAGTCCGCCAGGTCGGCGAAGAGCGGCGTGCTGAGGTACCGCTCACCGAAGCTGGGCAGCACCACCACGACGAGTTTTCCGGCATTCTCGGGGCGGCGGGCCACTTGTAGCGCGCCCGCGACCGCGGCGCCCGACGAGATGCCGGCCAACAGCCCCTCCTCCCGGGCCAACCGGCGGGCCAGGTCCAGCGCGTCGTCGTTGTCGACCGTGACAACTTCGTCGACCAAGTCCAGGTCGAGCACCGGCGGGATGAAACCGGCGCCGATGCCCTGGATGGGGTGGGGGCCCTTCTCGCCGCCGGACAGGACCGCCGAGGCGCTGGGTTCGACGGCCACGAACTGTGCCGACGGCTTGCGTTCCTTGATGACCTGGGCGACGCCGGTGAGCGTGCCGCCGGTCCCCACCCCCGCCACGAAGAAGTCGATCTTGCCGTCGGTGTCCCGCCACACCTCCTCGGCGGTGGTCCTGCGGTGAATCTCCGGGTTGGCGGGGTTCTCGAACTGCTGGGGCACGAAATACCGTTGGTCGTTCTTGGCCATTTCCTCGGCCTTGGCGATGGCCCCCGCCATACCCTCGGCCCCCGGCGTGAGCACGAGTTCGGCTCCGAACGCGCGCAACAACATTCGGCGCTCGGTGCTCATCGTGTCCGGCATGGTCAGCACGCAGCGATAGCCGCGGGCGGCGCACACCATCGCCAGCGCGATGCCGGTGTTGCCGCTGGTCGGCTCGAGGATGATCGTGTCGGGTCTGATCAGTCCCGCTTGTTCGGCCGCGTCGATCATGGCCACGCCGATGCGGTCCTTGACGCTGTTGGCCGGGTTGAAGAATTCGAGCTTGGCGACGACGTCGGCGACCGCGCCCTCGGCAACCCGGTTCAGCCGAACGAGCGGTGTGTTCCCGACCAGCTGTGTGACGTTCTCTGCGATGTTCATCTGTCTTCCTAGAGCTATCTCCCGGCGCCCTTCCCGAGCCCGGGGTGAAACGGGGCTCGTTGGCCTGCCAGTTGATGTAAGGATTCGATGGCCAGTTATCTTCCTGAGGAATTAGGTTTGCCCGCGTCTGGTGGTCGCCCGCATCAGGGGAAATCGCAAAGCGCGGTTCGCGCGTCGGAATGCGTCAGGAATCAGCGACAACAACAACAGGCCGCGGCGAGGCAACGCGTGCGGTCAGGGCGCGGCTGTGTGGCCTGTTGCATAGGCCCCACTATAGGACATCGGCG
The DNA here is from genome assembly GCA_963824505.1 of uncultured Actinomycetota bacterium. Taxonomy (GTDB): domain Bacteria; phylum Actinomycetota; class Actinomycetes; order Mycobacteriales; family Mycobacteriaceae; genus Mycobacterium. Next base: position 222,655 of record CAWGPS010000001.1, read on the forward strand.
CTGGGCGCCGGGCCGGTCGCCTGCGCGGCAGGCCTCGACCGACCGGTTGCTGAAACGGGTATCACTCGCAGTCAACGAGCGCCCGCGAAATCGCTGGGCCGCCGCGCTATCGGCTGGACATCGACTCGGCCGTGTCCGGCGAGCGCCGCCCACGGTCGGCGTCGCCGGCCTCGGCGTCCGGCTGCGCGCCGTTCTGCAGCCAGCGCCACACCTGCGTCCCGCGCCGGCGCATGAGGTGCTGCGCGTAGACCTTGTCGCGCTGCTGCTGGGAGAAGACCAGGTCCAGGTTGACCGGCAACCCCGCCCACTCGACCTCCTGGGCCGGGCGCGCCCGGTCGGTGGGGAGGCCGCCCACCGCGGCGTCGTGCCTCAGCCCGCCGAGCGGCGGGCGAACGGTGTCCGTATCGGAACCACCACGCTCCCTCGCCATGCCCACGTCCCTCCTCGAGTGCGGAACAGGTCTGTAGGCGTATCGTGCGCCGGGCGTGTTTCGGCCGCGGGTGCGCGATGTTTCGGCAGTATTAAGGGTCTGCCGGGTGTCCTCAGTACACGTCGCGGTGGTAGCGCTTCGCGGCGCTCAACGACCGCACATAGGCCTGCGCCGCGTCCGGTCCCAGCTTGCCGTGTTCGGCCGCGACGTCGCAGAGCGCCCGATCGACGTCCTTGGCCATGGGGTCGGCGGTGCCGCAGACGTACAGCTGCGCGCCGTCCTGTAGCCAGCGCCACAGTTGGGCGCCCTTCTTGCGCATCAGGTGCTGCACATAGACCTTGTCGGCTTGGTCGCGGGAAAACGCCAGGTCGAGTTCGGTGAGGAAGCCGTCGGCGCGCAGCTGCTCGATCTCGTCGCGGTAGTAGTAGTCGGTGGCGGCATGCTGCTCGCCGAAGAACAGCCAGTTGGGTCCGGTGTGGCCGAGGGCGCGGCGTTCCTGCAGGAAGCCCCGGAAGGGGGCGATCCCGGTGCCCGGACCGATCATGATCATCGGCGTGTGCGGATCGGTGGGGGGCCGAAAGTTGCTCGAGGGCCGCACATAGACGGCGACCCGGTCGCCGGGGGAGCGGTCGGCAAGGTACGTCGAGCACACCCCGCGCCGCGGCACGCCCTGGAAGTTGTAGCGCACCGGGGAGACGGTCAGATGCACCTGTCCCGGGCATTCCTTCGGGCTCGACGAGATCGAATACAGGCGCGGCTGAAGGGGTTTCAGGACGCCCAACCATTCGTCGGCCGTGGCGGTGAGCGGCAGTTGCGCCAGCAGGTCGACGGACTGGCGACCCCACGCCCAGTTCCCCAGGGCGGCCTTGTTTTCCGGCTTGAGCAGTTCGGCGAGCTCCCGGTCGTGGGTGCGTTCGTGGACGAACCTCAGCAAGTCGCGGCTGAGGTGGGCGATCTCGTACCGCTCGGTGAGCGCGGAGCGCAGCGACATCAGCCCGTGCTCGCCGACCTCGACCGGTGTCTCGGCGTGCAGGCCGGTGACCGACAGCCATTCGTCGACCAGCTGATCGCTATTGCGCGGCCACACCCCGAGCGCGTCCCCGGCCTCGTAGCGGACAGTCTCCTCGGGCAGGTCGAAGACCAGCTGCCGCACGTCCTTCGCCGATTCGGGCCGGCTGAGCTTCACGTTGCGGACGATACCGGTGATCAGCGGGTGCTTCTTGGTGTAACCCCGGGCGGCGGGGGCTCGGCCGGCCGGGCGCGCCGGCGCCGCCGGGGGCGCGGCCGCGGTGCCGTCGCGCCCGACCGGTGCCGGCGCCCGGGTGAGCACTTCGACGACGCCGACCCAACCACTGCCCGGCGGCGTCCTCGTAGTCCGGTTCGCAGTCGGCCCGGTCGACGATGCGGGTCGCCCCCAGCTCTGCGAGGCGTTCGTCGAGCCGGCGGCCGTGTCCGCAGAAGTCGTCGTAGTTGGAATCGCCCAGCGCGAGTACACCGTAGCGGGTTTCGCTCAGTCGCGGCGCGTGCTCGGCGGTCAGCGCCCGCCAGAGGCCGGCGCCGTTGTCCGGGGGTTCGCCGTCGCCGGTGGTGCTGGTGATCAGCAGCAGGACGCGGGTGGTCGGTAGCTGCGCCGCCGCGAAGTCGTCCATGCCGTGCAATGTCACCGGCAGACCGGCCTCGCCCAGTTGCGCGGCGACGTCGGCGGCCAGCTCTTCGGCGTTGCCGGTCTGCGACGCCCACAACACCACGACCGGTGCCCGCTCGGGTGCTTCGCTCGCCGGCTCGGCGGCCGCGGGTGCCGGCGTCGACTGTGGAGCGTCGGCGCGCGCGAACACCCCGGCGAGCAGCCCGTCCACCCAGAGCCGGGTGGCGGAATCGAACGGGGCGCTCAGGGGAAGGGTCGGCACCCCGCCGGCGCGGCGGCCGGCTTCCGTGCGCAGCCCGGTGATCAGTCCGGAAAGGTAGGAGCGGCCGAGGGGACCGAATTGCGGGGCCGGCTCGTGGGCGATGCCGAGCAGTTGGGCCAGGGCATCGACCTTGGCGGGGCTCACCATATCGGCGGGCTCGGGGTGCGCGACGTCCGAGGCGTCGGGCGCCGACTGCGGGAGGGGCGAATCCGCTTCCGGGACGGCCACCTTGGTCAGGGTGACCGCGCAGGCTTTGAATTCCGGCTGATAGGAGATGGGGTCGACGGCGTCGTTGGTGACGGCGTTGATGGCCAGGTACTCGCCGAAGGCGTCGTTCCAGTGGAACGGGGCGAAGCAGTCGCCGGGCCGGACCTGGTCGGTGACGACGGCGGGGAGCACGGCCCGCCCACGGCGCGAGGCGATTTCGACCTGGTCGCCCGCGCAGATGCCCAGGCGAGTCGCGTCGTCGGGGTGGATCTCGACGAACGGCTTGGGGTTGAGTTTGTTGAGCTTGGCGACCTTGCCGGTCTTGGTCATCGTGTGCCATTGGTGCGGCAGCCGGCCGGTGTTGAGCAGGAACGGGAAGTCGTCGTCGGGCATTTCCCGGGGCGACAGGTGCGGGCGGGGGAAGAACATCGCGCGCCCGCTCGGCGTGGGGAAGGCCAGCCGCGGCGTGGTGCCGTCCGCCCGGACCAACCGGGTCTGGCTCACACCGTCGTTCAGGTAGCGGATGGGGTTGCGGTCGCCGGTCTTCTCCGGAGCGCACGGCCATTGCAGCGGGGTTTGCCGCAGTCGCTCGTAGCTGGCTCCGCGCAGGTCGTAACCGGTCGCGGGGTTCCAGAACCGCTTGATCTCCTCGAATACGTCCTCGGCGGAGTCATAGCTGAACGCGTCGGAATACCCCATCGCGCAGGCGATCCGGGCGATGATCTGCCAGTCGGGCAGCGCCTGCCCCGGGGCGCGCACGGCGGGCTGGAAGAGCGTGAGGTTGCGCTCGGAGTTGACCATCACCCCTTCGGACTCCGTCCACAGGGCCGCCGGGAGCAACACGTCGGCGTACTCGTTGGTTTCGGTGTCCAGGAAAGCGTCCTGGCTGATGACCAGCTCGGCGCTTTCCAGGCCGCTCAGCACCGTCTTCCGATTGGCCACGCTGGCAACGGGATTGGTGCATACGATCCAGCACGCCTTGATGTCGCCCGCGGCCATGCGGGAGAACATGTCGACCGTGCCGGCGCCGACCTCGGTGCGCAGCGACCCGCGGGGAATGCCCCAGTGGTCCTCCACGAAGGCCCGGTCGTCCGGGGAGACGACGGAGCGCTGGCCGGGCAGACCGGGACCCAGATAACCCATTTCGCGGCCGCCCATCGCGTTGGGCTGTCCGGTGAGCGAGAAGGGTCCGCTGCCCGGCTTGCAGATCGCGCCGGTGGCCAGGTGCAGGTTGCAGATCGCGTTGGTGTTCCAGGTGCCGTGGGTGCTCTGGTTGAGCCCCATCGTCCAGCAGGTCATCCAGTTCGCGGCCGCCCCGATCCAGCGGGCGGCGGTGCGGATGTCGTCGGCGGGCACGCCGGTGATCTCACTGACGGTGTCGGGGGTGAACTGCTCCAGGAAGCTGGGCATCACCTCCCAGCCCTCGGTGAACTCGGCGATGAAATCGTCGTCGGTGTCGCCGTTTTCGACGATCAGGTGTAGCAGCCCATTCAGCAGCGCCAGGTCCGAGCCGGGCGCCGGCTGGAGGAACAGGTCGGCCTTGTCGGCGGTCGCGGTGCGGCGCGGGTCCACGACGATCAGCCTGGCGCCGGCCTTGACGCGATCCATCATGCGCAGGAACAGGATTGGGTGGCAGTCGGCCATGTTCGAGCCGATCACCAGGAACACGTCGGCGTGGTCGAAGTCCTGGTAGGAGCCGGGCGGCCCGTCGGCGCCCAGCGATAGCTTGTAGCCGGATCCCGCACTGGCCATGCACAGCCGCGAGTTCGACTCGATCTGGTTGGTGCCGATGAAGCCCTTGGTCAGCTTGTTGGCCAGGTATTGCGCCTCGATGGACATCTGGCCGGACACATACATCGCGAACGAGTCCGGGCCGTGCTCGTCGATGATCGCCTTGAGGCGTTGCGCCGCCTGGCCGACCGCGCTGTCCAGGTCGACCGGTTCGGGCGGCTCACCGCGGTCGGTGCGCACGTGCGCCGTTTCCATGCGGCCCGGTGCGGCGAGCAGGTCGGACGTGGTCGCGCCTTTGGTGCACAACCGGCCGAAGTTCGCCGGATGTTCTTTGTTGCCAATGGACTTCACGACGTGACGGCGGTCGCTTCGCGGGGTGGTTGTGACCTGGAGCACCATGCCGCAACCGACGCCGCAGTACGCGCACATGGTGTTCACGACGTCCGTCGACGTCACGGACTCCACGGACTTACCTGCCACGCCGACGTCCCCTCCTGAAGTGCTTAGCTAGCGCAAGCTGCAAAGTCATTGTGCTGCAGCCATGTTTCGGCGCAGCGGCCCGAAATTTCGGAAGCTTTACGGCTTTCTCTCAATGGGCGGGGCTGCGCTGTGAAATCGCCGGGGAACCCGGCAGCTGCGGATCGCGTCAGCGCAGGTCATCGTCGACCGGCCGCCTCTCACCACGCTACTGGTGGCGCGCCCGCAGCCGCCTCCCCGAGCGGCGTCTTTGACCAAACCGACGGCGCTTTCACAGCGTTCGCTAAGCTCACCGCGTGCATCGGCTGATTGTGATCCTGCTGGTTTTGCTGGCGGCCGGTTGCGGCGGGAAGGAACCGGCGAAGCAGTCGGGACCTCCGCCCACCCGCGCCGGCGCCTGCAAGGAGTCCGACGGACCGACGGGCCAGACCGTGCGGCAGTCGATCGCCTCCGTTCCGGCCGCGACGCCGGGAACCAACTGGGTGGAAATAGCCCGGGGACATTCCAACAATTGCCGCTTGTATTGGGTGCAGATCATCCCGACCATTGCCAGCGAGTCGACTCCGCAGCAGTTGCTGTTCTTCGACCACAACACACCCCTGGGCGCGCCCACCCCCAACCCGAAGCCGTACATCACCGTGTTGCCGCCCGGTGATGACACCGTGACGGTTCAGTACCAATGGCGAAAAGGAAAAGACGAGGAGTGCTGCCCCACCGGGATCGGCACCGTCAAGTTCCGCATCGGACCGGACAGCAAACTGCAAGCGCTCGGCAAGGTGCCAAACGAATAACGTTGCGTTACATGAGGATCACAACGCTGTGAGACCGCCGCTCACGGCAACGCGCCGCCGTCGCGACGACCAGGGCAATTTGGGTTGCGCTTACTGCGGATTAAATTTACTGTCCCGCTTGTAAAAATGAGTAATTAGCAACTTCGCGTGGGCGATTCGCGACCTCACCCACGCGAGTCCCACCCCGATTGATCGGTCATTATTGGGCCGATTCTTCACAGCTCTTGTCCAGCAGACTCCTACCGCCAGATACGCGACCGGGAGCGAAATCCTGTCATCCTAAAAGCCAGTGCCGGAAAAACGCGCGTCGGCGCCAATGCGTGCTGCGCTCCGGCCATCTCCGAGCGCCCGATGCACTGTCGCCGAGGGCGATTCGACACCACGAGCAATGCCTACGAATGCAACGCGAAAGGCAGGTTGATGGCGAAGTCACGACGCATCGTGCACTGGGACCCCGAGGATCACGAGGCCTGGGAGAACGACAACAAGCGACATCGCCCGGCGCAATCTGATCTGGTCGATCGCCACCATCGCATGTCGCTTTTTCGATCTGGTACCTCTGGTCGGTGATGGTGCTGTTCATGCCGCAGTCCGTCTACGGGTTTTCCACCGGCGACAAGCTGCTGGTCGGCGCCACCGCAGCCCTGGTCGGGGCGCTGTCCGCATCCCGTATGCGATGGCCACCGCCAGGTTCGGCGGCCGCAACTTCGCGGTGTTGTCGTCGCTGATCCTGGTGATCCCCACCGTGGGGGCCATCTTGCTGCTGGCCAATCCCGGCCTGCCGCTGTGGCCGTACCTGCTGTGCGCGGCGCTGAGCGGCTGGGCGGCGCAAATTACGCCGCGTCGCTGGCCAACGTCGAAACCTTCTTCCCGCAGCGGGTCAAGGGTTTCGCGCTGGGTTTCACCGGCGGGATCGGTAACCTCGGCGCGGCGGCCATCCAGGCGGTCGGCTTGTCGTGCTGGCCACCGCCGGCCACGAGGCGCCCGTACTGGGTATGCGCGGTCTACCTGGTGGCTGCTGGCCGTGGCCGGTCTGGGCGCGGCAGTGTTCATGAACAACCTGCGATCACTTCATCGAGATGGCCCACCTGCAGTCCATCCTTGCGGTGCCCGACTCGTGGGCGATCTCGTTTCTCTACATGTGCGCGTCCGGCTCGTTCATCGGTTTCGCATTCGCGTTCGGCCAAGTGATCCTGCACAACTTGTCGGCCAGCGGGCAAAGCTACGGGCAGGCGTCGTTGCACGCCGCCGAGATCGCCTTCATCGGGCCGCTGCTGGGGTCCGTGGCGCGAGTCGTCGGCGGGAAGTTGGGCGACCGCTTCGATGGCGGCCGGGTTGCCCTGGCCTTGCTGGGCGGGCATGATCGTTTCGGGTGGGTTCCTGGTCGCCGTCAGCACCCACGACGACTTCACTCATGGGCCCGGCGGTCCGTCATCGGTCTCCACGATGATCGGCTATGTCGTCGGGTTCATCGCGCTTGTTCATCTTTTCCGGCGCGGGAAGGGGCGGTGTACAAGCTGATCCCGACGGTCTTCGAGAGCGCAGCCGGGCGCTGGGCGTCAGCGACAGTCCGAACGCCGCGACTGGGAGCGGGTGATGTCGGGCATCGTTGATCGGGTTGGCCGGCGCCGTTCGGCGCGCTCGGGCGGCGTGGGGATCAACTTGGCCCTGCGCGCAGTCCTACGAAGCACCGGCACCGAGACGCCGGCGTTCTTGGTGTTCATGTTCGTGCTACGTGGCGCCGCCATCGTGATCTGGGCGCGCTACGTGCGGCCGCGGCACAGGCTCCCAGGCCGCCGAAGCCGCCGGGGACGCCGAGGCCGCGGTGCAGTCCGGCTGGGCTTTCGCCGAGCAGCCCGTCAGCCCGTGAGCGCGTCCGCCAGGTTCTCGGGGTGCAGCATCTCGGCGTAGCGCAGCGGCTCGGGAATCCCGAACCCGTCGACGAGCGCCTCGGCGTGCGGGCGTAGCGCGCGGCACCGATCATTGATCCCCCGGGTGACGGCCTTGGCCCGCTCGGTGGACAGGAATCGGTGCTCGACGTACCACGCCTTGTCGTCCTCGATCACCGACAACGCATACAGGTCGCACACGATGCCCAACAGCTCGCGCGCCTCCTCGTTTTCGCACGCGTCGATCCCCGCGACGAACGCCTCGAGCACCACCCGGTCGATGTGCGCGCTTGCGGCGTGCAGCACGTGGTCCTGCACCGCGTTGAACGCGTCGAACGCCGACATCTCCTTGGACTTGGCCTGCAGCCGGCGCGCGACGGACGCCACCAGATACTCCTCGCGGTCCTCGAACATCTTGATCTGGGTGCCCCGGTTGAACAGGCTGCCCTCCTCCTCGCTGTCCTGCCGGGAATCGACGATGGTCTGGATGATCGCCTCCGCCGCGGTGCGTTTCACGACGCGCTCGCTGACCGTGCTGGCCGCGAATCTCACCCACTCGACCGGGCTCATGCTGCGGATGTCGTCGCGGTAGGCGGTCAGCAGCTCCTTGGCGACCAGCTGGGTCAGCACATGGTTGTCGCCTTCGAACGTGGTGAACACGTCGGTGTCGCCCCGCAGCGCCACGAGCCGGTTCTCGGCCATGTAGCCCGCACCCCCGCAGGCCTCGCGCGCCTCCTGAATGGCCCGGCTGGCGTGCCAGGTGTTGGCGGCTTTCAGGCCGGCGGCGCGGGCCTCCAATTCGCGTTGCTCCTCGGCGTCGGGCGCGTCCGCGGTCTGCACGTCGTGGCATTTGCTCACCAGCTCGTTTTGGGCGAACTGCAGCGCGTAGGACCTCGCGATCAGCGGGAAGAGGCGGCGCTGATGGACCAGGTAGTCCATGATCAGCACCTCGCTGTCGTCATCGGGCGCGCTGAATTGCTTGCGCTGCAACGCGTATCGCGTGGCGATGTCCAGAGCGACGCGCGCCGCGGCGCCCGCGCTGCCGCCCACGGTGATCCGGCCGCGGACGAGGGTGCCGAGCATGGTGAAGAAGCGCCGGTTGGAGTTCTCGATCGGCGAACTGTAGGTGCCGTCGGGCGCGACGTCGCCGTACTTGTTCAGCAGGTTGACCCGCGGCACCCGGACATGGTCGAAGACGATGCGGCCGTTGTCGACGCCGGGCAGTCCGCCCTTGTACTCGCAGTCCGACGTCGTCACCCCGGGCAGGTCGTTGCCGTCGGCGTCGCGGATCGGGACCATGAAGCAGTGCACGCCGTGGTTGACCGGCTTGCCGTTCTCGGTGGTGATCAGTTGCGCGAATACCGCTGCCATCGTGGCGGTTTCGGCGGCGCCGCCAATGTAGTCCTTGCGGGCCGTCGGGGTCGGGGAGTCGATGACGAACTCCTCGGTGGCGGGATCGTAGGTCGCGGTGGTCTCCAGTGACTGGACGTCGCTGCCGTGACCGGTCTCCGTCATCGCGAAGCACCCCGGCAACTCGAGGCTGATGATCTTCTTCACGTAGGCCTCGTGGTGGCGCTCGGTGCCCAGGTTCTCGACGGCGCCGCCGAACAGGCCCCACTGCACCCCCGCCTTCACCATCAGCGACAGGTCGGACATCGCGAGCGTCTCGATCATGGTGACCGCCGCGCCGATGTCGCCGGTGCCGCCGTGCTCCTTGCGGAAGTTGTCGGCGGCGGCCCCGAAGGCGGCCATGATCCGCATCTGCTCGGCGACTTTGGTGCGCGCGATCACCGTGTTGGGGGTGTAGTGCGGACGGAACAGGTCCTCGCTCATCGTGGTCCGCAGCTGATTCTTCACATCCCGCCAACGCCCGTCCAAGGCGTCGCGCAGATGGTCGGCAGTGCTCTTGGTCTGTGGGCCCATAATCCGACGTTAACCTCGCTGCCGGGGCCGCGGAAACAACGACAACGAAATGTTTTGCTGCGCGTGGCGGCGGGTATCCGATTTCGTTTTGTGTCGGGTGGGGGGCGGGGTGATTCGCCCGATCCCTTAGCTTCTCGGGTATGGGTCGATGGCGACGGGCCGGCCGCGTCGGTGCTGTCGGCTGTCTTCTCGCCGGGCTCCTGGTGGCCGGCGGCCCGACCGCATGCGCCCCGGCGCGCCCGCCCGCGGCCACCCCCGCGCCGCGGCCGATGTTGACCTATCTCGGCCAGTCGCAGGTCCCCTTCGGCGCCACCTTCGACGGCACGGTCGTCGGCGGCCTGTCGGCGATCAGCTACGACGCGGGCCGCCAGTTGTACTACGTGATCAGCGACGACCGCTCCGAGAAGAACCCGGCACGGTTCTATGACGTGCAGATGTCGTTGTCCGACAAGGGAATCAGCGATCTGAGGTTCGCCGCCACCCATCCGCTGCTGGACCGGTCGGGTCGGCCGTTCCCGCCGCTGGCGGTGAACGCCGCGCCGCCGGTGGTTCCCCCCGACCCGGAGGGCATCGCCTTCGACCCCGCCCGGCAGCGCCTGTACTGGTCGTCGGAGGGGGAGCGGCGGACCGAGGGGCCGGTGCTGCTGGACCCCTGGGTGCGGATCGCCGGGCTGGACGGCGCCTACCTCGGCGAGTTCAGCCTGCCGCCCAACCTGGCCATGTCGGCCCAGCACACCGGGCCGCGGCGGAACCGGGCGCTCGAGGGACTGACCCTGACCCCCGACGGCCGGTCGGTGTTCGCCGCGATGGAGGACCCGGGTTACAACGACGGTCCCGACAGCGACGACGGCCACCAGGTGCTGACCCGCGTGACCAAATTCGACGTCGCCACGGGAAAACCCACCGCGCAGTACGCCTATCCGATGGAGCCGCCGCTGCCGCCGGCCGACCTCAACGGAGTGTCCGACTTCGTCGCGCTGTCCGACACGACGTTCCTCGTGCTGGAGCGGTCCGACTCGCTCCCCCCGACGGTCCGCATCTACCGCGCCGACATCGGCGCGGCGACCGACGTGCTGGCCATGCCGTCGATGAAGCACGCCGCGCTGACCCCGATCGGCAAATCCCTGGCGGCCGACTTGTCCGCGACACCCGGGCTGGGGACGCGCGAGAACCCCGTCGACAACGTCGAGGGCATCACCTTGGGGCCGAAGCTGCCCGACGGCCGGCAATCCGTGGTGCTGGTCAGCGACAACAACTTTTCACCCCGTCAGGTCACTCAGTTCCTGCTGTTCGCGATGTGACGGCCGGTCGCGCAGTTCGCGCCGGGGCGGCCGCAGTCGGTACCGGACGAAGCCGGCCGCGCCCGCGCCGAAGGCCAGCAGCATGATCATGTCGAACACCCACCACCCGCTGTAGTGGGTCCACATCGCGGCGTTGGCGGCCAGCGCGTCGACCCGGCGCAGGTCGACGGTCGAGGCCGAGGCTGCAAAGCCCCACTGGGCCGGGACCAACCAGGACACCTGCTGGAAGCCCCACTTGCTCACCAGCTGAACCAGGCTGCCGTCGAACAGCAGCGACGCCAAGATCACCGGGACGAGCAGCGGCAGCACCTCCCGCATCGAGTTGCCCAGGGTGGACAGCGCCAGCCCGACGATCGCCGAGACGACGGCCGTGGCGGCCACGGTCACATACAGCTCCAGCGTGGCGTTGTGCAGCAACACGGCGCCGTGCGGCGGGCCGCCCTTCACCACCAGCACGATGGCGAACACGACGGCAGCCAGGATCGCCGCGGCCGCACTGAACACGATCAGCTTGGCCGCCAGGTAGGCGGACGCCGACAGCCCGACGGCCTGCTCGCGCCGAAAGACGCGCCGCTCGGCGACGACGGCGCGGATGGTCAGTGCGGTGCCCAGGATCACCGCGGCGATGTTGAGCGCGGCCAGAACCTCGATGGCCTCGTGCGGGTTGTCACTGCCCGGGGGAGGCCGGTCCAGGCCGGAATCGCCGGGGATCAGCACCGCCAGCGCGGCCAGCACCAGCGGCAGGACCGCCCAGAACAGGAAGTACACGCGGTCGACGAAAATCAGGCGGATCTGTCGGCGCGTCAACATCAGGATTTGCCGCTTGGCCGCCAGCCGCGTGGGCGGTGGCCACGGCTCGGCGGCCGCGGGCGGGGCGCTCGGGGCGGGTTGCGCGCTGCGATACGCGCGGTGGGACCCGATGGGATCGTCGCGCACGCGGGCGAGGATCTCTGCGAAGTCCGTTGTGCCCATGGCGGATTCGACCTGCAGGGGCGCCCCGAGAAAGGCTATGGCGCCGGTGGCGGTCAGCACCATCACTTGGTCGCACATGTTGAGGTTTGCCGGCGACGCCGACGGCGACTGCGACGACAGGGTCACCACGACGACACAGCCGAGGTCGGCCTGGCGGCGCAGGATCGCCATCACGTGACGTTCCTGGGCGGCGTCCAGGCCGTCGCCCGGTTCGTCGACCACCAGCAGCGTCGGCCTGGTGACCAGCTCAACGGCCAGCGAGACGCACCGGCGCACCTCGGGCGAGAGCTTGCAGATCCGGGTGCCGCGGTGCTCGGTCAGGTCGAGCTCCTCGAGAACCTGGTTCACCACCCGATCGCGATGCTCGGCCGAGGTGTCCGGCGGCAGGCGCAGTTCGGCGGCGTACCCGAGCACCCGCTCGACGGTGAGGCGGGCGTGCAGGCACTCATCGCGCGTCACCGTCCCGACCCGGGCCCGCATCGACACCGGCTCGGCATGCAGGTCGTGACCGTCGACGGTGACCTGGCCGGAGGTGGGCTCTCTGCTGCCCGCCAGCAGGGCGAGCAGCGCCGAATTGCGGGTCCTCGACGGACCGATCACCGCCGTCAGCGTGGCGGGGCGCGCCGTGAACGACACGTCGGCGAGCACCTCGTGCCCGTCGACGGTAAGCCCCAGCTGGTATGCCGCCACGCCGGTGGTCCGCGCCCCCGGCCGCAACGGCAAGCGATAGGTGGAGCTGCCCTCCTCCGTGCGGAAGGAGGCCCGCGGGACGCGCAGCTTCCGCGTGACCATTCGCTCGATCAGGCCGTGACCCTGAGCGTCCGGGGGAGGCGGGGCCGGCGGCTGTTCGGGGGGCGGGGCGGACTCGGGCGGTCGCACCGGGGCCGGCGGGTGGGGCCGGTCCGCGGCTTCCGGCGGGGCGATCCGAATCTTCTCGGTGCCGCGCTCGGTCGGGGCCCGCAGGTCGGGAGCGTTCGGCCGGGCCGGCTGCGGCGGCTGCCGGATTCGCGGGTCCCGCGCTGCGGGCGGCGGAAACGGCGGGGTTGGGGGTGGCGGGGGCGGCGGGTGAGCGGCGCGCTGGGGTGGGGCGGGGGGCTGTCCGTGCGGGGGACCGGTCAGCTCGCCGAGCTGGAAACCCAGCCGCGGACCGCGCTGCGGATCGCCGATGTTCAGCGCCCGACCGTTGCGGATCTCCACCGACGGCACCCGTGCGCCGTTGACGAAAATGCCGGGACCCCTGTCGATGGCCACCCACTGTGTTCCGGTGAAGCGCAGCACCAGATCCGCCCGCGGCGCGGGCGGGGCGCCGTTGATCAGGCGTTCCAACGGGATGTCGCACCCGGGCCCGTAGCCGACGACCACGTCGCGACCGGGCGCGAAGACGTACCTCGTCGTTCCCGCCCACACGGTCAGCAGGGAAGCCGAACGCGCAGGACCCTCGGTCCGCATGGCTTCCCCCTCTCTGGCCCCTCTCTGGCCCCTCTCTGATGGCATCGAAGCCCGGCCTCTGGCGCAGATTAAGTGTCTACCCGCCGCCCCGGGCATATCCACCCGGGATCGCGCCGATCACACCGGGTTGCGGCGCCCCACGTTGGACGCGTTGTCCAGCAGGCGGCGCAACACCTCGACCGCCTCGGCCAGCACTTGGCGGTCCGTCGGCTCCAGCTGCGCCAGCTGCGGTTCGATGACGGCGGCGCGGTCGGTCCGCACGGCGTCGAGCGTGTGGATCCCTTCCGGCGTGATGCGGATCCGCACCGCCCGGGCGTCCCCCGGGTCGACTGCGCGGGTGACCAGGCCGGCGTCCTCGAGCCGGCGCACCTGTGTGGTCATGGTCGGTTGGGAGCAGTGGTCGACCGCGGCCAGGTCGCCGATGCGGGCCTCGCCGTGGGCCTCGATCGTGGCCAGCAGCCTGGCCTGCGCCGCGGGCAAGGGCATCTGGATGCGCTGGGTGGCCAGGCGATTGAGCCGCGCCACCACGGCAAGCAGATCGGCCCCGAGCCCCGCCTGCGGGCCGGGGTTCGCGGCGCCCCTGACATCCGTGACATCCGTGACGTCCGGTGACCTCGATGTCATTGGCGTCCGATGCGTTCATCCCTCCATGGTTGCATAGCTTTGCTATGCGAGAAGAGCGGCGACGCCGAGTAAACGCAGATCACCCGGTGTGCTGGGGCGGCGCAGCGCCGCGGGCTGGCAGAATCGGTCGGGTGATCGAGTCCACCGCTCCGCCGTCGCGCCATCGGGGTGGGCCGCTGCGACCGGGCGAAATGGCGCAGGCCTCGGTCATGGCGGCGTTGACCGCCGTGACGGCGATCGTGTCCGTGGTGGTCCCGTTCGCGGCGGGCCTGGCCTTGCTGGGCACGGTCCCGATGGGGTTGCTGGCCTACCGCTACCGCCTGCGCCTGCTGCTCGCCGCGACGTTCGCCGGCAGCGTCATCGCCTTCCTCATCGCCGGGAACGGCGGCCTCATGGGCGTCGTCACCAGCGCATATGTCGGCGGGCTCACCGGAGTTGTCAAACGCACGCGCCGCGGAATGCCGACGGTCATCGTGACCGGCCTGATCGCCGGGTTCGTGTTCGGCGGGGTGAACATCGGTCTGCTGGCCGTGTTCACCCGGCTTCGGCACCTGATCTTCAAGGCGATCGCCGCGAACTTCGACGGCCTCGCCGCGGCCCTGAACCGCTTGCGCCTGCACGGCGCCGCGGTCGCCGTGCAGCGCTATTTCGCCATCGGGCTGCACTACTGGCCGGAGGTGCTGCTCGTCTACTTCGTCGTCTCCGTCGTGTTCGTGTCCCTGATCGGCTGGTGGGCGCTGTCGCGGGTGCTGGAGCGCATGGAGGGCATTCCCGACGTCCACAAACTCGACGTCCCGACCGTGGGAGAGGACCGTCCGGTCGGCCCGGTCCCGGTGCGGTTGGACAACGTGCGCTTCCGTTACCCCGGGGCCGGACAGGATGCACTGCGCGAGCTGAGCCTCGAGGTGCGCGCCGGCGAACACATGGCGATCACCGGTGCCAACGGTTCCGGCAAGACCACGCTGATGCTGATCCTGGCCGGCCGGGAACCGACGTCCGGCACGGTGGACCGTCCCGGCGCGGTGGGCCTGGGCAAGCTGGGCGGTACGGCGATCGTGCTGCAGCACCCGGAAAGCCAGGTTCTGGGCGCGCGGGTCGCGGACGACGTGGTGTGGGGCCTGCCGCCGGGCACCGCGGTGGATGTGCCCCAACTACTCCGCGAGGTCGGCCTGGAGGATCTCGCCGAACGCGACACGGGGGCCTTGTCCGGCGGTGAGCTGCAGCGCCTGGCGCTCGCCGCCGCGCTCGCGCGGGAACCCGCGCTGCTGATCGCCGACGAGGTGACCAGCATGGTCGACCAGGAGGGCCGCGACGCGCTGCTCGGTGTGCTGGCCGGGCTCACCAAACGGCACCGGACGACCCTGGTGCAGATCACGCACTACAACAACGAGGCGGACTGCGCCGAGCGGACGATCAATCTCAGCGACTCCCCGGACAACACCGAGATGGTGGAGATCGCCGATACGCCGGCCCCGACCGGCCCGGTCGATCACGGCTCGCACGCGCCGGTCCTCGAACTCGTCGGCGTGGGACACGAATACGCCAGCGGCACGCCCTGGGCCAAGACCGCCCTGCGCGACGTCAGCTTCGTGGTGGAGCAGGGCGACGGGTTGCTGATCCACGGCGGCAACGGCTCGGGTAAGTCGACGCTGGCGTGGATCATGGCCGGGCTGACGGTCCCCACCACCGGCGCCTGCCTGCTGGACGGCAGGCCGACACACGAGCAGGTCGGCGCGGTCGCGCTGTCATTCCAGGCGGCCAGGCTGCAGCTGATGCGCAGCCGTGTCGACCTGGAAGTGGCCTCGGCGGCGGGCTTTTCGGCCCGCGACCACAGCCGCGTCGTGGCCGCGCTCGCCGCCGTCGGGCTGGACCCCGCCCTGGCCACGCGGCGCGTCGACCAGCTCAGCGGCGGCCAGATGCGCCGGGTGGTGCTGGCGGGGTTGCTGGCGCGCTCGCCGCGGGCGTTGATCCTCGACGAGCCGCTGGCGGGACTCGACGCCGCCAGCCGGCGCGGGCTGCTGCCGCTGCTGGAAGACCTGCGCCGCGAGCGAGACCTGACGGTCGTCGTCATCTCGCACGACTTCGCCGGGCTGGAGGGCCTGTGCCCGCGCACGCTGCGCTTGCGCGACGGCACGCTGGAACCCGTCTCGGCGGCGGCGGAGGGACTGTCATGACCACCGACAGCATGGGGCCGGCCCCGGCGCGCCGCCGGACGCGGCGCGCGCCGCGCCCGGTGGTGCTGCTGGTTCCGGTGCCCGGGACCTCGGTCATCCACGAGTTGTGGGCGGGTACCAAGCTGTCGGTGGTCTTCGGCGTGTCGGTGCTGCTGACCTTCTTCCCGGAGTGGGTGACCATCGGGTTTGTGACGGCGCTGGTGCTCGTAGCCGCCAGGATCGCGCACATTCCCCGCGGCGTGCTGCCGTCGATACCCCGGTGGCTTTGGATCGTCCTGGCGGTGGGCGGCATCACGGCCGCGATGGCCGGTGGCAGCCCGACGCTCTCGGTCGCCGGCCTCGACGTCGGGCTCGGGGGAGCGTTGCACTTCCTGCGGATCACCGCCCTGTCGATCGTGCTGCTCGCGCTGGGACTGATGGTGTCGTGGACCACCAACGTCGCCGAAATCGCGCCCGCGCTGGCAACTTTGGGACGGCCGCTGCGCGTGCTGCGTGTCCCGGTCGACGAATGGGCGGTGGCGTTGGCGCTCGCGCTGCGCGCCTTCCCGATGCTGGTCGACGAGTTCCAGGTGCTGTACGCCGCCCGCCGGCTGCGGCCCAGACCGACAGCCCGGAGCCGCAGGGCCCGTCCCCGGCGGTACGCGGCGGAGCTGGTCGACCTGCTGTCCGCCGCCATCACCGTCACGCTGCGGCGCGCCGACGAGGTGGGTGACGCGATCACCGCTCGCGGGGGCACCGGTCAGCTCTCGGCGCACCCGACCCGGCCCGGACCGGCCGACTGGGTGACGCTGGCGATCGCCACCGCGACCAGCGCCTCGGCGGTCGCGCTCCAGATGCTGTTGGAGGCGACCCGGTAGAAAAGCCTGCGGCGGGCGGGCTTTCGCGTAGCTTGAGCAGGTGGCCGAGATTCAGCGCACGCGCGTCATCGCCGCCCGCCCGCAGGAAATTTGGGACGTCCTGGCGGACTTCGGCTCGATCAGCTCGTGGGCCGGCAACGTCGACCACTCCTGCATCCTGTGGGCCGGTGCCGACGGCGGCCCGCTCGGCACCGCCCGGCGGGTCCAGGTCAAACGCGACGCCCTCGTCGAGCGCATCACCGAGTTCGACCCCCCACGGGCGCTGGCGTACGAGATCGAAGGGCTGCCCCGCCGCCTGCGCCGGGTGACCAACCGGTGGACGGTGGAACCGGCCACGGCCGGCTCGACCCGGGTGACGTTGGCGAGCACGGTCGACATCGGACCCCGGGCGATTCAGCACCTGGCCGAACGCCTGCTGTGCCGCTTCCTCGCGAGACAGTCCGACACGATGCTCGCCGGCCTGGCGAACCGAACGGAGAACGCCCATGCCTGACCGCCCCGATGTCATCCTCATCATGACCGACGAGGAACGCGCGGTGCCGCCGTACGAGGCGCCCGGCGTGCGCGCGTGGCGCGATCGAATCCTCACCGGCCGCAAGTGGTTCGACGACCACGGCGTCCGCTTCGCGCGGCACTACACCGGCTCGCTGGCCTGCGTGCCCAGCCGCCCCACGATTCTCACCGGCCACTATCCCGACCTGCATGGTGTCACCCAGACCGACGGGCTGGGCAAGACGGCCGACGACACCCGCATGCGCTGGCTGCGGCCGGGCGAGGTGCCGACGCTGGGCAACTGGTTCCGCGCCGCGGGCTACGACACCCACTACGACGGCAAGTGGCACATCTCGCACGCCGACCTCACCGACCCGGCGACCGGCCGCCGCTTGGTGACCAACGACGACGACGGCGTCGTCGACCACGCCGCCGTGCGGCGCTACCTCGAAGCGGATCCGTTGGCGCCGTTCGGGTTTTCGGGATGGGTCGGCCCCGAGCCGCATGGCGCGGCGCTGGCCGACGCCGGCGTGCGCCGCGACCCGCTGATCGCCGATCGCGTGGTCGCGTGGCTCACCGACCGATACGCCCGCCGCCGCGCCGGCGACCCGCGGGCGCGGCGGCCGTTCCTGCTGGTCGCGAGCTTCGTCAATCCGCACGACATCACGCTGTTCCCCGCCTGGTCGCGGCGCAGTCCGGTCAAGCCGTCGCCGTTGGATCCGCCCCCGGTGCCGCCCGCCCCCACCGCGCACGAGGACCTGGCGGCAAAGCCGGCCGCGCAGATCGCGTTTCGTGAGGCCTATTACTCCGGCTACGGTCCGGCGCCCGCGATTCGCTGGACTTACGAACGCGGCGCGCAGCGCTACCGCGACCTGTACTACCGGCTGCACGCGGAGGTCGACGGACCCATCGACCGGGTCCGGCGGGCCGTCACCGACGGCGGCTCCGACAACGCGCTGCTGGTGCGCACCGCCGATCACGGCGATCTGCTGGGCGCGCACGGGGGCCTGCATCAGAAGTGGTTCAACCTCTACGACGAGGCCACCCGGGTGCCGTTCGTCGTCGCCCGGATCGGTCCGGGCGCCACCAAGCCGCGGGTGGTCAACGCCCCGACGTCGCATGTCGACCTGGTGCCCACCCTGCTGGGGGCGGCCGGGGTCGACGTCGCCGCCGTCGCCGCCACGTTGGCCGAGGCCTTTTCCGAAGTGCACGAACTGCCGGGCCGCAACCTGATGCCCGTCATCGACGGCGAGGAGCCCGACGAGGCGCGGCCCGTCTACCTGATGACGCGCGACAACGTGTTGGAGGGAGACAGCGGCGCCTCCGGCCTGGCGCGCATGCTCAGGCAGACCGCCAATCCGCCCGCGCCACTACGGATCAGGATCCCCGCCTACACCGCGTCCAACTTTGAGGGGCTCGTCCTTCGCGTCGACGAGGTGCCCGCCGGGGCCGGGCATGTGTGGAAACTGGTGCGCACCTTCGACGATCCGGCCACCTGGACCGAGCCCGGCGTCCGGCACCTGCAGGCCAATGGTCTTGGGGGAGAGGCGTACCGGACCTCCCCGCTGGACGACCAGTGGGAGCTCTACGACCTGACCGCCGACCCCATCGAGGCGGTGAACCGGTGGACGGATCCCGGGCTCCACGATCTGCGCCAGCACCTGCGGACGCAGCTCAAGCACGTGCGGGCGGCGTCGGTTCCCGAGCGAAACCGGCCGTGGGCCTACGCATCCCGGCGTCCGCCGGGTCCCCCAGGTCGTAGGTGACAACGGCGCGCAACGTCTCGCCGGCCCGCCGCGCGGCAACGAGATGTATGGCGTCGAGGCTGCGCAGACGCAACGGTTGTTGCGTGCCCGCGTCGTCGAGCAATTGCCGTGTCGCCCAGCACTAGGGGCGGGCGCGGTCGATCAGGTTGGACAGCACGACGGTGCTTTCGCTGCGCTCGATGTCCGCGCTGGACCGGATGCGCTCCAGCGCCACCTCCAGATGCGCCATGTCGCGGGCCAGCACGTGCAGGATGGCGTCGGGCGTTCCCGTCACCGTCGCGGCGCTGACCACCTCGGGGATGTCCGCCCACGCCGCACGCAGCGCGTCGGGCGCGATCCTGCCGTGGCAGAACACCTGCACGTAGGCCTCGGTGTTCCAGCCGAGCGCGTTGCGGTCGACCACCGTGGTGAAGCCCTTGATCACTCCGCTGTCGATCAGCCGGTCGACGCGGCGCTTCACCGCCGGGGCGGACAGATTCACCTTGTGACCGATCTCGGCGAAGGTGGCGCGCGCGTGCTCGGCGAGCTCGGCGAGGATGCGCCCGTCGGTCTCGTCCAGCCGGTCCATCGATCCTCCCTCGGTGCAACGAGCAGTCGCAAAAGCCCCCGCGGGCCCGGCGTGTCGCGGGCTTTCGCGTCTGCTCGCGGCAGGGCCGGCGGGGTCATCGCGCACAACAGATCTTTCCATTGGGGAATATAGCGCAACAGATCGCGCCTAGACACGCAATAGCCGTCGTTTGATTGTCTGCAGCGGTCGAAATATCGTTGATTTATGACGGACCGCCAGGCCGCCGTAGCGGCGCCGGAACGGCGCAGCCGCGCGGCGCGCACCCGCCGGTACGCCATGACCCCGCCCACCTTCTTCGCCGTCGAGTACGCGATCAACCCGTGGATGGACACGACGACACCGGTCGACGTCGACGCTGCGACCGCGCAGTGGCAGCACCTGCACCAGACCTATCTGCGGCTCGGTCACAGCGTCGAGGTGATCGAGCCGGTTCCCGGGCTGCCCGACATGGTCTACGCCGCCAACGGCGGGTTCATCGCCAACGACATCGCGGTGGTGGCGCGATTCAGGTTCGCCGAACGCTCCGGCGAATCCAGGGCCTACTCGCAGTGGATGTCGTCCGTCGGCTATCGACCCGTGTCCACGCGCCACGTGAACGAGGGACAGGGCGACCTGCTGCTGGTCGGCGATATGGTGTTGGCCGGCTACGGTTTTCGCACCGACCCGCGGGCGCACGCCGAGATCGCGACGGCGCTGGGCATGCCGGTGATCTCGCTGGAACTGGTCGACCCCCGCTTCTATCACCTCGACACCGCGCTGGCCGCCCTCGACGACCATACGATCGCCTACTACCCGCCGGCGTTCAGCGAGGCGTCGCAAAGCCGATTGACCGCACTGTTTCCCGACGCCATCGTCGTCGGCACTGCGGATGCCTACGCGTTCGGGCTCAACGCGGTCTCCGACGGCCTGCACGTCGTGCACCCCGCCGCGGCAACGGGATTCGCCGCCCAGCTGCGGGAGGCCGGATTCGAGCCGATCGGTATCGAGCTGTCCGAACTGCTCAAGGGCGGCGGTTCGGTGAAGTGCTGCACCCTGGAGGTGCACCCGTGACGATCCTGGCCGACACCGCAACGCAGGCCGCCATCGCGCTGGTCGGACGGCATGCGGCGCACAACTATTCCCCGCTGCCGGTGGTGGCCGCGAGCGCCGAGGGCGCGTGGATCACCGACGTCGACGGCCGGCGCTACCTGGACTGCCTGGCCGCATACTCGGCGGTCAACTTCGGCCACCGCAACCCCGAGATCACCGCGACGGCGCACGCCCAGCTGGACACGGTCACGCTGGTGAGCCGCGCGTTTCACTCCGACAATCTCGGCCCCTTCTGCGCCGCCCTGGCCGCGCTGTGCGGCAAAGACATGGTGCTGCCGATGAACTCGGGCGCCGAAGCCGTGGAAAGCGGTCTCAAGGTCGCGCGCAAGTGGGGCACCGACGTCAAGGGCGTTCCCGAGGGCCGGGCCAACATCATCGTCGCCGACAACAACTTCCATGGCCGCACCATCAGCATCGTCAGCTTCTCCACGGATCCGACGGCGCGCGACGGCTTCGGGCCGTTCACCCCGGGCTTCCGCTCGGTGCCGTTCGGCGACACCGCGGCCCTGGCGCGCGCCATCGACGACGACACGGTGGCGGTGCTGTTGGAGCCGATCCAGGGCGAGGCGGGCGTCATCGTCCCGCCCGACGACTACCTGCCCGCCGTGCGCGCGCTGTGCAGCGAGCACCACGTGCTGATGATCGCCGACGAGATCCAGTCCGGGCTGGCCCGCACCGGTTACACGTTCGCCTGCGATCGGTGGGGGGTGGTCCCGGACGTCTACCTGCTGGGCAAGGCGCTCGGCGGCGGCGTCGTCCCGCTGTCGGCGGTGGTCGCCGACAGCGACATCCTGGGCGTCCTGCATCCCGGTGAGCACGGCTCGACGTTCGGCGGCAACCCGATGGCCGCCGCGATCGGCCACACGGTGGTTTCGATCCTGGCCCGCGGGGAATTCCAGGCCCGTTCTGCTGAGTTGGGTGCGCACCTGCACAAGCGGCTGCGGAAATTGATCGGTGACGGCGTGCTGGCGGTTCGCGGCGTCGGGCTGTGGGCCGGTGTCGACGTCGACCCGTCGCTGGCCACGGGCAAGGAGATGAGCCTGCGGTTGGCCGAGCGCGGCGTGTTGGCCAAGGACACCCACGGCTCGACGCTGCGGTTCGCTCCGCCGCTGGTGGTCACCGCCGAGGAGATCGACTGGGCGGTTGGTCAGTTCGATGCGGCGCTGCGGGAGGCTGGCTCATAATCAGCTGATCCAGCGACAGGAGACGCAGCTTGCCAGCGACCTCGATCAGGCTGACCGAACAGATGCTGCGGCGGCGCCCCGTGGGCGCGCGGGCCGCGCACGGGGCGGCCGACCAGCTCAAGCGCGGCATCGGCACGTTCCAGCTGACCATGTTCGGGGTCGGCTCGACCGTCGGCACCGGAATCTTCTTCGTCATGTCCCAGGCCGTCCCCGAAGCCGGGCCGGGAGTGCTGGTCTCGTTCCTGATCGCCGGGCTCGCGGCCGGGCTGGCCGCTGTCTGCTACGCGGAATTGGCCTCGGCCGTTCCGGTTTCGGGGTCGTCGTACTCCTACGCCTACACCACCATGGGCGAGGTCGTCGCAGTCGGCGTGGCGGCCTGCCTGCTGCTCGAGTACGGGGTGTCGACTGCGGCGGTCGCGGTCAGTTGGAGCGGCTACCTGAACAAGTTGGTGACCAACGTCTTCGGCTTCGGGTTGCCGCACGCGCTGTCGGCGGGCCCATGGGAGTCGCAACCCGGCGTCGTGAACCTGCCGGCGATCGTCCTGATCGGGATGTGCGCGCTGCTGCTCATTCGCGGCGCCAGCGAATCCGCCAAGGTCAACGCCATCATGGTGGTGATCAAGCTCGGCGTCCTGCTGATGTTCGTCGTCGTCGCGTTGACAGCCTTCGACGCGGGCCACCTCAGAGACTTCGCGCCCCTGGGTGTGTCGGGCATCGGCTCCGCGGCCGGCACGATCTTCTTCTCCTACATCGGGCTGGACGCGGTGTCGACCGCGGGCGACGAGGTGAAGGAGCCCGCAGAAGGCCATGCCGCGCGCCATCATTGCGGCCCTGCTGACCGTCACCACCGTCTACCTGCTCGTCGCGCTGGCCGCGCTGGGCACCCAACCGTGGCAGAACTTCGCCGGGCAGGAGGAGGCCGGGCTGGCCACCATCCTGGAGAACGTCACGCACGGCAGATGGGCCAGCTCCATTCTCGCAGCGGGCGCGGTGATCTCGATCTTCAGCGTCACGCTGGTGACCATGTACGGCCAGACGCGGATCCTGTTCGCGATGGGCCGTGACGGGCTGCTGCCGTCGCGATTCGCGACGGTGAACCCGCAGACGATGACCCCGGTGCACAACACGGCGATCGTCGCCGTCGCGGCCGGGACCCTGGCCGCCGTCATCCCGCTCGAGAAGCTGACGGACATGGTGTCCATCGGCACGCTCACCGCGTTCACCGTCGTCTCCATCGGCGTGATCGTGCTGCGGGTGCGCCAGCCCGACCTGCCGCGCGGGTTCAAGGTGCCGGGTTACCCGGTCACGCCCGCCCTTTCGGTGTTGGCCTGCGGCTACATCCTTTCCAGCTTGCACTGGTACACCTGGATCGCGTTCAGCGGCTGGATATCCGTGGCACTGATCTTCTACTTCGTCTGGGGCCGCCACCACAGCGCGCTCAACGAGCCGCAGGAGACGCTGTGACCGTGGTCGTGGGGTACCGGGCCGGCAACGTCGGCCTGTCGGGACTGCACCTGGCCGTCCGCGCCGCGCGCACGCTGCACACGTCGCTGACGGTGGCGACCATCGTGCCCAAGCCGTGGCTGTCGCGGGCCGACGCCGACTACGACCGATGGGTGGATGGACTGGCCGCGGAGTCGGCCGGCGAGGCCGCGCGTTATCTCCACGACGTCGCCGGGGACATCGAGGTCGTCTACGTCGACCGTGCGCACCGGTCGGTGTCCGGCGGCCTGATCGAGGTGATCGAGGATGTCGAGGCCGACATGCTGGTGCTGGGGTCGCTGCCCAGCGGTGGGCGCGGTCAGGTGGTGATCGGGTCCACCGCCGACTGGCTGCTGCACGCCGCACCCGTGCCGGTCGCGATCGCGCCCCGCGAATACCGTTCCGGGACGGGCGCATTGACGCGGCTGACGTGCGCCTACTCGGCGACGCCGGACTCCGTGGACGTGGTGCGGCGCTGCGTCGACTTCGGTGCGCGATTCGGGGTGCCGGTGCGGGTGATCACGTTTGCGGTGCGCGGCAAGACGATGTATCCGCCGGAGGTGGGGATCGGCGTCGAGGATGCGATTTTGGTGGCGTGGGCGTCGCAGGCGCGCGAGACCCTTCAGGGATTGCAGACCGGCGGCGTCGTCGGCGATGAGGTTGCGCTGCAGGTGGTCACCGGCGGCAGCTGGAAAGAGGCGCTGGACAATGCGGACTGGCAGGAGGGCGAGATCCTGGCGCTGGGCACCCGGCCGCGCGGCGACATCCGCCGGGTGTTCCTGGGTTCGCGCAGCGGCAAGATCATCCGCCACAGCCCGGTACCGGTGCTGGTGCTGCCCGGTTGACGCTTGGCGCCGCTGCCTTACACTCGCGGAGCGGACCGGGCTAGCGCTTGGCGGCGGCGTTGGCCGCGGCCTGGGCCTGCCGCAGCGTCGCCGCGACATCGCCTCGGCCCAGGAACATTTCGTCGAAGTACGGTTGCAGGGCGGTGTACCCGGCGGAGAACCCCGCGCCGCCCGGGGCGGGGATGCGCGGGCCGTCCAGCACGCCGAAGAACGGTGTGACGTCGACACCGCGGCCGGCCCAGTAGTCGAAGTAGGCGGGCTGAGCCGATAGGACCGCGGGAATGGCGGCGCCGTTTCGCCCGAGGTATTCGTTGCCTTCTCTGCTGCCCATCCAGGCCAGCACCTGGCGAACGGCGTCGGGGTGCTTGGTCGCCGCATTGCCCGCCGCGGCAATGCCGTTCGTGACGCTCACCCGGCCGACGGGGCCCGCGGGCATCATCGCGACACCCCAGTGGAAGCGCGCGTCGCGGGCCACCGGCGCCAGGTTGTAGGTGCCGGACTGGAAGAGCGCCATCCGGCCGGCCAGGAACTGGTTGCGGGAGAAGTCGCCGTTGCCGTTGGTGTCCGACGCCGGCGGCGCGACGTGGTCGCGGTTGATCAGGCCGACCAGGTAGCGAAAGGCTTCGACCGCGCCGGGATTGTCGAAGGCGAACTCGTCGCCGCGCTGGAAGACGCCCCCGGCCGAGCCGATGTAGTTGAGGTAGATGCCCTGCGGGTCGTTCGCCGCGTTGTATCCCCACTGGTGCACCCGGCTGCCGTCGAAACCCGTTGTGTTTGCCCGATAACCGTTCTCGTCGACGGTCAGCCGGGCCAGCATGGGACGCAACGTGTCGCCGGCGTCGGGACTCCAGCGCAGATTGCCCAGCTCGGCGGGATCCACCCCCGCCGCCGCGAGCAGGTCGGCGTTGTAGTACAGCGCGATGCCGGCGTCGGTGAGTTGCGGCACGCCCCACAGCGCGCCGCCGCGGGTGAACTGCTTGACCACCGCCGGCTCCCAGTCCGGGGCGCCGCTCGTGTCGATCTTCAGCAGCCGGCCGCTGTCGGCGTACGCGGCGAAGTAGGCGTTGGACAGCCAGAAGATGTCGTCGGCGCTGCCGCCGGCGACATCGGTGCGCAGGGTGTTGAAGTACGTCGAGTACGCCACCAGGCTGACGTGCACGTCGATGTCGGGGTGTGCGCGCATGAAGGCCTCGAACGACTTTCGGTAGTCCGCGGCGATCTGGTCGGCCCAGATGCGAACCGTCACCACGGTCTTGCCGCCGTGGGGCGTGCCGGAGTAGTCCATCAGCGCCGCCGCGGCGGCCAGCAGCAGCGCGACCACCGCGACCGCCACCGCCGCCAGCGTGGACGAGCGTGGCCGCGTCATCGCGTTCGCCCAGATTGTCGTGGTGGTCGCGGATCGGCGAAAACAACGACCATGGGGGCAATCTCGCCGGGTGAACCGCTCACTTGAGTCCCGCGACGACGATCGACGCGACGATGTGGCGCTGGAAGCCCAGGAACAGCACGATCAGCGGCACAATCGCGACCGTCGTCGCCGCCATCACCAGGGTCCACTGCGAATTGAACCGTGACTGCAGGTCGGCCGTGGCCACCGTCAGCACCCGCCAGCGGTGGCCGCTGGTGATCACCAACGGCCACATGAAGTTGTTCCACTGCGAGACCACCGTGATCAGCGTCAGGGCCGCCAGGACCGGTCGGCTCGAGGGGATGACGACGTGCACGATCACGTCGAGCGTGTTGGCGCCGTCCAGCCGTGCGGCGTTGACCAGGTCATTGGGGATCATGCGGAAGTGCTCGCGCAGCAGGAAGATCGCGTACGGCGAGCCGAACACGAAGGGCAGCACCAACGCCCAGAAGGTATTGCGCAGGCCCAGTTGGGCCATCATCAGGTACATCGGCACCACGGTGACGGTGCCCGGCACCATCAGGGTGGCGATATAGACCCAGAACAGTGCGTCGCGCCCGGGAAATTCCAGGCGGGCGAACGCGTAGGCGGCCAGCACCGAGAAGGTCAGCTGGCCCACCAGAATCACCGCCGTCATCAACGCGGTCACCGCCGCGGCGCGGCCGAACCCGGCCCCGGCCAGGTCGCCGTAGTTCGCCAGCGTGGGTGGCCGCGGCAGCTGCAGCGGCGTGCCCGTGACGAACTGGTGCGCCGACGTGAACGAGGTCAGCAATCCGAGGGCGAACGGCGCCAGGGTGATCAGCGCACCGAGCACGAGCCCGGCGTAGATCACGGCGTGGGAGGCACGGCTAAGTGAGGTCATAGCTGATTCGCCGCCGGAAGTACTGGTGCTGAACGATCGTGACGCCGATCAGGATGACGAACAGCACCACCGCCATCACCGACGCCCGCCCGATGGCCGCCGATTCGAAGGCCTCGGCGTAGATGCGGTGGGCCACCAGGTCGGTGCTGCCGGCCGGCCCGCCGCCGGTCAGCGCGTACACCATGTCGAAAACCTGTGCCGCGCTGACGATCCCGGTCACCAGGACGAAGAACGTCGTCGGCCGCAGCATCGGCAGCGTGATGCGCCGGAACCGCTGCCACGCGGTGGCGCCGTCGGTGCGGGCGGCCGCGTGGATGTCGTCGGGGATGGCCAGCAGGCCCGCCAGGAACGACAGCGCCACGTAGCCGACGTTGGTCCACACGACGACGGCCGACACCAGCGGCAACGAGAAGCTGGGCTCCGAGAGCCAGTCGATGCGATGGCCGAGCACCGTGCTGACGGCGCCGTCGGTGGGCGCCAGGATCCAGCGCCACAGCACGGCGATCGCCAGCGGCGCGCAGATCCACGGCAGCACGTACAGGGTGCGAAACAGGCCGGTGCCCGGAAGGCTGCGGGCCAACATCGACGCGGCCAGCAGGCCCAGCACGGTCTGCGCGGGGACGACGATCGCCACGAACGCGGCGGTGACGATCAGCGAGTTGCCGAAGCCGGGATCGTCCAGCACCGATCGCCAGTTGGCCAGGCCCACGAAGTGCAGCGGACCCAGCAGGTCCCACCGGTACAGGCTGAGCCAGATCACCACCAGGATGGGCAGCAGCAGGAAGGCCAGGACACCGAAGAGGCTGGGCGCCAGCAGGGCGTAGGCCAGCGCGGGCGAGCGAGGTTGTCTGCTCAGCGCGGAGCGGGCCATGGAGGTATTAAAGCGGTCCGCGACGGGCTGTCGATACGGTGGAGCGGTGACACCCACCCGGCGAATCGACGCCGACTTCCTGGACCTGCCGCGCCACCAACTGGCCGAAGCCGCGTTGTCGGCGGCCACCGCGGCCGGGGCCAGCCATGCCGACCTGCGGATTCACCGCCTCAGCTCCGAGACCATCCAGCTGCGCGACGGCGAGTTGGAGACGGCGGTCGTCAGCCGGGAGGTCGGCTTGGCGGTGCGGGTGATCGTCGACGGCACCTGGGGATTCGCCTCGCACGCAGAGTTGGCGCCCGCGGTTGCCGCGGAGACGGCGCGCCGCGCGGTGCGCGTGGCCACCACGCTGGCGACGCTGAACAACGAGCGCGTCGAGCTGGCGCCGGAGCCGGTGTACTCGGATGCCACCTGGGTGTCGAGCTACCGGATCGACCCGTTCGACGTTTCCGCGACCGACAAGATCGCGGTGCTGGAGGAATACTCGGGGCGGCTGCTCGCGGCCGACGGGATCGACCACGTGTCGGCCGCGCTGCACGCGGTCAAGGAGCAGACGTTCTACGCCGACACCTCCGGGTCGTCGATCACCCAGCAGCGCGTGCGGGTGCTGCCGTCGCTGGAGGCGGTGACCGTCGACGCCGCGGCGGGCTCGTTCGACTCGATGCGCACGCTGGCACCCCCGATGGGACGGGGGTGGGAGGCGCTGGCCGACGACGCGGTATGGAACTGGACCGACGAGCTCGCGCAGCTGCCGACGCTGCTGGCCGAGAAAGTCAAGGCGCCCAGCGTGGTTGCCGGGAGCAAGGACCTGGTGATCGACCCGACGAACCTTTGGCTGACTATTCACGAATCCATCGGTCACGCAACAGAATACGATCGCGCGATCGGCTACGAGGCTGCCTACGCCGGCACGTCGTTCGCCACCCCCGACAAGCTCGGCACCATGCGTTACGGCTCGCCGGTGATGAACGTGACCGCCGACCGTACCGCCGAGTTCGGCCTGGCCAGCATCGGTTACGACGACGAGGGCGTCGCCGCGCAACGCTGGGACCTGGTGCGCGACGGCATCTTCGTCGGCTACCAGCTCGACCGGGTGTTCGCGCTCAGACTTCGACAGGGGCTCGGCCAGCCGCGGTCCAACGGCTGTTCCTACGCCGATTCGCCGCATCACGTGCCGATCCAGCGGATGGCCAACGTGTCGTTGCAGCCCTCGTCCGACGATGTCAGCACCGAGGACCTGATCGGCCGGGTCGAGGACGGCATCTACATCGTCGGCGACAAATCCTGGTCGATCGACATGCAGCGCTACAACTTTCAGTTCACCGGGCAGCGGTTCTTCCGCATCCGCGACGGGCGGCTCGACGGCCAGTTGCGCGATGTCGCCTATCAGGCGACCACCACGGACTTCTGGAATTCCATGGAGGCCGTGGGCGGCCCGTCGACCTTTCGGCTGGGCGGCGCGTTCAACTGCGGCAAGGCTCAGCCCGGGCAGATCGCCCCGGTCAGCCACGGCTGCCCGTCGGCGCTGTTCCGGGGCGTCAACGTGCTCAACACCCGCACCGAGGGCGGCCGATGATCCGCGCCGAGGGCCGCCGATGATCACCGCGCAGCACGTCGTCAACCTCGTGTTGGAGGAGGCCGCCAAGCTCGGCGGCGCCGACGAGACCATGGTGCTGGTCACCGACACCGTCCATGCGACGTTACGGTGGGCCGGCAATTCCATGACCACGAACGGGGATTCGGTCAGCCGCAGCATCGCGGTGATTTCGATTGTGCGGGCCGGTGACAGCGCGCGCATCGGGACCGTGGTGTCGGCTGAGGTGGACCCCCGGGTGATTCCCGGAGTGGTGGCCGCCTCCCAGGATGCGGCCCGCGCGGCGCCGGAGGCCGGTGATGCCGCGCCGCTGCTCGCCGACGCCGGGGTGCCCGCCGACTGGGAGGCGCCGGTGCCCGGCACCGGGCCCGTGGTGTTCGCCGACGTCGCCGACTCCCTGAGCCGCGGGTTCCGCGGACCCGACCAGTTGTACGGCTTTGCCCACCACAGCGTTTCGACGACCTTCCTGGCCTCGTCGACCGGGTTGCGCCGCCGCTACACCCAGCCCACCGGCGCGGTCGAGATCAACGCCAAACGCGGCGACGCCAGCGCCTGGGCGGGCATCGGCACCGCCGACTTCGTCGACGTGCCAACGGATTCGCTGCTCGAGCAGCTCTCGACGAGATTGGGCTGGGCCCAGCGGCGGGTGGAGCTCCCCGCCGGCCGCTACGAGACGATCATGCCGCCTTCGACCGTGGCCGACATGATGATCTACCTGGGCTGGTCGATGGCCGGCCGCGGCGCGCAGGAGGGCCGCAGCGCGTTCTCGGCGCCGGGCGGCGGCACCCGGGTGGGGGAGCGCTTGACCGAGCTGCCGCTGACGCTGTTCTCCGATCCGATGGCGCCCGGCCTGGCGTGCACCCCGTTCGTCGCGGTGAGCAACTCCTCGGAGACGATGTCGGTGTTCGACAACGGCATGGAGATCGGGCAGGTCGAGTGGATCCGCGAGGGCGTGATCAACGCCTTGGCCTATCCGCGCGCCAGCGCGACGAAATTCGGCGCGCCGGTCGCGGTGGCCGCCGACAACGTCGTGATGACCGGCGGTTCCGCGACGCAAGCCGAGATGATCGCGAGCACCGAGCGCGGCCTGTTGCTGACCACGCTGTGGTACATCCGGGTCGTCGACCCCACCACCCTGCTGCTCACCGGGCTGACCCGCGACGGCGTCTACCTCATCGAGGACGGCGAGGTCACCGCCGCGGTCAACAACTTCCGGTTCAACGAGAGCCCGCTGGACCTGCTGCGGCGGGCCAGCGAGGCGGGGGTCAGCGAAAAGACGCTGCCGCGCGAATGGGGCGATTGGGCCACCCGGGCGGCGATGCCGTCGCTGCGGATACCCGACTTTCACATGTCGTCGGTGAGCCAGGCGCAATAGCCGATTGCCATGCGACTCAGCGCGTCCTAGCGTGTGACAGATGCTGACGCGGTTGGTGGCGCTGTCGCCGGGCTCGCCTGACCTTGGGCGGGTCTCGGCACTGGTTCGAAAAGTATGCGCGCAGACGTTGTCGCTGCCGCCGCTGCCGGCACCCGTCGAGGTCGGCGAGCCCGAATCGGAAGCAGAGGCCGCCATCGCCGAATTCGCCGAACAATTCAGCTCCGACGTCTCGGCCATCACTCCCGAGCTGCGATCCCGGCTGTGGAAGCAGTTGGGCGACCGCACCTTTGGCGTGGTGGTGCTGATGTATCTCGCCGACTTCATCCCGCGGGTGCGCGCCGGGCTGGAGGCGCTCGGCGTGGGCTCGGAGCACCTCGGCTGGGTGGACGGGCCGATCGCCTGGGACCACACCACCGAGCCGTCGGATGTGGTGTTCAACGACTTCCTGCCGGCGGTGGCCCGGATGCGTGACCTCGACCCGGTCACCTCCGAGTTGGTGCGCCTGCGGGGTGCGGCCCAGCACAACTGCCGGCTGTGCAAGTCGCTGCGGGAGGGCAACGCGCTCGATGCCGGGGGCTCGGAGACGCTGTACGGCGACATCGAACGTTACGAGACGTCGGCTCTGCTCGACGGCCGCGCCAAAGCAGCGCTGCGGTATGCGGATGGGTTAATTTGGACGCCTGCGCACCTCGTCGCCGATGATGTCGCCGAGGTGCGCTCGGGGTTCTCCGCCGCCGAGGCCGTGGAGCTCACCTTCGACGTCATGCGCAATGCGAGCAACAAGGTCGCCGTGTCGCTCGGGGCCGACGCCCCGCGCGTCGAGGAGGGCACCGAGCGCTATCTGATCGGCGCCGACGGGCAGACGGTGTTCAGCTGAGCGTCGTCTATACGATGAAGCGTGCCCTTTAGACGATTCAGCTCGCATCGCGGCCGGAGGTTGCGGTGGGATGAGGCGCTGTTGGAGCGCGCAGCGACGAGCCGCCTCGGCTACGTCCTCGGATCGCAGCTGGCGCCGCGAGTCGACAAGCTGCTGATACCCCGGACGCGCGGGCGGCTGAGCTCGATGGGGATCGACAAGGTGGGGCTGGTCACGACGACCGGCGCCAAGTCGGGTGAGCCGCGCTCGCAGCCGCTGACGTTGCTCGACGACGGCGACGGGCTGCTCGCCATCGGATCCAACTACGGCCGTGAGAAGCATCCCTCGTGGAGCGCCAACCTGCTCGCGCACCCCGAATGCACCGTCGAGCTCGGCGGACCGCCCAAGTTTTTCCGCGCCGAGCTGCTCACCGGCGACGAGCGTGCCCGAGCCTGGGCCACGGCCGTCGACGTCTTCGCCGGCTACGAGAACTACCGGAAACGGTGCGCACCCCGGGAAATCCGGGTCTTCCGCCTCCGGCGGGCCTGAGCGGGCGTCGGCGAGCGGTTACAGGCCGGGGATGCCCGGCAGCCCCGGCGGGGAATGTGCGGGAGCGGGACGGCCGGCGGTCTGACGGGAATCGGCGGCCTTGGCGCGGGGATCGGAAGTTTCGGCGGCCCGCCGGGAACCGGGGGTCTGAGCCCGGGGGCGGCGGTCCGGGCGGACCGGCCGGAATCGGTGCCGCCGGCAGGGGCAGCGCGGGCGGCGGTGCGGGAGCCGCGGGTGCGGGAGCGGCCGGCGCCGGTCGGGCCGGTGCCGCCGGCGCCTTGGCCGGTTGCGCCGGGGCGGGCGCGGGGGGAGCGGGCGGCGCCGGCGTGGCGGGTGCGACGACGCTTGCACCGATGTGTGGCCGCGTGTCGACGTGCGGCCGGATCGCGATCGCCAGCGCAACGACGAGCGCCACCACCCCGCCGACGAACAGCGCCAACACGCTCATCGCCACGAGAAAGGGTCGGGTGGTCCGGTCTTCGTCCGGTGCGTCGGTGAGGTCGTGGTCGCCGGCGGCCGCGGGGAAGGCGCCGCCGGGGGCCACCAGCTCGGTGGCGGCGGCGGACTCCTCGTCCGGGTCGGCGCTGTAGGCCAGAGCCGCACCGCCCCGTTCGGGATCGCCGCGAACCTCCAGGTGGGCGAGGGCCACGGCGTGCGGGTCCACCGCGCCCGTGCCCGGGTCCTGCGCGTACGCGACCGCGGCGGTCGAGGACGAGAACAATGGCGGGTTCGCCGACGCCAGCGCCGCCCCGCGGGCCAGCGCTATCTCGGGCTCTTCGGGGGTGCTGACCACGAGGGGGGTGGCTGCCTGCAACTGTTCCCTGATGGCCGCGACGTCGACGCCGTCGGAGCCGACGACGAACAACCCGTCCGGCCGCGGTTCCATGGTTCCCACGCTCGCGGCCATCGCGGTCAACGTGGCCACCACGTCGTATTCATCGTCCGGAAGCACCTCGCGGCGCACACCGGTGACCGAACCGTCCGCCGTGTCGACAACCGCCATCGTGGCCGAATACGGCTCCACCAGCATCAGGGCGGTGTGGGCGTACCGGGTGGCGTCGCCCACCGTCTGTGCCAGCGCGGCTGCGGCCAAGAAGGCAGAAACCAGCATGACCTTTTCGACCTTCTGGCCCGCGAGCAGGTCGCGCAGGGCGGCGGCCTCGGTGGGTTCCGTCCAGGTCACCCCGATCGAGGACAGCTGGCAGCCGCTTTCGGTGGCACCCTCTTGTGTCCCCAGGATTGCCGAGATCACCTGGTCCGGCGCGGTAGACGGGCTTCCCGCGGCGGGTACCTCGAACTGGTCGGTGTCGACGGTGACGCCCCCGGCGTTTTCGCCCTCGACGAGGACCATGCGGACCATCGTGGGAGTCATCGACACACCAAGTACGGTTTCCACCGCCCATCCCAGCTGGCTACCGTCAATCCCCGCCTGGTGCCAAGCCCATCTCGCGGTTCTGGGTGAGAAATGTGTCGTCTGCGCTGCCGGTGACCGGACGGACGCTGGCTCGCGCTTTGGGCTACCGTTTCCTACGAGATTTTCATCAGGGGCGGTAGCTCAGTTGGTTAGAGCCGCGGACTCATAATCCGTTGGTCGTGGGTTCGAGTCCCACCCGCCCCACCGTATTTGCAGCTCAAAGCATATATAAAGCTAGACTAAGCGAGTCGTTGAATTAGTTAGTCCGCACACAGTCCGCAGTGCGCTACGCTAAACCGCATGAAACGCGGAACGCGGGCGGGCGTAGAGGACAGGTGGCACCGCGAGCCGAAGCGGGGGGAAGAACCGCCGTGGCCCGCCGACAGCGCCGGACCGGGTTGCTGGTGTGTTGACCCGA
The DNA here is from genome assembly GCA_963824505.1 of uncultured Actinomycetota bacterium. GTDB lineage: Bacteria > Actinomycetota > Actinomycetes > Mycobacteriales > Mycobacteriaceae > Mycobacterium. The sequence goes on from CAWGPS010000001.1 coordinate 256,160, forward strand.
AGCACGGCCAACCCGCCACGCTCGTCACGACGGCGAGGCACGGCCAAGGCAGGCGATGGCTAGCCCGATGGGTGGACGACGACGGCCAAGAGCGGAGCAAAGCATTTACGCGCAAGGCCGAAGCGCAGAACCACATAGCGGAAGTCACCGGCAAGATTCAGGCGGGTACCTACGCCGACCCGCGTAAGGGTGCCGTTGCGTTCTCCGTCGTGGCTGAGCAGTGGTTCGCAGCGAAGGCGACGAGCGTTAAGGCTAAGACCGTCGCCAGTTACCGGAGTGTCCTGGACATGGTTGTGATTCCGAAGTGGGGAGAGCACAAGCTGCGGGACATTGACCACGCGGGCATTCAGTCGTGGGTTACATGGCTGGCGACCAGTCCCGACGCCAGGAACCGGCCCAAGCGCGACAGCGACGGCACGGTGATTGAGACGGGGCTATCACCGGCCCGCGTCCACCACGCGTATCAGGTTGTCGATCAGGTACTCAGATTCGCCATGCGGTCCAAGCTGATCGCATTCAACCCGGCGAATGATGTTGACCTACCGCGCAAGGCGACAAGCGAAAAGATTGCACTCACGCATGAGCAAGTACGCCAGCTAGCCGAAGCGGCGGGCGAATTGGCGACGATGGTTTACGTATTGGCCTATTCGGGCTTGCGTTATGGCGAGTGCGCGGCCTTGCGGGTAACGGACGTGGACACCACCCGCCGTCGCTTGCGGGTATCGCGGTCGATTACCTACGTGACCGGCAACGGCAACGTGGAAGGCACTACCAAGTCGCACGCTAGCCGCACCGTTCCAGTGCCCCAGTTCGTCGCTGACAAGCTTGCGGCGGCGGTCAAGGGTAGAGCGCCGGGGGAGCGGCTGTTTCCGTGTGGTGGCTATGACGCTATGCCGTTGGATTACTTCCGTTGGCGGTTCGATAAGGCAGCGGCGCAAGTCGGTCTGTCTGGTATCTCGCCCCACACGTTGCGGCACACAGCGGGATCATTGGCGTTGGCGTCGGGCGCGACGGTGGTGACCGTGCAGAAGCTTCTAGGGCACCAGTCGGCCACTACGACGATGAACGTCTACACCCACCAGCTTCCGGACGATTTCGACAATCTTGCCGCCGCGATGGACGCCGCAGCACGGGCAGCCACCGCACCGTAGGCGGATCTATGCAGGTCGGGCCTGACTGACAATCGCCCTTACGATTCCATCTATGCCCAGAGAAACCGAAACACACCGAACGACGACTGACCGCATCTACTACACGCCGGAAGTGTCCCAGTTGACGGGCATACCCGAGCCGACGTTGCAGTGGTATCGCGCAATGGGACGCGGACCCGAAGAGCTTCAAGGTGGGTCGCCGCGTGCGATACCGCGAGGCCCTAATCCACCGGAATGGCTTGGCTGCACAGGAGGAAGCGAGCGCAAGAGGTGGCGTTTCATGAGTCCCGAAACCGCTACACAGCACGACAACGCTACAGCCTGCAACACATCAACCAGCCGCGTTACGGATGTAGCGCAGGTAGCGGATCAAACAGGGTATGGAGTTCTGGACGCTGTGGACACGTCTCCTTAGCTCGGTTCATCGCCTACCCGAATGACCACGCCCGTTGCGCTCACGTTCTGTGGCTGGCGCACTCATGGCGTATGGACTGCTGGGGACTCGACCCCACGCCTAGCGTTCATCTCACCAGAGAAGGGAACCGGAAAGACACGGGCACTGAGAAGTCAGCGAGTATCTGGTGCCAAATGGCGTCCTCGTATCAAATGCCACAACGGGTTACGTCCTCTCCTTACTTGCACGCAACATTGCGCCCACACTCTTCTATGACGAGATCGACACCGTGTACGGGCGAAACGCCAAGGGAAACGAGGAGCTTCGAGGGGTACTCAACTCAGGGCATCGCCGCAGCGGCAAAGCTGGCCGGGGATCTGGAGAAACGGCTCCCTGGAAGCCAGACAGTATCGTTCGTACTGCGCTGTTGCGGTTGCCGGATTGCACTCCCTCCCAGACACCATCGCTGACCGTGCCGTCATTATTCGCATGCGTCGGCGTGCAACCCACGAACACGTCCAGCCGTGGCGCGACCGACTGAATGGACCAGAAGCCCGGGAACTGGGAAGCGTGCTTTCACAGTGGACGCAGTCGGCTGACTTCCCTCTCCCGCAAGATATGCCAGTAAGCGACCGTCCTGCCGATGTTTGGGAAAGTCTCATCGCGGTAGCTGACGCAGCCGGAGGACGCTGGCCGCAGCTTGCTCGTGAAGCAGCGGTGGCAATGGTCACCGCGTCGCGTGACAACACCACTAGCGTAGGCGTTCAACTACTACGGGATCTGCGAATTGTGTTCCGCGACACGAACAAGATGACCACAACACAGATCCTCACCGAACTGGAACAGCTCGCGGAATCACCGTGGAGGAACTACCATCACAACGGGAATGCATTGTCACCCCGGGATCTATCGAAGCTTCTGGGACAGTACGAAGTGAAGTCACGCAACCTTCGTCAGGGCGATCACGTAGCCAAGGGGTATTACGCGGAGGATCTGGCTGACGCCTGGACCCGCTACCTCCCAGACGCCTCGGAATCCGCTACATCCGCTACGACCACAACGTCGCAGGCGAGCCAGTCGGAGCGCACAGCGGGAAGGCGAGGGACCCCGCAGTGTTGAGCAACTACAGCCTAGTTAAGACTCATCGTGACCATTGATACAGGAACCATCCAACATTGCCGCATCGACGGCTGCGATAAACCCATCGAAGCGCGAAAGCTGTGCTCAAGGCACTACAAGCGGTGGCAACGCCACCACGACCCTCACACTGCATTGCCGCTGAATACCTTCAAACCGGGCGAACAGCACCCCCGCTGGGCAGGCGACCAACCCGGCTACCGGGCGGCACACTTCCGACTACGTCGTACTCGCGGGCCTGCATCGCAACACCCGTGCATCCACTGCGGTGAGCCCGCCCGCGAATGGAGCTACAACCGCCAAGACGGCAACGAGCTGGTCGACCTCGTCAAGACAACTCCGGGCAAGTGGATACTGATGACCTACAGCAGCGATCCTGGCGATTACCAGGCGCGATGCAACCGCTGCCACCAGGCGCTTGACCGGTCGCGCAGGAAGTCGTCGGCTGAAATTTGAGATAGGGGGATGCGGTGCCGTCGCACGGGTGTCCGCCACACTCGCCACGAGGGAGATCCCCCCAGGCAAGAGCAACGGCCATTTGACCCGGAAATGTGAGAGAGACTGTTCGCGCTGATTAAGCTAAGTAGCCCGTAGAGCCTCGACTACCTGCTGGAAGGCGCTACGCTGCTTGGTCTTTCTGGCTTGACGTTCGACTGGATCGGCGGTCCATAAGGATTGCCGACCGGGGTGGATACTCTCAACCACAGCCAGATTGCGCTCATGAACCAGACCCGGTCGGAGCTTGACAACCCGCTTCCACACATCGATGGCGTCGTTACCCTGAAGAAGCACCACCCGCAATGTCGGCACCAAGTCGATCACATCGCACAGCACCTCAGCCCCAGCGTCTTTCTCTGCGGCTCGGGGGGCGCGGTCGATGTACCAAGGGTAGGCGTTCCACGGCAGTACCCAACGGGGCGAAATCCCAAATTCCGCAAAAGTCGTAACCGAGCTTCGGCGGTCGGGTCGTCATTCTCAACACATAGGAATTCCGATCCGCTACCTTCCTGCGTCTTAGGACCGGGATCGCGAAAGACGCTGAGGATCCGAGCGTCCACGCCACCGTGTATGGGCGCTACCTCTGGTAGCCACCCACGCCCGTCGCGGTTCTTCAATTGCGCCACAAACTCGTTGATCGGCGCGATGTGCGGATCCATTCGGTGGTCGACCTGCGACTTGCGGAAGGCCGCTTCACGCATTCTCCGTGCCATACAAGGAGATTAGCGGCTTCGGACAAACACGAGGCCAACTCCGAAGGGCGAACTTGTACGCAACCAGGTCGCGACAACCACTGAGGCGGCAATTTGGTTTAGCCGGGCTGCTCGGGCGAGCACCCTATAGACGGTCGCACGGCTCACCCCGAGCGCCACAGCAATCGTGCTGGCCGATTCGCCACTGGCGTGCATCCGCTGCGCCAGACCGGCTTTCTTCTCATCCAAAGCCTTGGGCCGACCGATGTGCTGGCCGCGTGACCGACGTGCTTCCCGCGCCGCTGCACGGCGTTCGCGGCCTAGCTCCAGCTCCAGCTCAGCCAGACTCGCAAGTACGCCTGCGATCATCCGACCTGTTGCATCGGTTGTATCGATGCCTTCACGCAGTGAGCGAAGTACGATTTCGCGCTCACCTAGCTCGCGAATCGTCGTCATCACCTCAGCAGCATTGCGTCCCAGGCGGTCAATTCCAACAACGACTATGGCGTCACCCGGTCGGGCATAGTCGAGGAGCGCGGCAAGACCAGGCCGCTGCTCGCGTGTGGACATTCCCGACAGCTTGTCGCTATAGACCCGCTTCGGGTCCACACCCGCTGCAGTGAGCGCGTCGAGCTGTTGATCGAGTGACTGATGGTCAGTGCTCACGCGGGCGTAGCCGAGCTGGGCACGAGCGGTCGGGGCTGCTGCTGTCGCGGGCATAACTCAAGCATGTCTCAAAAGTCGCAGAAGCGCAAGTATTGCTGGACGCGCTTTTTGAGTCGCCTTCTGAGACAGGTCGACCTGGCTCTTCGCTTGCAGGAAACGCGCTCGCTGCTTGTGTCTCATATCTAAAGTTCTGAGACAGACGGACGCGGAGCGGCCAACGGAGTTCGCCGTTCTCTCCTAGTCAAGGT
>CAWGPS010000002.1:0-211074 GCA_963824505.1 uncultured Actinomycetota bacterium
GCGACCTTTTGTGCGCCGTCGCTACCGCTACCGCGACCGCGACCGCATGCTACAAGGAACTCGGGCCGGAACTGAACAATGAAGTCACCTGGACGGCCTCGGACGTGCCGGCCCCGAGTACTGAGTTGGGTTCGATTTTCGCCGACACGCCGAACATCCACAAGCTGCTTCATTATTTGCCGGTTTACGAATCGACGCTACGCGAGCATCATTCAGGACCAATACGAATGCTCGAAATCGGCGTAGCACGCGGCGGATCACTGCAAATGTGGCGTCGTTACCTCCACCCAGAATCGACGATCGTCGGCATCGATATCGACGCCACGACTCAGAAATTCGACAACCCTTCGAAGCTGGTGCACGTTCGTCTTGGCAGTCAGACCGATACCGCCTTCCTCCAGCGAGTCATTGATGAGTTCGGCCCTTTTGATGTGATCCTGGATGATGGCGGGACCATATGAACTCTCACATCATTACGACGTTTCGCTACCTGTTTCCTCACGGCCTCGCGTCCGGCGGCGTTTACATCACAAGCCTGTGCCAATTATTGGACGCCATCCCGCGACAGCTCGATGTCGTTCGCTGACTTCACAAAGTGGCTGATCGATGCGATGCACGCGCACTACCAAACTTCGTTGAAAAGCGAACTCGATTTCCGTGCGGGAGATTCACATCGGGCGAGTGAACTCCACGTGCCTCTAGCGACGACGCTCATCGAAAAAGTCGAATTTTACGATTCGATAGCGGTAATCCACCGCGCGCACGGACGTCGCGAAGTCGCCGATCAGTGTCTATCGGTCGCGTACAAATATAAGAACGCCGCGCCACATCGCCACTTGCCTTCAGACTCGGACGGCAAATCGTCAGAGGCCACGCTGTCGACGGTCACTTAAATGCCCCAGGGATTGCCGTCCCGTGATTCCTCATGTTCGCGGCCTGCTGTGGCGAGGGTAGCGGGCGGTGGGCGCCCGAGTTTCCCCATCGTGGGGTTTGCGCCAGGCGGTCATAGAGGGTGTCGAGCATGCCGGTCAGTTTCACTGTCTTCAGGGCTGCCCGCAGCCTGGGATCACGAATAGTCACCGGTGTTGAGATCCTTCGTTGAAAGTGGTTGCAGTCAAGCCCACGGCGCGCAACACCGACAACCGTAAAACCGCAGACCCTGTCCTAAGTCAGGTGTTTTTGAGTTGGGGTATCGAAATCACGGTGCCGGTAGCCATTGCGGCAATTAAGTAACCCCGCGGTCGCTGCGCGCGAGCTTTATTTTGACCACGCTAATTGGGCGAATTGTGACGTCGAGCTGGTGATCAGACCACTAGGATAATGTCGCCGTCATTGGTGCTGTTGTTCGGGTGACAGGCCTAGAAGTTTAAGCCAGTATGGCAACACAAGTGACTGATACCGAGGTTCCGGAACAATCCGGGCGAGCACTCGAAGCGGCAGTCGATAGGCTTTGTCTTGCCACGGCATTAAAGACCGCAGCTGCTTGACCGCAGCGTCGTCGGGAAGACGCGCCCCCGCTTGTGGTCCCGCATCACCGCCTTTGATGCCTGCGAAGTACAAGTCGAAGTGGGTGGGCAAGTACCAGAAGCGATAATCGGCGAACATGGAGCGGAGGGGAAACGTGTCCTCGAAGTCGCTCTGGTTTAGATTCCGGTAGTAATCCAGGCCCGCCGGCCTGAGTACCTGGCGACGAAGCCTTGTCGGTGCGCGTTGTCCCATGCTCGGGCCGACCACGGGATGCGCAACTGAAAACGACCAGTCCGCCCGGCCGAGTAAGGCGCACCATGTTCAAGAATGTTTCGTGCCAGTGCGGGCCATGTTCGAAGCACTCACCGGATACGGTCAGGTCATAACTACTGTCGGGATCGTCAATCTCGTGGCCGAATCGCACGACGTCGACACCGGGGCCTGCAACGAGGTCGACTCCAACGTAGCGTCCTGCAGCCGCGAACAGGTTGCGCACGCTCCCGTTGACGTCGTATGACCCGATTTCCAACACGCTCGCCCCCGCGACGAGGTCTCTATTTCATGACGAGGGCTTTGAAGAATCCAACTTGCTCCGTGTGGCTCATAGCGCTCCACATTTTAACGTAAAAACCGGCGCTTTCTCCGATACAACCCCTGTCGACAGCGGGGAACTGCTTTGGGCCGACGACCAGGTCTCGGACCGCAGTGTCAGTCCTCGACTTCTCCACGTACACGGCGACCACATGCGGCACGGGATATTCACCGATCTCATTGAACGCCTGGCCCAACGTCCGCGCCGGCTGCTGGATCGGCAGGGACGATTTCACACGACGTCCCAGTCAACCCCAGCTGAGGCAGGCTGCAAGCTCGTCGGCGCCGATCATCCCGATGCCCGCCTTCGCCAATCAGCCGAAACACTTCAAGCGGACGAAATTTTCCACTAGATCGGCGGCGTTGGCAACGCTTTCGGCGGGTTTGGTCATCCGTGTGGCGAACTCGCGGGCCCGGGTGAGGTATTCCGGGGCAAGAATCCGGCGTAGGTCCGTGACCAGCGATTCCTCGGTGGTGGTCGAAAAGCGCCGGGCGGTGCCCACCTTCAGTCGTTTGACCGCAGCTCCCCAACGGCTGATCGTACAACGTCCAAAGGATCAATGCGGGAACTCCGGCGCGCAGGCACGCGGCCGTGGTGCCGGCGCCGCCGTGATGCACGACCGCGCGGCAGGCCGGAAAGATCGCTTGCGTAATTCATCGCGCCCACCACCTTGACGTGCTCGAAATGGGGGACATCGCTGAAGTCGGTCCCGCCGGCGCAAACCAGCGCCCGCTCGCCCAACCGCGCGCAGGCCGCGGCGATCATGGCGAGCGTGTCGGCGGCAGATTCGACCGGCGATGCTGCCAAACCCGAAACAAATCGGCGGTGTTCCCGCGGCGATCCACGACACGACCTCCTCATCGGCGTCCGTCGGCAACTCCAGCGTCAGCGTGCCGACAAAGGGCCGTTGGCCATCCCATTTCGCCCATTCGGCTGCCAGCCCGGGAAAGCACACCTCGTCGTAGGCCTGGATTTCCAGCGATCCGCGTTCGGCGATCCGGCGCGGCCAGGGGCTGTTGCCTCCGGCAGGCCGAGTTCACGACGCTGCGCGTCCTCGACTTTCTTCACCGCGCCGCCCCACGTCAGCCGCTCGTACCACTCATTGCGGCGCGGCCCAACGGTGCCGGCAGGATGGCACGAGCTGGCCGTTGGCCCGCATCGGGAGACATGCACCGTGGCCAACGGAATGCCGTAATACTCCGCGACGTTGAGCGCGGATTGCTCGAGAACTGAGCCGGCGATGAGCAGGTCGGCCCCGTCCGCCAGGGGCGTCAGCGTCGTGCTCGTCTGCCCCCAGCACTGGGTAACGAGCTCCCAGTTCGCGCCCCAACCTGTTCAGCTCCTGGATCTTCCAGAGGTTGCGGAAAATCCATCGCGTCCAGTAGTCGCGCTGCGCGTCGATGAAGGACCTGCAAATCCGGTCCGAAAGCGACCGCCGGAAGCCCAGCCGCCTCGGCGAAGCCAACCAGGTCGGGCGGTGACGGCCATGCGAACGTCGTGTCCTCGGCGCAGCAGCTCACGGCCCACGGCGACGGAGGGCTCGACATCGCCACGCGTTCCATAACATGCCAGCACAAATTTCATCGCGGAAATCCCGAGCCTTTCAGTTGTCAGGTCATGCGCGTTGCCGATGACTGGTCTGGCGTCGCGCAACCGTGTCAGTGCCCGGATTCGGCTGCGGCACGGTAACCGCGGACGGCCAGTGGCCCGAGCACTGCGGCCAGACCAAGAGCCCACATAACGGTCAGCAGAAGCGGCCACAGCGCGGGACCACCTTGGGCAAGTGCCCGCATGGACTCAATCGTCGGCCACATCGGCTGAAGGTGGATCTCGAGCCGCACCGCACGATGGCAGCGTTTGAATGGGAACAACACCAGAGCTGGAGAACACCGAGCCGATGGCCGGCACCCCCAGCCAGATGAGCACGGCACCGGTCTTGGCCCGCACCGCGATCGCTATCACTGCCATCGAGAAGACGACAACCACCAGCACCGGCACCAAGATGAACGGGATCACGGCGAGCCAGCCGCCTTTGAAGCGAAGTCCGAGCCCAACGCCGACCGCTGTGATCAGCGCGGCACTCACCAGCGTGCGCGCGGCCTCGGCGAGCAGCCTGACCGGTCAGGGCGCTGGCCCGGTGCACGGGAAACACCCACAGTCGGCCGATCAGACCGCTGTCGCGGTCGATAGGAATGCTGCGGCCGGCTGCAAGCGCCCCGAACATCGCACCGGCCACGGCGCACATCGGCACCAAGCCGTAGAGACTGTCCGTGCCGGTGATCCTCATTATCGACTTGCCTACCAGCAGTTTGTAGGTAATCAGCAGAAAGGTCGGGAACACCAGAGCTCTGGATCAGCATCGTCGGCTGGCGCCGCCACTGGGTGAGGAGGCGGCCGGCGAACACCAGACTTTCGGCGGCCAGTGAACTCCGCGGCGGTGCGTTGGCGGTCATTGCGTCCGCCTCTGTACCCGCACCGCGATCGCACCGAACACCACCAGCAGCCCAAGGCACCATGCCAAGCTGGTCGCCAGATTGCTCGACCACGACATGGCCGGCGGCGAACCCACGCAGGGTTTGCGTCACCTGCGAAACAGGCTGGTTGCGCACGAACGGATGCAGCCAGTCGGGGAACGAGTCGACCGGCGCCATCCCGGTGGACAGCATGACCAGCAGCATTTGGGGAACCAGGAGCAACTGACTGAGCGCTCCGCTGCTCGCGATCCCGCCTTGCGAGGCTACGGAAAGAACCCCGGCTGCGTCGGCGGCGAGCGATAGCGCCAGCGTCAACATGAGGACAAGAACGGCGAAAGCCGCCGCATAGACGAACCCGCCGAACATTCGGAAGCCGAACACGTACCCGACAGCGATCGCGGCAAGCAGGCCGAGGGCGCCGCGGAAGAGGCAATACAACATGCGAGCCATCAGCGGTGTCACCGCGGATATGGGAAGTGTGCGGAGCCGATCCCCGAAGTCGCTCCGCTCGTCTCGGGCAGCCCGGTCAACGGTCGTCAGCGCGCCGAGAAAGATCACCTGGATGATGACGACCGGTAGGACGTACTGGGGGTAGCTCATTCCACCGGTGTCGATCACATTGCCCAGCATGAAGTTGAAGACGACGAAGTTAGCGGCGGGCGACAGAACCGCAAACGGCAGATCGTCGCGCAGTCGCGTCGCGCACCACGCGCTCGGTCAGAGCAGCAAGCGCGGTCACGTGGTGACGCTCTCCGTGAGGTGCAGAAACGCCTCGTCCAGGGACGGCTTGCGCAGCGCTATGTCGGCTAGCTCAACGCCAAGCCGATCCACCCGGCGAAACACCTCACTGAGCGTCGCGACACCATCGGGCGAGCAGCACCGAGACGGTGTTCGCCTCGTAATCGGCTTCGGCGCCGTCGAGATCGGCGACCACGGCGAAGATCTTGGAGAGGTCGGCCGGATTGACCGGACTCACCGTGCAGTAGCCCAATCCCACGCGGCGCTTGAGGTCTTCGGCGGTCCCGTTGGCGATAACACGACCTTTGTTCAGACGACGATCGAATCGCTGAGCACGTCGGCTTCTTCGAGATACTGCGTCGTGAGCAGGATTGTGACGCCCTGGGCTGACAACGACGACACCAGGTCCCACACATCGCGGCGACTGCGCGGGTCCAACCCGGTTGTCGGCTCGTCGAGGAAAAGCACTTTCGGCGGAACCACCAGTCCGGCGGCGATATCGATGCGGCGCAGCATGCCACCCGAATAGGTTCGCACCCGCCGGTCGGCGGCGTGCGACATATCGAACTGATGGATCAAAGCGTCGGCTCGCAGCCGCGCATGTTTGCGCCGCATTCCCCGCAGCCGGCCGAACAACACCAGGTTCTCCCGGCCGGTGAGCTCAAAATCGAGCGCGGCCAGCTGTCCGATGCTCCCGATGCTTGCCCGTACCTGTGCCGGGTCTCGGACGACGTCGTACCCAGCCACAACTGCTTGGCCAGAGGTGGGCCGCAGCAACGTTGACAGGATCTTGATCGCGGTCGACTTGCCGGCGCCGTTATGACCGAGCAGAGCGCAAACCGACCCCGTCGGAACGGAAAAGCTCACGTCCTGCAATGCGTGTATTGCCCCGTCGAACGTCTTCGCCACGCCATCTAGCTCGATCACGAAGACAGACGATACCCGTCGGTAGACACGTGTTGAGCGGAAACCGGCTCCTTCGGTTTCGCGGTGGCCTTCTCGGCGCGCGTGCCCTTCGCCGCTGGCGGGCCTCGTCGGCACGCCGCACGGAGCCGCTGCCGGCTGCAGATTCCCGCTCGCCTGTTGGCTCGAATGGCCGCGAGAACTGCGCCAACGGCTCAGACTCGTTGGGGCACAACCTGATGGCCACCTCCTCGACTGAATCGGCGAGTCTGGATGCCAACAGCTGAGCGACGCGTGACTAGAACTACGATCACCGGCTCCACGGCGGAGACCGGTCTCAACGAGATATCTGCCTGCGCATAGCCGGCCGGTCACTGACCGAGATCGCGGAAAGCCTTGGGGTGGACCGCAACAATTCATAAGGACCTGGCGCCCGGCGGTAATGCGGAGCGGGTCACACGGTACGGCGGCAACGGCGGCAACGGCGGCAACGGAGGCGGCGGCAACGGGGGCAGCGGCGGCAGCGGCGGAGGCGGAGGCGGAGGCGGAGGCGGCGGCGGCGGCAGACGGAGGCAGCGGGAGCAACCAACCCCAGACGGCGGGGGCACCGGCGTACCGTGGGCTCCCGCATGACCCGCGACACCCGCGGCGCCCGCACCGGTGCCGGCCGGCGCACCCGGACCCCCATAAGCGCCGTAACCGGTAGTACCGCCGGTGCCGCCGGCCCCACCGTTACCGCCATTACCGCCGTTGCCGCCGTTGCCGTTGGTGCCGCCGGCGCTGGCATAGCCGCCATAACCACCAGCACCGCCGGCGCCACCGTTAAAGCCGTTTTGGCCGGAATCGCCGTCGCTGCCGCTGCACCGTTCCCGCCGTTACCGCCATTACCGCCGACGCCCCCATGACCCGCAGCACCGGAGTGAGCCAGGAAGTTGAAGAAGAAGGATTCGCCACTGGCCCCGCCAACGGAGTAACCGCCATTGCCGCCCGCCCCGCCCGCGCCCCCCTGGCAGAGCCCACACCGGAACCACCGTTCCCGCCGTTACCGCCGTTACCGCCGTTACCGGCGTTACCGCCCACCCCGGCGGCCCCCCCCAACAGCGCCGCGTTGGAGCCACCGGCCCCGCCGTAACCGCCGTTGCCGCCCGCTCCACCGGCCACCCCAGCGACCCCGGGAGTGGTGCTCGAGGCGCCGTCGGTGCCGTTACCGCCGTTGCCGCCGATGCCGCCGTTGCCCGCGGCACCGTGGATCGAAAACAGTTGCCTGTTGCCGCCACCGGCCCCGCCATTACCGCCGGCCCCACCGGCCTGCCCGTTAGACCCCGCCGCCGCGGACATGCCGTTCCCGCCGGCCCCGCCAGACCCGCCATTACCCGCCGCCGATCAAGCCATTGGCCCCGCCGGCCCCGCCGTCACCACCGCGCCCGCCCGCAGCCGTCGCGTTCCCACCGGCCCCGCCGTTACCACCGTGGCCCCACAGCAAGCCAGCCGACCCGCCTGCCCCACCGGCCCCACCGTTGGGGCCGTCCGCGCCGGACCCGCCGTTGCCGCCGTTGCCGACCAGCCACCCGCCGTTCCCGCCGGCCTGCCCGGTCCCCGGCGCGCCATTGGCGCCGTTGCCGACCAGCGGACGCCCGGTGACCGCCTGGACTTCCCCGTTGATCGTGTTGAACGTGCTCTGCAACGGATTGGTGTTGGCCGCCTCCGCGGCCGCGTACTGCGCCCCGCCAGCATGCATGGCGTTTACGAATTGCTGATGAAACAGCGCCGCCTGCGCGCTGAGCGCCTGATACTCCTGCGCGTAGCCGCCGAATAATTTCGAGATCGCCCCCGAAACCTCATCCTGCGCCGCGGGTACCAGCGACGTCGTCGCAGGCGCCGCCGCCGCAGTGGCGGCCATGATCGCCTCCCGGATCCCGGCCAAGTCCGACGACGCCGCGGCCAAAACCGCCGGCGTTGCGATCACATAGGGAGACATATGCGGCTCCGATTACAGGCGCGACCTCGCCTCAACATACTCTTGCGGACAGTGTCCATACACTACACACGTCCAATTGAGCAGCAGGCCTGATTTGATCAACTTGACTCGATCCGATACTTATCCGCTGCAACAAGCACGATCGAACAGAGAGTCGGTCTGACCGCATCGGCTCGGCCGCGGTTCTCACCCGAGGGCCACAGCACCGCTATCTGCGAGGCGATTAGGGCCAACGACGTGCAGCGGGCCGTCCCGACGGGGTGGGCGACTTCGACCCATCTGTCCCTGATATCCGATGGTACGATCCCGATTCGCCCAGGCCGGTCGCGCTTTGGGCCCATCATCGCGCTGAGGAGCTCCGTTTGGCTGACGGCGAGTTGAGTGCGCGCGAGGCCGAACGCGTCCTGTGGGACGTGATCGTCGTGGGCACCGGCATGGGCGGCGGGATGCTGGGCTACTCGCTGGCCCGCTCGGGCCGGCGGGTGCTGTTCGTCGAAAAGGGCCGCTCGACCCTGCCCGGCACACCGGGCACCATCCGCGCGGCCATGCCCGAACTGGCCGAACCCCAGGCCTACCGCTCCGCCGACACCTACTACGACGCCTTGGCCCGCGCCGGACGCACCACCGACGAGATCGAAGACATCAGCGGACGCTTCCCCAAGCGCTTCGTGCCGTACATCGGCTGCCGGCACCGGCGGCTCCTCAGCCCTCTACGGCATGGTCTGCGAACGCTTCTTCGCCCAAGACTTCACCCCCCGCCAAAACTTCCGCAACCCCGGCGAATCCACCGTGCCCGAGGCCTGGCCGATCACCTACGACCAGCTGAGCCCCTGGTACGCCCAAGCCGAAAAACTGCTCGGGGTGCGCGGCGCACCCGATCCCCTGCGCCCCGAAGCCGCCGACGTCGGCCTGCCCCCCGCACCACCGTTCTCGACCGACAACCAGCCGCTGGTCAACTACCTGACCGGGCGCGGACTGCACCCCTACCACCTGCCGATGGCCTGCGACTACACCGACGGGTGTCCCACCTGCCAGGCCCATCTTTGCCCGCAGTCGTGCAAGAACGACGCCGCCCGCAACGGCGTGCTGCCCGCCGTCACCGAGCACGGCGCCCACCTGCTGACCGAATGCCGGGTGCTGCGCCTCGAGGCCGACCGCACCCAGGTCCAGCAGGTGATCGCCCAGCACCGCTCCGACATGCTGGCCCTGAAGGCCAAGGTGGTGGTGCTGGCCGCCGGCGCGCTGGCCACCCCGGTGCTGCTGCTCAACTCCCGCTCCGGGCGAGTGGCCGCGCGGACTGGCCAACGGCTCCGACTGGGTGGGCCGCAACTTGATGCGCCACCTGATGGATTGGATCGAGGTCTGGCCGCAACCCGGCTGCAAGATCACGGCCGAAAACAAGGAGATCGGGCTCAACGACTTCTATTTCTGGGAGGGGCAGAAATACGGCACCGTACAGTCGGCCGGCGCGATGGCCAATTTGGCATCCATGGACATGTTGACCAACCACCCCGGCTGGCAGCCGAAGGTGCTGCGCCTGATGAGCCCGGCGGTGCGGCCGATCTACGATCGCTTCTTCAACGGTGGACTGGTGCTGGCCCCGATCATGGAAGACCTGCCGTATCTGGACAACCGCGTCCTGCCCAGCGACCGACCCGGCGCGGACGGCCGCCAACGGCTGCGACTTCAGTACCGTTTACACGCCAGTGAGATCGAACGCCGCGCGGTGTTTATGCGGCAGATAAAAGAGGTGTTGAAGCCGTTTCGCACCCTCACGCTGCGGACCGGCGCAAACAACTCGACCCTGGGCCATGTCTGCGGCACGTGCCGCTTCGGCACCGATCCCAAAACCAGCGTGCTGGACCCACAAAACCGCGCGCACGAAGTCGACAACCTCTATGTCGTCGACGCCTCGTTCTTTCCCTCCAGCACCGGTTTGAACCCCAGTTTGACCGTCGCGGCCAACGCCCTGCGGGTGGCCGAGCACGTGAACCAGGCGCATTTCGCCACCTGACCACCGATGCAATGTCGACCTGCGTGATCACGCAGCCTCGACGCCCATGGCTACCAGCCGTGCCGATCGACGCCCTTCCGACGGCCGCTGTCGCCGATCAGCCAACACGCTTGAGGCGGGCGAAATTCTCCACAAGGTCAGCGGCGGCCGCAACGCTTTCGGCGGGTCTGGTCATCCGAGTGGCGATTTCGCGGGCCCGGGTGGCGTATTGCGGGGCCAGGATCGGGCGCAGATCCGCGACCAGCGATTTCTCGGTAGCGCTCGAAAAGCGCCGGGCGGTGCCCACCTTCAGCCGTTTGATCGCAGCTCCCCATATCAGCTGAACGTCTGCCATCCAGAGGATCAACGTGGGCACGCCGGCGCGCAGGCCCGCGGCCGTGGTGCCCGCGCCACCGTGGTGGACGACGGCGCGGCAGGCCGGAAAGATCGCCGCGTAATTCACCGCGCCCACCACCTTGACGTGGTCGGAATGGGCGACGTTGCTGAAGTCGGTCCAGCCGGCGCAAACCAGCGCCCGCTCGCCTAGCTGCGCGCAGGCCGCGCTGATCATGGCAAGCGTATCGGCGGGAGATTCGACCGGTATGCTGCCAAACCCGAAGCAAATCGGCGGCGTACCCGCGGCGATCCACGAGGCGACGTCGTCATCGGCATCCGTCGCCAACTCCATCGTCAGCGTGCCGACAAAGGGCCTTTGGCGGTTCGCCATTCCATTTCGCCCATTCGGCCGCCAGCCCGGGAAAGCACACCTCGTCGTAGGCCTGGATTTCCAGCGCTCCTCGTTCCGCGATGCGTTGCGGCGCGGGACGTGTCGCCTTCGGAAGGCCCAGTTGACGGCGCTGCGCGTCCTGGACCTTCTTCACTCCCCGCCACACCAACCACTCGTAGACCGTCATCGCCGAGCGGATCAACGGAGCCGGCAGGATCGGAACGAGGTGGCCGTTAACCCGTATCGGGAACCAAAGCAGCGTGGCCAACGGAATGTCGCGATACTCCGCGACGTTGACAGCGAGCTCCTGGTAACTCATGCCGGTGAGTAACAGGTCGGCCCCATCGGCCAGCGCCGTCAGCGTCGTGCTCATCTCCGCCCAGCGCTGGGTACCGGGCTCCCGAGCTTCGCGCAGCAACTTCTTCACCTCCTGGATCCTCCAGAAGTTGCGGAAGAAACGCGCCCAGAAGTTGCGCGTCGATTCCAGCCACGCCTGCGTGTCCGGCCCGTAGGCGATCGCCGCGAGCCCAACCGACTCGGCGAAGCCAACCAGGTCGGGCGGGACGGCCATGCACACGTCGTGCCCTCGGCGCAGCAACTCACGACCGACAGCGATGCCGGGCTCGACATCGCCGCGAGTTCCATAGAATGCCAGCACAAATTTCATCGCGCGATCTTGGCCCTTCACTTCCCGTGCGCGTTCTGCGAAATGAAAGCGGCAGCCTCGCACTCCCAGCTCAGCCGCCCAGCAGCATAACCGCAATACGTCCCGTGGGTCTCGATCCATATCAACCCGGACGAGTGGGATGCCGTGCGAGGCTCTTGATCGTAATCTCAGGTCGCTGCACTGACGCCTTCACGCCGACGCGGACGCTGAAACGACTTGTCGATCAGGTGCTCAACGACCCCGATCGCCCGCTGCTTTATCTCACTTCGGCGCACCCCCAGGGGCGCGCCGCATCGATGGCACGACGCCGAATACGTCACCGCACGAGGGCGTAGGCAGCATCTAACGCGACAGTGGCTCGAGCGAACAGTCGGCCAAAATCTTGCAGTGTGCGCTTCCCGACAAGGTTGCTGCCGCGACTGTGACCGAGCCGCTTCGGGACACCACCCTGAGAAGTTCCTTAAATCCCGGACGGGCGCTGTTGGCCACCATTATGGTTTGGAACCGTAATTAAACTCGTGTCGGCTAAGGTGGTGCGGTGGTCTGGGGCAGTGTGCGCGATGTTGAGCCGGCGCGGTCCGATATCGCCGTCGAGAGCGGCCAAGATGCTAGCCAACCGCACGGCCCCCGACGCGTTCTTCTGCGACGCGCTCGCCAACCTTCATCTGCGCCTCGAGCACAAGGTGGATCTGGAAAGAATCGCCGAAATCCGGGACCTGTGATTTTCCGGGTTCTGAGGCGGCTGTGGATCCCGCTGGTCGTACTGGTGGTGATCGCCGTTGGAGGATTGACCGTGTCGCGGCTGCACGGCCTCTTCGGCTCTGAGAAGAGCCTCTCGTATGCCGACACCAGAGTCGACAACAAAACCTTACAATCCCCAGCACCTGAGGTACGAGGTCTTCGGACCACCAGGGACCGTGGCCTTGATCAGCTATTTCGACGCCAATGGCGCCCCGCAGCATGTTGACGGGGCAAGCCTGCCGTGGTCATTGGAGTTCCCGATCACCGCGGCGACGGGCATCGGAAGTGTCTCGGCGCAGGGTGATACTGACAGTATCGGTTGCCGCATCGTGCTGGACGGCGTGGTCAAGGCCGAGAAGATCACTCACGAAGTAAGCGCCTTTACGTCCTGCATGCTGAAGGCCTCATGAGCAACCATCAGCTGCAGAACAGTCGGCCATTGGTGGCGCGGACGATTCATCGATTTTCGGTCGCCATAATCTTGGCGTGGTTGGCGATCATCGGTGTCTTGAATTTCTGCGTTCCCTCACTGGAGCAGGTCGAGACACGAGCATTCGGTCTCCCTGAATCTCACTGATGCGCCGTCCGTCACGGCAGCACAGCGGCTGAATGAGGACTTCAAGGCATCTGACAATCTGGCCAATCTGGTCAATCGGGTTCCGGCGGTGTGGCGACGATCGTTTTGGAGGGTCAGCAACCCCTCGGCGACGATGCCCACAAGTATTACGATCGTTTGATTTCCCAGTTAAAGGACGATCCGAAGCATGTGGCACACGTCCAGGATTTCTGGGGTGATGAACTAACCAGACACGCCGCGCAAAGCGCCGATGGCAAGGCCGCATATGTTCAAGTGATTCTCGCCGGTAACTCGGCCAGACCGCGGGCAACGAATCGATCGAAGCCGTTCAGCGTATCGTCGCGCGGACGCCGGCGCCGCAGGGAGTCAAAGCGTATGTCACCGGGCCTGCGGCGATCATTGCGGATATGAGCCACAGTGGTGACAGGACGGTTGCCACAATCACCGCGGTAAGCGTCGCGGTGATCTTCATTACGTTGCTTCTCGTCTACCGTTCGCTCATCACCGTAATTCTGTTGTTGCTGGTGGTCGGGATCGAATTGCAAGTGGCCCGGGGAATTGTTGCATTTATTGGCCATCACGGGGTCATCGGTCTCACCACCTTCGCCGTTAATCTGCTGGTATCCCTCGTGATCGCGGCTGGAACCGACTATGGGATATTTTTCGTTGGGCGATATCAGGAGGCGCGTCAGGCCGGCGAGGACAGGGAAACGGCTTACTACACCACGTACCGCGGGGTCGCCAAGGTCGTCGTGGCCTCCGGATTGACGATCGCCGGAGCACTTTTCTGCCTGATCTTTACGCGGCTGCCCTATTTCTCACGTGCTGGCCGTCCCATGCGCGGTGGGCGTATTGGTCGCCGTCGCGGTCGCGATCACGCTGATTCCGGCAGTTCTTACCGTCGGAAGCCGTTTCGGTCTGTTCGAGCCCAAGCGGAAAATCAACGGTCGCGTATGGCGACGGGTAGGCACGGCGATCGTTCGATGGCCCGCGCCCATTCTCGTCGCGACATTGGCGGTCACGCTTGTCGGGCTGTTGACGCTGCCGGGCTACAGGCCCAGCTACAACGACCAGAAGTTCATCCCCAAAGATATCCCCGGCAATTTGGGGTATGAGGCCGCAGCGCGACATTTTCCCCCGTCGGCAATGATGGCACCCGAGATCCTGTTGGTCGAGACCAATCACGATCTGCGCAATCCGGCCGATTTTCTGGTGTTGGAGAAACTGGCCAAGGCCGTCCTCGCCGTGCCGGGCATTTCGACGGTGCAGGCCGTAACTCGGCCCGAAGGAACCCCGATCAAGCACACGACGATACCGTATATGCTCAGCATGCAAGCCGCCGGCCAGCAGCAATTCATGGTTTTTCAGAAGGAGCGCATGAAGGACATGCTCAAGCAGGCCGACTTGCTAACGGAATCGATCAACATCACGCAGCACATTTATGACCTGACGAAGCAAATAGTCGCCACGACGCATGACATCGGTCGTCAACACGCATGAAATGCAGGACCTCACGAACGAGCTGCGAGATCACATTTCGGATTTCGAGGATTTCTTCAGGCCGATCCGCAGTTACTTCTACTGGGAAAAGCACTGCTACGATATTCCCATTTGCTTTTCGCTGAGAAGCGTATTCGATGCGCTCGACGGTGTTGACGCGCTTACCGATAAGCTGAGCGAGCTGGTAGCAGACCTCGATCAGATTGACGTGCTCATGCCGCAGGTGCTCGCCCAGTTCCCGGAGATGATCGCGATCATGCAGGAATCGCGGACCATGCTGCTTACCATGCATAGCACCATGTCCGGGACCCTCGGGAACATGAGCGACAATAGCAATAATGCGACCGCCATGGGGAAGGCGTTCGACACCGCCAAAAACGACGATTCTTTCTACTTGCCGCCGGAAGCTTTCAAGAACAAAGACTTCCAACGAATCATGAAACTATTCTTGTCGCCGGACGGTAAGGCCGCCCGTATGCTCATTTTGCAAAAGGGCGATCCCGCGTCACCCGAGGGCTTTTCGCGGGTCGACGCGATAAAAAGCGCGGCCGAGGAGGCGCTCAAGGGAACTCCGCTGGAAGACTCGAAGATCTACCTCTCCGGCACCGCAGCGGGTGTGCGGGACATGGTGCGGGGTTCCACAATACGATCTCATGATCGCGGGAGTCGCTGCGCTCTGCCTTATCTTCATCGTCATGCTGATCATGACGCGAAGTTTTGTTGCCGCCCTGGTTATCGTGGGTACGGTATTGCTCTCGCTGGGCGCGTCCTTCGGGCTCTCCGTGCTCGCCTGGCAGGATTTGCTCGGCATACAAATACACTGGTCGGTGCTCGTGATGTCGGTGATCGTCCTTTTGGCGGTGGGGTCTGACTACAATTTGCTGCTGGTAGCCCGGATGAAAGAGGAAATAGGCGCCGGCATAAACACCGGCATCATTCGCGCCATGGGTGGCACCGGCAAAGTCGTGACGAACGCGGGGCTGGTGTTCGCGTTCACCATGGGGTCCATGCTGGTCAGCGACCTGCGCACCATCGGTCAGGTGGGCACGACGATCGGTCTGGGTTTGCTGTTCGACACGCTGATCGTGCGTGCGTTCATGACGCCGTCCATCGCCGCGCTGCTGGGGCGCTGGTTCTGGTGGCCGCAACAAGTGCGCCCCCGCCCCGCAAGTTCCTTACTTCGGCCCACGGGGCCCCGTCCGTTGGTACGTGCCTTGTTGCTGAGATAGCGGCAGTCAGTGGCGGATTCCAGTTCAGGACAAGACCGGCAACCGTGGGGAGCACACGTGGCACAGGGCGATAGCGAAAGCAGTAGCTGCCGCTTCGACGTGCACGGCGTGGGCGCCTTTACCGTCTGCCCGTTGAAGGCCGCATGAGCACCGAACGCCCTCGGCCGCCCTTCATTGCGCGGACGATCCGCAGGCTTTCGCTGCTCATCATTCTGGCGTGGGCGGCTTTGACGCTGGTTGTGACGTTTGGCGTTCCGCCTTTGGAGCGGGTCGGCGAACAGCATTCCGTACCACTGGCTCCTCAAGACGCGCCGTCGGTGCGCGCCATGACCAGCATGGGCAAAGCCTTCAAGGAGTCCGATTCGGACAGTTTCGCGATGGTCGTGCTGGAGGGGCAGCAACCGCTCGGGGACGACGCTCGTGCTTACTACCGAAAATTGGTTCGCGAGTTGAGAAACGACCCGCGGCATGTCGAACACGTGCAGGATTTGTGGGGAGATCGACTCACGGCGGCGGGCGTGCAAAGCCCCGACGGCAAGGCCGCATATGTGCAGTTGAATCTGGCCGGCAACCAAGGCACCACCTTGGCGCAGGAATCCGTGACGGCGGTCCGGCAGATCATCAAGCAGACGCCGCCTCCTCCCGGTGTCGAGGTCCATCTCACCGGCCCGGCAGCGCTCATCCCGGACATGGTGCGCAGTGGCAACGACTCCCTGCTGAAGATGACCCTGATAGCCGGAGCGATCATCTTCGTGGTGCTGCTGTTCGTCTACCGTTCGGTCACCACCGTGATTCTGGTGGTGATCGGAGTCGGGGTCGAAGTAGGTTCGGCCCGAGGGATCATCGCGTTTCTCGGCGATCACAACATGGTTGTGCTCTCGACGTTTGCCATTAATCTGCTGGTGGCGCTCTCGATGGCGGCCGGAACCGATTACGGGATATTCTTCTTCGGCCGTTATCAAGAGGCCCGTCAGGCCGGCGAGGACCCCGAAACGGCCTACTACACCACCTACCGCGGGGTCGCTCCGGTCGTCTTGGGTTCCGGTTTGACGATCGCCGGAGCGATGTTGTGCCTGAGCTTCACCCGGATGCCCATTTTCCAGACCATAGGCGTGCCTTGCGCCGTGGGTATGCTCGTCGCGGTCGCGGTCGCGCTCACGCTGGTTCCGGCAGTTCTGACCGCCGGAAGTCGCTTCGGGCTATGCGACCCCAAGCGCAGGATCGCGCAACAACGATGGCGAGGGATCGGCACGGCGATTGTCCGCTGGCCCGCGCCCATTCTCGTCGCAACATTAGCGGTCGCGCTGATCGGCCTGGTGACGCTGCCAGGCTACAAAACGAGCTACGACGACCGGGCCTATCTACCCAAAGACCTTCCGGCTAATTTGGGGTATGCGGCCGCCGATCGCCATTTCTCGCAATCGCGAATGTTGCCCGATATCCTGATGATCCAAGCGGATCACGATATGCGCAATCCGGCGGATTTTCTCGTGCTGCACAAACTGGCCAAGGCGATTTTTCGGGTTCCAGGGATTTCTCGGGTGCAGGGCATAACCCGGCCCGAGGGAACACCGATTGAACACACTTCGATACCTTTCCTGATCAGCATGCAAAACGCGGCCATGCTGCAAAACATGGAGCTCATGAAAGCCTCGCATGAATGACATGCTCAAGGAGGCCGACGCTGCTCGCTAGACAAATCGCGATAATGAAGCGCCTGTACGGATTGCAGCAGCGGCTCACCGCCGTTGCTCACCACATCGATCGGCGTGATCAATAGAAATGCAAGCCATCGTGGATGAGACTGAAGATCACATCTCGGATTTCGAGGATTTCTTCAGGCCAATTCGAAGTTACTTCTACTGGGAAAAGCACTGCTACGATATCCCGATATGCTGGGCGTTGAGAATCAATATTTGAGCTGTTCGACGGTCTCGATGCGCTTCACGATAAATTGCACATCATCGTGAAAGACGCGGTGAAAGCTGGACGGGCTGACTGCCGCAGCTACTCGCCGCTGACCCCGCAGCTGATCGCGATCGCGGAGGCCACGCGCGCAATAATGTTGACGAACCACAGCACCATGTCCGGGCTCTTCGGCGAGCTGGACGACATCGAGCCAAAACGCCACCGCCATGGGGCAGGCGTTCGACGCCGCCAAGAACGACGATTCGTTCTATCTGCCCCCCGATGTCTTCCAGAACCCGGACTTCCAGCGCGCGATGGCTTCCTTCGTGTCTCCGGACGGGAAAGCGGCTCGATTCATCATTTCGCATCAGGGGCGATCCCGCGACGCCCGAGGGCATAGCGCGGATCGATCCGATCAGGACGGCGGCCGAAGAAGCGCTCAAGACGACTCCGCTGGAGAACGCCAAGATTTCTATCGCCGGCGCCGCGTCGACCTACAAAGATTTCCGACGACGGCTCGAAATACGATCTGTGGATCGCGCTCGTTGGTGCGCTTTGCCTTATTTTCGTCATCATGCTCGCCCTCACGCGAAGTTTCGTGGCCGCCCTGGTTATCGTCGGGTACGGTGGTGCTTTCATTGGGCGCATCGTTTGGGCTGTCGGTGCTCGTGTGGCAGTACATTCTGGGCATCAAATTGCACTGGATGGTGCTTCCGATGTCCGTGATCGTCCTTTTGGCCGTCGGATCCGACTACAACTTGCTTCTGGTAGCCCGGATGAAAGAGGAAATAGCTGCCGGCATAAACACCGGCATCATCCGCGCCATGGGCGGCACCGGGAAAGTCGTGACAAACGCGGGCCTGGTGTTCGCCTTCACCATGGCCTCGATGATATTCAGCGACTTGCGGATCATCGGCCAACTCGGTACCACCATCGGCCTGGGCCTGTTGTTCGACACCCTGGTCGTGCGCTCGTTCATGACACCGTCCATCGCCGCGCTGCTCGGACGGTGGTTCTGGTGGCCGCAGACGGTGCGTCCGCGCCCGGCCAGTTTCATGCTTCGGTCTGAGGCGCCGCGTCCGCTGGTGCGGTCCCTGCTGCTGAGGGAGGACCGCCCCGACGACGCGGTCACAGTCGAACTCCCGAGGCTGTCCGTCTAGGTTTTCGCTTCGCGCGATGTCCGCGGACTCGTCTTTCTCCAGCTCCGCATCGGCTTTCTCCAACTCCGCATCGGCCAGCGGTCCATCAGCGCGCATTCTCTCGCGTTCGAGATTCTTGAGCCGTTTGGCGTCTTCGACCCTGCCGCCCGAACTCGTCGCGCGAGCGGATATGTCCCCTCGGACATAGCGATCTCGCGGCAGACTCCGGCAGTTCCCTACCCTGAGCCACCAGCGGATCTGCGCCATCGGCTTGAACACAACTGTTCGGGGTTGTGCCATCTACTCGTCGTCATGATCTTGTCGAACCTCCTGCCCACGTCGTGGGCCGCAAGACTCTCAGAGCTGTGGATAAACAATCGAGTCAGAACACGGTCGGGATGACAACCGGCACGCCAAGGAGTTTCGCCAGAGCACTTCGAGTCCGATCAATCCAGCCAACGTCAAATATGAAAATACCAGAAACTCATATACCACATATCCGGCAAGTACAAATGCATTTACGAACATCTTGAAAATATTCGTAATTGCTGTGAAGACATTTTGTTATACTGTTGAATACCGCCATCGGCCCGCTGATCAACTGGCCCCACAGGCCGTTGACGATGCTGACGAGCGAGTTCGCATCCGGAAGACTCAGCGATGCGGCACTGACGGCCTCGGCGGCCGTGTACGAGCCCGCACCCAGATGCAGATGCTGCGCGAACTGTTGGCCGAATGTCGCTGCCTGACCGACCAGCGAGTGAAAGTCCTGGGCTACCCCGGAGAACAATTGGGCGATGCCCGTCGACACCTGGTCGGCGGCCGCGGGTATCAGCGATACGGTCGGCGCCGCCGCAGCCATGTGGGCCGCGCTGACCGTCGAACTAATGGCCGCAACGTCCGTTGCCGCCGCCGCCATCATCTGCGGCTCCGCCAACACATACGACATATCTGTCAACCCTCCCGACAGAGGCGCCCGGTCGCGCCCGCCAAGAACGTTAACCCGCCATACAGAATGGCGCAGGCAATTCGGAAAATTGCGGCAAACAGGTGCTGCCGACACAGTAAACCTGCTGCAATTCGTGACGCTTTGGTCCGCGCCTAGCTGAGCCTCGGAACGAGCACGCGTCTGGAACTCGAGTCTCAGGGCACAAAGACAAATCCAACAACATCACACCACCAGCAACAGGACACGGCATGCCTTCATGCGATCAAGAGCGGTGCCGCAAGGCCGACTCAGCACAATTCAACCGGAACGCCGACGGATCTGCGCCATCTCGGCTGGCCTCAGGCCAAGCGCATCAGACGATCGCCGCGCTCGGCGCTCGCGCGCCGGAATTCAGCCGGCGTCCCGCAACACGGACTCCCCCGTCGAAGGCAACTCGCCAACCTGCGCCGATTCGGCGAAGAGGTCGATTGCGCGCCGCAATGGTGTGGTCGACGAACGAAGCGAAGTCGTCGAAGGAGATGTCGTCGCGGATCCACTGGGACCTGCGCGCCACAAGACCGATGCGCTGCGGCTCAGACGAACCGTGCAAAAGTGCGGTGACTCCGCGGTTCTGCAGGTTCCACGTGTCGGCGAAGCGCGTGAGCCAGGGCCGGTCGGCGGCCGGGAAGGAGCGCGCGGGAGTGACCTGGACAGTCAACATATCCCCGAAAGAGGGGGAAATCTCCAGGTGGACGTGCAACCGTCCGTAATGGGCATTGGGAACGCTGAAGTAGGCGCCACCGCGCTCGTCGCGCAGGAATCGCATGTCGCAGGTGGACAGGTAGCGTTCGATCAGGTCGGAGCACTGCAATCCACTAGTCATGGGACTGATTGTGCGGCCCGCGACTTTGTGGAGCCTTTGAGCGGAGCCATGGGGGGACCGAAGAATCTGCTGAGAATTCCCTAAGTTGCCAACCCGCTCAGCCCACCAGCCCGGCGACGTCCACCATCGCGCCGGTGATCTGCGCTATCTCGCCCGGCGAACAGATGTACGGCGGCATCGCGTAGACCAGGTTGCGGAACGGGCGCAGCCAGACGCCGCGGTCCAGCGCCGCCGGGGTGGCGACGGCCAGGTCAACCGGCCGCTCACACTCGATGACGCCGATGGCCCCGCAAACCCGCACGTCAACCACGCCGCGGCAACCCCCGGGCCGGCGCCAACCCGTCCGCCAGCCCGGCGGAGATCTCGGCGACCCGGGACCGCCAGTCCTGCCCGAGCAGCACCTCGATGCTGGCCACCGACACCGCGCAGGCCAGCGGATTGGCCATGAACGTGGGCCCGTGCATCAGCGCCCCGGCCTCGCCGGCGCTGATGGTGTGCGCGATCTCGGTCGTGCACAGGGTGGCGGCCATGCTGAGGTATCCCCCGGTCATCGCCTTGCCGACGCACATGATGTCCGGGCTCACCCCGGCGTGGTCGGCGGCGAACAGCTCGCCGGTGCGGCCGAATCCCGTCGCGATCTCGTCGAACACCAGCAGCACCTCGTGCCGCCGGCACATCTCCCGCAGATCAACGCAGGTAGCGCGGGTCGTGGAAGCGCATCCCGCCGGCCCCCTGCACGACGGGCTCGACGACCACCGCGGCCAGCTCAGCGAGCGTGAGCAGCCAATAGCGCCTCGAACGCCGCCACATACGCCGGGTCGTAGTCGCGCGGAACCTGCGGGGCGAACACCTGGCGAGCCAAAACATCCGTCCACAGCGAATGCATGCCGCCGTCGGGGTCGCAGATGCTCATCGGCGTGAAGGTGTCCCCGTGGTAGCCGCCGCGCCACGTCATCAGCCGATGCTTGCCCGGTTGGCCGCGGCTGCGCCAGTACTGCAGCGCCATCTTCACCGCGACCTCCACCGACACCGACCCGGAGTCGCTGAAGAACACGGTGTCCAGTCCCTCCGGCGTGATCTCCACCAGCAGCTGGGCCAGCCGGGCCGCGGGCTCGTGGGTCAGCCCGCCGAACATGACGTGGTTCATCACGCCCAGCTGGCTGGTCAGCGCCGCGTCCAGGACCGGATGCCCGTGGCCGTGGATCGCCGTCCACCAAGAACTCATCGCGTCCAGCGCCTCGACCCGCTTGCCGTCCCGGACCAGCGTCAGCCAGGCGCCGCGGGCGCCGACGGCCACCACGGGCGCCACACTCTCACTGCCGATGGTGCTGTAGGGATGCCACACGTGCGCGGCGTCGATCGCGCTGATCTGCTCGGGCGTCAACCCGGCCCTGGCCGCAGGCATAGTGATCGAGCGTAAAGCAGCCGGGTCGCGCAAATCCCCACCATGGGGAAGCATGGGACGCGATGACCTGGCCCACCCAGCCCGAAGTCCCCTACCCCGCCGACGACACCGAGACGCGGGCGCCTCAGGCGCCCCCTGCGGCCGGTCGGTCCAAGCCGGGGGCGCCCCGGGTACTTCGCCTGCGGATCGCGCCCTGGGACGTCGTCTCCACCGTGGTGCTCTTGGCCCTGTTGATCGTCCTGGCCACCGCCACGCCGTGGCCGGCGAAGCTCTTCGGCTTCCTGGAGCACGTCTGCGAGGGTGACACCTGCGGTCCGGTGCCCTTCGGGATCGACTACTACATCCGCCCCCTGGTATGGGGCGGCGTCGGGGCGGCGATCGCGGCGGCGGTGGTCGGTCCGCTGATTTCCTTGCTGAAGGGCTGGTACATGTCCTTCTGGCCGGTCCTGTCGCTGGCCATCCTGTTGGTCAGCTCGGTCGCCGGGTCCATCCTCACGACGTTCAGCCAGCGGTACTGGCTCTGACGCTGCGGGACGTTCGAGATGAGGCCAGCGCGGACACCACTGAGCGACGTGCGCGCGGCACGCGCGCTATAGCATTTGATGCTATATTTGGCGCATGTCCGACCGCAGCGAAGTGCTGCAGCAGGTCATGCGCCAAACGCGCACGACCCAGTCCGAACTAGCACGCCTCAGCGGCGTGCACCAACCCAGTATTAGCCAATTCCTTTCTCGGAAGGTCGACCTGAGCGACGAACAGCTTGATCGCTTACTGTCCTGCATGGGTTATCGCCTCGAAGTCAAACGCCGCGCGGTTGCCCCAGACCTGACTCGGGCCGAGTGGCGTTCGTGGAAGTTGCATCGCCGCCTAGCCGCAGATCTGACACGATCGTCGCTGCACCAGTGGCGCCCCACGATCCAAGCGAATCTGACGCATTTACGCGCCGGCGTTCGAGGTCAACCCCACATCCGCAACCTCGACCAGTGGGAAGTGCTCGTCGAACGCAGCGACGTCGCGGCGCTGCATCGGGTCCTGACCGGCCTTGATCGTGATTCCGTCGCGATGCGCGAAGTGACGCCGATGGCAGGACTGCTCCGCGACGAGGAGCGCGAAAAGGTCCTGACGGAAATCAACTGATGCGTCGCGACCAGTTGGAGCATGCCATCCGCGCCGCCTGTCAAATCACCGGCCGACTCGAGGTCATCGTGGTCGGTTCCCAGGCCATCCTGGGCACCTACCCTGAATACGAACTCCCTTCGGCCGCAACCCGTTCGCTCGAAGTCGACATTTTGCCCATCACCGATGACAATGACCAGGCCATCGAACTGGCGGACCTCATCTTTGCGGCGGCTGGCGAGCTCTCGCAGTTCCAGCAAACACACGGCTTCAGCCTCGACGGAGTTGACCTGACCACATCTGCACTTCCCGACGGCTGGCGACAACGACTCGTCAAGGTGCAGAACGAAAACACCGCAGCCCCCAATGGTCGGCCGCACTACATCGGTTGGTGCCTGGACAAGGAAGATCTGTGCGTCGCCAAATTGTGTGCGTTCCGGGAAAAGGACCGCAACTTCGTTGACGCGCTGATCTCCGGCCGCCTAGTCGACCCGACTTTGATCGCGGATCGAATCAAGACGGTTCCCGAGCGTTACAGCTCCAGCCTCCAGCGAGCCCTCGCCTGGCTGGCGTACCGGTCCAATCCGAGCGATCGCAACACTCAAGACTGACTCCGCGCCGGGACGCTGGGCGGCCCTGCCCGCAACGCGGCGCCTGACTGAGAGCCAAATCACAACTGCGCACGCGGATTTCGACGCTGCAGTAACCGTCGGGTCACGTTACGACAAAAAATGCTTCGCGCACGTCAATGGGCGTATTCCGCGCTCGACTTCTGATGTACAAGTGTCTGTAGTGACTGGTGTGAAAGCAGAGGTTCGACAGCTGAGTTCACTCCAACGTCATGCAGCGGCACCGGTCCGATAGGTCCCGAGCCAGCTGCATAAGCGGCCGAGGCACGCAGTCACCGCGCCGAGGCCGGAGGAAGGAATCGACATGAAACGCATCTACGCCTTCGCGATCGGCTTCGCGCTGCTGGCGGCCTCGCTGATCGGCCTGGGCTTCGCCGTGGCCGACCCGGGCACCAGGCCGATGGACTACCAGCAGGCCACCGACGTCGTCATCACGCGGGGTCTCTCCCAGCGCGGGGTGCCCTTCTCGTGGGCCGGCGGCGGTCCCACCGGTCCCAGCCTGGGCAAGGGTTCCGGCGCCATGACCGTCGGCTTCGACGCCTCGGGCCTGATGCAGTACGCCTACGCCGGCGCGGGCATCAAGCTGCCGCGTTCCTCCGGCGAGATGTACCGGCTCGGGCAGAAGATCCTGCCGCAGCAGGCACACAAGGGCGACCTGATCTTCTACGGCCCGGAAGGCACGCAAAGCGTCGCGATGTACCTCGGCAACAACCAGATGCTCGAGGTGGGCGACGTCGTCCAGGTGTCACCGGTGCGCAGCAACGGCATGACGCCCTACCTGGTGCGCGTTCTGGGAACGCAGACGGTGCCCCAGGCGCCGGTCCAGCAGCTGCCGACGCAGCAGGCTCCCCTGCAGCAGATGCCGGGGCAGCAGGTCCCGACGCAGCAGGCCCCCCTGCAACAGGCGCCGGTCCAACAGGCGCCGGTCCAACAGGTGCCGACCCAGCAGGCTCCGCTGCAGCGGGTGCCGGCACAGCAGGTCCCGGCACAGCAGGTCCCGACGCAACAGGCCCCCCTGCAACAGGCGCCCGTCCAACAGCTGCCCACCCAGCAGGCGCCCCTGCAGCAGGTGCCCACCCAGCAGGCGCCGCTGACCACGACGCACTGACACCCGGCCGCCCGAACCCGCCGCTCGCTCCTCACCCGGGAGCGGGCGGCGGTTTTCGGTAAATTAGCGGCAATCATGCTTACCCTGTCCGCGCCTCCCGCGCCGGTCGCCGCCGCGCCACCGGCCGCCGTGGGGACCCGGTCGAGCGGCTTTTATCGGCATGACCTCGACGGGCTGCGCGGCGTCGCCATCTTGCTGGTCGCGATGTTCCACGTCTGGTTCGGGCGGGTGTCGGGCGGCGTGGACGTGTTCTTGGCGCTCTCCGGGTTCTTTTTCGGCGGCAAGATCATCCGCGCCGCACTGAACCCAGCCTCAAAGCTCTCGCCGCCCGCCGAGATCCTCCGGCTCGTCCGCCGCCTGGTTCCCGCGCTGGTCGTCGTGCTCGCCGGCTGCGCGGTGCTCACGATCCTGGTGCAGCCGCAGACCCGTTGGGAGACGTTCGCCGACCAGAGCCTGGCCAGCCTCGGCTACTACCAGAACTGGGAGCTGGCGAACACGGCGTCCGACTATCTTCGGGCCGGCGAAGCGGTCAGCCCGCTGCAGCACATCTGGTCCATGTCGGTCCAGGGTCAGTTCTACGTCGCCTTCCTGCTGCTGATCGCCGGGTGCGCCTACCTGTTCAAAGGGTCTCGCCTGCGGACGGTGTTCCTGCTGCTGCTGACCGCGCTGACGGTCGCGTCGTTCGTCTACGCGATCGTCGCGCACCAGGACAACCAGACGACCGCCTACTACAACAGCTTCGCGAGGGCCTGGGAATTGCTGCTCGGCGCTCTGGCCGGGGCCCTGGTCCCCCGCGTCCGCTGGCCGGGATGGCTGCGGACGGTCGTGGCGACGGCCGCACTCGCGGCGATCCTGGCGTGCGGGGCCGTCATCAACGGCGTGCAGGAGTTCCCGGGCCCGTGGGCGCTGGTCCCGGTCGGCGCGACCGTGCTGATGATCCTGGCCGGGGCCAACCTGGGCGCCGGCAACGACGAGATGCCGCTGCCCAACCGGCTGCTGGCGACCGGGCCGCTGGTGGCGCTGGGCACGATGGCCTACTCGCTGTACCTGTGGCACTGGCCGCTGCTGATCTTCTGGCTGTCCTACACCGGCCACCGGCACGCCAACTTCGTCGAAGGCACGGCGTTGCTGCTGGTGTCCGGAGCGCTGGCCTACCTGACCACCCGGCTCGTCGAAGACCCGCTGCGGTACCGGGCGACGCCCGTCCCGGCAATCCCCTGGCTCGCGCGGTTGCGCCGCCCCACGTTGGTCCTGGGTTCGGCGGTGGTGTTGCTGGGCGTCACGTTGACGGCGACGTCGTTCACCTGGCGTCAGCACGTCACGGTCCTGCGGGCCGCCGGCAAGGAACTCAGCGTGCTCAACACGCAGGACTACCCCGGCGCGCGTGCGCTGACCGAACACGTGCGGGTGCCCGCCCTGCCGATGCGGCCGACGGTGCTGGAGGTCAAGGACGACCTCCCCGATTCCACCAGGGACGGCTGCATCAGTGATTTCGTCAACCCCACCGTGGTCAACTGCACCTACGGCGATCTGACCGCCACCCGGACCATCGCGCTGGCCGGCGGGTCGCACGCGGAACACTGGCTGCCGGCGCTGGAACTGCTCGGCACTCTGCACCACTTCAAGGTGGTCACCTATCTGAAGATGGGCTGCCCGCTGTCCACCGAAGAAGTGCCGCTCATCATGGGCAACAACGCCCCCTACATGCAGTGCCGCGAGTGGGTGCAACGCACGATGACACAAGCTGGTCGCCGACCGTCCCGACTACGTGTTCACCACGACGACCCGGCCCTGGAACATCAAATCGGGCGACGTGATGCCGGCGACCTACATCGGCATCTGGCAGACGTTGTCCGACAACAACATTCCGATCCTCGGCATGCGGGACACCCCGTGGCTGGTCAAGGACGGCAAGCCGTTCGACCCCGCCGACTGCCTCGCCAAGGGCCGCAGCCCGCAGTCGTGTTCGATCAAGCGCTCCCAGGTGCTCTCGGACCGCAATCAGACCCTCGACTTCGTCGCGCAGTTCCCACTGCTCAAGGTCCTCGACATGTCGGATGCGATCTGCCGCGCCGATATCTGCCGCCCGGTCGAAGGGAACGTGCTGATCTACCACGGCGCCCACCACTTGTCGCCCACCTACGTGCGCACGATGACGACCGAGTTGGGCCGCCAGATCGGCGCCGCGACGGGCTGGTGGTAACCGCCGTCGACCGATCCCGGGCGCGGATAAGGTCAAGTGATGCCGACCAACACTGGCGCTTCAAACCAGGCTCGAAAACAGGCGCTGCTGGTATCCAACGACCCAAGCTGCCCACCGTGTGGCCAGGCGCGCCGTACCCGCTGGGCGCCTCGTACGACGGCGCCGGGACCAACTTCTCGCTGTTCTCCGAAATCGCCGACAACGTCGACCTGTGCCTGATCGACACCGGAGGCGAGGAGTCCCGGATCCCCCTGGACGAGGTCGACGGATTCGTCTGGCATGCCTATCTGCCCAACATCACCCCGGGCCAGCGCTACGGATTCCGCGTCTACGGGCCGTGGGATCCGGCGTCGGGCCATCGGTGTGATCCGAGCAAGCTGCTGTTGGACCCGTACGGGAAGGCGTTCCACGGCGATTTCCAATTCGGCCAGGCGCTGTACTCCTACGACCTGCAGGCCGTCGACCTGACCGACCGCAACGCCGTCAACGCCGACACCGGCACTCCCCCGATGGTCGACTCGCTGGGCCACACCATGACCAGCGTGGTGAGCAACCCGTTCTTCGACTGGGGCTCCGACCGGTTGCCGCTCACCCCCTACCACGAGACCGTGATCTACGAGGCTCATGTCAAGGGCATGACGCAGAACCACCCCGGCGTCCCCGAGGAACTGCGCGGCACCTACGCGGGGCTGGCCCACCCCGTCGTCATCGACCACCTCAAGTCCCTCAACGTCACCGCGCTCGAACTCATGCCGGTGCACCAGTTCCTGCACGACTCGCGGCTGCTCGACCTGGGCCTGCGAAACTACTGGGGCTACAACACGTTTGGCTTCTTCGCCCCGCACAACCAGTACGCGGCCAACCGCGAGGCCAGCGTCGCCGAGTTCAAGTCCATGGTGCGGGCCCTGCATGAATCGGGCATCGAGGTGATTCTCGACGTGGTGTACAACCACACCGCCGAAGGCAACCACCTGGGCCCGACCATCAACTTCCGCGGCATCGACAACGCCGCCTACTACCGCCTGGTCGACGACCGACCTGCGGTTGTACAAGGACTACACGGGCACGGGCAACAGCCTCAACGCCCGCCACCCGCACGTCCTGCAGCTCATCATGGACTCGCTGCGCTACTGGGTGACCGACATGCACGTCGACGGGTTCCGCTTCGACCTGGCCGCCACGCTGGCCCGCGAGCTGCACGACGTCGACCGGCTGAGCGCCTTCTTCGACCTGGTGCAGCAGGATCCGATCGTCAGCCAGGTCAAATTGATCGCCGAGCCGTGGGACGTCGGCGAGGGCGGCTATCAGGTCGGAAATTTCCCGGGTTTGTGGACCGAGTGGAACGGGAAGTATCGCGATACTGTGCGTGACTACTGGCGGGGCGAGCCCGCGACTCTCGGCGAGTTCGCCTCCCGGCTGACCGGGTCGTCGGACCTCTATGAGGCGACCGGTCGCCGGCCGAGCGCCAGCATCAACTTCGTCACCGCCCACGACGGGTTCACGCTCAACGACCTCGTCTCGTACAACGAGAAGCACAACTTGGCCAACGGCGAGGACAACCGCGACGGCGAAAGCCACAACCGCTCGTGGAACTGCGGCGTCGAGGGCCCCACCGACGATCCCGAGATCCTGGCCTTGCGGGGCCGCCAGATGCGCAACTTCTGGGCCACGCTGATGCTCAGCCAGGGCACGCCGATGATCGCGCACGGCGACGAGATTGGGCCGCACCCAGAACGGGAACAACAACGTCTACTGCCAGGACTCCGAATTGTCCTGGATGGACTGGTCGTTGGTCGACAAGAATTCGGATCTGCTGGCGTTCGCGCGCAGGGCGACCACCCTGCGCAAGAACCATCCGGTGTTTCGCCGGCGCAGGTTCTTCGAAGGGGAGCCGATCCGCACGGGCGAAGAGGTTCGCGACATCGCGTGGCTGACCACCGACGGTCAGGAGATGACGCACGACGACTGGGGCAAGAGTCTGCACCAGTGCGTGGCGGTGTTTCTCAACGGCGAGGCCATCAGCGCTCCCAACGACCGCGGCGAGCGGGTGGTCGACGACTCGTTCCTGCTGTGCTTCAACGCCGACGGCCAGCAAGTGTTCGTGATGCCGCACGCCGACTACGCGCAGGAGTGGACCGTGGAATTGGACACCAACGATCCGACGGGCAAGGGCGGCCACGTGGTGGCCGCCGAGGAGCGAATCGTGGTGCCGCCACGGTCGCTGCTCGTGCTGCGTAAGACGTTGTGACATCATGCCCTTTCCAGTTCTGTCGACTTACCGGTTGCAGCTGCGCGGTGAGGCCAGCGGGTTCGCGTTCACCTTGGCGGACGCCGAGAACCTGCTGGATTACCTCGACGACCTCGGGGTGTCGCATCTGTACCTGTCGCCGATCATGACCGCTGCCGCCGGGTCCAACCACGGCTACGACGTCACCGACCCGACGACGGTGTCGCCTGAACTCGGCGGCGCCGAGGGGCTGGCGCGGTTGTCGGCGGCGGCCCGCAAGCGGGGCATGGGCCTGGTGGTCGACATCGTGCCCAACCACGTCGGCATCGACCAGCCCGAGCAGAACGCCTGGTGGTGGGACGTCCTGCGGCACGGCCGTTCCTCGGACTACGCAACGTATTTCGACATCGACTGGGACCTCGACGACGACGGGCGCATCGTGCTGCCGATCCTGGGCTCCGACGACGACGCCGCCGATTTGAAGGTCGACGGGGACCGGCTGCGGCTGGGCGACCTGGCTCTGCCCCTCGCGCCGGGCACCGCAGAAGGCACCGGCCCCGACGTGCACGACCGTCAGCACTATCGGCTGGTGGGCTGGCGCAACGGCGTCTGCGGTTACCGGCGCTTCTTCTCGATCACCTCGCTGGCCGGTCTGCGCCAAGAAGATCGGGAGGTGTTCGACGCCACGCACGCCGAGGTCGCCCGGTGGTTCACCGAGGACCTCGTCGACGGCGTGCGCATCGACCACCCCGACGGCCTCTCGGATCCCGGCGAATACCTGGCACGGCTGCGCGAGCTGGTCGGCCCGGACGCCTGGATCGTCATCGAAAAGATTCTCGCCGTCGACGAGGCGCTGGAGCCCACGCTGCCGGTCGCCGGCACCACGGGCTACGACGTCCTTCGTGAGGTGGGCGGGCTCTTCGTCGACCCCCAGGGAGCGCCGGCCCTCACCGCGCTCTGGAATTCGGGTCCGCGGGCTCCGATTTCGCCGACTACGGCGCGACGCCGAAGATGCTGTCCGAGCTCAAGATCCGGTCGGCCACCCAAACCCTGGCGAGCGAACTGCGCAGGCTGCGCCGCAGCATCGCGGCGGCCGCCGGCGCGGACCACCCGCAACTTCCCGAGGCGGTGGCCGCGTTGCTCACCCACATCGGCGTCTACCGCTGCGACTACCCCGGCCTGGCCGCGGTCATGCCCACCGCGCTGGCCGAAACACAAGCCCAATCGCCCGAATTGGGGCCGGCGCTGCAGGTGCTCGCCGCGGCGCTGGCCCGCGGCGGCGAGCCCGCCACCCGCCTGCAGCAGCTCTGCGGGGCGGTGACGGCGAAGTCGGTCGAGGACTGCTACTTCTACCGCGACGCACGGCTCGTCTCACTCAACGAGGTGGGCGGCGAGCCGCACCGGTTCGGCGTCGGCGCGGCGGAGTTTCACGACCGCGCCGCCACCCGGGCGCGGATGTGGCCGCAGGCCATGACGACGCTGACCACCCACGACACCAAGCGCGGCGAGGACGTGCGGGCCCGCATCGGCGTGCTGTCGCAGGTGCCCTCGCTGTGGACCGAGTTCGTCGCGCGCTGGGAGGCCCGGGCGCCCTCCCCCGACCCCGCCACCGGACAGTTCCTGTGGCAGAACGTCTTCGGGGTGTGGCCGGTGACCGGCCTGGTAAACCAGGACCTGCGCGAGCGGCTGCACGCCTACGCCGAGAAGGCGATCCGGGAGGCGTCCTGGCACACCACGTGGAACGACCCGGACGCCGACTTCGAGGACGCGGTGCACCGCTGGCTGGATGCCGTGCTCGACGGTCCGGTCGCCGGTCAGCTGACCGAGCTTGTCGCGCAACTCAACCCGCACGCCGCCAGCGACGCGCTGGGCCAGAAGCTGCTCGCGCTGACCGTGCCCGGCGTTCCCGACGTCTACCAGGGCACCGAGCTGTGGGACGACAGCCTGGTCGACCCGGACAACCGCCGGCCGGTCGACTATGCGGCCCGGCGAACAGCGCTTGCGGCATTGGAGCACCCCAAGATCCGGGTCGTGACCACGGCACTTCGCGTGCGGCGCAACCATCCGGACGCCTTCCTGCGCGGGGATTACGTGCCCGTGCTGGCCGACGGTGAGTCGGCCGAACACGTGGTGGCCTTCCGCCGCGGGGACGACATCCTGGTGGCGGTGACCCGCTGGACCGTCCGGCTGAAGGACACCGGCTGGGGCAACACGGTGCTGCCGCTGCCCGAGGGCACCTGGAAGGACACGCTCACCGGCGCCATCGCCGACGGGCCGACGTCGGCCGCCCAGCTGTTCGCGGACCTGCCCGTGGTGCTGCTGGAGCGCCATCATGACTGAATTCCGCGTCTGGGCGCCGAAACCGGACCTGGTGCGGCTCGACGTCGACGGACACGTCCACCCGATGACGCGCTCGGATGACGGCTGGTGGCACGCGGACGTCGACGCGGCGCCACACGCCCGCTACGGGTTCCTGCTCGACGACGACGACACCGTGCTGCCCGACCCGCGCTCGGCCCGTCAGCCCGACGGTGTACACGAACGCTCGCAGTTGTGGGATCCCGCCGGGGCGGCGTGGACAGACGGCGACTGGGCCGGCCGGTCGGTCGAGGGAGCGGTGATCTACGAGCTGCACCTCGGCACCTTCACCGCGGCCGGCACGTTCGACGCCGCCGTCGAAAAGCTGGACTATTTGGTCGATCTCGGCGTCGACTTCGTCGAGCTGATGCCGGTGAACTCCTTCGCCGGCACCCACGGCTGGGGCTACGACGGCGTGCTGTGGTACAGCGTGCACGAACCCTACGGCGGCCCCGACGGCCTGGTCCGGTTCGTCGACGCCTGCCACGCGCGCGGTCTGGGCGTGCTGATCGACGCGGTGTTCAACCACCTGGGCCCGTCCGGCAACTACCTGCCGAAGTTCGGCCCCTACCTGTCGTCGGGAAGCAACCCGTGGGGTGAAGGCATCAACATCGCCGACGACTACTCCGACGAGGTGCGCCGCTACATCATCGGCTGCGCGCTGCGCTGGATGCGCGACTTCCACGCCGACGGCCTGCGCCTGGACGCCGTGCACGCGCTGGTGGACACCACCGCCATCCATATCCTCGAGGAGCTCGCCACCGAAACCGACTGGCTGGCGCAGGAGTTGGGGCGGCCGCTGTCGCTGGTCGCCGAAAGCGACCTCAACGACCCCCGGCTGATCACCCCCCGGAACCGCGGTGGTTACGGGTTGACCGCGCAGTGGGCCGACGACATCCATCACGCCATCCACACCGCGGTGTCCGGTGAGCGGCAGGGCTATTACGCGCGACTTCGGCTCGCTTTCCACGCTGGCGCAGACCCTGCGCCACGGCTATTTCCACGCGGCTACCTATTCGTCCTTCCGGCACCGCCGCCACGGTCGGCCGCTGGACACGTCGGCCATCCCGGCCACCCGGCTGGTCGCCTACACCTGCACCCATGACCAGGTGGGCAACCGGGCGCTCGGGGACCGCCCGTCGCAGAACCTGACTCCCGGACAGTGCGCCGTCAAGGCGGCGCTGGCTCTCGGATCCCCCTACACGGCAATGCTGTTCATGGGCGAGGAGTATGCGGCGTCCACGCCGTTCCAGTTCTTCAGCTCACACCCAGAGCCCGAGCTGGCCAAGGCGACCGCGGAGGGGCGCAAGGCCGAGTTCGCCGAGCACGGCTGGGACGCCGACGAGATCCCCGATCCGCAGGACCCGCAGACCTTCCTGCGGTCCAAGCTGAACTGGGACGAGGTCGGCTCCGGCGACCACGCCCGCCTGCACCGCCTCTACCGCGACCTGATCGCCCTGCGGCACAACGATCCGGACATGGCCGACCCGTGGCTGGAGCACCTCACCGTCGACTACGACGAAGACCAGCGCTGGATCACCCTGTCCCGCGGGCGGTTACGCATCGTCTGCAATCTGGGCGCCGAGCCGGTGAAGGTGCCGATGGCCGGCGAGGTGGTGCTCGCCTGGGGTGAGCCCACGGTCGACTCCGACAGCACTGTGCTGGAAGGGCATTCGTTCGCCGTTTTGCGCTGTGGATGAGTGAATAGCGGTCGCGGGGCGGACCGCCGATGATTCGCCCATGCGTCATGCGGAGCACGAGCCGATCCCAGCCCTCGAAACCGCCACCGACCCGGTAGCGTCGGCCGACGACCTGCGCCACCGGTGGCGTGCTCTGATGGGGCCGCTCGGCTTCGGCGAAAAGCTGCTGTGGATTGGCTTCCTGGGCGCGGATCGCGTGTTGCTGAAGACGATGACCCAACTCCCGATCGGCCCCCGACCGCGGGCCCTGGTGCTGCGGAACCTCATGTCGGCGCTACGCGCGCTGCTCGACGACATGGCGCCCGGCAGCACCGTCGCATTGCTGCTGACCGGGCCCGGGCACGGACCGGTTTCGTCTACTGACCGGGTGTGGTCGAAAACGTTGGCCGCCATGGCCGAACGGTTCGCCGTACCCCTCGAGCCGATTTTCCGCGCGAATGACGAATCGCTCCTACAGGTCGAGCCAGCCTGAGGCGTGTCCAGGTGCTTACCGAAACGACGCGACCTCGAGGCCGGTGATGCGCGCGATGACATCGAAGTCTCTGTCGCAGTGAATGATCCGCGCGTCATGACGGATCGCGATTGCTGCAATGACGCAGTCGTTGATGCTCCGAATCGTCTCACCCCTGCGGTGGCGTGCGGCACGATAGATGCCGGCGGCGGCTCGAAAGTCGAGCGCGTTGTCAACAATCAAGGACGGTAAGCCGTCTACAAGGCGTTCGAGTGTTGCGTACTGCGTGTCGTTTGTCGCTCCGCAGAGGATCTCCATCGCGATGGGTTCACACATCGCAATTTCAGCTGTTTCCTCGGAAACCAGCCGGCGCACCTCGACCGCGGCGATCGACCCGGTAGCGCGGAAGTATTCGATCCATGCCGATGTGTCGATAAGGATCATCAGATTTTCTCGGGTTGCTCACTTCGCAACGTGTCGAGGTCACCCTCCCAGCCGATCCCCTCCAGGTCGAGCAGAAACTCACGGGTGAGCGGCACACCCACCAAGCGTCGCAACGCAAGGTCGACGGCGGCCCGCTTCGTCTTGAGGCCGAACCGTCGCATGACCTCAGCGGCGAGCTCGTCGTCAATCTCGATATTGGTGCGTGCCATACACCAATAATACACCATAAGTGTCGCGCCTTAATGCTGCGCCGTACGTGACGCCAGGGCGCAGACCTCGACTTTCGGGCCGGGAAAGGTAGCCGTCACACCACCCGGTCACCGGTATTCGGCCCCGCCCCCCGCGCGGCGAGTGTCGTCCCACCACGATCCGACCAGCATGACGATGCCGGCCCAGGTCATACCGAGCAGCCAGCCGGCGACCACATCGCTGACGTAGTGGACGCCCAGGTAGACACGCGAGAAGCCGATCAGGACGGCCGAGCCGATCGCTACCGTCCACACGACCACTCGCCCGCCCCACGAGGTGATCAGCCAGCGGGTCAACATCCACGCGGACAGCAACGCGATCGCGGCGGTGCCGGTCGCGTGCCCGGACGGGAAGGAATAGCCGTCCGCGGCGATCACGGCGAAAGGTGAAGGCGGACGCTCCCGGTTCACCAGGGCCTTGGCGGTGACGATCATCAGGGCGATCCCACCGGCGCCGGCCAGGGCAAGCACCACGGGCAGCCACGACCTGCTCCGCCAACCGGCAGCGGCACAGCTCAGGGCCGCGACCACGGCCAACGGGAAGGGACCGCCCGCGGCGGTGACCAGCCGCAGCGCGGCGGTCAACCACAGGTCACGGTGGGTCGCCAGCCAGCCGGCAGCCGGTTGGTCGATTCCCGCTATGCCGTCACCCTCGAGCACGTCCTCGAGCACTTCGGTGAAGCCCGCCGCCAGCGCCGCCACCCCGGCCGCCCCGATGACCAGCGCGACACCCGCGGCCCCACGCGCCGGCAACCGGCGGGCCAGCGCCCGGCCCCAGGCGTTGACCTGGTCGCACGCGAGCGACACCAGACGACCGCCCAGGGCCCTCGCCTGGAGCCGGCGGAACCGGCGCTCACTCCGCGCAACCCAAGTCGCCGCGGCCACCAAGGCTGCAAAGGACGCCAGGAGGACGACGCTGACCAGACCGAATCCTGCTGCGCCGGACCCATACGGCTGGCTCATGCTTCGGAATCCAACCAGCCGCGGAAACCGGAGCTTCGCCCCGGGCGTCGACCAATTCCGGCGGCGACCGCGCAGCGTGCCCGGGAGCCGACGTCGAAAACGACGATCGCGACCTACAGCAGGTACCGGTAAGCCGGCGAGCCCGGCTCGAGGGCTTCGAAGTGCAGGTCCGTTGCCCGCATCCGGTCCAGCAGGCCGTCGAAGTCGGCGGACGAGCCCAACTCGATGCCCACCAGCGCCTCACCGGTCTCGCGGTTGTTGCGCTTGACGTACTCGAACAGGGTGATGTCGTCGTTGGGCCCGAGCACCCCGTCCAGGAACCGGCGCAGCGCGCCGGGCTCCTGCGGGAAGTCCACCAGGAAGTAGTGCTTGAGCCCGAGGTGGACCAGTGAGCGCTCCAGCACCTCGCCGTAGCGCGACACGTCGTTGTTGCCGCCCGAAATCAGGCACACCACCGTGGAGCCGGGTTCGACGCCCGATTCCAGCAGGCCGGCGACGGACAGCGCGCCCGCCGGCTCGGCGATGATGCCCTCGTTCTGGTAGAGGTCCAGCATGGCGGTGCACACCGCCCCCTCGTCGACGGTCGTGATCGACACCATGTCGCCGGCGGCGGCCAGCGCCGCATACGTCAGCGTGCCCGCCCGTTTCACCGCGGCGCCGTCGACGAACTGGTCGACGTGGTCCAGCGTCACCGGCTCGCCGGCGGCCAGCGCGGCCATCATCGCGGCGGCGCCGGCCGGCTCGACGCCCAGCACCGCCGTGTTCGTCGTGCGCTCCGCGAGGTAGGTGGTGATGCCGGCGATGCAACCGCCGCCGCCCACGGGGACCACCACCAGGTCGGGCTCGGCCCCGAGTTGGTCGAGCAGCTCGACCGCGATGGTGCCCTGCCCGGCGATGGTCCGCAGGTCGTCGTACGGCGGCACCAGCGTGGCGCCGGTTCGCGCGACGTCCGCGAGCGCAGCCTCGGCGGCCAGATCGTAGGTCGCCCCGCCGACGATCAGCTCGATGAACTCGCCGCCGTGATAGCGGATGCGGTCACGCTTCTGCTTGGGCGTCTTGGCCGGCACGTAGACCCGCCCGTGCACGCCCAGCGCCCGGCAGGCGTAGGCGAAACCCTGGGCATGATTGCCCGCCGACGAGCACACCACGCCCGCGGCCCGCTCCTCGTCGGACAGCTGGACCAGCAGGTTGTAGGCGCCCCGCAGCTTGTAGGAGCGCACGACCTGCAGGTCTTCACGCTTGAGGTAGACCTGCGCGCCGGTGATCGCCGACAGCCGGTCGCTGGGCTGCAGCGGGGTCGGCGCGACCACCGGGGCGACCCGTTCGGCCGCCTTGTCGATGTCAGCCGCGCACAGCGGAGCCGTCTGGGGCTCTGGCTCAGTTCGGCGGACACCGATCAATGGTGCCATGCCGACGCGGCGACGCCGTCAGCTCACCGGGGTCAACACGAACACCGGAATCTGGCGGTCGGTCTTCTTCTGGTAGTCGGCGTAGTCCGGCCAGGCCTCGACGGCGCGTTCCCAC
Source organism: uncultured Actinomycetota bacterium (assembly GCA_963824505.1). GTDB lineage: Bacteria > Actinomycetota > Actinomycetes > Mycobacteriales > Mycobacteriaceae > Mycobacterium. The sequence continues at coordinate 36,821 of CAWGPS010000002.1, forward strand.
CAGACGGCCTTCTCGTCGCCGAACACCTCGCGGGCGTCGTAGTCGCGGGTGACGCTGCCGTCCTGCAGCTCGACCCGGGGGTTCTTCTTGATGTTGTGGTACCAGACCGGGTTCTTCGGCGCGCCGCCGAGCGAGGCGACGACGGCGTACTCGCCGTCGTGCTCGACGCGCATCAGCGGCGTCTTGCGCAGCTTGCCCGTCTTGGCCCCCACGGTGGTCAGCAGGATGATCGGCTTGCCCTTCATGTCCGCGGCCTCGGCTCCGCCGGACGCGGCGTACTTGTCGGCTTGTTCGCGGGACCAGTCCCATGGGCTGGGTTCGTATTCACCTGTCAGCGGCATGCATTCAACTTAGGCCCACCGCTGCCGGGGCAACTCGGAAATCGGGACGAGCCGAATCGGCAGTACTCTTTGCTTGCCGCCGCCTCGACGACGATCCCTGCATGAGCATTACGGGAGCCAGATCATGTCGAACCACTTCACCGGGCTCAGCCTCGGGCCTCCCCTCGGCGATCAACGTCTAGACCTGTGCGACCTCTATGCCTTTCAGTCGCCCGCCCAGCCCGAGCGGACCGTGCTGATCCTCAACGCCAACCCGCAAGCCGATGCGCTGCACCCCGATGCCATCTACCGCCTCGCGATCGACAACAACGGGGACCTCCTCAACGACATCGCCTTCAGCTACGTCTTCTCCACGCCGCGAGACGGCACACAGACCGTGGACGTGTTCATGGCCACCGGCGACGAAGCCCGCTCCGCGGAACCCGCAGGCAACAAGATCTTCTCCGGCGTGCAGGTGTCGTTCGGGCCGGCGGCCAACATCGTCTCCTCCGGCGACATCACGTTGTTCGCCGGTGCTCGCAGCGACGCCTTCTTCTTCGACTTCGACGGCATCAAAAACCTATTTGACACGTCGGGGGGACGGAACTTCACCGCGCCGCATCTCGGCGGCGAATCCCCCTGGACGGGCGTCGATTCCAACACCGAAGCCAACGTGTTCTCCATGGTGCTGGAGCTCCCGACGAGTGCGCTGGGCGCTGACCCCGACATCCGCATCTGGGGTCGGTGCAGTCTGCGCCGCGACGGCCGGCTCCTGCATGTGGACCGCGCGGGTCATCCCTCGGTGAGTAGCTTCTTCAACACCGACGACACCAAAGAGGAGTACAACGCCAGCGAACCGATCAACGACAAGACCCGCTGGACGGACATGTTTGCCCACCTCATGGGCCACACCGGCGGCTACAGCCGCGACGAGGCGATCGCGGCCATCGAAGCCGAAGGCACCCTGCCCGACATGCTGAGATTCGATCCGTCGAAGCCGGCGCGGTACCCCAAGGGTCGAGTCTTCACCGACGACGTCATCAATTACCGCCTCGGCTTCCTGTCCAAAGGGGACATCCCACCCACCGGCCTCAGCCCGCACACGGACACCCTCACCGAATTCCCTTACCTCGGAACACCGCATCCATCGACGAAGTAGTCGCGCGAAGGCGGGCAAAAAGCCGCATGCTCCCGAACTTGTGACGGGTGGGACTACCGCCCGGGCACCCAGTTGGCCGCCGCGAGCGCAGCGAGCGTGTCGGGGAACTGGGCGAGCCTTGTGCCCGGCGCGAAGCGGAGGCCGTGTCCCTGGCGGGTAGCGGACCGCCGGGCAATGATCGAAAAAGCCAGAAAGGCAAACAAAGGCTTGGGCCGCAAGGCCCAAGCTGTGCAGCAGCGCCGCAGGCGCTTCAACGTCAACCCACAGCGACGATCGGGGGGACTTCGGCCGACCCGGCGAATCCCGTCCGTCAACAAATGGTGCGGAAAACAGCCTCGATACGGGCGATCTGTAGACCAGAAGACCTTGCAGGGCGGATGTCCGACGACAGGCAGGCGCATCGCCCTCGCGGTTGTCGGGCGCCGCGGAAGGTAAATCGCTGCTCAGGAGGCTAGGCCGAGGAACACCATGAGTGAGCGTTCGATGTCGACTATGAGCGTGGTGGGTACGCGGCCGATCCGTACGCCGAGGTTCGACCGGCGCACTGTGGTGATTTTGTCGATCATGGCGAAGCTGGGTTGAGTGATGCCGGTGGTCGTGGGTATCGGGATGCGGGTTGTCGGTGCGTCGGCCGCGGTGCTCGTCAGCGGGATCACGACGACCGACTCGGTTGCGTCGAACAGGTCGTCTTGAATGATGAGCGCCGGCCGGGGCTTGGCGGCGTAAACGCCTCCCGAGACGGTCCAGAGCTCGCCGCGGGTCACTCGTCGTCGGTCAGGTCGGAGATCGCCTCAACGAAGTCCATGTCGTCGCTGCGCCGGTCGGCTTCGGCCAGTGCGAGCGCTTCGCGGTGTGCTTCTGCGGCGAACTCGGCCGATCGGACGTCGGGCACCCACACTTGGACGGGGCGATACCCGCGTTCCCGCATGCGCCGGCGGTAGTCGCCGGCTCGCCGTGTTGATGTAGCCATCCCCCAACTGTTGCATGAAACAGTGTTGCATGCAACACCCACTCGATGAAATCTATCTCTCATCGCCACACCGGCCTGGGCCAACCCCCCGCCGACGTCCACTACGGCCTCGCTGAGGCGATCCGCGACAAACGCGCCGGCGTACTCGACGCTGCCTACGCCGCACACCCCGAACGGTTCGTCCGCAAACCACCCGAACCACCGACGATCCCCGAAACCTCGTGGATCAACCGACCCGACCAACCAGAGGAAACCGCTCAGCAAATACAGCCCAACCGCGCCTCATTCAGGTTGACAGGTTCCGTTCCACCGGAACATGCCCAACCCGGTGCCGGTGATTCTGCCGTCACGGCTGGGCGTCGACCGCAAGCACCAGGGCTGCGGGCTGGGGGCGCCGAGGAACGTCGTCGTGAGGTGATCGATGCAATGGTCGAGAGCTAGCTACGCCCTGTCGCGGGTGGATCTGACGGGTGGGACTACCGCTTTCGCGCGAGCTCGGCGATCGTGTTGACCCGCCGGATGGCCGTGGCGATCTCGTCGGCGAATTCGCGCCGCCGCCGCGCGATGTCGGTGTTCCCGTCCACCAGCTCCCGATACCGGGCCAGCCGCAGCCCGGTCTTGAACAGCTCCATCGACCTCGACTCGGAGTTGGCGATGCGACGCTGCAGCTCCCACTGCTTGCCGACCTGCAGGCACTCGGCGAGAAACGCCTCCTCGTCGAAGGAGTCGTCCTCGTAGGCGGCCAGCCGGTCGGCGACGATGTGGTAGGCGTCCAGGAACGGCCGCAACACCAGGTGCGCCAGCAGCAGGTCGGCCTCGTGCAACAGCCGCCGCACCTCGGCCGCGCTGGCCGACGAGGGCGTCTCCTGCACGTGCCCGATGAGCCGGACTTCGTCGGCGAGCTCCTTCTCGAACTGCGCCCGCGCCGAGAACAGGAACTCGAACTTCAACAGCTCCCGCAGACCGAGCGCCTCGTCGCGCACCGCCGCGGGCAAAACCGAACCGTCCGAAGCTGATTCGGCATTCTCCGCCGCGGCCAGCAACGCCGTCTCGGCGATCGCGCGGTCGACCAGGATGTGGATCGCGGTATTGCGGTAGAACGCCGCCACCAGGTGCTGGTCGTGACACATGCCCCAGACCGCTTCGGTGCCGGCGTCATAGACGCTCACCACGCCCGAGGCGACGAGTTGGTGCAGCGTCCACCGGATCGTCGAGCGATTGGTCAGGTCGGCCGCACCGGCCACCGCCCAGTTGCGCGCCGCGATGTAGCTCGCCAGCGGCTCGACGGTGGCCAGCACCTCGCTGATCGACAACGACCGGTCCGCCCCCAGCAACGCAAGGCTGACCACCGCGGTGGGCGTGACCGGCGTGGCGCGGTTGATCCGGTGCTCGACGTCCAACGCGATGCGTTCGATCTCGGTCCCGGCGCCCGATTCCTCGGCCCGCAACTCCTCGAGTCGCTTGCGCAGCGGCAGCGGTTCGCCGAAATCCAGGTAGGCGCGGCCGAGCCGCTGGCCCTGCTGACGCGCGAGCCGGACCAGGAAGCGCAGATCTTCGGGACGTTTGACCGCGCCGTAGGCCTCGTTCGTCATGGCCTCCACCTCGTGCAGCTGGTCGTAGACGATGGAGGTGGGCACCAAATACACTTCCGGGCCGTCGATCTCGTCGACGGCGTCGGTGATGTAGCGCAGAATCCCGAACACCGGCGGTCGCAGCTTCCCCGTCCTGGTCCGGCCCCCCTCGATGGACCAGGTCAGGTTGGCGTGGCTCTGCACCAGCTGGGCAGCGTAGGCGCGCAGCGCGAAGCGGTACACGGGAATGTCCTTGGTGTCACGGCGGATGAAGATGGTGCCCGTGCGCTTGGCCCACGGACCCATCGGAAAGAAGTTCAGATTCGCGCCGCCGAACGTCAGCGACGGCGACAGGCGATTCGCCGCGATCGCCTCGGGCAGCAGCATGCCGTCCAGATAAGAACGATGCGAAAACGCAAACGCCAGCGTGGCTTTGCGATCCAGTTTGCGCAGCTGCGCGATCTGGTCCTCGTCGACCAGCACGTCGTAGGCGCGCATCAACCAGCGGCTGAATCCGCGCCAGGCCTCCACCGCACGCTCATCCAGCGAGGCCGCCATCTCTCGCAGATAGCCCGCGGACTCTGCGCGGACGTCGGCCGGGTCGCGGCCCAACTCGGCGGCCAGCTTGCACAGCCGCTCGTCATACCAGGGTGCGGCCAGTAGCTGGACCACCTCGGCCGGGTCGGTCGACAACGGCTCGGCGGACTCGCCGAGTACCCCAGCGCGCTGCAACATCTTTCGCACACCGACGCGGCCGATCTCACGGGCGGTCGACACCGTGCTCATGCCGGCTGCGCCGTCGTGACGCCGGTCCGGGAGGTCGGCTCGTGGACGTCCGGATGCGGATCGGGGGAATACAGCGTCTCGATCTCGTCCGCGTATTTCGCGGTGATGGGCTTGCGCTTGAGCTTCATCGTCAGGGTTATCTCGTCGCCGCCGGGCTCCCACAGCGTCGGCAGGACACGGAAGCGCTTGACCTGTTCCACCCGCGAGAGCTTGGCGTTGCCCTCGGCCACGCCGGCGGCGATTTTGGCGATCACCTCCGGGTGGGCCGCCAGCGCCTCCGCGGAGGCCTCGGCGAGGCCGTGCTGCGCCGCGTACGGGCCGACCGAGTCGGCGTCGAACACCATCAGCGCGGTGTTGTACGGCCGCCCATCCCCGATCGTCATCATCACGCCGATCATCGGGCACGCCGCCAGGATGGTGTTCTCGATGTTGGCCGGCGACATGTTCTTTCCGGCCGCATTGATGATCAGCTCCTTCTTGCGGTCGACCACGCGCAGGTAGCCTTCCTCGTCGACCTCGAAGATGTCACCGGTGTGCAGCCAGCCTTCGGCGTCGATGGCCTCGGCGGTCTTCGCCGGCTCCTTGCGGTAGCCCTTCATCACCAGCGGGCCGCGGACCAAAAACTCGCCGTCGTCGGCGACCCTGCCCTCCAGGCCGGGAAGCAGCTTGCCGACGGTGCCCAATCGCGCCTCGGCCGGGTGGGCCACGCTGGCGACGCAGCTGAGTTCCGACATGCCCCACACCTCGGCGATCGGGATGCCGATGCCGACGAAGAAGGCGAGCGTCTCCTTGGGAATCGGCGCGGCACCGGAGACCGCCCAGCGCAGCTCGTCGAAGCCAAGCCGCTCACGCAGTTTCGACAACACCAACTCGTCGGCGTGGGCCCACTCGGTGGCCAGGTCGTCGGGGATCGACTCACCGGACGCCAGCGCGGCGGCGCGCCGGGCGGCGACCGACATCGCCCACTGCAACGCCTGGCGCCGCACCTCGTCCGTCTCGTGATCGATCATGAATTCGATTCCGGCCCTGAGCTTTTCCCACACTCTGGGCACCGCTCCCCACACTGTCGGCCGGGCATCGGGCAGGGCGGCGGCGATGGCGCGCGCGTCGGAAACCGCGGTGACCTGGGTGCCGAAGACCTCCATGGTGTACAGCCCCATCATCCGGTCGGCGATATGCGCCGACGGGAGGAACGACGTGATTCGGTCACCGAACCCAACCCCGAGGACGTCGTCGAGCGCGAACGCCTCGAACAACAGGTTGGTGTGGGTCATCTCGACACCCTTCGGGTTTCCGGTGGTCCCGGAGGTGTAGATGAGGGTGGCGACGTCGTCGGGTCGCACCGAACGCCACGTCGTCTCGAAGTCGAAATCGTCTGCCGCGGCGGCGTACAGGTCATCGACCGACATCGTGCCGGCCGGCGATCCGTCGATGCAGACGATGTGCTCGATGGGCGCGCCGCTCGCGCGGATCCGGTCGACGTACTGTTCTTCGCAGATCACCACCTTGGTGCCGGCGTTGTCGAACACGTAGGTGAGCTGTTCGGCGGGCAAGGTGTTGTACACGGAAAACGACGTCGCCCCGACGTGCTGGGCCCCGATCTCGAGGGGATAGAACTCCACCCGGTTGGCCATCATCAGCGATACGGTGTCGCCCCGCCCCACGCCCAGACCCGCCAGGCCGGCGGCCACCTTGCGCACCTGCGCCGGAAAGCTCCCGCCAGGTCAGCGTCTGGCCGTCGCCCGGCGTCCGGAGCGCGACGGCGTCGGGATCGATCGACGAGGTGCGCTGGAACGCCTCGCAAAGAGTGGCCGGACGGTCGGATGTGCTCATGCCCGTGAGCGTACGTCCGCGGTCAGGAGCAGGGAATACTTCCGACGTCATCGGGCATCGTCCCGAGACCGCGAGCGTGCGTGTCTGCACACCGACACGCCGCGTCGGCTGTACATTTGCGCACGCTCGCGCAGGAGGCCGAGCCAGCAAGCGCCGGTTAGTCCGCTTCCAGCCGGGCGCGGATGTTGGCCAGTCGTTGGCGCAAGTCCTCTTCGGTGATGACGCCGCGGGCCAGTAGTGAGTGGGCCAGGGCCACCAGCTGGCTCTCCGGGTAGGGCAGGTCGCAGTAGCGGGTGGCTGACAGCTCGTCTTCCTCGTCGCGGCGCTGCTTGAAGGTGAACTGCAACTCGGCGTCGTCGGCACAGGACGCGTCGAGCACGTCGCACAGCCCGTCGAGGCTCGTTTTCCACGGCGGCAACGGGTTTTCCACCCCGTACTTGGCCGCCACGACCGGCCAGGTCTGGTTGCGGTGCACGATCGTGTCGAGGACGGTGAACTCCTCGGCGGCGACCTGCTCGGCGGTGGGCTCGCTCATTCCTTGACCGGGCGGACGGCCGGGCGCACCAACGGCGTGACGTTGGTGGTCACTCCGGGTTTGGGCAGCGCGACCCCGATCAGGCAGTCGCGGGTGATGATCTCGGTCAGTTGGTCCTCGATCCAGCCCTCAGTGCCCTCCGGGCGCATCGGCATCACCATGAACCGGTGCTTCTGGTTGGAGTCCTCCACCCGCACCTCGACACCGTCGGGCAACTTAAGGCCGAACTCGGAGAGCACCTGCCGGGGCCAGCGGACGATGCGGCGGCGGTAGTTCGGGGTGCGGTACCACTCCGGGGAGTTGCCCAGGATGGGACGCGGGTAGCACGAGCACAAAGCGCACACGATGACGTTGTGCACGGTGGGGGTGTTCTCCAGGATCTTGAACGCGGTGAAGTCGCTGGGGGTGCCGAACCCGGTCGGGTCCAGCCAGTCCACCCCCACCTCCTTGGAAGCCGCGACCGCGTCTCGCAGTGCCAGCTTCTTGAACTCCGGGTCCAACCAGGCCTTGGCCACCAGCCGCGCTGCCGGGGTGGGGCCGATCTGCTCGGAATACTCGGTGAACACCCGGTGCTGCTCGGCGGTGAAAAGGCCCTTCTCGATGCACAATTCGCGCAACGCGATCTCGAGCACCTCGAAATCGGTGATCTCATCGACCATCGGCTTGACGGTGCGGATATGGTCCCCGTCGATGCTGTGCTCGTGCCCGTGATCAGGCATGGTGGGATTTGGTCCTTTCCGGAAAGTCATCGGTGTCAGCCGCGGCCGACGGTCAGACGGCGTCGAGCCAGCGTTCGGGGATCTCGGTCTGCAAGGTGTCGTTCGCGGGGCCGGTGTAGTTGTCCCACAGCTGCGACTGGTTGAACCGCACGATGTACATCCACTCCGGCTTGGCGTCCTCGCGATCCCAGGTCTCGTCCTCGGGTGCGGGGGTCTCGTAGGTCACCTCGGCGATGATGCCCTCGGCGCCGCGACAGTACGACGGGGTGCGGGTGTAGAACATCACCGGCAACTCTTTGACCCTGACCTTGTCGCCCTTCTTGAATTTGGCCGGGCCGGCCTGACCGGCGAAGCAATCCGGGTCGCCTCTACCCATGGCCTCGGCGATGTGCTTGTTGCGCTTCACCTTTGATGGGTCGCCCTCGAATTTCGGCTGGGCCTCGGGGTACTCGCCCTTCAGGCCGCCGGCGTAGCGCTCCCGCACCTCGGCCAGCCGGTTGGTGAGCTCACCCGAGCTGATGTACTTCTTCTCGATCAGCAGCCTGCCCACCGACCACAGCCACCGGCTGTAGTAGGGCAGGCCCAAATAGATCGCCCGGCCCACGTCGACGTTGGCCAGCCGGCGGCGCTCCTCGGAGACCCAGATGCCGGCCCACCCGAGCACCTCGCAGAGCACGTAGGTCATCAGTTCCCACTGCTCTTCCTCCTTGTTCTCATACAAGTGCGGGAAGTCCAGCTCGCCGCCCACGTCGTGGGGGGTCTTCATGTAGGCCAGCCAATGGTCATGGGTGATCTCATCCGGGGTCGGCCACTCCGGAACCTCGGGGTAGATCGTCTTGAGCCGGGAAACCAGCGCCAGCTGCGCGGCGCGCTCTGCTGCAGTGCTCAACGGAGGCCTCTCTTGTCGGCGTAGACGTCCGCCGCATGGAACACCGGCAGCCTAACCAGACAAACCGTGGGGCAACAAGGGCGCAAAGACCAACTTTTGTTGTCAAGCGAGTGGGGCGAAAACCTCCGCGAGCGTGCGTGTCGGTACAACGACGCGCCGCACGGCGCGTACGTTTGCGCACGCTCGCGGCGAGGTGAGGCCTAGCTCGCCCAGGCAGCCCGGACCCAGGAGTGCCTTGAGGTCGCCCATGAGCGCCGGCGACGGCGTGACCCGCAGCGACGCATCCAGTTCGAGGGTGGTGATCCGGTCGCCGCTGATCAGCCGCAGGTGCACCTGCGACGTCCCGGGATGGCGCGCCAGCACCTGTTTGAGCGCGCTCACCTTGTCGATGGTGCACTGCCGGGTGGGCAGGCTGACCGCCAGTGGGCGATCCGCCTGGGCCGTCGAGAAGTCGGGGACCACAAGCTCGTTCGCGATCAGGGAGATCCGGTCGTCCCGGATCGCCACCTTGGCGTTGATCAGCACCACCGCGTCGTCGGCGATGTCGGCGCCGTAGGTGGAATAGGCGTGCGGGAAGAACATCACCTCGATGCCGCCGGTGAGGTCCTCCAATTGCGCTGACGCCCAGGGCATTCCGTTCTTGTTCACCCGCCGGTTGACCGAGGCCAGGATCCCGCCCACGCGCACTTGCGTTTCGTTGGGGATGTCGCCGTCGAGGATGGCCGGGATGTGGGTGTCGACATGGGCGGCCAGCAGGTGCGCCACCTTGTTGAGCGGGTGGCCGGACACATACAGGCCCAACATCTCCCGCTCCAGCGCCAGCTTGTGCTTGTCCTCCCACTCGTCGTCGGGCACCTTGATGGTGAACACCGGGTCCTCGGTGCCGCCGCCGTCACTGCCCCCGCCGAACAGGTCGAACTGCCCCATCGCCTCGGCCTTCTTGGTGCCCAGCACCGAGTCGACGGCGTCGGTGTGCACCAGGAACAGCCCCTTGCGGGCATGCCCGAGCGAGTCGAAGGCGCCCGCCTTGATCAACGACTCGGTGACCTTCTTGTTGCAGGCCGAGATGTCGATCTTGTTCAGGTAGTCCGAGAAGTCGGTGAACTTGCCTTTGTTGCCACGGGTTTGGATGAGCGAGCCCACGACGTTGGCGCCGACGTTGCGCACCGCACCCAACCCGTAGCGGATGTCCTTACCCACCGACGCGAAGTTCAGGCCGGACTCGTTGACGTCCGGCGGCAACACCGTGATGCCCAGCTTGCGGCAGTCGGCCAGGTACACCGCGGCCTTGTCCTTGTCGTCGCCCACCGAGGTCAACAGGCCGGCCATGTACTCGGCGGCGTAGTTCGCCTTGAGGTAGGCGGTCCAGTAGGACACCAGGCCGTAGCCCGCGGCGTGGGACTTGTTGAACGCGTAGTCGGCGAACGGCAGGATGGTGTCCCACAGCGCCTTGATCGCGCCCGCCGAGAACCCGTTGGCCTTCATGCCGTCGGAGAAGCCCTCGAACTCCTTCTCCAGCACCTCGCGCTTCTTCTTGCCCATCGCCTTGCGCAGGATGTCGGCTCGGGCCAGGGAGTAGCTGGCCACCTTCTGCGCGATGCGCATGATCTGCTCTTGGTAGACGATCAGGCCGTACGTCTCGGCGAGGATTTCCTGCAGCGGTTCGGCGAGTTCGGGGTGGATGGGCTTGATCGCCTGCCGGCCGTTCTTGCGGTCGGCGTAGTCGTTGTGGGCGTTCATGCCCATCGGACCGGGCCGGTACAGCGCCAGGACGGCGACGATGTCCTCGAACCCGGTCGGCTGCATGCGGCGCAGCAGGTCGCGCATCGGCCCGCCGTCGAGCTGGAAGACGCCGAGCGTGTCACCGCGGCCGAGTAGCTCGTAGGTGGCCTTGTCGTCCAGGGGCAGGGACTCCAGGTCGAGGTCGAGGCCCCGATTGGCTTTGATGTTCTCGATCGCGTCGCCGATGATCGTCAGGTTGCGCAGGCCCAGGAAGTCCATCTTCAGCAGGCCGATGGCCTCGCACGACGGGTAGTCCCAGCCGGTGATGATGGCGCCGTCCTGCGGCCGCTTCCACAGCGGGATGGCCTCGGTCAGCGGCTCGCTGCTCATGATCACCGCGCAGGCGTGCACGCCGGCGTTGCGGATCAGCCCCTCCAGGCCGCGCGCGGTCTGGTAGATGGTGCGCACGTCGGGGTCGGTTTCGATCAGGCCGCGCACCTCGGCGGCCTCCTTGTAGCGCTCATGGCTCGGGTCGGTGATGCCCGACAGCGGGATGTCCTTGGCCATGATCGGCGGCGGCAACGCCTTGGTGATCCGGTCGGCGATCGCGAACCCGGGCTGGCCGTAGTGGATGCGCGCCGAATCCTTCAGCGCCGCTTTGGTTTTGATGGTGCCGAAGGTGATTACCTGGGCGACGCGGTCGTGGCCCCACTTGTCGGCGGCGTAGCGCACCATCTCGCCGCGCCGACGGTCGTCGAAGTCGATGTCGATGTCGGGCATCGAGGTGCGTTCGGGGTTGAGGAACCGCTCGAACAGCAGGCCGTGCGGGATCGGGTCGATGTCGGTGATGCCCAGCGCGTAGGCGACCAGCGACCCTGCCGCCGAGCCGCGGCCCGGGCCCACCCGGATGCCCACCGACCGCGCGTAGTTGATCAGGTCGGCGACGATCAGGAAGTACGACGGGAAGCCCTTGGCGCAGATGACGTCGATCTCGTAGGCCGCCCGCTTTTCGTAGCCCTCCGGGGAGCCGTCGGGAAACCGCCGGCGCAGCCCGGCGTCGACCTCGTGGCGCAGCCAGGACGCCTGGTCGTGGCCCTCGGGCACCGGGAAGACGGGCATCCGGTCCCGGGGCTCCCACACGTCGGCGTAGGACTGCACCCGCTCGGCGATCAGCAGCGTGGAGTCGCACGCGCCGGGCACCGTGTGGTCCCAGATCTCGCGCATCTCGGCGGCCGACTTGAGGTAGTAGCCGTCGCCGTCGAACTTGAACCGGTTGGGATCGGACAGCGTCTTGCCGGTCTGCACGCACAGCAGCGCCTCGTGGTTGTGCGCGGCGTCGCGGGTGACGTAGTGGCAGTCGTTGGTGGCCAGCGGCGGAATGCCCAGCTTGCGGCCGATCTCCAGCAGCCCCTCGCGGACCCGCCGCTCGATGGACAGTCCGTGGTCCATCAGCTCGAGGAAGTAGTTCTCCGGACCGAAGATCTCTCGCCACTTGGCGGCGGACTCCAGCGCCTCGCGGTCGTGCCCCAGCCGCAGCCGGGTCTGCACCTCCCCGGACGGGCAGCCGGTGGTGGCGATGATGCCCTCGGCGTTTTCGGCGATGAGCTCGGCGTCCATCCGCGACCACTTGCCGAGCTGGCCCTCGAAGGAGGCCAGCGAGGACAGCTTGAACAGGTTGCGCAGGCCGGTGGCGTTTTCGGCCACCATGGTCAGATGCGTGTAGGAGCCGCTGCCCGACACGTCGTCGGACTTCTGGCCCGGATCGCCCCACAGGATCCGCCGGGTATCGAAGCGTGAAGCGGGGGCGATGTAGGCCTCGACCCCGATGATCGGCTTGATCCCGGCCTTGGTGGCGGCGTTGTAGAACTCGCTGGCGCCGAACATGTTTCCGTGGTCGGTCATGCCGATCGCCGGCATCTGCAGCCGCTCCGCCTCGGCCAGCATCGGCGTGATCTTCGCAGCACCGTCCAGCATCGAGTACTCGGTGTGGTTATGCAGGTGCACGAACGACGACTCGCGACGAACGCTCGCGTGAGGAGGAATCGAAACGGTCATAGGGACGCCAGTCTATGACTGCCGACCGACGGGTTTCGGGCGTGTCGCTTCCGTGTGTCTCGAACTTCCGGATGCGTCGCCTCGCCGGGTTCGGCGGTCAGCCGTAACGCTCGACGAACAGCTCGAGCGACTTCTGCACGTCGCCCTTGACGGCCCGCGCCGCCGCCGCACCCACCGGGCCGAACAGGGGCCGCCCGCCCAGTTCGAGACGGAGGCCGAGGGCGGACCCGTTGCCGGCGGTCCGCACGGTGAGCGTGACGGTGTACTTGGCTCCGCCCTTGCCGGATCCGGACAGCGCGACCTGGTGCGGCGGGTCCCACGTGGTCACCGTCCACGTCACCCGATTGCGAAAACCCTTGGCGCGCGCCACACCCACGACTTGAACACCCTCGGTCAGCTCGTCGGGCAGCTCGCTGCGCCACCCCTCGTGCAGGACGAGCCAGTCGCCCAGGTCCGAGAGATCCGACACCCGGTCCCACATCTCCTGCGGACTCATCGGGACGTCGGCGGTCACGTCAACGGCGGCCATCGCCCGAGCCTAACCCGGCGGGGCCTGCGCCCCGCGAGTGCGGTGTCCAGCCACATCCGTCACAGTGGTCCCAGCGCGGAAGGGTGGGACCAACCGGCTGAGGGCGCGACCGTCAGCGGCTCGGGCCCCCGCGGAGCCGCTGGCCGATCCGCAGGGCGGGCAACAGCAGCGTCCGCGGGGCGTACCTGCCGCTGGCGCTCACCGCCTTGGGCACGACGCCGGGCACCACGCTGCGCCGGCCGGCGAGCATCCCGCCGATCGCCGCCTCGGCGACGTCGCGCGGCGAGACCTGCGCGGCCGGGATGCTGAACCGTTCCGCATTGGCGATCTCGGCCCACTCGGTCGGCACCGGGCCGGGGCACAGCGCGGTCACCGAGACGCCCGTCCCGTGCAACTCTTCGTGGACCGCCTCGGAGAACGTCTGCACGAAGGCCTTGGTCGCCGAGTACACCGCCATGTAGGGAATCGGTTGGAAGCCGGCGATCGACGCGATGTTCATCACCGCACCGGCCCCGCGCTCGACCATGCCGGGCAGGGCGGCGTGCGTGAGTTCCATCAGCGCCAGCGCGTTGAGGGTGACCTGCTCGCTCTCGCGCTCGATGGGCAGCTCGTGGAACAGCCCGCTGGTGCCGAAACCGGCGCTGTTGCAGAGTCCGGCGATCGGTTCGTCGCGCAGCCGGGCCGCCAGTTCGCCGCGGGCCCCGCCGTCGCTGAGGTCCAGCGGCATCACCTCGACCGCCACCGAGTTCTCCTTGCCGACCTCGTTGGCGAGTTCGTCGAGACGGTCGCGGCGCCGCGCCACCAGCAGCAGCGGAAAGCCGCGGCGGGCCAGCCCGCGCACGAGTTCGGCGCCGATGCCGGACGAGGCGCCGGTGATGACGACGGTTGTCTGATTGCCGGGTTTGGGCAGGCTCATGATGTCACCAATGTATCCCTCGGGTCGCCCGCACGAATCTCTCGCTGCGGGCGTCGAACTGCGTTGTTTCCGTTGTCGATTCGCCGCCCTTGGCGGCGTCGGAGTCGCCGAACATGGCGAAGGCCCGGTTACGCACCCGGTCCATCACCGCCGGGTTCACGGCGTCGGCGACGGCGGCGAACTGACCGAACGGCGAGCTCAACCGCCGGGGGCGGTGCACGATCGCATCGGCGATCACGCCGGCCGCCTGGTCGGGCGTCAGCGCCGGGAACTTGTCGTACAACGTCGTCGGGCTGATCATCGGGGTGCGCACCAGCGCCATGTGGACGGTGGTGAATTTGACGTTGTCGTTGACGGTTTCGGCCTGCAGGGCGTCGCACAGGCTGTCCAGCGCCGCCTTGCTGGCGATGTACGCGCCGAAGCGCGGGGCGCGGGTCTGGACGCCGACCGAGGAGACGTTGACGATCTGCCCGTAGCCGCGCTCGCGCATCCCCGGGATGAACTTGAGGATGAGCTGCACGGCGCCAAGGTAGTTCAGCTGCATGGTCCGCTGGTAGTCGTGGATTCGGTCGTAGGACAACTTCAACGAGCGTCGAATGGACCGCCCCGCGTTGTTGACCAGAATGTCGACGCCACCGAGGTCGTCGAGCACCCGGTCGGCCATGGCCGCGATCGCATCCATGTCGGCGAGGTCGCACGGGTACACATGGGCGGTTCCGCCGCTGCCGCGGATCTCGTCGGCGACCTTCTCCAGGTTCTCCCGCGTGCGGGCGACCAGCACCACCGCTCCCCCGGCCTCGGCGATGTGCTTGGCGGCGGCCTCCCCGATGCCCGACGATCCCCCGGTGATCAGGGTGGTCCGGCCCTTGACCGCGTCCTCGAGGGTGCGGCCCTGCACCACGTCGAGCAGGTTTCGGACGTAGAACGGGCGGTACCGGCCCGTCGAGTTGGGCGTGTTGATCAGGTGGGACACCGCCGCGAGCGGCTTCTCCACGAACGTGTTGGACACCGCGGCCAGCGGCTTCTCCACCAGGTTCGTCAAGTCACCGAGATTCATCAAGTATCGCTCCTCATGTCGGCCCCCCGCCCGCCTGATGTGACGTCGGTCATACATCAACCTAGGACATCGGCCGGCCGCCGGCGGCCGATTGCCCTCATGTCGACCCGGGGGGCGCCTCACAGCGCGCCGCGCGTCGCTGACACAAGTGAGCAATAGCTTTGTCATGCATAGCAATCCGGGTGTGATCGCACACTGGTGTGATCCGCGCTACGCCGAGATTGCCAGGAGGGTCGCGACGGGCATAGCGATCGCCACCATAACGGCAATCTCGGCGGCGGCCGGTCGGGTCAAGGCGCACAATGCAACGCATGCGCCGCACATTCGACGACCTGGTGGCCGAGGCCGAGGCTGCTCCCGTCGACGGTTGGGACTTCTCCTGGCTGGACGGGCGCGCGACCGAGGAGCGCCCGTCGTGGGGCTACCAGCGGCTGCTGAGCCGGCGGCTGGCGACGGTCTCGGCCGCGTGCGACCTCGACACCGGCGGCGGCGAGGTGCTCGCGGGGGCCGTGAAGTTCCCGCCCACCATGGCCGCGACGGAGTCGTGGCCGCCCAACGCGTCGCTGGCCACCAAGCTCCTGCACCCGCGGGGCGTGGTGGTGGTCGCGACGGCCGCGGACGAGCCGCGGTTGCCGTTCGCCGGCGAGGCATTCGACCTGGTGACCAGCCGCCACCCGATCGACGTGCGCTGGGGTGAGATCGCCCGCGTGCTGCGGCCGGGCGGCAGCTATTTCGCCCAGCAGATCGGGCCCGCGACCATGGCGGAGCTGGTCGAGTGCTTCATCGGGCCGCAGCCGCAGAAATGGGCCGAGTTGCACCCGGACGCGCAGCGCGCGGAGGCGGTCGCCGCCGGGCTGGACATCGTGGACCTCCGGATGGAGCGCATGCGGGTCGAGTTCTTCGACGTCGGCGCCGTGATCTATTTCCTGCGCAAGGTCGTGTGGACGGTGCCGGACTTCACGGTGCAGCGGTATCGGGAGCGGCTGGCCGAACTGCATGAGCGCATCGCGGCGGACGGCTCGTTCCTCGCGCATTCCACGCGCGTCCTCGTCGAGGCCCGCAAGCCCGGGTGATCACCCCTCGTCGCGCAGGACGTCCAGCGCGTGCTGCAGGTCGGCCGGGTACGGGCTGACGAACTCGACCCGCCTGCCGTCGGCCGGATGGGCGAACGACAGGGCACGCGCATGCAGCCATTGACGTTCCAGCCCAAGCCTTTTCGCCAGCTTGGGATCGGCTCCGTAGACGAGGTCGCCACAGCAGGGATGGTGCAGGGCGGCGAAATGCACCCGGATCTGATGCGTGCGGCCGGTTTCCAGGTGCACGTCGAGCAGGCTGGCGGCGACGAAGGCTTCCACCGTGTCGTAGTGGGTCAGGCTGTGCCGGCCGTTCGTGGTCACCGCGAACTTCCACTCGCCGCCGCGGTGCCGCCCGATCGGCGCGTCGATGGTGCCGCTGGACGGGTCGGGATGTCCCTGCACCAGCGCGTGGTAGCGCTTGTCGACCGTGCGGTACTTGAACGCCCGCTTCAGCGCGGTGTATGCGCGCTCGGACAGCGCGACCACCATCACCCCGGAGGTGCCCACGTCGAGGCGGTGCACGATGCCCTGCCGCTCGGGCACACCCGAGGTGGTGATCCGGTAGCCGGCGGCGGCCAGGCCGCCGAGCACGGTCGGTCCCGTCCAGCCCACCGACGCGTGCGCCGCCACGGCCGCGGGCTTGTCGACCACGACGATGTCGTCATCGGAGTAGAGGATCGCCATGCCCTCGACGTCGACGGGCGTGTTCTGCAGCGGCGCCGGCGCCTCGGGCAGGCGCACCTGCAGCCATGCGCCGGGGTTCAATCGGTCCGACTTCCCGGCCTGCACTCCGTCCAGTTCGACGCCGCCCTCTTCGGCGATGGCCGCCGCGGCGCTGCGGGACAGTCCGAGCAGCCGCGCGAGTCCCGCGTCGACGCGCATGCCCGCCAGCCCCTCGGGAACGGGCATCGAACGTTCGGCCATCAGCGCTGGTCGGCCCGGCGCCGGCCGTCGGTGTCCCCGTCGGCCTTGCGCCGACCGTCGGTGTCCCCGTCGGCCTTGCGCCGACCTACGGTGTCGAAGTCGTAGCCGAGGA
The DNA here is from genome assembly GCA_963824505.1 of uncultured Actinomycetota bacterium. Lineage (GTDB taxonomy): Bacteria > Actinomycetota > Actinomycetes > Mycobacteriales > Mycobacteriaceae > Mycobacterium. The sequence continues at coordinate 53,994 of CAWGPS010000002.1, forward strand.
TCGACAGCACCACCAGCAGGATGGCGCCCCCGACCACCGCAGGATCGGCGACGTTGAACACCGGCCACCAGCCGACCGAAAGGAAGTCGACCACGTGGCCGCGCAGCGGTCCGGGCGCCCGGAAGAAACGATCGACCAGGTTGCCCGTGGCGCCGCCCAGGATCATGCCCAGGCCCACCGCCCACCACGGCGACACCAGCCGCCGGCCCATCCAGAAGATGCCGACCACCACACCGGTCGCGATCAGCGTCAGCAACCACGTGTACCCCGTCGCCATCGAGAACGCCGCGCCCGAATTGCGCACCAGAGTCCAGGTCACCGTGTCCCCGATGATGGACACCGGCTGGCCGGGGGGCAGCAGCTTGACGGCGATGACCTTGGTGACGACGTCCAGCGTCAGCACGACGGCCGCCACCGACATCAGCAGTCGCAGCCGCCTGGGCGCACGCTGCGTGGGCGCGGCGGCATCGCCGACATCCTCAGCCTTGTCGGCTGAGGTCACCGGCTCAGTCGATCGTTCCTCGGGCACTCTCTCATCATCCCTCAACGGCGGGCACGGGCCGGGCGATGTTCGCCGGCGGCTTGCGAGATCATTCCACTATGGCAAGCCTGACCGTCATCGCCACCGGGGGGACGATCTCGACCAGCACGGGCGCCGACGGGGTGCGCCGCCCGACCCGCAGCGGGGCGGACCTCACCAGGAACCTCGACGTCGACGTCGTCGACCTGCTGGCGGTCGACAGCTCCGAACTGACGCCGGGCGACTGGGACCGGATCCGCGCGGCGGTGGGGGCTGCGATCGACGGCGGCGCCGACGGTGTCGTCGTCACCCACGGCACGGACACCCTCGAGGAGACGGCGCTGTGGCTCGAGCTCACGCATGCCGGGCCCGTGCCGGTGGTCCTGACCGGCGCGATGCGCAGCGCCGACGCACCCGACGCGGACGGCCCGGCCAACCTGCGCGACGCGCTGGCGGTGGCGGCCAGCCCGGCCGCCCGCGACCTGGGGGTGCTGGTGTGTCTCGCAGGCCGCGTGCTGCAGCCGCTGGGCATGAGCAAGGTGGCGACGCAGGACCTGAGCGGGTTCGCCGGCGAGCTGCTCGGCACGGTCGACGGCGCCGTGGCGCTGACCGCGGCGAAGACCCGGCCGTACATCGGCGACCTCAGCGCCGCCACGGCGCCGCGGGTGGACATCGTCGCGGCATACCTGGGCAGTGACGGGGTGGCGCTGGATGCCTGCGCGGCCGCTGGCGCCCGTGCCGTGGTGCTGGAAGCGCTGGGTTCCGGCAACGCCGGGCCCGCGGTGGTCGACGCGGTGCGCCGCCATTGCCGCGACGGGGTCGTCATCGCGGTGTCCACTCGGGTTCCCGGCGGCCGGGTGGCGGCCGGCTACGGCCCCGGGCACGACATGGCCGTCGCCGGCGCGCTGATGGTGCCGAGGTTGCGGCCGCCCCAGGTTCGGGTGCTCCTGATGGCCGCGCTGGCCGCCGGGCTACCCGCCGCCGACGTCGTCGCCCGGTGGGGCTGACGCGGCGTTGGCGTCCAGGGCCTCCAGGGCCTGCAGCACGCCAACGTAATCCGGCCAATCCAGGGAATCGACCGGATTGGCACTGGCGAGTTCGCCGGTGTCGGCGGCGAACGTTCGGGCCTGTCCGGGCCCGGAACTGCGGGTCTCGAACCGCACGGTCACCACTCCGTGGCCGGCGCCCTGCACCCAGCCGTGCCCCAGGTCGCGGTGCGCAATGTCGTCCCCCACCCGCCACGGCGCATCCTCGGGTATCGGAGCGAACATGGCCTCGGTGGCGGTCTGCACCGACCCGCTCTCCGGCTCCGATAGCTCCAGGTCCGGGAACAGCGATTCCTGGCGAACGTCGCTCAGCCCCGAAAAGCCCACGCCGACAAGACGAATGGGCCCGACCTCGCGCGGGTCGAGCAGCAGCCGGCGGGCCACCGCGGTGAGTGCACCGGCCTCGGTGGTCGCGTACGGCAACGTCGCCGAACGGGTCAGCGTGCTCATGTCGGACTTCTTCAGTTTCACCGTGACGGTGCGGGCGCCGCGACCGTCGCGGAGCAGCCGCTGATGCGCATGCTCGGCGATCGGCGAAATCGCCTCCTGCAGCTGCTGGAGGCTGGTCAGGTCGACGGCGAAGGTCGACTCGGAGCTGATCTGCTTGGCCTCGGCGCGCTCGGCGACGGGCCGGTCGTCGATGCCGCGGGCCAGCCGGTGCAGCGCCGGCCCGACCGTCGCGCCCAGGATGTTGGCGACCTCGGCGTCGGTCAGCGCCGCCAGCTGCCCGATCGTTTCGATGCCGAGCCGGTGCAGCTTCTCCTCGGCGACCGGGCCGATCCCCCACAGCCGGCGCACCGGCAACCCGCCGAGCAGTGTCCGTTCCTCGGCGCGACCGACGACGCGCACGCCGTCGGGCTTGGCCAGCCCGGACGCGATCTTGGCGATCTGCTTGCCCGACCCGGCGCCCACCGAAGCCACCAGGCCCGTCTCCTCTTTGACCCGTCGCCGCAGGCCCTCACAGAACGCCTCGACGTCGGCGGCCGAGGCGCCGGCGAGTTCGGGCGGTTCGGCGAATCCCTCGTCGAACGACAGCTGCTCGACGACGGGCACGACGCCGCGCACGGTGTCGAAGACGCGCCGGCTGGCCACCCCGTACACCACGCCGCGCGGGGGCAGCACCACCGCGGTCACCCCGATCAGCCGGCGCGCCTGGTGCATCGGCATGGCCGAGCGGGCGCCGAACACCCGCGCTTCGTAGCTGGCGCCGGCGACCACGCCCCGGCCGCCCAGGCCGCCGACCAGCACCGGCCGCCCCCGCAGGGTCGGTCGCGTGAGCTGTTCGACGGACGCGAAGAACGCGTCCATGTCCAGGTGCAGCACCCAGCGGAACTCCACACCTGGAAATGCTATTGGTCTAGCGTCGGTGAGTATGGCGATGAACCTCTGCCACAGGTGGTGTTGCAATTCCGATCGCTGGACCCGACACGTCGAAGACGAACTGCTGCCGTGGGCGCTCACCGGCGTGCGGCTCGGCGACAACACCCTCGAGATCGGGCCGGGCTACGGCGCGTTCCTGCGGGTGCTCGTCGACATGACGCCGCAGGTGACCGCGGTGGAGATCGATGCGCCGATGGCCGAGCGGCTCCGGGAACTGTACGGCGAACGGGCGCGCATCGTCACCGGCGACGGCACCGACACCGGGATGCCGGCCGATGAGTTCAGCTCGGTGGTGTCGTTCACCATGCTGCACCACGTCCCCACCGCCGCGCTGCAAGACCGCCTGTTCGCCGAGGCCTTCCGGGTGCTGCGGCCCGGCGGCGTCTTTGCCGGCAGCGACGGCGTGGCCTCGCTGAAGTTCCGCATGCTGCACTTCCGAGACACCTGCAACCCCGTCGAGCCGGAAAGCTTGCCGGATCGCCTGCGGCGGGCGGGGTTTGGCGGCGCCGACGTCGAGGTCCGTGCCGGCCGGGTGCGCTGGCGCGCGGTGAAGGCCGCATGATGGACACCCGGTTGGCGCGGCTGCGCCGGCAATGGGACCAGCGGCTGCAGCCGGGCGAGCAGGCCACGGTTCTCGCGTGGGCATCGTTCACCCTCACCTTCGCCGGACTGCGTACGCTCACCCACTGGATCCGCGCCGGACACGGACCCTCGGGTGGTGGAATAACTCTGGGCGGTAGGCATTTTCACCACTACAACCTCGGCATCGGCATGCTGGCGACGGTCGCCGGCGTGGGCCTGCGCGGAACGGAGAGACAACGGCGGCACCCCGCGGCGGCGGTCGCGTACGGGGCGGCGAACGCGATGATCGTCGACGAGCTGGCGCTCTTGCTGGACCTCAGGGACGTGTACTGGGCTCAGGACGGGCGCGAAAGCGTCGACGTGGCGGTCGGTGTCATCGCCGCCGGCGCGACCGTCGTCGCCGGCATGCCGCTCTGGCCGCACGCCCGCCGCGCGCTGCGGGCGGCTGACTGACCGGGGCAGTCGCGAGCGTAACCACACCGCCAAAATCCGCGGCAATTTTCGCAGTGTGGTTACGCTCGCGGATCAGGCTTTCGCGATGCTCACCCGGACACCGTCGCCGATGTCCGCCCCGTCCACGGGATCGCCGAATTCGAAGCTGGTGGCCAGGATCTCCCCGGCGATCAGGTCGCGATGGGCCAGCGCCCAGTCCGCGCGCTCGGCGGGCACCGCCATCACCACGCTGATGCGGTCGGACACGTCCAGCCCGGTCGACTTGCGCAGCTCCTGCAGCTCGCGGATGCGGTCCTTCGCCCACCCCTCGGCCTCCAGTTCGGGAGTGACGGTGCCGTCCAGCACCACCAGACCCGCGCCGTCGGGCAGCGCCGCGGTGAACTCCGGGTCGGCCGCCACCAGTCGTGAGCTGTACTCGTCGGGCTGCAGCACCACGTCGCCCGCGGTGAGGCTGCCGTCCGGATTGACGACGCCCTGGCCGGCCTTGACCGCCTTGATGGCGGCCTGCACGTCCTTGCCCAGCCGTGGGCCCGCGACGCGGGCGTTGACGGTGAGCTCGAAGGAGCCGTAGGTGTCGATCGCGTCGGTCAACTCCACGCGCTTGACGTTGAGCTCGTCGGCGATCAGATCGGCGAACGGCTCGAGACGTCGCGGATTGTCAACCGCGACAATCAGCTTCGGCAGCGGCAGGCGCACCCGCAGCTTCTTGGCCTTGCGCAGGGACGACGCGGCCGAGCACACCTCGCGGACCTGGTCCATCGCGGCGACCAGGCCGGGGTCGGCGGGAACGACGCCTTCCGCGGGCCAGTCGGTGAGGTGCACCGAGCGCCCGCCGGTGAGACCGCGCCAGATGATCTCCGTGACCGACGGAAGCAGCGGTGCGGCCAGCCGCGCGGTCACCTCCAGCACGGTGTGCAGGGTGTCGATGGCGTCGGCCTCCTCCTCCCAGAACCGCGAACGCGACCGCCGCACATACCAATTCGTCAGCGCCTCGGTGAACTGCCGCAAGTGCTCGCAGGCCCGGGAGATGTCGCAGGCGTCCATCTCACGGGTGAGGTCCTCGCGCAAAACGGCGAGCTTCGCCAAGATGTAGCGGTCCAGCACGTGCGGCGAATCGGTGCGCCAGGTGCCGACTTTCGGCGCGTAGAGCGCCAGGAAGCTGTAGGCGTTCCACAGCGGCAGCTGCACCTGGCGCACGCCCTCCCGGATGCCCTGCTCGGTGACGATCAGGTTGCCGCCGCGCAGGATGGGCGACGCCATCAGAAACCAGCGCATCGCGTCGGAGCCGTCGCGGTCGAACACCTCGGAGACGTCCGGGTAGTTGCGCAGCGACTTGCTCATCTTCTGGCCGTCGGAGCCCAGCACGATCCCGTGCGCCACACAGGTTTTGAACGCGGGGCGGTCGAACAGCGCGGTGGCCAGCACGTGCAGCGTGTAGAACCAGCCGCGGGTCTGGCCGATGTATTCGACGATGAAGTCGCCCGGGTAGTGTGCGTCGACCTGCTTGTCAGGGTCGGCGCTATTAACCCCGTCGAACCAGTCGCGGTTCTCGAACGGATAGTGCACCTGCGCGTACGGCATCGAGCCCGAGTCGAACCACACGTCGAGCACGTCGGGGATGCGGCGCATGGTGCTGCGCCCGGTCGGGTCGTCGGGGTTGGGCCGGGTCAGCTCGTCGATGTACGGCCGGTGCAGATTGGTCGGCCGCACCCCGAAGTCGCGCTCCAGCTCGTCCAGGCTGCCGTATACATCGATTCTCGGGTACGCGGGATCATCCGACTTCCACACCGGAATCGGACTGCCCCAGTAGCGGTTTCGCGAGATCGACCAGTCGCGTGCGCCCTGCAGCCACTTGCCGAACTGGCCGTCCTTGACGTGATCGGGATACCAGGTGATCTGCTGGTTGAGTTCCACCATGCGCTCACGGAACGCGGTGACCTGCACGAACCACGACGACACCGCCCGGTAGATCAGCGGGTTGCGGCACCGCCAGCAATGCGGGTAGGGGTGCTCGTAGGTCTCGTGCCGGACCAGCACCGCGCCGTTCGCCGCCGCCGCGCCGCTACCGTTCTTCAGGTCGCGGATGATGTGCGGATTGGCGTCGAACACGCGCTGCCCCTGGTAGTCCGGGACTGACGCGTCGAATCGCCCCTTGGCGTCGACGGGCGTGACCGGGACGATGCCGACCTTGTCGGTGGTCGCCATGTCGTCCTCGCCGTAGGCGGGCGCCATGTGGACGATCCCGGTGCCGTCCTCGGTGGTGACGAAGTCGCCCGGCAGTACCTGAAAGGCGTTGGCGCTCCCCTCTTCTGGGCCCATGAAGTACGGGAACGGCGGCAGGTACCGCGTGCCCAGCAGGTCGGCCCCGCGGTAGGTGGCCAGGATCTCGGGCTCGTCCCCCAGTTCGCGCGCGTAGGCCGCCAGCCGCGGCTCCGCCAGCACGAAACGATGCTCGCCGGCCCTGACCTCGACGTAGGTCACGTCCGGGTTGACCGCGACCGCCAGGTTCGACGGCAGGGTCCACGGTGTCGTCGTCCACACCAGTAGGTGCGCGCCGTCCAGCGGGCCCCCCACCACCTTGAAGCCCACCGTCACCGCCGGGTCCTGGCGGCTCTGGTAGACGTCGTCGTCCATGCGCAATTCGTGGTTGGACAGCGGGGTTTCGTCGCGCCAGCAGTAGGGCAACACGCGGTAGCCCTCGTAGGCCAGGCCCTTGTCCCACAGTTGCTTGAACGCCCAGATCACCGACTCCATGTACGGCAGATCGAGCGTCTTGTAGTCGTTGTCGAAATCGACCCAGCGCGCCTGGCGCGTCACGTAGGCCTGCCATTCGTCGGTGTAGCGCAACACCGAGGCCCGGCAGGCGTCGTTGAACGCGGCGATCCCCATGTCGTCGATCTGGGATTTGTCCGTGATGCCCAACTGCCGTTCGACTTCCAGTTCCGCGGGCAGCCCGTGGGTGTCCCAGCCGAAGCGGCGCTCCACCTTGTATCCGCGCATCGTGCGATACCGGGGCACGATGTCTTTGACGTAGCCGGTGAGCAGGTGCCCGTAGTGCGGCAGCCCGTTGGCGAACGGCGGCCCGTCGTAGAACACGTACTCCGGGGCGCCGTCGCGGCGGGCGATGCTGGCCCGGAAGGTGTCGTCGCGGGCCCAATACTCGAGCACCTCGAGTTCGAGCGCGGGAAAGTCGGGTGCGCCTGGCTTTGGATAGGCCCTGACGTCGGCGGTCTCGGTCACGTCGTCTCCTGCGCCCAGTGTCGTCAACCAGGGATGACTCGTTGACCAGGGACGACGACGCGCGGTCTGCGCGAGCGCCGCGGTACCACCCCGCTTGCCACGCGCACGCGTGGCCGCTCGATTGCGGCTGTGACGGGCCTACCCGTTCGGTTCTACTGGGCCGTGACCGACCGTTCTTCCGAAGGCTCCCCGGTGATGGCCGGATCGACGCCGCTGAACCGATTCTACGGAATGCCACAAATGCGATGGTGCCCGCTCCAAGGGGCTACCCGGCCCCAGGTCAAACCTGCGGCCGGGTAGCCCCTTGGAGCGTCGATTCGTCGCTGTCCATCGGATCAGGCCTGGACTTCGAGGACACCGACCCGCCACAGGGCGGCGTAGACGTGGCGCAGCGGGATGCTCAGCAAGCGAGCGGCGCCGTCCACCAGCGGGTCGCCACCGAAGGACTTGCCGTCGACCCGCAGCACCTTCTTGGGGGCGGGGGCCCCAATGGTGTCTCCCTCCCGCACCACCCTCAGCGCGGGGGCGGGCGCCACGGTTACCACTTCGTCGTACAGCACTGCGGTCATGGTCGTCTCCTAGCCGGAATTCAAAACGAGGACTAACTGGATGGACGTGTCCCGTCTCGTTGTGGTTCCGATCCCAGAACGCTTGACCCGTAAGCGAATTCAGCGTTGCAAGCTGCGAATGTCGCACCGGAGGCGGGATCGGGACGAGACACGGTTCGGACTTCGATCCGGACTATCGCTGGAACTCATCGGTCCCTCACCTCCTCAACGGTCCGCCGCGCGCGGTTGTCCGCACGCGATCTACGCGCAGCAAAGGAGCAGAAACCCGACGACCGTCGGAGATCCGCACCCCTCTCGTCAGAGCTTTGGCACCACACGACGTGTCCGGTACTCCGGAAGCCACCTGGGCTCAACCCTTAAGCCGGGAGGAGCTGTCCTGACCCGGGGCGTCTTTCGACGTTCGGGGTCAGTGGCCTGTATTCGTGTAGACGCCTCACCTAACGAGGTGCTTACCGGACCAATATGCATGACGCGTCTGAGGCGGTCAAATCCCGAACCCGGCGTTTTTGCACCTTTACGGATTCCTGCACCTGCGGCACAGGCGGTCACCAGGTTGGCCGCGCTTGACCGGTGCTCACCTCTCGACCAGGGTCTCGAGCTTCCCGACCGTGTCGATGAACTCCTCCACCATGTCGAGCACGACCGCCCGCGTCGGCCGGACCCGGTCGAGCGAGCCGACCACCTGGCCGACGAAGTAGGTCGCCAGCTCCCGCGCGTCGCCCCCCTGGTGGGCCGCCGCCTGGTTGATGCGTACCTGCGACTCGCCGACCAACGCGGTCTGCAGCGGCATGCCCAGGGGACTGGGGGTGTCCTGCCGCTCCCATTCATCCGTCCAGGCGGTGCGGAGCATCCGCGCCGGCTTACCCGTCAGCGACCGCGACCGTACGGTGTCCGACGAGCTGGCGGCCAGGAACTTCTCTTTCACCACCGGCACCGTTTCGGCTTCTTCGGTGGTCAGCCACACCGACCCGCACCACACGCCCTCCGCGCCCAGCGCCAGGGCGGCGGCGATCTGGCGCCCGCGCGCGATGCCGCCGGCGGCGAGCACCGGGACCGGTGCCACCGCGTCGACCACTTCCGGGACCAGGACCATGGTCGCCACCTCCCCGGTGTGGCCGCCGGCCTCGGTGCCCTGCGCGACGATCAGGTCGACGCCGGCCGCCGCATGCCGCTGCGCGTGCCGGGTGGTGCCGGCCAGGGCGGCCACCAGGACGTCCCGGTCGTGGGCACGCGTGACGAGGTCGGCCGGAGGCGGGCCGAGCGCGCTCGCGATCAGCCGAATGTCATGGCCGAAGGCCACTTCCAGCAGCGGCTCGTATCCCTTCGGCGAGATGTTCAGCCCCCCGGACGCCGCCCGCGGCTGCTCGGCGGGCGCCGGAACGCCGTAGCGCGCCAGCAGGTCGTCGACGAACGCGCGGTGTTCCTCGGGCAGCAGTTCGCGGGCCTGCGTCGCGTCGATTCCGCCCTGCTCGGCGCCGACGTATTTCGGCGGCAACAGCAGGTCGACGCCGTACGGCTTGCCGCCGGTCTGCTCCTCGATCCAGGTCAGTTCGCTCTCCAGCCGCTTAGGGCTGTGGGCCACGGCGCCGAGGATGCCGAATCCCCCGGCGTTGGTCACGGCGGCCACCACGTCGCGGCAGTGGCTGAAAGCGCAGATGGGGAACTCAACGCCGAGCAACTCGGCGACACGGGTACGCATTGCCACGACGCTAGGAGTTGCGTATTGATAGGTCAATCAAGGCGACCCGCTCGCCGAACGTGCAACCACGGACAAAAATCGGCGCGGATCTCGCGCTGGCTACACGCTCGGCGAAGCAGGGCGAGAGGGCGGGTGGCCGTCCGGCGGCCAGCTCGACACGCCCTCCTCCAGCGGGACCCGCAGGCTGTGCAGCATCGAGGCAACCATGCGCCACGCGCCTATGGCGGTGACGAGTTCGAGAAGGACGGCTGGGTCCCCGCGCAGTTCGCGCTCGCAGGCGGTCCAGCTCTGCTGGCTGATCGCGCCGTCGAGCACCACGTCGTCGGTGGCCGCCAGCACGGCGCGCTCGGCCGGACCGAATCGGGCGTGCGACTTCCAGTCGCGCACGCCGAGTAGGTCGTCCGGCGTCACCCCGAGTCGCGACGCGACGCGCCAATGTTGCGTCCACTCGTAGTCGCAGGCGGTGAGCCAACCGATCCGCATGATCACCAGTTCGCGCAGGCGCGGGTCGAGGCAGCCGTGCCAGAGCATGGTGGCGAGCAGGTCGTTGATCGCCCGGGCGAGCGGCGGATGGTTCAGCAGCACTTGGAAGATGCTGAGCTCGGCCATGTAATCGGGCACGGCCGCTTCGTCCGCGGCGGCCTTGGCCTCGTCGACGGGCAGCAGGGGCACCCGAGCTGGCTTGTTGAGCGGGGTCATAGCGGACACTCCGTCTACTGGCGGGACACCTGCGACTTCACCGCAATGGTAGTCAGCGAAAGTCGGGAACTCGGAAGCGATATCGCCGGCATCGGCGATATCCGTGCGGCGACAGGCGCCTGCGTCGCGGGCGCCTCCCTCACGGCGTGTCACCCGGGCCATCGGGCGCTCCCCGGGACGGCCGCCACCTCCCCAAACTTGCAAGGACAAGAAATTGTCGATTTTCACGCGCGGTCGCGTAATGCGCCCTAGCATGACGAGATTGGGCATCTGCGATGCGATGTTTACACCTGTCTAATTGGCGGCTGCCCGACCCATTCCCGGGGTTAGATTTATTTGCTGGCGCCGGGCCGTAAGGCGGTTGGTGCCTTAGCCCATCCACCGCCGTCCTCCCGTTACGGGACCCTCGGCTCTGCGCGCGACGGCCGCCGGCCCGCGGCCCCGGTAACGCCCTCGCTCGGCGCGCCGAAGTAGACGAGCAGCATGGAGACGCTCCGGACACCGTTGGCGCACAACGCCTCTAACTGCGCCTATAACGTCGCGGTAACGCCAAGGCCACGATCCGCACCTCCCGACTGTTGGCTCGGTCACACCTCGAAAAGCGCACCAACGCAGGGCAAGCGTGTTAATTTTTTTGTACGTACGCCCGATTTTTCCATGTGCTTCGAGCTAAGCCGCTACGCTGCAGATCGCGTAGCTTCTTAAGGTTCGTTCGATTGGGGGGTCGGTGGGATTTTCGCGCGGGGCGGGAGGCACTTCGCACCTCGGACCAAAAAACTCAGCGATATTTCTCGAAGCCCTGATAAGAGCTTCCAGCAGTGATAAGAACTTGTTGGGTAGGCAAGGAGAGGTGAAGGCAAGTGGATAGGCAGGTAGCGACTCCGGTAGCCGTCATCGGGATGGCATGCCGACTGCCCGGGGGCATCAGCTCGCCTGACCTCCTCTGGGAAGCGTTGCTGCGGGGGGATGACCTTGTCAAGGAAATTCCCGGCGATCGTTGGGATGTCGACTACTACTACGACCCGGAGCCGGGCGTACCCGGCCGGTCCGTCTGCAAGTGGGGCTCGTTCCTGAACGACGTGGGCGACTTCGACCCCGGGTTCTTCGGCATCACCGAAAAAGAAGCCACCGCGATGGACCCCCAGCACCGGTTGCTCATGGAGACCGCCTGGGAGGCCATGGAGCACGCCGGTCTCACCAAGGACACCATCGACAAGCAGACCGGCGTCTTCGTCGGATTGAACTACGGCGACTACACATTCGTGCACGCCGCCACCGACGCGTTCGACGGACCGTACGGGAACCCCGGCACGATCTCCTGCATGGCGTCCGGACGCGTCTCCTACGCTCTCGGGCTGCACGGCCCCGCCTCCACCGTGGACACCGCTTGCTCCTCGGGGCTGTACGCCATCCACCAGGCCTGCCGCAGCCTCAACGACGGCGAGAGCAAGCTGGCGTTCGCCGGCGGCGTCAACGTGATGATGGAGCCGCGCAGGTCGGCCTCCGCGTCGGCGGGCGGCATGCTCTCGGGCACCGGGCACTGCTTTGCGTTCGACGTCAAGGCCGACGGCTTCGTGTCCGGCGAGGGCTGCGTGGTCCTGCTGCTCAAGGGCCTGGCGGATGCGGAGCGCGACGGCGACCGGATCCTGGGCGTGATCCGCGCCACGGCCGCCAACCAGGACGGCCACACCATGAACATCGCGATGCCCTCGGGCGAGGCGCAGGCCGCGGTGTACCGCGCGGCGCTCGCCGCGGCGGGCGTGGACGCCGGCACCGTCGGGATGGTCGAGGCGCACGGCACGGGCACGCCGGTCGGCGACCCGATCGAATTCGCCAGCACCGCCGAGGTCTACGGCAAGGGCAACCCCTGCGTGCTGGGCGCCTCGAAGACGAACTTCGGGCACACCCAGGCCGCCGCAGGCGCCCTCGGGCTGATGAAGGCGGTCCTGGCCGTCCAGCACGGCGTCGTCCCCAAGAACCTGCACTTCGAGTCCCTGCCCGAGGAGATGGCCCGGATCGAGACCGGACTGTTCATTCCGCAGGACACCACCCCGTGGCCCCTGGACGGCGGTCAGCCCCGCCGTGCGGCGGTGTCGGCGTACGGCATCTCCGGAACGAACGTGCACGCCATCGTCGAGCAGGCCCCGGAGCCCAGTTCGCGCAACGGCGCCCCGATCCTGCCAAGCCGCGGCGGCAAAATGCTGTTCCCCCTGTCGTCGTCGTCGGCCGAGGGACTGTGCGACACCGCCGAACGGCTGGCGGACTGGGTCGAGGCCCAGGGCTGGAAGCTTTCGACGCCGGACCTGGCCTACACGCTGGCCCGTCGGCGCGGGCACCGGTCGGTGCGCACGACGGTCCTGGCCGCGGACAACGAAGAACTGGTCGCGGCGCTGCGCGAGGTCGCCAACGGCGACGCCATCTACCAGGAAGTGGTGGGTCAGGAGGAACGGGGCCCGGTCTGGGTGTTCTCCGGCCAGGGCTCGCAGTGGGCCGCGATGGGCGCTGACCTACTGGCCAACGAGCCCGCTTTCGCCGCGACCATCGCCAAGCTCGAGCCCCTGATCGCGGCGGAGTCCGGCTTCTCGGTGACCGAGGCGCTGACCGCCGCCGAGAAGGTGACCGGCATCGACCGGGTACAGCCCACCATCTTCGCCATGCAGGTGGCACTCGCGGCCACCATGAGGTCCTACGGCGTCCAGCCGGGCGCCGTCATCGGCCACTCGATGGGCGAGGCGGCCGCCGCGGCGGTCGCCGGAGCGCTTTCGCTCGAGGACGCCGTGCGCGTCATCTGCCGGCGCTCAGCGCTGATGACCAAGATCGCCGGGTCGGGCGCGATGGCGTCGGTGGAACTGCCCGCCCAGGAGGTGCTCTCCGAGCTGATGGCCCGCGGTGTCGACGACGCCGTGGTCGCGGTGGTGGCGTCGCCGCAGTCCACCGTGATCGGCGGCGCGACCGAGACGGTCCGTGAGCTGGTGGCGGCCTGGGAGCAGCGCGAGGTGATGGCCCGCGAGGTCGCCGTCGACGTGGCGTCGCACTCGCCGCAGGTCGATCCCATTCTCGACGAGCTCTACGACGTGCTGGCGGACATCGAACCGCTGACCCCGGAGGTCCCGTACTACTCGGCCACCTCGTTCGACCCCCGCGAGGAGCCGTACTGCGACGCGAACTACTGGGTGGAAAACCTGCGCCACACGGTTCGGTTCTCCGCCGCGGTGCAGGCGGCCCTGGAAGACGGCTACCGCGTGTTCGGTGAGCTGTCGCCGCACCCGCTGCTGACGCACGCCGTCGACCAGACCGCGCGCAGCCTCGACATGACCGTGGCCGCCCTGGCCGGCATGCGGCGCGAGCAGCCCCTGCCCGACGGGATGCGCGGCTTCCTGGGTGACCTGTTCACCACCGGTGCCACCGTCGACTTCTCGGTGCTCTACCCCGCCGGCCACCTCGTCGACGCGCCCCTGGCGTCCTGGACGCACCGGACCCTGCTGTTGAGCCGCGAGGGCCACAGTTCGGGCGCGCTGCGATCCAGCGTCGTCGTGCACCCGCTGATGGGTCAGCACGTGCGCCTGCCGGAGGAGCCCGAACGTCACGTCTGGCAGGCCGAGATCGGGACCGAAACGTTGCCGTGGCTGTCCGACCACCAGGTCCACGGCACCGCGGCCCTGCCGGGGGCCGCCTACTGCGAGATGGCGCTGGGCGCGGCCCGCACGGTCTTCGGCGACGCGTCCGGGGTCAGCGACGTCCGCTTCGAGCAGATGCTGCTGCTGGACGAGGAGACCCAGGTCAGCCTCACCGCCACCCAGGAGGTGCCGGGCACCCTCGCGTTCGTGGTGGAGACCACCGAGGACGGTGTGCAGGCGCGGCGCGCATCGGCGGTCCTGCACGCCTTCGAGGACGAGCCGCAGCCCGCCGCCCACGACATCGAGGCGCTGCTGGCCGCGCACCCGAGCCGCATCGAAGGCGCCGACCTGCGCGACGCCATGGACATGTGCGGAATTCAGTACGGTCCGGCCTTCACCGGCCTGGCCGCCGCGCACACCGCGGAAGAAACAGGTACCTCGGTGCTGGCCGAGATCGGGCTGCCCAGCGTGATCCGCACGCAGCAGACCAACTACGAGGTGCACCCGGCCCTGCTGGACGCGTGCTTCCAGTCGGTGGCCGCGCACCCCAGTGTCGCGACCGCCAGCCTGGGCGGCCTGCTCCTGCCGCTGGGCGTCCGCGAGCTGCGGCCCTACGGCCCGGTTCACACCGCCCGCTACTGCTACTCCCGGGTGACCTCGGCGACCGGCGGAGCCGTCGAGGCCGACCTCGACATCCTGGACAAGCACGGAACCGTCCTGCTGGCCGTCCGGGGGCTGCAGATGGGCACCGGCGTCTCCCCCAGCGGTGAACGCGCCCGCGTGATGAGCGAGCGGTTGCTGACGGTCGAATGGCAGCAACGGGAACTGCCCGAGGTGGCGACCGCCGAGGCCGGGTCCTGGCTGCTGGTCAGCACGTCCGACGCCGCCGACCTGGCCGCCGCGGCCTACACCGATGCGCTGAAGCTGCACGACGCCGACTGCGCGACGCTGTCCTGGCCGCAGGACGCGAACCACGCGGCCATGGCGCGACGACTGCACGACCAGATCGCTCGCGGCGGATTCTCCGGCGTGGTGTTGCTCACCGCGGCGAAGAACGGCAACCCCGACGAGGAGTCGCCCGTCCGCGCCGGCGAGTACGTCCGCCACCTGGTGCGCATCGCTCGCGAGCTGCCCGAGATCGAGGGCGAGGCGCCGCGCCTGTACGTCGTCACCCGGGATGCGCAGACGGTGCTGCCCGGAGGACCTGCCCAACCTGGAGCAGGGCGGCCTGCGCGGCCTGCTCCGGGTGATCGGGGCCGAGCACCCGCACCTGCACACCACGCACATCGACATCGACGAGCAGACCAGCGTCGAGCAGGTGGTTCGGCAGCTGCTGCTGGCCGGAACGGACGAGGACGAGACGGCCTGGCGCAACGACGAGTGGTACACCGCGCGCCTGTGCCCGTCGCCCCTGCGGCCCGAGGAGCGGCGGACCACCGTCGCGGTGCACGACCGCGACGGGGTGCGGATGCAGATCCGCACACCGGGTGACCTGCAGACCATGGAGTTCGCCGCGTTCGACCGGGTGCCGCCGGGGCCGGGACAGATCGAGGTCGCGGTGACCGCGTCGAGCATCAACTTCGCCGACGTCCTCAACGCCTTCGGCCGGTACCAGAGCCTCGACGGCATCCTGCCGAAGCTGGGAACCGACTTCGCCGGCGTGGTGACGGCCGTCGGACCCGATGTCACCAACCACAAGGTCGGCGACCACGTGGGCGGCATGTCGCCCAGCGGCTGCTGGGCCACGTTCGTCACCTGCGACGCGCGCCTGGCCACCACGCTGCCCGAGGGGTTGACCGACGCGCAGGCCGCGGCGGTGACCACGGCGCACGCCACCGCCTGGTACGGGCTGAACGACCTGGCCCGCATCAAGGCCGGCGACAAGGTCCTGATCCACTCCGGCACCGGCGGCGTCGGTCAGGCCGCGATCGCCATCGCCCGCGCGGCCGGGGCCGAGATCTTCGCCACCGCCGGCAGCGAGCAGCGTCGACAGCTGTTGCGCGACATGGGAATCGAGCATGTCTACGACTCGCGCAGCGTCGAGTTCGCCGACCACATCCGGCACGACACCGACGGCTACGGCGTCGACATCGTGCTCAACTCGGTGACGGGCGCAGCGCAGCTGGCCGGGATCAAACTGCTCGCGCTGGGCGGGCGGTTCGTCGAGATCGGCAAGCGGGACATCTACGGCGACACCAAGCTGGGTCTCTTCCCCTTCCGTCGCAACCTCGCGTTCTGGGGGGTCGACCTGGGCCTGATGTCGGTCAGCCACCCGGGAGAGGTCAGCGAGATCCTCAGCACGGTGTACCGGTTGACCGCCGAGGGCAAGCTGCCGATGCCCGAGAGCACGCACTACCCGCTGGCCGAGGCGGCCACGGCGATCCGGGTGATGAGCGCGGCCGAGCACACCGGCAAGCTCATCCTGGACATCCCGCACGCCGGACGCAGCAGCGTGGTGTTGCCGCCCGAGCAGGTTCCGGTGTTCCGCCGCGACGGCTCCTACATCATCACCGGCGGCCTCGGTGGCCTCGGGTTGTTCCTGGCCGAGAAGATGGCCGCCGGCGGCGCGGGCCGGATCGTGCTCAGTTCCCGCTCGGAGCCCACGCTGAAGGCTTTGGAGACCATCGAACTCGTCCGTTCGATCGGCTCCGACATCGTGGTGGAGTGCGGCGACATCGCCCAGGCCGACACCGCGGAGCGACTGGTGGCGACGGCCACCGCGACGGGGCTGCCGCTGCGGGGTGTGCTGCACGCCGCCGCGGTGGTCGAGGACGCCACGTTGACCAACATCACCGACGAGCTGGTCGACCGCGACTGGGCGCCCAAGGTGTACGGCGCGTGGAACCTGCACCAGGCCACCGCTGGCCAGTCTCAGAAAGCGGAGCTGGACTGGTTCTGCTCCTTCTCCTCGGCGGCCGCCCTGCTGGGCTCGCCCGGTCAGGGCGCGTACGCCGCGGCCAACAGCTGGCTGGACGCCTTCACCTACTGGCGGCGCGCGCAGGGTCTGCCGGCCACCGCGATCGCCTGGGGCGCCTGGGGTGAGATCGGCCGGGGCGCAGGGTTTGCCGAGGGCAGCGGCGCCGCGATCAGCCCCGACGAGGGCGCCTACGCGTTCGAGTCGCTGCTGCGCCACGATCGCGCCTACACCGGGTACACCCCGCTCATCGGCACGCCGTGGATCTCGTCCTTCGCGGAACGCAGCAAGTTCCTCGAGATGTTCAAGACCGCGGGGGAAAAGCGTTCGGGCTCAAGCAAGTTGCGAGCCGAACTGGCCGAGCTGCCGCTCGACGAGTGGCCCAGCCGGCTGCGGCGTCTGCTCTCCGAGCAGATCGGTTTGATCCTGCGCCGCAACATCGATCCCGACCATCCGCTGTCCGAGTACGGACTGGACTCGCTGGGCAACCTCGAATTGCGCACGCATATCGAGTCCCAGACCGGAGTGCGAATCACCTCGGCCGACATCACGACGGTCCGGGGGTTGGCGGACCACCTGGCCGACAAGTTGGCTCCCAAAGAGAGCGCTCCGGCGTAACGACGAGGGTGATGAGGCCGAAATGACCTGTACTGCTGGGGTTGGAACGGAGGAGGGAAACGTGTTCATCGGTGGAGGCTCCGAGCACGACAGCCTGCGGGTCGGCAACGCCTACGACTGGGACCCGGGTTCGGGCACCGTCGTGACGTGGCAGCCGACACCCGGCTGCATCGCCAAGGCGCGGCAGGCCCCCGTCAGCCCCGTGCCGCCCAGCTCCATGCAGGCAGGTCACCTCCGCGGTTTCGTCGAGTTCCGCGAGCGCGGCCTCGACTACTCGCGCGCCGTCATGGGCTCCTGGGACGTGCCGGGCAAGTGCGACATCCGCGCGATGACCTATGTGATCAACGCGCACCTTCGCCGCCACGCGACCTACCACAGCTGGTTCGAATACAAGGATGAGAAGACCATCATCCGGCACACCATGAAGAACCCGCGCGATATCCAGTTCGTCGCGAAGCAGTACGGGGTGATGACCCAGCAGGAGTGGCAGGACCACGTCTCGGCGACGCCCGATCCGCTGCAGTGGGACTGCTTCCGGTTCGGCATCATTCAGCACGAGGACCGCTTCGCGTTGTACGCGGTCGTCGACCACCTGCACTGCGACCCGATGCTGATCGCCGGCCTGTACGTCGAGATCCTGATGAACTACACCGCCATCCTGGAGGGCAAGGCGCCCGTGACGCTGCCGCCGGCGGCCAGCTACGACGAGTTCTGCATGCGGGAGCACCAGACGGTGTCGTCCATGACGTTGGATTCGCCGGAGGTGCAGAAGTGGGTGGAGTTCGCCGAGGCCAACGGCGGGACGCTGCCCGATTTCGCGCTGCCCCTTGGCGACCAGTCGATACCGTGCGGCGGCGACGTCCACGTGCAGCAGCTGCTCGGCCCCGACCAGACGGCGAACTTCGAGGCTCTGTGCCGACGCGCCGGTGCCCGGTTCAGCGGTGGCCTGTTCGCCTGCGCGGCCCTCGCCAACTACGAATTGTCCGGCGCGGAAACGTATTACGGGCTGACTCCGACCGACAAACGCAAGAGCCCGGCCGATTTCATGACGGTGGGATGGTTCACCGGCGTGGTGCCGTTCACGGTCCGCGTCGACCCGAACTCCTTCGAGGAAACCGCCCGCTCCGCGCAGGCGTCCTTCGACGCCAACATGGGCTGCGCGAACGTGCCCTACGACCGCGTGCTGGAGCTGGCCCCGTGGTTGAAGAAGCACGGGCCGCAATTCACCATGATGAGCTACATGGACGCGGGTCTCCCGCCGCTGTCGGCCATCGTCGCCACCGCGCTGGACGGCGTGAACGCGACGGCCTTCACCGACGGCAGGAGCCCGGCCTACCTGTACTCGACGGTTTTCCGTCTGTTCGACGAGGTCTCGATCATGGTGTCCTACCCGAACAACCCGATCGCCCGGGAGTCCGTGACCCGCTGGACGGAGCAGATGAAATCGGTGTTCGACCGGGTGGTCGCGGGCAGCATGACGGGGGTCGCGGTCCGCGCAGCCAGGTAGTCACCCAGGCACCGGCCCGCCCGGACGGCGACCGAGAGTTCCGCCGATGAAGTTTGTGTTGGCCGCCCATGGCACTCGCGGCGACATCGAGCCCTCCGCCGCGGTTGGCGTGGAGTTGCAGCGCCGCGGACACGAAGTCCGATTGGCGGTGCCGCCCAACCTTGTTGGCTTCGTCGAGTCGGCGGGGCTTTCCGCCGTCGCCTACGGCCCGGACACCCGCGAGCAAGTGGTCGCGGTCGCGGACTACACCCACAACGCGTTCAAGATCCAGAACCCGCTCAACCTGCTGCGCGACGGCAGGGAGCTGTTCGTCGAGGGCTGGGCGGAGATGAGCCGGACGCTGACCTCGCTGGCGGACGGCGCCGACCTGCTGTCGACCGGCCAGACCTATCACGGCGTCGTCGCGAACGTCGCTGAGTACCAAGACATTCCGGTCGCGGGACTGCATCACTTCCCGGTGCGCGTCAACGGCCAGCTCGGCGTCCCCTTCCTGCCGTCGCCCGCACCGGCCGTCCGCGCGACGCTGAAAGCCGGCTGGTGGCTGTACTCGCAGATCACCAAAGAGAACGAGGCCGCGCAGCGCCGTGAGCTCGGACTGCCCGCGGCCGCGGCGCCGGCGGCCCGACGGATGGCCGAACGTGGCGCCCTCGAGATCCAGGCCTACGACCAGGCGCTGTTTCCCGGGCTCGCGGCGGAGTGGAATGGCCGCCGCCCCTTCGTCGGCGTGCTGACTCTGGAACTGGAAGCGCACGAAGACGATTCGGTCGCAACATGGATCGCCGGCGGAAAGCCGCCGATCTACTTCGGTTTCGGCAGCACGCCCGTCCAATCCCCCGCCGATACCGTGGCCATGATCTCGGAGGTGTGCGCCGAGTTGGGCGAACGGGCGCTCGTCTACACCGGCGCCGAGGGCTCGGACACCGTTACGCCTGCCGGCCACGTCAAACTCGTGGGTCAGCTCAACTACAGCACGGTCTTGCCGATGTGCCGCGCGGCGGTCCACCACGGCGGAGCCGGTACCACGGCCGCCAGCCTGCGAGCAGGGCTGCCGACGCTGATCCTGTGGGACGTGGCCGATCAGTTCATCTGGGCCACCCAGGTCAAGCGGCTGAAAGTCGGCTCCGCCAAGCGGCTTTCGCGCATCACCCGCAAGTCGCTGCTCGCGCAACTCCGCACCGTCCTCGCGCCGGATTGCGTGGCCCGGGCACGGGAGATCGCGCCGCGGATGACAAGGCCCGCCGAGGGCGTCGCGGCCGCGGCCGATCTGCTGGAACAGACCGTCCGCGTGGGCGTCTGAGCTCCCGCACCGATGCCTTGGGGCGCAAGCCGTTGCGCGACCGAGCATGAGGTGAGTTTTCGTTTGGGATGTCGCCGGTGATATCGCGGGTTGATCCCCGCCGGTCAGCCGTAGCGCCCGCGGCGAGCGGTCTCCTCCAGCAGATCGGCAGCGGTGGTCACGCTCGCGGAGGGCTTGGTCATCCGGCTCGCGACCTCGCGGGCCCGGGCGACGTATCCGGGGGCGAGAATACGCCGAAGATCGGCCATGAGAGTTTGGCGGCTGGTTCTCGAGAAGCGCCGGCCGGCACCGATCTTCAGCCTTTCGACCACATCCGCCCAGATCGGCTGATCGAAGGCGATCCAGAGGATCAACGTGGGGACGCCGGCTCGCATACCCGCGGAGGTGGTGCCCGCGCCGCCGTGGTGGACGACGGCGCGGCACATGGGAAAGACGGCCGCGTGGTTGACCGCCCGCACCACTTTGACGTGGTCGCCATGCGAAGCACCGGGAAATTCGGTGGCGCCGGAGCAGATCAGGGCCCGCTCGCCCAGTTCCGCGCACGCCGCGCCGATCATGGCGATGGCCGCTGCGGGGGATTCGACCGGCATGCTGCCGAAACCGAAGTAGATGGGCGGGGTCCCCGCGGCGATCCACGACACGATTTCGTCGTCGGCACCCGTGGTCAACTCCATGGTGAGCGCTCCGACAAACGGACGTCGCCCGCCCCATTCCGCCGCCACTTCGGGAAAGCAGAGCTCGTCGTAGGTCTGCAACTCCAGCGCCCCGCGTTCCATCATCCGCTCCGGCGAAGGCCGAGTCGCCTTGGGCAGGCCCAGTTCCCGGCGTTGCGCGTCCTCCGCCTGTCTGGTCAGGCGCCAATACATCCAGCTTGCTACCGCCATCCCGGAGCGGACCAGCGGTGCCGGCACGGTCAGCGGCAGCGGCGGGATCGGGACGACGTGGCCGTTGACCCGCTGCGGGAACGTGTGCAGCGCGGCGACCGGAATGTCGTAATACTCCGCGACGTTGGCCGCGACCTCCTGGTACGGAATGCCGGTCAACAGCAGGTCGGCCCCGTCCGCGATCGACGTCAGCACGCGGCTGGTGTCCGCCCAGCCCCGGGTGACCGGCTCCATGGCCTTGCGAAGCAACGCGACCGGGTTCTGAATCTTCCACGAGTTGCGGAACAAAGCCGGATCCATCAGCTCCACAAAGTCCGGTCCGTAGGAAACCGCGGCCAACCCGGTCGACTCGACGAACTCCAGCAGGTTCGCGGGCGCGGCCATGATGACGTCGTGTCCCCGCCGCTGCAGCTCCAGCCCGACTGCGGCGCAGGGCTCGATATCGCCGCGAGTGCCGTGACTCGCCAAGGCAAACTTCATGACAGAGTTGGTCTTTCGCGCGCCCGGGCGCGCATCAATCCTTGACGAAGTGGTAGACGCGGTAGGTGATCCCGCCGGCGCGGCGCAGGTCCCAGTCCAACACCCCGACCCCGTAACGGATCAGCGAGTTCATGAAGCCCGGCAGCCGGCGACTGATCTGTTCCTGACTGCGCCGGGTGTTCGCCGCCAGTCCGCGCTTGGCTTCTTGGTCGATGACCCGTTCGGAAACCTTTCGCAGCGGCGCGGCCGCCAGGGCCGCCTCCCACTCCGCGATAACGGGGGCGCGGCGCGAATCGGTGTACAGGAAGTTTCCCCCGGGGCGCAGCACGCGCGCCACCTCGGCGAGGAACCGGGGAAAATCCGGATATTGATGGGACGCTTCGACGTTGATCACGGCGTCGAACGATTCGTCGGGGAATGGCAGGTTCTGGGCATCGCCCTGCACGAAGTCGAGCCCGGGCAGGCGGTGTCGTTCGCGGCACTTGTCGATGCTGGCCGGGTTCAGGTCCAGCCCGGTGTATGACGCCGGACCCAGGTTGCGCATGATGTACGACGCTCCGCCGCCGGCGCCGCAGCTGACCTCCAGCACCGTGCTGCCGGTGAGGTCCACCTGCGAGGCGGTCACGTGGTAGAGCTGGATGCAGTACCGGTTGGGCTCATCGGACGCCGTCAGCGTGAGGCCCATCGGCGGGTCCTCTTCGTAGCCGAAGTTGAAGAACACCACGTCATCGCCGACCTGGCGGGTGCCCAGCGGCAGCAGATACTTGGTGGTGAGCTTCCCGACGACGGGGTTGGATTGCAGGCGATATCCGAGGGCCATGGGGAAAGTCTTGCACGGATCCACGACCCGACATCCCCGAATCAGTGCCGAATGGGACGCCCGCACCGCAGGCTGTCGCGCACACTCCGGACGGCTCGGCGGCAGCCCCGCCGAACGACCAGGTAAACGGTGTTGCAAGTACTCGTATGGACGGCCGGACCGACGAGCCCCGGCGGTGGCCGTGACGGTCTGACCAGCGGTTTCGGGGCGAAGATCACGGCGCGATCACGGTAAGTGACAAGATCGTGATTACCCCGGCGCGAGGCGGCGAGACTCTGTAGGTTTGTTGGGTGGCTGACCGGATTGCCTCGGGGGAGGCGGCCAAACCCGGGGGGTTGTTCGACCGCCTCGGTGACGTCGTCGTGCGGTGGCCGCTGTTGGTCATTGCCGCATGGGTCGCGGTCGCCGGGATCCTCTTCCTCGCGTTTCCACCCCTTCCGGTGGAGGCGGCGAAACACCCCCAAAAGGCCCTGCCGGAAGACGCGCCGACGCAAGTCACCGCGAGGGAGATGGCCGACGCCTTCGCGCCGCTGGGCGCCGCGCCCAAGGGCGACGATCAAGGCGCCGCCAAAGGCGAGAACAAAGCGTGGCGGCGGCGACAACAAAGCCGGCGGGGGCGGCAGCGGCGAGACCTCGATGTTCGTCGTTCTGTTGGTGGATGAGCGGGGCTTGACGCCGGCCGACGAGGCCGTTTACCACAAACTGGTCGACAAGCTGCACGAAGACAAGCAAGACCCGTTGGCGATACAGGATTTGTTCGCCGCGCCGGAAATGCACGACCTCTTGGCCAGCAAGGACGGCAAGGCCTATATCTTGCCGGTCACGGTCCCAGGCGACGTCCAATCCCCGACGACGGCCGCCGCGTTCTATCGGGTCCGGGAGGCCGCCAAAGCGGTCACGGCGGGAACCACGCTCACCGCCTACGTCACCGGACCGGCAGCCACGGTGGTCGAGGCGACCGTCATGGCGCTGGACGACGCGGATTTCATCGCGATGGCGACCGTATTCGCGGTGCTGATCATCTTGATCATCATCTATCGAAACGTCGTCACGATGTTCATACCGCTGCTCAATATCGGTATCTGCGTGGCGACCTCGCAGGGCGTCATATCCGGGCTGGGCGAAATAGGCCTCCCGGTGAACGTCCAGACCATCGTGTTGATGACCGCCGTCATGGTCGGTGCGGGAACCGATTACGCCGTCTTCCTGATCAGCCGCTATCACGATTACGTGCGGCGCGGCCAGGAATCGGACCAGGCGGTCAAGAACGCCCTGATGTCCATCGGCAAGGTGATCACCGCGTCGGCCGCGACCGTCGCCGTCACGTTCTCGGCGATGGTGTTCACCAAGCTGGAAGTGTTTTCCGCGGTAGGCCCGGCAATTTCGATATCGATCATCGTCGCGTTGCTGGCGGCGATCAGCTTCCTGCCCGCGCTGCTGGTGCTGGCCGGACGACGTGGCTGGATCAAGCCCCGGCGGGAACTCACCACCCGGATGTGGCGGATCACCGGAACCCGCGTGGTGCGCCGGCCTCGCATCCACTTGGTGGGCAGTTTGATCATTCTCATCGCCCTGGCCGCGTGCACGAGCGCGATGCGCTTCAATTACGACGACCTCAAGAGCATGCCGGCGACGGTCGACAGCTCCAAGGGCTACGAGGCGATGAATCACCACTTCCCCATGAACTCGCTGACCCCGATGGTGATGTTCGTCAGGTCGTCCCACGACCTGCGCACCCCGACCGCCCTCGCCGACCTGGAACAGATTGCCAGTCGGGTGAGCCAAGTGCCCGGCGTCACGCTGGTGCGCGGGTTGACGCGGCCCAATGGGGATCCGCTCGAGCAGATGAAGCTGTCGTTCCAGGCCGGCGAGGTCGGCGGCAAACTCAACGAAGCCTCGAGCGAAATCGCCAACCACAGCGACGACCTCGACAAGCTGGTCAACGGTTCCAACGAGCTCGCCGACGCGTTGGCCCAGCTTCGGGACCAGGTCACCGAGTCCGTCTCCAGCCTGAGCGGAGTGGTCGCCACACTCACCGGCATCGAAGAGGCGCTGGGCGGTGATAAGACCATCGCCGCCCTCGACCAGGGCGCCGAGTTCACCGGAAAGATGAAGACGCTCGGCCAGAATCTCGGCACTTCCACGGCGAACACCCAGAACATCGCCGAGTGGGGCGGCCCGATGTTGACCGCCCTCAACAGCAGCCCCGGCTGCGACGCCGACCCGGGGTGCGTGAGTTCGCGTGCCAGCCTGGCGGCGATCGTCGCGGCAAACAACAACGGGACCCTCAACTCACTGAAGATCATGTCCCGCAACCTGCAGGCGGTCCAACAGGCGCAGACCGTCGGCCAAGCGCTGGACCAGGTCCAGCAGACGCTGACGCAGGCGTCCGACGCGATGAAAACCATCAAGAACCTGCAGTCGACGATGTCCGCGGCAGAACAGGGTTCCCAGGCCCTGGCCGACGGAAGCCGGGCGATCGCCGGTGGTGTCAAACAGTTGGTCGATCAGACCAGGCAGCTCGGCAGCGGCCTCAACGACGCCTCCTCATTCCTCTTGAGCATGAAACGCGACGCCGACAAGCCGAACATGGCCGGCTTCAATCTGCCGCCGCAGATCACCACCAGGGACGAGTACAAGAAGGGGGCAGAGATCTTCCTCGCCCCGAACGGGCACGCGGCACGCTACTTCATCCAGAGTTCCCTGAATCCGTTCACCAGCGAAGCGATGGCGCAGGTCGAAGAGATTGTCAAAGCGGCAAGGACGGCGCAACGCAGTACGGAGCTGGCGGATGCGTCGGTGCAAGTGGTGGGGCTCCCGGGCGGCGTCGCGGATCAGCGCGACTACTACAACGACGACATCAGCTTCATCATCATCGCGACCATCATCATCGTCTTCCTGATCCTGGTCGCCCTGCTGCGCGCAATCGTTGCGCCGCTCTATCTCATCGGTTCGGTGCTGCTCTCGTACTTGGCGGCCATGGGCATCGGCGTCCTCGTCTTCCAATTTATGCTCGGCCAGAACTTGCACTGGAGCCTGCCCGGGCTGTCCTTCATTCTGTTGGTCGCAGTTGGGGCCGACTACAACATGCTGCTCATCTCGCGCATCCGCGACGAGTCACCGCATGGTGTCCGCGTCGGCGTCATCCGGACCGTGGGTTCCACCGGCGGGGTGATCACCTCGGCGGGTCTGATCTTCGCCGCATCCATGTTCGGCCTGATGACGGCGAGCATCTACACCATGGCGGAGTCCGGCTTCGTCCTCGGCGTGGGAATCCTGATCGACACCTTCCTGGTTCGCACCATCACGGTGCCGGCGTTGGCCGCGATGATCGGCCAGAAGAACTGGTGGCCGACCAACCTGGGCAAGTCGCCGGCTCAGGTAGTCGCTTCCCAGGAGGCCAGGCAACGCCAACTGGAGGAGCTATCCGGCCGGTTGGTTCGGATGAAGGTGCTGCCGACCCACAAAACCCAGTTCCCGCCTCTGTCCCGGGGGGCAGACGGTCACGCAGACGGCGGGCGAGAAGCCGACGGCAGGCGATCAATTCAGCGCGTGCCCAACCACGCGCTCCCCTTGTTCGACCTCAGCGGGGTGTCTCACCAGCTGACGGACGACCTGCGGGATCTGGGGTGGGAATCGGCGACGGCGCCCCGGGGCAGGGGCAGGCGGGCGACGCCGGCGCGCTACCTCGGACACTCGCTACCGTTGTTCGGCCCGGAAGCGCTGTCGCACGCACTGGTGACCGTCGGCGCCCACGGCGATGAGCACGGCAACGGCCACGGCGAGGCGGAACGTGCCGAGGCTGACACCGCTTACCCGATGCCGTTGTTCGGCACGAACGCGCTGTCGGGTCACGTGCCCGATGGCGACGAGAATGGCGAACGGCAAGGGTAATTCGCGCGCCTTCGCTCGCAAATACAGGTCATCTGATGGTCGCTCGCGGCACCGGATGCCCGGCAACGCGCGATGACGAGAGCTACCGGTTGACCGGCAGCACGGTCACGAGGCGTCCAATCGCGTGAACTCGTCCTGCCGGTACAACTCGACGCACTGCGACCGCCTGATCTTGCCGCTGGTGGTGATCGGAATCGACCCGGGCGACACCAGCACCAAATCCGCGACATTCAGCCCATGTGACTTCGAGATCGCCGACGTCACTTCGCGTTTGACCAATCGCAGCCTGTCCGCCACATCCTCTTCGGAGTCGCCGCGCTTCTTGAGTTCGATGATCGCAACCAGCTTCTCTATACCCTTGTCCGGAACCGCGATCGCCGCGCAGCGGCCCGCGGTGATCTCCTGGATGGTCGCCTCGATGTCGTCCGGAGAATGGTTGCGCCCGTAGACGATCAAGAGGTCTTTGATGCGGCCGATGATGAAAAGCTCGCCATCCGAGAAGAAGCCCGAATCGCCGGTGCGCAACCATGGCCCTTCGGGTGTGCCGTCGGTGGGCTCGACAATCCTTGCGCCGAAGGTGCTTTCGGTTTCTTCGGGTTTCTGCCAGTAGCCGAGCGCGACGTTGTCGCCGTGCACCCAGATCTCGCCGACCGTTCCCTCGCTACACTCGCGACCCGTGTCGGGATCGACGATCCGCACAGCCATGGCTTTCGTGTCACCGTAACTGATGAGCGGCGTCCCACTTCCGCTGTCGCACTTGCTCGCTTGACCGGCAGGCAGCTTCTCGGAATCGAAATCGACGATTTTGGGCGGTTCACCCAGGCCAACCCTGCGGCTGGCGATGTACACCGTCGCCTCGGCCATCCCGTACGACGGCAGGATTGCCTTCGGATTGAAGTTGAAAGGAGCGAAGCGATCGGCGAACCGCTTGAGGGTCGCGGGCTGGACTCGCTCGCTACCGTTGAGGATCGTGTGCACGCGCCCGAGGTCAAACCCGGCCATGTCCGCGTCGGACGTCTTACGCACCGCAAGCTCGTAGGCGAAGTTCGGTCCCGCCGAAATGGTGCAACCTTCGTGCGCCAACATTTCCAGCCATCGGGCCGGCCGCTGCAGGAATCCCGCGGGGCTGGACATGATCGTCGGGCGGCCCGCCAGGATCGGCATGATGACTCCGATCAGCAGTCCCATGTCGTGGTAGAGCGGCAACCAGGACACCACATTGAGGTCCGACGGCGGGACCGCACCCTCGGCCGCGAAGAAGTCGCCCATGATCTGCTCGAAATTCGCGAAGACGTTCCTGTTCGAGACCATGACGCCCGCCGGCGTGCGCGTGGAGCCCGAAGTGTATTGCAGATAGATGAAATCGGGCCGCTCGTCGCCCGCCCTGCGCGGCCTCGGCCCGGACGGTCTCGAGCGGGTATCCAGGTCCAGCAGATCCAGCTCGACGATCGCCGGCGACGACTGGCCCTCCTGCGGCTGCACGGCCCCGTGCACGTTGTCGACCACGGCCGACGTCGTCAGGACGACGGCCGGCGAGGTGTCGGTCAGCACCGAGATCGTGCGCTCGTCGTGCGCGCCGCCGTAGGGCACCGACAGCGGCACCGCGACCAGTCCGGCCTGCAGCGTGCCGAGAAAACCCACGACATAGTCGAGTCCCTGAGGGGCCAAAATCAATGCCCGGTCACCCGTCGACCCGCCGAGCCGGAGTTGCTCGCCGAGGTTCACCACCCGCCGGTACAACTGCGACCATGTCAGAGTGGTCGCCACGCCGTCCCAATCGTGGTCGTAGTCCAGGTACGTGAAGGCGGGATCATTGGGCTGCAGGCTGGCGCGTTCGCGCAGCACGGCAGGAATCGAAGTCTGAACCACGGACAACAGAGTACCTGCGGGGTCGGCCTCACCAGCCAGGAACGGCCGGTTAGACCGCAGCGTCGCGTTGCCCGCAACCCGGGCGTCCACACGCCGAAGCGCTGCATGCCGCAGCACGAATCAACTACCGTATGCGCGGTGGACAATCGACTCGCACACATGGACCAGGCGTCGTTTCTGGGTCTGCGGGCGCTTGGCTACGGGGCGCTGGTGCAGTACTACTGGATCTACGACCGGCCGGTGAACATGGACGGGTTACGCCGGTTTCACCGGAACCTCGGCTACGGGTTACTGGGACGCCGGATCGAACGGTCTCCGCTGCCCTTCGCCCGTGACCGATGGATCGTCTACCGGGGACCCAACGACATCGATGTTGCCGAAACACCGCGTCCGCGTGCCGAAGTACACGCGTGGACCTATGAGCGGGCGTGCGTGCCCATAGATCCCGAGCACGGACCCAGCTGGCATCTGGGCGTGCTTCCGCTGGAGGACGGCGGGACCGCGGTCACCCTGGTCGCTTCGCACACCGTCGCCGATGGGCTCGGCTTCCTGGAGGCGATCGCCGACGCGGCCACCGGCAGGACCCGCTATCTGGGGTATCCGGAGCCCGGCTCCCGCACCCGCCGGCGCGCCGTCCTGCAGGACTGCCGGCAAACCATCGCCTCGACACCCGAACTGGCGCGAGCGCTCAGGGGAACCGCGAGGGTCGCTCGAAAAAGAAGCAAGGACGTCGCCGCATCGATCGGTTCGGCACCACCTTCGCCACGCATGGCCGGCGACGACCTGCCCGTCGCGGTGCCCATGCTGACCGCGTACGTCGACGCGGCGCAATGGGACGCCTGCGCGGAACGTCTTGGCGGGAACAGCTTTACGCTCCTAGCGGGATTCGCGGGCAGGCTCGGCCTGCGGATGGGACGGGTGTGCACCGACGGAACCGTTACCTTGTCGTTCCCGATCAGCGAACGCACCGAGGATGACACCCGCGGCAACGCCCTGGTGTTCCCCACCGTTTCGGTCGACCCGACCAACCTGGCGTCGGACCTCGGTGAGGTCCGTCTGAAGTTCAAGCAGGCGTTCGCCGAGCTGGAGGAGGTCACCGAGGAGTTGCTGGCGCCGCTGCCGCTGACGTCCATGACGCCCAAGTGGGTGGCGCGCAGGGCGGCCGGCATGGGCCTGGGCGCCGCCGCCCTTCCGATCGGTTGCTCCGCCCTCGGCCAGCACCATCCGGGGGTGAACCGCCCGGACGGCAGTGAGGCCGACCGCAGCGGCGGCCGGTTGGTCGAGCCCGGCATCAGCAGGCGCACGCTGGAAGGCATGGGCGGCCAGCTGTTTCTGGTTTCCGGACGGATCCGCACCACGGTGTGGATCTCGATCAATGCCTACCTCGGCGGGCGGACGAACTCGCAAGAGGCGTTGCGGCAGGACGCGTCAGAAACCTTCGCCGAATTCGGCCTGACCCCGGAGATCCAGAGCTAGAGGCTGGCGAATCCCTGGATCAGGGCGGTGATCCCGGCCATGCCCAGCAGGACCTCCATGATGCGCCGCAGGTGGGCGTGCAGCCAGGTTTGAACGTGCTGCACCAGCGCCACGGTTTTTTGCGGCCACAGGAGATAGCTGACCAGGGGAAGCTCGATGATGGACAGCATCAGGACGGTGAAGACGATGAACGCGGTGAACTGCGTCCCAAGGTCGGCCCGCGACGCCATGATGACTGCCAGCATGGCGACACCGTCGATCGGCGGGATCGCCGATGCGGCGCCGGCCACGAACACCGGCCAGATCAGGTCGGACTTCAGCATGTCGTGCGTGCGGGCGGCGAACCAGGCCAATACGCCCGCCGGTGCTCGCGGCTCGCTCACCGCCTCCGACAGGCCGCCGCTGCCCACCGCCACCAGGGTCTGTTCGCGTGCCCGCTCGCGGACCTTGATGACGACCAGCGCGAGCAGCAAGAGCACGCCGAACGTGATCTGCAGGCGCCCGCCCGTGAAGATCACGACGTGAGACCTGACGTCGTCGATGACGGCCATCGCGTTGCGGACGATCACCTGCGCGAAGTCGCGCAGCAGCAGCAGGGTGACCATCGCCAGGCCGACACCGGCCGTCATGCCGCCGAGCCAGAACGCGAAAAGGTTCAGCATGGGACGCCGCCGCGACGTCAGTACCAGGGCGAATCCCAGGCGGAAGGGATCGAGCGCCAGCGCGACCCCCATGTACAGCACGTAGATCCACATCGATCAGCAACGTTACCGGGCGGGGGCGCGTCCCGCGGCGTAACGGCCGAACTGACACCCGGTCGTGAAGCTCGAAATTCGTCCCTGACCAGCAAGGAAGCAGTTGGCTACGGAGCTGGGGTGCGGTTCGGCCGACGCCGGCACCCTGACATACTTCCGTCCGTGCAGGCTCAATACCCGAGGCCGGACAGCGACCGCCGTCGACGCCATCGCGGGGCCGCGAGGTGACGCGCGTCGAGGGCCCGTTGGTCGCGTATCTGGGCTGGCACGGCAGGAACAACCTCGGCGACGACGCCATTTACGACGCGGTCCGGTCGCAGCTGCCCGGGGCGACCTTCGTCGATATGCCGTGCCTCCCGCAAGAGATGATCCGTGCGGCCGCAACGGGTTTGAATCGCTCGCTGCGGCACGGCACCCAGGTGCTCGGCGGTGGCACGCTTATCGGGCGGCGATTTTGGCGACGCCTGGTCAAGCGCGGCATGGCGCGCACCCGAGAACACGGCACGTACGCGATCGGGGTCGGTGTCGAAGACCCGGTGTTCACCGGACGAAACAGCGGCTCGGGTAGAGATGAGCTGAGGCGATGGGCACCAATACTTTCGGAGTTTCGGGCGCTGTCGGTGCGCGGGCCCAGAAGCGCCGAACTGCTCTCCGGGATAGGGCTGGATGTCCAGGTGGCCGGCGACCCGGCGCTGATCCTCCCGCGACCGGACGTCGCACCGGAAGACGGCCTGATAGGGGTAAACCTCGGGTTCGGCGACGACCTTTGGGGACACGATCCGGCCAGGGTGGCCGACGAGATGGCCGCGGCGATGAGGCAGTTGTCGTCAGACGGCCACCGGTTTGTCGGGATACTGATGAACCCGGAAGACGAGCGGTGGACGAACGTGGCGCTCCGGGACGTCACCGCGGAGATCGTTTCGCCGGCGGACGCCGGGGCCGCCGCGCGGGAGCTGGCACGCTGTTCGGTCGCGATCGTCAGCCGGTTGCACGCGGGAATCCTGGCGGCGCTCTCCGAGACACCGGTCATTTCGCTGGAATACCAACCCAAGTGCAGAGACTTCGCGCTGTCCATCGACGACGAGCGCTCCCTCATCCGCACCGACGAGGTCAGCAGCGCGGTGGTCGTCGACAGGGTCGGCGAAGCTTTCGCGTCCTCGGCGACCATCAGGGCTCGGACGCGCGCCGCGGTGTCGGGTCTGCGTGGACGGCTGCACGATCAATACGCCGTTCTCGGAGAGCAATTGGGCCTGGGCGTCGCATGAGTGCTAGCCTTCTCACTTCGATGAAGCAACCGGAAGGGACGCTTCTATGAGCCTTCGGCCGACGCCGTGCTGAGGATGGTCACCACCGCCCTCAAGAAGACCGACCGTAGGCGGTGGGCGGACTCCGACAATCTCTTTGCGTCCTGGGAGCCGCGAAACAAGCAGCTTGCTGCACTCGTGCCGAAGAACACACGCGTCATCGAGTTCGGGGCCGGCAAGCGGGTCCTCGAGCGCTACCTCGACCCGTCGTGCACGTACGTGCCGTCCGACGTCGTCGACCGCGGGCCGGGGACCATCCTTTGCGACCTGAATGAGCGGCCTTTGCCGTCCCTCGACGGTTATGACGTCGCCGTGCTCAGCGGGGTGCTCGAGTACGTGCGTGATGTCCCCTCCATGCTCGATTGGCTGACCCAACTGGTCGGGGTGTGCGTCCTCACCTACGCCCCCGCAAAGGCCAACGGCTATTCGCCACGGGCCCTCCTGGACAGGTTCACCCGGCTGCGGCACGGCTGGATGAACAACTATCGGGAGGACGAGCTTCGATCGCTCTTCCACGAACGAGGTTTCGAGCTGACGCACGGCGAAGACTGGGAACAGCAACGCTTGTTGGTCTTTTCGCAGGTCCCGCCCAAGTAGCCCCCCCTCAAGCGTCGATCAACTAGGCTACTTTGTCGTCACGGCGGTACCGCCTGCACTTCAGCGAGGAGCACACGACAAATGCTGGCGTTCATCACCACCCTGCGTCACCCGCAGAACGCCGCCAACTATGACCGCGTCGAGGCGCTGCTCCAAGACACCCTGGCGTCGCTCACCCAGCAAACCTGCGACGACTACATGGTGATCATCGTCGGCGTCCGCCAACCGGCGTTCCCGCTGCCCGAGCGCGTCACGTTCGTTCGAGTCGACTTCCCGCCGCCCTCCGACATCAAGGGTCCCCGCACCGGCCCCGCGTCGGTGATCTGGGACAAGGGCACCAAAAACGCCGTGGGCCTGCTGGCGGCAAGGGATTTCGGGCCGGAATACGTGATGTTCGTCGACGCGGATGACTTCGTCCATCGAGAGCTCGCGGCGTTCGTGCACGATCGCCCCGGCCATGCCGGGTGGGTGGTCACGCGCGGACTGATGTATTCGCGCAGGAGGAACGCGTACAAGCGGTTGAACAATTTCTACCGGTTCTGCGGGACGTCGTTCATCATCCCCTTCGACGCGTACGACGTTCCTTCTCACCTCACCGTTTCCGCGACACAGCAGGAGATCGCGGCAGCCTTCGGGGAGCGACTCGAACACGTGCTGGAGCACGGGTGGGCCTTCGATTGGTGGCGAAACCACCGGCGCGTTCTTGAGCCAGTGCCGTTCCCGGGCGCCGTCTATCATGTCGAGAACAGCGAAAATCATTCCGGCAACCGGCTTTCCGGTCCGGCGAGGCCGTACCGGTCCGATCTGCTGCGCGACTTCGCGATTCAGCCCTCGAGATCGCCCGCCTCGACGCTGTGGGCGTCCTTCGGCCCTGCCGCGCTCAGGCCGGAGCTCAGGCTGCCGCGGCCGCAACCGAAATCGTACCTGCAAGACTTCACGCCGCCGGGAGACTCGGTGGTCCACACGCCGTGAACACCGACCAATTACCGGTCGTTGCCGCGATTCCCAACTACAACATGGGTGAGAACCTGCGCAGGCTGCTCCCCCAGGTGCTGGCACAGCGGTACGACGCTGTTTACGTTCTCGACGACGCCTCCACCGACGACAGCGCCGACGTGGTCCGCGATTTCGGCGGCGACGTGACGTTCGTCCGCAGTGGCGCGAACCGCGGTGCAGGGGCCAACCGCAACCAGATCATCGACCAGGTCGCGGACGGGGTGCTGATCCACTTCATCGACGCGGACATGGACCTGCAGACTCCCGAAACCCCTACCGTTGCCAGGGAACTCGCCGAACGCTACGCGGACCGAGGGGTCGGGATGATCGGCGGATTGGTCACCTTCGCCGACGGCCGCCAGGAGTGGTGCAACCACGGCGCGGTGCTTTCGGTGTGGGGAAACGCCACGGGCACGCTGCAGTTTTCGATCGACCGCCTGAGCGGAAGGCCGCGGCTGGCCGGGGCTCTTCGCCGAGTCGTTGCCCCCGCCATGGCGAATTGGCCCAACACGCTCGAATCCCCCGCTCCTGCACCCGCCTACTGGGTCCACGAGGGCAACATGCTCGTGCACTCACAGATATTCAGGTCGATCGGCGGGTTCGACCCTGCGCTACGGGCACAAGAGATTCAGGAACTTTCAATTCGTTTGGAGAAGAGGGGCGTCAAGCGACAGTTCGATCCCAGCATCAAGGTGGTTCACCACCACATCGATGTCCGGGGCAAAAACCGTAGCAAGTGGGAGAATCAGGCGACGCGCTACATGATCCGCAAGCACGGACTGTACCGGTTTCTCACCGACCGCTAGCCGATGCCGATGGACCGGGAACTCCGGTGCAGGCCCCGCGGCCTCCGACGGGTTCGCGATAACCGCCACTTCCAAGTTCGCTAGCCAGGGTACAGCCCTATGTCGGATGCGATGGGCTGGCCGAACGCATTAACAAGTCCCCCAACAGGGTCGCCGTTGACCGCTTGCAGGAGTCCATCCAGGAACAGGTTGACGTCATAGGACGGAATGCTGATCAAGGCGGCGGTAAGGACGTCCGCCGTCGGGTAGGCAAGCTGTAGAACAGACGCCGCCAGATGGAGACCGTATTCGCAAGGCTGTGACCGAGGTTCCCAGGATGGCAAGGCTAGGGCGGAGGCAACGGCCGACAACCCGTCGACAGAGACAAGGGCTGCCAGCGCTCGAGAGCCCCGTCGCCGCAAGCCGTCGCCAGGCCCGCGAGGCACGCCGCGCTGGCCCCGCTTGCCGCCGCCGACGGGCCGAGCAGTGAGGCAGATCGAACTGGTAAGGTTCGACGGATTCAGCAGCGAGGTTAGCGAACTGAGCGTCGGCAACGTCACCGGGTTCGGGCCCGTGCCGGTGAAATCGCCGATGAAGTCCTGGACGCCCTGCTGAGCTCCGCTTTGTAAAAGCCCGGGCAGTTCTTGGTAGGCGCTGCAGGGGCGGGAAGAGGCCGGCCTGCGTTGGCACGTTGGCCGGCGATGTCGACCAGCCGTACCGCGGGTCGCCGTAGCCCAGGTTCACCAGATACGTCAGGTCCGGTTGCAGCAGGTCGGCGATGGGGTTCCCGATAAAGGGGATGTGCACGGACCGGATTCAGCAGCGGCAGGTCGTTGGTGGGGATCATGAGGTACGTGGTCTGCGTGGGCCCTGAGTGGGCAACACGATCGCCCCATCGATTTGCTGCGCTGTGAGGACGTGGTAGTAGAAATGGTTCAGGCTGCTGATGGCGTTGAGGTCGGACGAGGATGTTGAGGGGATAGCTGCGGGAAGTCGGCCCAGCTGTCGTACTCGATCGTGACCATCGTGGTCGGATAGGGATTGGACGGTGTCGCACCGTAGAAGTTCATTCCGAGACTCGGCAACTGCAGGCCGACGAATCGCTCGAAGAACCCCCCATTCGGGTTCATCGGATTGCCCACGATGAGAAACTCGCAGTTCGAACGCGGACGCCCTCCGCTTGCAGGTTCGCCATCTCCAGCGACACGACGACCGCGCTTTGGGAGTAGCCGTAGATGCTGACCGTGTTCCCCGGCACCGCAGAGTGCTTGCTTGGCCTGGTAGTCCAAGATCTGGAGGCCTCGGTTACCGACTGCGTGAAGCTCAGTTGCTTGATGCCCCCGAACGGATAGGCGTTTTCCGGCACCGGTCCGGCACGCGTACAGCTGCACGACCTCGGCGGCGGTGAGCGGGCTGGCGCCGGCGGCGATCAGTCGGGCGCCCCAGCAGCGCCTCGGCGGGCGCATTGATCGCACCCAGCAAGACCCTGCTGCGCGGTATGAACCAGGGCGGCCGCGTTGGCGCTCTCGGCGGCCACATACGAGCCGGCGCCGGCATTGAGGGCTTGGACAAACCCGTTGTGAAACCCCGCAGCCTGTGCGGCGAGGGCGTGAAAATCCTGGGCGGAGGTGCCGAAGAGCCCTGCGATGGCCGTCGAAATCTCATCCTCGGCGGCGGGCACCAAATTGGTGGTGAAGGCCGCCGCGGCGGCATGGGCATCGCTGATCGACGCACCGATGCTCTCCAGACGCGTGGCCGCCGCGGCCACCACATCCGCATTCACGCCGAGAAACGACACCTGTGCCCCCGAACGTCTATGTTTGCCAGGCCCCGGGAAGAGATGCTATCGCGATCCCGGCAAGTCATTTCGCGTTTGGAGAAAGTTTGAGATGCATCACAGAAATGCGCGCACCATGGGTCCGCTGAGGTCGAGCGAGACAGGTGGGGCTCTCGCGGACGGGGACAACTCGGTGGTCCGGATGGACTGCACTGCAGGCTCTTTACCGCGCGAGACAGCAATAGCGTCGGGGCTCAGTGTGGTAGTCCGTCCGACGCTGCTCGCGGCCTAGCCGCCAATGGCGCTGTCCGCCAGGGCTTCTTCAGCCTTCCCCTGGTCGAAGTGATCGCTGCAAGCCGGCCTGCGTGCGTAAGAGACGACGATCACCGTGCAGGCGATCAACCACGCGATCGGCACCAAAATCAAGGTGGTGACGACCAGTGGCCGGGTACCGACGACACCGATGACTCCCGGGTATCCGGCGATCGGTCCGAAGACGGGTTCGTAGACCGGCCTGCGCCGAGGCGGCGACCTGCGAAATGCTGACAGCGACGGCCACGCTCACGCAGATGCCGACCGCGCGACGGCGAATCCCTTCGGCCGCTAGCTGATCGAAAATCCCTGCGCCAGGCGGGCCATCGGGGTCGCGGGCAATCAGCGCGGCGATCGGCAGAACAAACACCAGGTAGTAGTGGAAGACCAGAGCGGGAAAGAGCGAGGCGCCGGCCAGCAACATGATTCCGGTCAGGACAGGCGGGATGCGCCGGCCCAGGACAAGCACGGCGACGACGATGGCGAGCAGGACGGCATATCCCGCCAGCGACCGCGGGCCAGCGAGAAAGCCGTCCGGTATTTTTCCCCAACCTGATTGGTAGGACTTGATGCCGTCGGGGATCAACAGGAGCGCTCTGCCGAAGGCGACGTTGCGCATCCCGAGGGCCAGTTGGAGGGCCCGCCGTAATTCAGCGTGCCGTGGATCGATTGTGTGATGGTGGCCGGGAAGTCGCGCGGCCACAGCAGATACGCGGCGACATTGGACACCACGACTCCGGCGACGGCGAAACCGCCCATCCGCCATTGCCGGACTGCGAACAACACGAAAACGAGCACGGCGAATTGCGGTTTCACCAGCGCCGCCAACACCACCATGACCGCGACCAGGCCCCATCGCTCTCGGCGCAGCGCAATCAGGAAAACCAGCCCGATGGGAGCCAGCAACGCCACCGAGTTGCCCCGATCGATAACCATCCACGCCGGAATGGCCGCCGCGCCGCACACGACGAAAACCACGATGCGTTCAACACCGCGTGCGCCCCGGGCCGCCCACAGCGCGGGGGTAAGGACCGCGATCGTCAGCGCCAGCAGATAACCCAGCAACCCCAACTGCGGTGCGTCCAGCCACTTACCCACGAGCCCAAAGATCATCTGCGGCAACATCGCTGCCGCCGGGTAGTTGTTGTGCGCCGGCTGGTAGTCCGGCGGAAAGAACAGCGGGTAGGGCGCCCACGGGTTGGGCCGCATCCCCCAGCTCAGCGGAAGCTGGTAGTCACCAAAGCAGTGCCTCCCGATGCGCGAGCGCCAATCGAGGATGCAGTCGTCCGGGGTGGAAACGAGCGAGGAGATCACGTCGAGCGAGTAGTACTGGGTGAGCACGTAGCCGATCACCGCCGAAACCACCGACACCAGCAGCACCGTGCCGAGCAGGAGGGTGCGCGGGGGCTGGTCGACGCAGGGCCGAAAGTCGTTTCCGGAGCGCCGAGACCGGCGCCTTCGACCAGCTCGATGGGTCGCTTCACAGCGCGTCTCCCCGTTCCTTGCGTTCAGAAGTGGCCCCCGGCCCTCGGGCTCAGACGCCGCGGCAGTTTAACCCAAAACCGTTGCTCTATGCCTGAGTTTCGCGAGGGCGTTGAGTCGCCGTCGACGCTGAGAGGGGCCTCGTTCCACGCCGGCTCAATCCGCGTGCGGCGGTCGAGCCATCGGTACACCGCGCGCCGACCGTAGGCGTTCGCACGGGCTTTCATCGCGCCGAGCAGCAGGTGGTGCGGACCCAGCAGGCCGGGATGCGCCGCGGCGAACTCGCGGTTGAAGTCGATGTACTGCTCGGCCTGCGCACGTCCTATTCGCACACTCCACTGCGATGGACTGACCCGGAAGGCGGCAAGCGACCGGGGCACCGCGACAAGGTTCCCGCGCATCAGCACCGCGAAGTACGTCGCCTGGTCGATCAGATAGGGGAACCGACCGTCCCAACCGCCCGCATCGACCAGCACCGAGCGTCTGAACAACACCGACGCCGGTTCGCCGAAGATGTTGGTGCCGGCCATCACGGTCTTGCGAATCGCGTCGGCGCCGTTGACTTCCCCGCGCAGTCCGGCCAGCCCGCGGCTACGCAGCACGGGCGTTCCCGCGGCGTCGATGACGTCCCGGGGACTGGCGGCCATCACCGCCGACGGGCGAGCTTGCCAATGCCGCCACCTGCTCGGCCAGGCTGTCGGGCGAGAGGAGATCATCGCCGCAGACGAGCTTGACGAACTCGCCGGTGGCGAGGTCGGTGACGGCGTTGAAGTTCGCCGGGCCTCCCCCGCCGGGAGGCAATCGGCTCAGCCGAACCCGGGGGTCGGCGGCATAAGGTTGCAGCGCTTCCCAGGTGCCGTCGGTGGAGCTGTGATCGGAGACCATCAGCTCGAAGTCGGTGAAGGTCTGTTCCAGGATCGAGCGCATCGTGGCGTCGATGAACGCGACGCTGTTGTATGCCGGAACGACGACCGATACCCGTGGCGTCACGATCAGGCTTGCTGCTGCTCTGCCACGCCGAGTTCCGCCCGGCTGCGGCGGAAGGAGAATCCGCGGTGAGCAAACCAGGTGTACACGACGGTTGCCGCCGGTGATGACCAGCTGAGACAGCAGCACCGGCCAGCCGAACACCTCCACCAGCAGCGGCAGCGCGGCGAAATTGAAGCTCAGCGTCGAAAGGTTGACCAGCTCGAATCGGGCCAAGTCACGAAGCACGTGGCCGCTTCACCTGGAACACGAACCTGCGGTAGAGGACGAACGCGCACAGCACGGCGGCAAGTATGCGCGCAGAGCCAACGCGCCCAGATAACCGACAGCGCCCTGCGGGAAGAGCCACAGGAACACGACGAACCAGACCGTGCCGATCGCGGTGTTCATGCCGCCGACGATGAGGAAGGCGACGCGCTGGTCCCGGATCAGCCGAAACAGCGGGCCGGGAACGCCGGTCATCCCCGCGGGCGGACGGACCTCCGCGTCGTCGCCCGCAAAGGCGTCGAGAGTCATCGAAAGCCTGCCTAAGCGGACACCTGGACCGGCGGGATAGCCCGTTGACTGGCTGACCCGGTGCCCGCGGCCGATGTGTCGGGGCCCCCCACCATGTCGCGGATCATGAACAGCGGCCGGCCCTTGCTCTGGTCATACAGCCGGCCCAGATAGGCGCCGATGATGCCGAGCATCAGGAACTGCGTACCCGTCAGCAGGCCGATGGCGGCCATCAGCGAACTCCAGCCCGGGACCGTATGTCCCAGTAGCGCGCCTACGACGGAGTTGATTGCGGCGGCGAAGCCGATGGCCGCCATGATCCAGCCGAGGATCACCGACAGGCGAAGCGGCACCATCGAGAACGACGTGATGGCATCAGCGGCAAACCGCACCATCTTGGCGAACGGGTACTTGCTCTCACCGGCAGCCCGCGCATCACGATCGTAGACCAGCGGCACTTGCTTGCCGCCGATCCACGACACCATTCCGCGGACGAATCGATGCCGCTCGGGCATGGCGGTCAGCAGTTCCAGCACGCGACGCGTGATCAAGCGGAAATCGCCCGTGTCATGCGGGATTTCAACCTCGGTCATCCGGCCGATCAGCCGGTAGAAGATCATCGCAGTCGCCCGCTTGAGCATGCCCTCGCCATCACGCCGGCGACGCTGCCCGTAGACGACGTCGGCACCGTCGTCCATCAGCGCCATCATCTCGGGCAGCAGCTCGGGCGGGTCCTGCAGGTCGGCGTCGATGATGAGCACACGCTCACCGCGGCAGACGCTCAGCCCCGCGGTGAGCGCGAGCTGATGCCCATGGTTGCGCATCAACCGCACGCCGACGACCCGCGGATCCTCGACGGCCGCCTTCTCGATGATTTCCCAGGTCCTATCCTTGGAACCGTCATCGACCAGAACCAACTCGCCGGCCCGACCCAATGAGTCCAGCACTCCCCCGACCCGGCTCAGAAACAGCGGCAGCACGTCTTCTTCGTTGAAGCAGGGTGCCACCACCGAGACCGCCGGACGACACAGCACGGTCATAGCCGTTAGGGTAATTCCCGGCAACGCTTCGC
Source organism: uncultured Actinomycetota bacterium (assembly GCA_963824505.1). Classification (GTDB taxonomy): domain Bacteria; phylum Actinomycetota; class Actinomycetes; order Mycobacteriales; family Mycobacteriaceae; genus Mycobacterium. The sequence continues at coordinate 94,120 of CAWGPS010000002.1, forward strand.
GCCGGGATTTCGGCAAATATCGCCCACACGGTTCCGGCAAGGACCGTAACTCAACGGTTACCGATTCGCCTCGATGCCGCTCCCTGACCAGGGAAGGTACAGCCAGACCGCCGGCCGAGGCGATCTCGTCGCCACTACCCTCGACCCGGCTGCGCGCAGAACCTGAACAAGGAGCAGACCAGTGCCGCCCGGGCACGTCACCCGAAACCGCACTCGGCACCGGCAGATGGATCTCTACGATTGGCGACCATGATGCGTGCGACGGCGGCCGCAGCGCTTATGGCCGTGCTCCTCAGCGGCTGTTCGCTACGCACCTGGCCGACGCGTTCCGCACCGTTGCCGCCAACCAGCACCAGCACTTCCTCCGCCGCGAGCCCGAACGGCTCCGGCACCGACTCCGCAATCCCGGCGCCGAGCGGGCCCCGGTCGCAGGTAGTCACCGCAGCTGACGATGCCACCGGGCGCGGAGCTCGCACAGCGTCTCGACACTTATTTCGAGAATTGGGTGGTGAATCGCAACCGCGACAGCGTGGAGTCCGATCTCGGCACCACAGCTGCCGGCTTTCTCGTGATTTCGACGGACGGCCCTGGTGTAAGACGGCCACGACCGAGATTCAACGGAATCAGGAAACGAGATGGGTCTGGGGGACCCGAGGACAACGGGCTCATGGTATTCGTCACGGGAAGCCGCAATTCCGATCACTCGCGCGTGCTCGTCGTGACCGGTGCGACGGCGGGCAAGAATGCAACCGGATGCACCGCGGTGACGGCGCTACACAGTTCGGGAACGCATGTGCCCGGTGCAACATTGGGAGTCATTCGATCCAATGACGATCAGCCAGGAAAGCAGCCGTCGGCTTCATTCGCCCGGTACCAATCGCCGGTCCCGCTACGCTGGGCGGCAGGCCTTCGTGCGTAGGAGACGATGATGGCCGCGCAGGCTGACCAACCACAGGAGTGACGTCGCTCGCGACCGTTGTGGGAACCAGCGGCGTGGTGCCGACAATCCCGATGACCCCCTTCTGCCCCGCGATCAACGCCTGGGTTGGCTTGCTGGGCAGAGGCGATCCACGTGATGCTCAGCGTCGCGGCCAGACTCACGCAGATGCCGACGGCGCGACGGCGGTCACCGAGGCCGGCGAGCCGATCGAAGATGCCCGATCCCGGCGGCCCGTCCGGGTCGCGAACCACCAACGCGGCGATGGGTAGCGCGAACACCAGGTAATACTTGAACGCCTGGAAGGGGAAGAGCGTGGCCGTGGCCAGCAGCGCGATGCCCACCATGACCGGGGGAATGCGCCGCCCGAGACCCAGCACGCAGACCACGAACAGGATGAGCACGCAGTACCCGAACAGGGGTGCAACGCGATTGGTGATGTGGAACAGCCCGCTCGCGAAGGAGACGTTATACGGCGAGGTGACCGCATAGGGGGAACCACCGTAGCCCAGGACACCCTTGATCGACTGCACGACGTTTCCGCGGAAAGTCGCGCGGCCACAGCAGGTAGGCGGCGAGATTGGCGATCACGGCCCCGCCGACGGCAACGCCGCCCAGCCGCCACTGCCGGGCGGCGAACAGCGCGACGGCAAGGATGGCGAACTGCGGTTTCAGCAGCGCGGCCAGGACCACGGTGATCGTGACCAGGCCCCAGCGCTCTCGGCGCAGCGCCAGCAGGAAAACCAGCGCGATCGGCGCCAGGAACCCCACCGAGTTGCCACGATCGATCACCGCCCATGCCGGCATGGCCGCGGCGCCCAGCGCCACGAACACCACCACCCGTTCCAGGCCGCGCGCCCCCCGGGCTGCCCAGAACGCGGGCGCCAGGACCGCGATCGTCAGTGCGAGCAGGTAAGCGACCAGCCCCAGCTATGGCGCGCCCAGCAACTTTGCGGGAACCGCGAACAACAAATGGGGCACCATCGCCGCCGCCGGGTAGTTAACCCAGCCCGCCTGGTAGTTGTCCCAGGGCAAGAAAGGTCGGGTAGGGCCCCCAGGGATTGGGCCGCATTCCTTCGTCGGCGGTTATTGCGTAGTCGCTGAAGCAATGCCGGCCGATCTGCACTCCCCAGTCGAGCCAGCAGTCTTCTGCGACTCCGGTCAGTGAGGCAAGCACGTCGACGGAGTAGTACTGGGCGAGAACGAAGCCTGTCACCGCCGACACGACCGACAGCCAGCAGGACAGCGCCGAGCACGAGTGTGCGCTCGGATTGGCGGCCGACCGCCATGAATTGCTCCCGGATCGCTGTGACCGCGCCCCTCATCACCTCGACGGGTCGCTTCAAGGGCGTTCTCCTCGGTTGGATTCGGCCTGTTATCTGGCTTCGCGATAGGATTCTGCGTCGCACAGCCAACACGCTTTCGGGTCCTCGACGGGTTGAGTCTGCCGGTGTTGCCGTTGGTGGGCAAGTCTGCGTTGGCGCGGGTCGCTCGACGTGGCCGGCGCGCTGACGTCGCCCGCCTTCGCGAGCGGCGGAAGCGCTTGGCCGCGAAGTGAACTACTCGCTGGAGCCTGGTGTCCGAGCGCCCCGCCGGCCGATCGCGGCTGGGCGGAGCCGAGGTAGGTCCGCGCGCCACCTTTGCCGCCTGGCTGCGACGGCGTCGGACGCCAGTGCGCGGGCGAGCACGCCAAGTGCGGAAAACTACTCGGAGTTCGAACTCATCACATATGGTGACGCCGATGACAGCCTCGCGTACCACCGCGCAGAAGTTACTGTTCGCGGCCATGGTTGCGGGCTCGGTCGGCGTCTTGGTGCTCGGCGCTTTTGCCCGTGCGACTGGCGATTTCGCACTTTGTCACCGATGACATGTTTTATTACCTGACCGTCGCCCGCAACGTTGCCGACGGCCACAGCGTCTCCCTTGACGGCCGCAGTCCCGACAAACGGCTTTCACCCACTCTGGTTGATTATTTGTGTTGGCATCGAGACCATTTTCCGCGATCAGCCCGACGTCGCATACCACGTCGCGATCGAGCTTTGCGCCTTATTTTTCGTCGCGACCGGCTGGTTGCTTTATGGCATTATCCGCGCGGCTGCGGGCGAGACCCCGGCTCTCGTGGTCGGCGCGCTTTTTCTCTTCAATTACCGGATGGCGACGATCGGTCTCTCGGGCCTGGAAACGGCTCTTTACGGATTTTCGATCGTGATCCTCCTCGGCTGGCTGGCCAAGCGGGGATTGAAGGCCTGCGGTCACTGCGGGACGCCGTTGTGCTCGGCCTGCTCCTTGCCTTCACTTATTGGTCCCGCCTGGACGCGATCCTGCTCGGCGCTTTGTCTGCCTCGGCGTCCTGGTCTTCACGTCAGGCCGTCCGTTCGTCATGCGTTTGGTGCTCGTCGCCGCCGCGGGCGTCACCTCTGTGGTCGCGACCTTGCCATGGTTTGTGTTCAGCATGCGAAGCGTCGGCGCGCTGCTGCCACGCAGCGGATTCGCGATCCAATCCTGGGTCGGTCAATACGCGAACCCCTCAATGTCGTTTGGCGCCAACATCATCCACATCGTGCACGCCAAAGCCGAGGGCATGACCGAGACAGCTCAACGATATCGGCAATGTTCTCGCAATATGGCCTTTTATTCCGTTCTTCAACAGCAAATTCAGATACGTCGGAGTCTTGGTTTGCCTCGCAGCGCTTGTCGCCGTCGCGGTTCTGCTTTTTCGCTCGCGTCGCGCGCCCGCGCTGCTCCCATTCCGCTGGATTCCTCTTTATGCCCTGGCTCACACGGCTACTATGTGGTGATCGTCAAACCTGAAATCCGTTATCTGTACCCCGTTTTCATTCTGATGTCCTTCTATCTTGCCGTTGCTTTGCAATGGCGTCATCGCACGCGCCCGGGAGCCTGCGCGGGCGACGTCGAAACTCAGCTATGTCGCGATCGCAATGCTCTGCTGCGGTGTCGTCGCCGGCGCCACCGCCTTTCAATATGGATACGGGGCGGGGCGTTACAATTCGGCGCATCTCGGCTTCTACGATGGCCTCGCGGCATGGATCAAATCCCACACCGCGAAGGATGCTGTTGTCGGCGGGTTCAATTGCGGCATCGTGAGTTACTATTCCGACCGTCGCGTGGTGAATCTCGACGGCGTCATGAACGACGCGGCCATCTGGGCCATCCGATCACGCACACTCGAGCACTACATCGACAGCCAGGGCATCGAATACCTCGCCGACATCGACACGGAGATCGACAGATTTATGGACGAATTCTCCGGCGATGCCGAGTGGCGAGCTAAGTGGCACCAGGTGTACAGCATCACCAGCCGGTTTTCAACGGCAAAAGCCAGATGCGCTTCGAGGTGCTGCGCAGGACCACCGCATCCGCGTCTAGCGCTTAGGAAGCGCAGGTGATTGGCCCTGTCGGCGGAACCTGCTGAACGGCGGGAGCCACGGCCCCAATGAACGAGTCGATCGGCAGGGACGGTTTGCGCGGTGCAGTCAGCCCCTAGGGGTGCAGTTCGATGATCCAGTGGCGGCCGTTGATGATGGAAATCGTTTGCCGGCATACCGGTTCGTGGCGGTTGAGGCACTGTTGCAGGCCGGTCAGGTCGGGCCGTAACGGGTAGGGTGCGGGCTCAAAGTTGTGCACCATCGCCCACACCCCGGCGGCCAACCACACCACCGCGGCCACCACCCACCGGCGCGCACCAATCACGGCCACCAACAACACGATCACAATCGCGGTCGGGACCACGAAATGACGCTGATCATTCAGCGGCGGCTGCATATACCCATAAGCCAACACCGGCGCGGCCAGCAGCACGAAATGCAACAGCCACAACACCACCGCGGTGCCCCGCAACACCACCACGGTGATCACCACCGCCCCGATACACCACACCGACGCCACCACCGGCGCAAGCCGCCACAACCAGGCCGGCAGGTAGGCGTCACCAAACAACCAACTCTCACCGACGCGCTGAACCCACGTCACCGGCAAGTACGACAGGCTGCCACCGGATTCCTGGCGACCGGACAGCACAAAGATCACACCCTGAACCAGCGCCGCCGCCACCGCCACACCCGCCACGCACCACCGTGCCGCGATCGCGTGCGCCACCACCGCCAGCCAAACCACGGCACAAACAACACAATCAACGGCCCACTCAACCCCAAAGCCGCCACCGCCACCACTTCACCCACCCTGCCACCGCGGCTGACCGGATCATCCGACAACACCAGCAGCAGCAAAGTGATCCCACCCACAAAAATCAGATTCGCGATATTGCCCAGCACTTCCCACATCGGCGGCATCAAACACAACAACGCGAACAGCACCGCCCGCAACATCCGACCCGGAACGATCCACTACAGCCGCGCCGACAACGCCGGAGTCAACATCGCCACATGCACCAACAACGCCGCAACGCAATACAACACCGGTGCCGCCGTAACCGGAAACGGCTCCAGGACGGCCGCAATGACCCGCGGAATCACATGCAGGTATCCCGCGTACGGCACCACCAACGCCGCCACCCACGGTTATGCGCCTGGACAGAAAAACCTGACCATCTTCAGCGAAGAACGCCGCATTCCCTAGCCGGTGAACGCCGCGCAGAAACAACACACAGGCACCCGCTGCGACGACGAATGCGTGGGAGATGATTCTTCCGCGGCGTCTCTGCCGACTTCACTGAGCCTCCATATAAAGATGCTGTGTCGGTGCTCCAGCCCCCGTTAGCGATGCAGTGCGATGATCCGGTGGCGGCCGTTGATGATCGAATCGTTTGCCGACTTACGGGTTCGTGGCGGTTGAGGCAGTGTTGCAGACCGGTCAGGTCGGACTGGAACCGGTAGGGCGCGGGGTCAAAGTTGTGCCCCATCGCCCCCACCGGACGGGCAACCACACGACCGCGGCCATCACCCACCGGCGGGCACCGATGACGGCCATCAGCAACACCATGACGATCGCGGTGGGGACCGCAAGATGACGCTGATCGATTATCGGTGGGGACATGTGACCGTACGCCAACACCGGCGCGGCCAGCAGCGTGAATTGCAATAGCCACAACGCTACCGCGGTGGGTCGAACACCACGACGGTGATCACGACCGTCACACGCATCTCCCCGTTCCTTGCGACTCGGAAGTGTGGCCCCCGTGCCACAAGGGCTCAGACGCCCGGAGTGAAACCCAGAATCGGTGCCCTACGCCTAAGGTTCGCGCAGGGATGGGCATGAACGGCGCCGCCGCACGACCGGTGTCGCAGGTGCGGACGAATCCCGGCGAAGCCACACGTTGGCCTCTTGACGGTCGGCGCCCTCCGGTTGGCGGAGGGCTCTTCGTCATTCGTCGCAGCCTGGGCGCTCGTATCCGCACGGTCCCTTGCGATGCACTGACCCGAAGGCGGCCAGTGACCGGGGTACCGCGACCAGGTTACCGCGCATCCGCACCGCGAAATACGTCGCCTGGTCGATCACAGCCGGCGTCGATGATGTCCCGAGGGCTGGCGGCCGTCACCGCTGCCGGGCGAGCTTCCAATGCCCCCACCTGCTCGGCCAGGCTCTCGGGTGAAAGCAGATCATCACCGCAGACCAGCTTGACGAACTCACCCGACGCGAGGTCGGTGACGGCGTTGAAATTCGCAGGGCCTCCCCCGCCGGGAGCCAATCGACTCAGCCGAACCCGAGGATCGGCCGCGTAGGGCTGCAGCGCCTCCCAGGTACCGTCGGTCGAGCTGTCATCGGAACCACCAACTCGAAGTCGGTGAAAGTCTGATCCAGGATCAAGCGCATCGTGGCGTCGATGAACGCAACGCTGTTGTAGGCCGGAACGACCACCGATACCCGTGGCGCCACGATCAGGCTTGCTGCTCTTCTGCCACACCCAGTTCCGCCCGACACCCGCGGAAGGAAAATCCGCGGTGAGCAAACCAGGCATACACAACCGTCGCGCCGGTTGTCGCGCATCGGGCGGGGCCGTCGGCGGGCAGGGATGGTTGTACAGTCGACGACCGCCGGGAAATGGTAAGGGCAGTTGCCGTTTGTCTGCCAGTGAAGCGGCTCACCGCGTATGGTCACCCGGTGGACCTCACACCGTTCGCTCATTATCGCGATGTCGAGTTGACGGAACAAGCTCGACCCGCCGAAAACTCGCCCCCCGATACCCGCACCCCGCCACAGCGCCAGTGGTGGCGCCGACGGGTCGTCGTGATCCCAACTGTCCTGGTGGCGATCGTGGTTGCCGTGGTGGCGGTGGCCCAGATCACCGTCATCTTCACCCTCCGGCAGCAACAGAACTGGATCGCCCTCCAGACCACGCCGCACGCCGGTCCTCAGGTCACGCTGCCGTTCGCCGGCCTTAACCAGCCCGGAGGTGTGGCGTGGATGCCGCCGGCAACCTCTACGTTGTCGACTCTGGCAACAACCGGGTGGTGAAGCTGGCGGCGCACTCTGCACCCAGAAGGGGCTGCCGTTCACCGGCCTCACCAACCCAAACGGTGTGGCGGTGGACGCCGGCAACGTATTTGTCACCGATACTTTCAACCACCGGGTGGTCAAGCTTGCTCCGGAATCCGGGGCCCAGACCGTGCTGCCTTTCACCGGCCTCACCAACCAACCGGCGCTGCGGTAGACGCCGCCGGCAACCTGTACGTCACCGACACATTCAACCATCAGGTGGTGCGGCTGGCGCGGAGTCCAACACCCAGAAAGTGTTGTCCTTCAACGGTCTTAACTGCCCAAGGGTGTGGCGTGGATCCGGCGGCAATCTGTACGTCACCGATTATTCCAGCAATCGGCTCCTCAAGCTGGGGGCGGATTTCACGCTCGGGACTGTCCTGCGTACACGTTCGTCAGCCCCTACGGTGTGGCGGTGGATGCCACCGGCAACATCTATGTGAGCGAATTTTCCAACAAGCGTTTGCTGAAGCTGGCAGCGGGCTGGGCATCCGAGACCGTCCTGCCGTTCACCGGGCTCAACATGCCCCGCGATGTGGCGGAGGCCCGTACGTCCGAGACCGTGCTGCCCTTCACGGGGCTCATCGACCCCGGTGATGTGGCGGTGGATGCCGCCGGCAACCTCTACGTCAGCGACCGTGGCAACAACCGGGTGATAAAGCTGGCGGCGGCGTAAGGCGGCTTAAGGCGGCGCACGGCGGACGCGCGAACCTGCTGGGCGCGATCCGACCGAGGCCACGTGACAGACCAAGCACCAGGCACCGCGGACCCATGCAACCGACGCGGCGTCCAACCCGCGCCCCCATGCCGCAGCAGCCGCTGAGAGCAGCCCGCTGGATGAACCGCCCTTCCCTTTTAAGTCCTAGTTGCTAATGCATCTCAACAGCCAAAACACATGGATAATAGTGAGACCAAACTTGAAAAAGCGAAGTATTCTTCGCCTCGAGCATCGTAGAATACCGCGGTGGAGTTAGCCGAAGCGCCCTACGACGGCATCGCCATGCCGCTAGCACCGCCTAGCGAACCCACCCTTCTTCACAACCCGGCCCCGACAACGCCCGGATCCGAACCAGCCGCGCAGCAACCGTCCGCCGACCTGAACTCTGCCGCGATCCAAGACCACCCACCTGGCCGGCGACCTCCCCAACAAGCGCGAGCTGCCGACCGCTCGCCCCCCATACCCGCACTCCGCCACGGCGCCGGTGGTGGCGCCGGCGGGCCATTATGATCCCTACTGCGCTGTTGACGCTGACTGCGATCACCGCCGCCGCTATCTTCACCGCCCAGCAGCAGCAACAAGACTCGAACGGCCTGAAGATCATGCGGCCCAACGGTTCTGAGGTCACGCTGCCTTTCACCGGCCTCAAGCACCCCGCGGGTGTGACGGTGGATGCCGCCGGCAACGTCTACGTTGTTGACTATGGCAACAGCCGGGTGGTGAAGCTGGCGGCCGACCACTCCAGCACGCAGGCTGTTCTGCCGTTCTCCGGTCTTACCAGCCCCAACGGTGTGGCGGTGGATGCCGCCGGCGACCTCTACGTCACCGACGGCAGCAACCGGTTGGTGCAACTGGCGGCGGGCTCGAACACCCAGACCGTGTTGCCCTTCACCGGACTCATCGGGCCCATCGGTGTGGCAGTGGACCCTGCCGGGAGCCTCTACGTCGCCGACGCTTTCAACGATCGGGTGGTGAAACTGGCGACCGGCTCGAACACCCAGACCGTGTTGCCCTTCACCGACCTCGGCTGGCCTAACGGTGTGGCGATCGATGCCGGCGGTGACCTCTACGTAACCGACTATTCAAACAATCGGCTGCTGAAGCTGGCGGCAGGCTCAGCTACCACCTCGACGCACCCCATCCCGGTTATGCCGGTGATGTCATCCTCGTCGAACGTCCAGACCGTGCTACCGAACTACAGTTCGGCCGCCCCGGGGGTGTGGCGGTAGATGCCGCTGGCGATGTCTACGTCACCGACGGGTTTAATAATCGGGTGGTCAAGCTGGCCGCGGGCTCCTACACCCAGACAGTATTGCCCTTTACCGGCCTCAACGACCCGCGCGGTGTGGCAGTGGATGCCGCCGGCAATCTCTACGTCACCGACCGTGGCAACAATCGGGTGTTGAAGCTGGCGGCGGGTTGACACGTCGCATACGGGCGCGCGAAGCTGCTGGGCCGGTTCAACAGGAGGTCGTGTGAAAAGGCAAACCTCTGCGGAGCCGGGGTGGGTGTGGTCAGTTCCTGTTTCAGGAAATCCGCGCTGTCACCTCAAGGCTCGGCTACGTGCCCTTTAAGCTAGTTCCAGACTTCCACAGTCTCGAAGCTACTTCGTCTCACCCGGCCACCGCACTGATTCGCTAACGCGTTTGGATCAATCTCCATTCGTTGTCAAACTGCTGGTCCTCTCCGAAGTCGCTGGTGTAGACGACTCGCCACTCTCCTTGGCCGACCTTCTGCGCGATGAGTTGGTCGAGATACCGCTGCTGCAGCGCATCGCCGTGGTTGTAGACGATCTCCTCTGCCCGAAGAAACCTAAGCTGCCGCTGGTAAAAGATCCATCTTGGCGGGGAATGCCGCAACTTATCCATCATGCCCTGCATAGTTTGCTCACACGAAATATCGTAGAACGTCTGCACGTAGCCATGCCACGGTGGTATGGAGCAGAAGTAATTAGCGTAGGGAAACGGCAGCGACAACAACTCGTTGTCGCTACCGCCATCGCGTATATTCTGGCAGACCGGCTGAATCATCTTCAGCTGATCCTTTTCGATGATCATCGGACCATAGTCTGGGTGTCGGTACCAAGTGCGATCCGCAAACATCGGCGCATCCCCGTAAGTATTCCAGCGGAACGGATCGTTAAATCGGTTAGCGGCCACGCAGATTATCAGCAAACGGCCAATGCGAACATGGTATCGCGAGGCCGTTCCGATTCAAAGCATCCAAACGGATGGGAGAACAGATTGCCAGCAGCAGGATGAAGACGCCTATTGGCGCGTATAAGGACAAGGAATCTTTCCCACCTGAGCTCATCGATCCCGCGGCCAGTTGCCCTAGCGGTATTAGTAGAAGAATCTCTCGCCTATCCCACCCGTTCGCACGCTTCGGGTCCAACAGCCAAAAAATAAATTTCGCTGCCACCCAAATGCCAAGCCCATACGCCAGCAGGAGGACAGGGCTATAAAGCGCCAACATCAGGCCATAATTGGGGCCTGAATACATTGGATAGGCCAGAAGTGCGATCAGAGCGGCCCCGAGGACAGCCAATCGAAGCTCCCCCAACCCATGTCTCCGGCTGAGTGGGCGCACCAAGAATGCCCAGATGAGCGCAATGACGATAGGCGGCGCTAACAAGTTCTGATTATCAGCGAGCCATTTGACCCTGCCCCAGGGTTGCTCCAATGGATGCGCCAACACACTACCGGCACCACCCTTGCTCCCAGCCGCCTTGAAGAGCGAATACATCGCGTAATCGTGCAAGGAGTCTCCGGTAAGGCTCACGATGAGCAGGACCGTGAGGCCGGTGGCTAGACAGAACAGCACAAGCGACAGCAGATTTTTCGAAGGAACCAGGCAGGCGATAGCGAGGAAAACTCCGACAAACAGCGCACAACCATCGTTAGGCCGAGTGGTCAGGGCCAGACCGGCGAGCGTGCCAAGGATCGCCATCAGCCCCAAGGTACGACCGACGCTAAATGACGTTCTGAGCGACAGCAGCGCTACCAAAGAGTAGAGCACAAAGCAATCGGCGAGCGCACGGTAGTCGGTGAACGCGAACGCCAGCGTGGAGATTGAGACAAAGAAAGAACAGGCGAGCAGGATCGCCTTGCGCGCGTCGGAGAAGTGGGACTGCCGGACCAGGAGGAAAAGGCCTAGGCAATACGCCACCAAATGCAGTGCCGGCACAATCTTCGAGACCAGCCATCCCTTGCCCAGCACGGCGATCAAGGCATTGGTTTCGAGCACAAACAATGGTTGCAGCACTAGGTGCATATCGCCGTAGAGGTGTTTCCCTCCGGCAAGGAAGGAACTGTACCAGAACCAAACTCCTTCGACTGCAGGCTGAGTGTTGGCGATCATGGCCAGTCCGAACAAAATACAGAAGACAAACGCAGCAATTTGAAAACGGTTACTTCGATCAACAACCCGGCTGAGACGCGATCGCGGATGCGACCGCGGAGGGTGGGCTCCACTTTGCTGATCGTTGACATGGTCATAGCTTGTCCGCCGTGCGGCACTCGGGCGCCAGATGCGACCAGTGTTTTCCGTCAGGTATCGACGTGTACACTGAATTGATGTCCCGCGAGCAGGCACTGTAGGCAGGAGCCGTCGGTGATTGCGCTTCGGCGACACCGCTTCTCAGGCCCCATGGGGACGCAGTGCTCGCGGTGGCCGTTAATGCGCGTGGTTTGCCGTGAGTCTCGATCAGCGGACTGCGGATTAGTAGCACGGCCACAGTGCCCATAGCCCCTGTCGCCAGCATCATGGTCGCAAAGCATAGGCTGTCGCTGCCACATTTAAGGCAGAATTGCAGCATCGCTTACGGCTTCGCCCGCCCAGCGTGACGCCTCAGGCGTGCAAGGCCTCTTCCGACGATGAGTTTGGCGATTTTCATTACCGCAATACGATTGACGAGGATGCCCGACCACATCTCCACCGCGAGGGAGTCCTCCCCGACGCCCGGCGACCCGCACCGGCTTCCGCGGTACACCCCGGCATCGGGAACGCGCATCACCGTGGGATCGCAGCCTTGAGTGCCTGGCGCGCAAGGTGACCGGATGGGTGGATGTTGGGGCACGCACACTCGCGTCGCAGGCGCTCGGCAACGACCGGGTATTAGTCACCGGCGCATCGGGTTGGCTCGGCAGAACGGCCCTTGACCTACTCGCTCCGCTCGGCCTGCCCACGCTGCCCCTGGCCAGCCGGGCTCGCGTCATCCGAGTCGCTGATCGCGAGATCGAGTGCCGCGCGTGGGACGACCGGGAGGTAGCTGCCTTCGCCCCGACCGTGGTGCTGGACTGCGCGTTTCTCACCCGCGGCCGAGTCGCCGATATGCCGCTCGACGAGTACATCGCGACCAATCGCACCATGATCGAGCGCCTCGTGTACGCGACACAACTGCCCGGCGTCCGTCTCGCGCTCACGGTCTCCAGCGGGGCGGCGGTCCACCCGCACGACGCTCTCGACGGCCCGATCGAGGACAACCCGTACGGCTACCTCAAGCGTGAGGCCGAGTACCGGCTAGCGGAGGCCGCCGCCGAGACTGGGGCGGTACCCGTCGTCGCGCGGGCATGGAGCATCTCCGGCGCCCACGTACAGAAACCGCAGGGCTACGCACTGGGTTCGATGATTCGCGACGCCGACGCCGGAGCGATCCGAATCACCGCGCGCCGTCCGGTGTTTCGCCGCTACGTGCTTGCCGAAGAGCTACTCGCCGTGGGCATCGCCGAGGGTGGTGTTGGCCCGGCGACGATCGACAGCGGCGGAGAGCTGGTGGAGATGGCCGAGCTTGCCGCGAGGATCGCCGCGGTAGTTCGCCCTGACGCCGTGATCACCCGGGGCGAGGTCGATCCCGCGCGACCCGGATCGGTACCATTCCGACGGCCAGGATTGGGAAAGCGTTGCCAGATATGGGGTTTGGCGAGCGCCTCCCTTGATCGCCAAATCGAGATCACCGCCCGCGGTGTGCTCGGCTGCGGGTGACAGCCCCGTGCGTCGCCTCCTTTCACACCGGAACCGCGAGGGCTCCCAATCCGCCCAAGCGCAGACCTCCGAAACTCGCCGTCGGGTCGGCCCGCGTGCTGACCACTCGGAATCCGCCGGCGACGAGCAACGTCTGCAGAGATTGCGTCGAGAAGTAGTTGATGTGCTCGCTTTGCTTGACAGCCCCTAGCCGTGGCACCGTGCGGCCAAAATTGCGCGCGACGCCAGCGACGAAATCTGCGGCGATCCAGCTGCCACGGGTAGCCGAAACCCAGTTAAGGAAACGGCGGTAAGGCGCCCCTGCGTGCCATCGGCGCACCTTGGGCCGGTCCAGCGGTACCTCGGCGTAGAACAATCCGTCATCGGCGATCGCCGCTCGGATCTCTTTGACCAGCCCCACGGGGTCGACGAGGTGCTCGAGAAGGCCGGCCGCGATCACCAAGTGAGGTCGGTCGGGAAGTTCATCGAGCGATGAGGCAGCCCGCACGCCGTCAACCAAGTCCTTTCCCGAAACGTCGATCACGTACTTGGGGCCTGGGTAGCCCGCGGGAAAGAACTGACCTTCGTCGCCCCCATAGTCGACGATGTTCCGTAAGGTGTCGATTCGGACATAGGGGCCGACGATATTGGTCACGAACCCGACGCGCTCGGCAACAGCCTCCGATCCGGGCTCCATCGTGGCGTTCACATCCTGCGAGTACCAAGGCTCCCAGCGTCGTCGGATCGATAGGTATCGATCGTTTCGATACCCCGAATACATGGCGGCGAGAGTGTCGTCATCAAAGCGATGGGAGAAGAAGCCAAATCGCATCTGTCACAACTGCACAATGTTGTGTCACGCGGCACGTCCTTCGCATCGCCCAACAGCTGAAGAATGAACGGCGCGATTCGGCCGTGCGCCTGGATGGTCCCCGGACCCCCACAAATCGGGCAGAGCGCAGACATGCCGTTCGGAAGCCCCTTCGATATCTAGCGAACTGGGCAGCCCACGGCCAAACCTGGCGCGATCGTTGCGGCGCCAGTAGGTTCGCAACCGTTCGCCGGCAGGGTGATCACGTCCAAAGCGTGTCGCTTGTCAGAGTGCGCCCCTCCGTCGACGTAAACGGTGTCCCAACTGGTCATGACCTTGCAGCAAAGCGCCGAGCCCGCTCGGAACAAGCGTGCAACGCTCGGCTGCGGATTCTTCCGGCGGTCCGATAGATCCGGGCCGGGGAACGCCGAGGAAGCCCTGCTCCACATCCGGGATGCCCTTTCAGAAACCACGGTCGACGATGAACCGCGCTGATAAACCGACTCGGAGCATACGGCAGGTCGACGTGAAAGCCGCAAATTGGGGCCGCGGACAAAGACTGAATCCCCCGGGAGCACAGCGCCATGCCTCGTCATCTGAACGACCGCACGACGTCAGCGCGACACCGGCGCGGCGCCGGCCCACGGCCGGTCTCACGTTCTGCGGGTGGCTCCGAAAGCGCTGCGGTTGACATCTCGATGCGCCGATAATCGGCCCCGCAACGAGATATAGTACGTCGTTGCGTCGGACTGTAGGCGGTCGCACTTGTTGGTCTTGGTCAACCGGATCGTGGTTATGATGGCGGCCCTCGTGGGCGACTCAGTTCCTGAACAGGAGGGTTTTTTGGGGTCTCGTTCACCGGAAACAGCTAGCGGGGCATGGTGTCTGAAGCGCATGGGGCCGCGATGAAATTGGGCATCATGCAAGGCCGGTTGGTTCCTCCGGAACCTGAGCGTTTCCAGAGCTTTCCACGGCAGCGCTGGCGCGAGGAGTTTGCCCTTGCGCAGGCCGCGGGCCTGGACACCATCGAGTGGATTTACGACGCTTACGGCGACGATGTGAACCCGCTGGGGACCGACGCGGGAGTTAGAGAGATGCAAGCGTTAGGCGCTGAGCATGGAGTCAGCGTCGAATCGGTATGCGCCGACTGGTTCATGGACTTCCCGGTGCTCCGCGTCGACGAGGCCGAGGCGCTGCGCCGCTGGCAGCATCTGCGCTGGTTGATGGAACGGTGCGCGAAGCTAAAGATCAATCGTATTGTCCTGCCGTTCGTGGACGCCTCCTCGATTCAAACAACCGTCGACAGACAACAGGTAGTTTCGGGGATTCGCACCGTCACCGACCTCATCGATCAGTTGAACGTCGAGATCCATCTCGAGACCTCACTCGCGCCGGAACCATTTGCCTCATTGTTAACGGAGATAAACCATCCCCGCGTGAAGGTCAACTACGATTCCGGCAACAGCGCGTCCCTGGGCTTCAAGCCCGCAGATGAGTTCGCGCAATACGGTAGCTGCGTCGGCAGCGTGCACATCAAAGACCGCCGCCTACACGGGGGAACTGTTCCACTCGGTGAAGGTGACGCAGATTTCGTCGGCCTGTTTTCCGCGCTCGCCACAGTCGGCTACCGGGGTGATTTCATCCTTCAGGTTGCTCGCGGCAGCGAGGGCGATGAGCTGGAGTGGGCCCGCGGAAACGCTGGAAAGGCGCGGACGCTGATTAGTCAGCTGCGGACAACGTAAAAGGACAAGGACTGATGGGTACCGATCCCTTCGATCTGACGGATCGTGTCGTGGTAATCACCGGCGGGGCCGGACTACTCGGGCTGTCGCATGCGGAAGCGATTCGCAGTGCCGGCGGCACCCCGGTGATACTGGACCTCGTCGCGCCGGGCTCAGCGGCGACCAGACCGGAGCTGGATTTCGACATCCACCACATTCGTTGCGACATCACCGTCCAGGCACAACTGGAGAAAGCGCTGGCGGAGATCCACGGTCGCTATCAACGCCTTGATGTGCTGATAAACAATGCGGCAAACAACCCAAAGGTAGAGGAGCCGGGCGTCCTGGACAAGTCACGTCTGGAGAGCTACCCAATCGAGCAATGGAATTCGGATCTGGCGGTGGGACTCACGGGTGCGATGTTGTGTAGCCGGGTCTTTGGCGCCGCAATGGCAAGGCGGGGCAAAGGCGTGATCATCAATGTGGCCTCGGATCTGGCACTGATTGGTCCGGACCAGCGATTGTATGCCGTTGACGGTGTTGCGCCGGATAAGCAACCGGTCAAACCGGTTTCGTACCCGGTGGTGAAGACGGGCCTGATAGGCCTGACCCGATACCTCGCGACCTACTGGGCGGATGCCGGCGTGAGGGCAAATGCAATCTGCCCCGGCGGAGTCGAAACCAACCAAGACCAAGTCTTCCTGAGCCGGGTCAAAGAGCGCATTCCGCTCGGTCGGCTGGCGACCGCCGACGAATATCAGGGAGCCATCATATTCCTCGCTTCAGACGCTTCGGCCTACATGACCGGAGCCGTACTCACCATCGACGGCGGCCGGACGGTTTGGTGACACGGTGAAACTTTCAGACTTCGTGATGAAATTCGTCGCCGACATCGGTGTCAAGCACGTATTTCTCGTTACTGGCGGTGGTGCGATGCACCTCAATCAGTCGCTCGCGACGGAGCCCCGGCTGACGCCGGTATGCAATTCGCACGAACAGGCTTCGGCCATCTGCGCCGAAGGATACGCCAAGGCCACCAACGGACTTGGGGTCTGCATGGTGACGACCGGCCCCGGTGGGACGAACGCGATCACGGGCGTCGCGGGTGCGTGGCTCGACTCCACCCCGACGCTGTATGTCTCCGGACAGGTGAAGCGGGCGGACCGCATGTTTGACGCCGCCACCGGAGCGCCACTGGGCGTGCGGCAACTCGGCGTTCAGGAAGTCGATATTTGCAGCATAGTCCGGCCCATAACCAAATACGCGGTCACGGTACTCGAGCCCGAAGACGTACGTTATCACCTGGAAAAAGCGGTGTTTCTGGCATTCAACGGCAGGCCTGGCCCGGTCTGGATCGATATCCCCCTTGACGTTCAGGCGATACAGATCGACCCGGATGCATTGCGCCCCTTCGAACCGACAGACATGCCCGACTCCGCTGCGCTCGGCCAGAATGACGACATCAGCAGCGAGGTCGGCCGCGTGATCGACGCCTTCAATAACTGCGAGCGTCCGCTCCTATTTGCCGGCAACGGCATAAGGCTCGCCCGCGCAGAGGCCGAATTCGGAATGCTGCGTGAGCTTCTCAACATTCCCTCTGTGGCAACATGGTGCGCCGCGGACCTTGTTCCCTCTGAGGATCCGACCTACGTGGGCCGACCGGGCAGTGTCGCTTCGCGCGGCGCCAACTTCGCTCTGCAGAATTCGGACTTCTTGCTGGCGATCGGTGTGCGGCTGGACTTTTCGATCACCGGCTACGCACCGCAAAACCTGGCCCGCGAAGCCTACAAAATTGCCGTCGATGTGGATCCCGCTGAACTTCGTAAGCTCGAACCCCACTTGCAGCAACCGGTTTGCTCTGATGCGCGCACCTTCATCAACGAGCTGCTGAAGCAACGCGATCGGAGAAAGCGGCGTCCGTTCAAGCGGTGGTTCGACATGTGCGCCGGCTGGAAAACCAGCTATCCGGTCGTTACCGAAGAGCATCGACGGCCCGAGGGGCGCGTATCGATCTTTAACCTGGCTGAGGTGATCGGCACCGAGGTTAGCGCCGACGACCGGCTCGTGGTCGGCAATAGCGGATCAGGGATTGAAATCTACCTGCTCGCGTTCCCGACACTGCACTCGCAGCGCATGTTTCATACGGCGGGACTCGGCGCGATGGGATTCGCGATCCCGATGGCCATCGGCGTCGCCATCGCGAATCCCGGCTGCGAGGTTATCGCCGTTGATGGGGACGGCGGCTTCATGATGAATATCCAAGAACTCGAAACGATTCACCGCCTGCAATTGCCGATCAAGTTCTTCGTGCTGAACAACGACGGCTACAGCTCCATCCGCGCGTCGCAGAAGAACTACTTTGGGGCGGTCAGCATCGGGGCGGATCGCGACACGGGCCTGACGATCCCCGACCTCACCAAGGTGGGCGATAGTTACGGCCTCAGCACCTGCACCATCACCGACCAGACCAATCTGCGCGATGATGTCCGCAAGGTCCTGCAGATGACCGGGCCGGTCGTCTGCGATGTCCATGTGTTGAAAGACGAGGAGCGGGCACCGCGGTTGCAGAGCCAGCAAAGAGCCGATGGCAGCTTCGTCTCAAAGCCCCTCGAGGACCTGTACCCATTCCTGCCGCGCGAGGAATTCCTCTCAAACATGATCGCTGCTCCCCTACCGGAATGAGAAGGATTCCCCATGCCTAGCCTGGGCGACGAGCTCTCCATCAACAGGCTTTTCACGCTCGAAGAGAAAACGGTAGTGCTTACTGGTGCCGCCGGATTCCTTGGCCGGACGCTCGTCCGCGCCCTCCTCACGAACGGTGCAAGAGTCGTCGCGCTCGGTCGAGGCGACCGTATCGTGCACGAGGGTCAGAAGTGGACGGAGCAGTTTGGCGCCGACAAAGTACTTGTCCACCAGGTCGATATGTACGATAACGACGCTCTGCGGGCTGTATGCGCCGAGATCGCCGAGCGCGAACGACGCCTCGACGTCCTGGTCAACAACGCATACGAGCTCGGACCGCAAACGGGATTCAACACACCCTCGGGCTCACTTGAAAACGCCACATTCGACCAATGGCAGCGGAATCTGCAATGCGGAGTGATCTGGGCCGCGACAACCACGCAGATCCTGGGAGCGCGGATGAAGGCGCAACGCTTTGGCTCGATAATCAATATCGCCACAATGTATTCCGCCGTCGCACCTCGTCCGCAGTTGTACGACGGCACCTCTTCGCTCAACCCACCCGGGTACTCTGCCGCCAAGGCGGCGCTCGCGGCGTTCACGCGGTACACGGCAAGCTTTTGGGGCCGTGATGGAGTCAGGGCCAACTGTATCTCCCCGGGTCCGTTTTCGAACACTGAAGACTTGGACGGCCCTAACTCCGTCCCCGAAGACTCCCCCTTTGTGCAGCGCTTGAAGGGCAGCACTGTGCTCAATCGGATCGGCCGGCCGGCCGAGCTTTGCGGCGCGCTGCTTTTCCTGGCATCTGATGCGAGCTCGTACGTGACGGGGAAAAACGTCTTCGTCGACGGCGGCTGGACGACGGTCTAAAGCTATCCCAATCCCACTGGTAACGTAAGGATTCCGATCATGGACCTTCAACTTCGAGATCAGGTGGTCTTTGTTGCCGGAGCGTCCCGCGGGATCGGTCGCGCGATTGCCGGCGAAATGCTAGCCGAAGGCGCGAGCGTCGTCCTGACCGGACGTGATGAAGCCAGCCTCGACCGCACACAATCCGAACTAGGGGCGACATATGACCGCGACCGCATCCTGTCGGTTGCCGGCGACCTTCTCGACCAGTCGTTGATGGACGAAGCAATCGCCCGTGCCGTGCGCAGGTTCGGAGCGATCAACCATCTGGTTGCCAATATCGGAACCGGTAAGGGTGAACGCGGCTGGAAGCAGTCAGATGCCGAGTGGCAGCGGATGTTCGAGCTCAACTTTTTTGGATCAACGCGCCTGACCCAGGCGGCGCTGCCACATCTACTAGCGAACCCCGACGGTGGCTCGATCCTATATATCGGCTCAATCGTCGCGGTTGAGGCCACCCCCGCGCCGCTGCCGTATTCGGCTGCGAAGGCGGCGCTGCTGAACTATTCGAAAAAACCTGTCCCGCGAACTCGCGCCTCAACTGGTCAGGGTTAATTCCATCGCGCCGGGCAACATCTTCTTCGAAGGCGGCTCATGGCACGAGCGCAGCATCAAAGCGCCGGAGCAAGTGCAGGCCATGCTCGACAACGACGTACCTCAGCGGCGCTTCGGCGCGCCCGAGGACATCGCGACGCTTGCCGCCTTCCTGTGCTCGTCCGTGTCGGGGTTCACGACTGGTTCGTGTTATATCGTCGACGGCGGGCAGACGCGTCGGATCTATCAGTCCCGGTGATCGTGAAAATCAATGCAATCGATAGCGAAGCCTCAGCCGAACGGTACTTAAATCGCAGGGATACTCGGGAACATCGGTCCTCCAAAAATTCTCTCTCGCTCTACAGACGGTGAAATAGCCCTCGTGGTCAAGGACTTGGCGGCATGAGCGATCTTCGCACCCCTCCAATACCGAGGCGCTAATCGACACGCCTCCCTCTCGTCGCCTTCTGGACTGCTCTATGCCTCGTCCAATGAACCCTAATCAACACTTCCCTATTCTCTCTCCTCGCCCCCTATTCGTTCCTCCTATTCTCGCCCCCCCCCTTTCCCCAAATCCCTTTCCTCTCTCCCCTGAGACATCTCGCCCCAAAATCTGGTTTTTCTTCTCTTTTAGTTTCCTTTCCTCCTCCCTATTTACCTTCCCCCGCCCATTTATCCGAACGAATCCTCGCGTCATGTTTACTATTTAGCTGGTATTGGATTGTTGGATTCCTCTATTATCGGTATCGTCATAAGTTGGCTTTCCGCTTGATTTTTCCCGATTTGATCGCCATGATAATGGGTACGTCGGCAGGGCGGATATACTCACTTTCTTTTTTTCTTCCTCGCTCCTTCGTTCTCTGGAATTTATGGCCGATGAGCGTCAACCCCGAAGAATCGGCCAGTCGCAGCGCAATTGAGTCGAAATGCTACCTATCCGGAGGCTTTTGCCGAAAGCAGCATTTCGACAAATTGCCGGACCGCACCGCGACCACACGTCTTCTCCAGAACCAATCCAACCGATTCCTTGACGACGGGCTGCGCACTGGCGGGAGCGACCGAAACGCCGGCAAGAGCAAGGGCCCCAAGGTCATTCACATCGTCGTCGATAGGCCGTGCGCTCAATCGGCGTTCCGGAGCTGATACTGAATTCCTGCAGCGCCCGTGCTTTGTCTTTGCAGCCACCAGCCACAAACGCGGCACCGATCTTCTCACCCAACCGCTTGACGAGTGGTCCGTCTTCGCCCGAGATCAACCCGAGCACGATGCCGGCTGCTCGCGCGCGCGACAATCCCATGATCTCTTCGAACGAATAGGTCTTAGACTCCCCGCCGTCACTGGTCCAGGAAGCCCGTCAGTCAGCACTCCGTCGATATCCATCACGAGCGCCTCGATGAGAGGCAGGCGCTCAGAGACCGACACCCGCAGTTTCTGCATGATCGGGCACTTCGGTATCAAGAAGGCGCTTTTGGCCATCGCCAAGAGCAGTCTCCACGAGGCGGATGTCCCGGACCATGCGCGTCATCCCATTCGGTTCAAGTGAGGCTGCCTGGTCGCTGCCCCACATCGCACGGTCAGCGACAGGTGCCTTTCGACCATGCACGCACCCATCGCGACCGCTGCCACCGAGGAGGCAATGCCGGTCTCGTGGCCCGAGTAACCAACCGGAACCTCGAAGCGCTGCGCCAGCAGCGGAATGACCCGCAGGTTCAGCTCTTCGATTGCGCCGGGTAGGTGCTCGTGGCATGCAGAATGACAAGTTGGTCCCGGCCGAGAACCTCGACCGCGTGATCGATCTGCTCCATCGTGCTCATGCCGGTCGAGAGAATGATCGGCTTGCCGGTTGAGCGCATATGGCGAAGTAGGTTGTCATCGGTCAGGTTTCCGGAAGCCACCTAGAGGCATGTACAGCGAAGTCTTCGAGGAACTCCAGTGATGTGGCGTTTTCCCAGGGCGAGGCAAACCATGCGATGTTGCGCGCCCGGCAATGGGCATCGATCTGGTCGTACTGTTCCTTGCTGAACTCGAAACCCCGCTCTAGATCGCCATTGGTGACCCCGAACGGGCTCTCGCGCGAAGTCTACCTAATTCCTTAGTGCCGTACACGACATCCACCGTCCGCTTCTGGAACTTAACCGCGCCTCGCATCCGGGATTGACCGCGACATCGATCAACTCCCGGAGCAAGGTCAAGATCTCCGTTGTGATTTATGCCGATTTCGGCGACCACGAAGCACGGATTCCCGGGACCTACCGTCTGCTTACCGATGTCTACTCTCATGGTTCCATCCCTCCATTTGTTAATGACCGAACCGTAAGCACCTTGTTGCTAACCTGACGCGTGCGTGCAGGGCAGCCGGCATCACCGCACGACGCATACCGGCTACTCATCGACTAGACCCAGCGCGTGCTCAATCCCCTCGCATAGCGCGTGACCGATAAACCCATGCGCTTCCTGTATTCGAGAGGTGGTTTTCGAGGGCACGATGATCTCGACGTCAGCCAGCCCTTTCATTCGACCTCCGTCACGGCCAATGAGCGCAATCGTGGTCAGGCCAAGCGACTTGGCAATACGAAATGCTTCAATAACATTGTCGGAATTGCCGGAAGTTGAATAACCAATGAGACAATCACCCGGCCGGCCACAAGCTTTGACCTGACGCGAAAACACCTGGTCATACGAATAGTCGTTCGCCACCGCCGTCAAGATCGACGAGTCCGTGGTGAGCGCAAGTCCCGGAAGCGGTGTGCGTTCCGTGACGAACCGGCCTACCAATTCGGCGGCAATGTGCTGGCTGTCGGCCGCAGATCCGCCGTTTCCGCACAGCAGTATCTTTCCTCCCGCGCGCAAGCTGTCGGCGGCCAGCGCAATGGCTCGATCGATGTCGTCGCCGAGTTGCCCAATGCTCTGGAAAACGTCTTGATGTTCAGCAAGGCTGCGTGCGAAATGTTGGGTGGCCACGGCAGAAATTATCGCATCGGACGACATTTTGCGTCGCCATTTGTTTGAAAACGGGCAAATTCGCTCGGCAGGATCGAGCGCGGCCGGCATTTCGCGCCATCCTGCCTTAGTAGTCGACGTGGCACTGATCGGCACACTGTGCTCAGGCAAGGCCGGACCCATGATCCAGAGGTGCCGGGTGCGGTCACATCGTCCGTCCGGCGAGGCAGGATGAACTCGTTATCGCGTTCTCTCTCCGTCGCACGGGCGACAGACATTTCGCGCTTGAGTTTCGCATGAGAACCCTACGATCTTTGTGCTTCTTCAAGGGCGAACGTCCCGACGGTACGAAATCCGCCGGCGCCGCCCAGGTATGCCATAAGCGGAATCGATCGCTCGACGATGACTTATATCCAGCTGAGTGAAACATGCGCTCGAGCGGTGCATGGGTCAGCGTCCCGTCGATCAAATGGTCGGTCTCCACCGCCCAGTGAATTCGGTGCTGCCGCAGATAATCGATTGCGCCTGTCACTACGGCCAGCTCGGCGCCTTCTATGTCCATCTTGATGTAGCGCGGCGGCCCGTATGCGGCGCGGGCGGATTCCAGTAGGGACAAGGTCTCAACATGACGGGCGGCGCTGCCGTGAGAATAATAAAGATAATCGCGTATTCCTGCAGTCATCGTGCCATCCATCTCAAACTGCGCTACACCAGTCTTGCCATCGAGGGCCTTCCGAATCGGGACGACATTCGTCAATCTGTGCTCAGCAATGTTACGTAGCAAGCACTCATAGTTGAAATCATCTGGTTCCCACGCGTATACGCGACCAGTTGGGCCTACGAGTTGGGAGAGGAAAAATGTCGTAAAGCCAGCATGGGCGCCAACGTCCCACACGACGTCCCCCGCAACTGGTGTATACCAAAACGTGTAAGCTTCCATCATATCTTCTTCGGGAAGTGCGGGAAGGAAAAAACGCAAACCTGAGCGCTGATAGGAATGGTAAGCGGGCTGGGAATAATCCCAGACCGGATGCGGTTCCAGTCGATCAGGCTCCATGGTGTCGAAGAAGAACTCGGCATACCAATCCATCATTACTGGTACATAGACGAATTCTTTTTTTGCCAGAATGAGTTCACGATCGCGGTGACGCATCCGGATCGATTTCTCATGAATATGACCCTCCAGCCTTGCCGCCGCCCAGCAAGACGTAAGGCCTGTTGAACGGCCCAATGCTCAGGGCCCAGAGAGACCAGGTAATTCTTGATGCGCTGAACGGCTCCGCCGCGGTCAGGCGGGTGGGTCATCGGATCGGGTGTTGTTCAAGGGAGATGCAGTCACATACCGACCTTCCTGGTAATGACGAAGTTGGGTCGCTGTTTGACTTCCTCGTAGATGAGCGCGAGGTACTCGCCAACGACCCCGAGAAGCAGCGTGATTATCCCGAAGCCGAATCAGCATGCCACAGATGAGCGAGCCGAAGCCGGCGAAGGGCACCCCATAGAAGAGAGAGCGGAGGGCGAACACGAGCACGGCGATGGCTGCGATACCACTCAAGAAGAAACCGGTAAGGTGATGAGCCGCAGCGGCACGTAGGAGTGCGCGAAGATGCCCTTGAATGCCATATTGATGATGCCAAAGGTGTATGCCTTGGACTCGCCCGCGAACCGCGGAGGGCGCACCATTGGCAGCCCGATCGACTTGAACCCGACCCAGGAGAACAGGCCCCGCATGAACCGGTTACGCTCGTCCATCGAACGAACCGTCTCATAGACTTTCCGGTCGACCAACCGGAAGTCGCTGGCGTTATTGGTGATTCGGTCGTTGGTGAGTTTTCCCGCCAGCCAGTAGAACAGCCGGGAGTTCATCGAGCGGATGGGGCCGGTGCCACGTCGCTCGGTGACTACTCCGTAGACGTTCTCGTAGCCCTCCTCCCACTTGCGGATCATCTCCGGGATGAACTCGGGCGGGTCCTGCAGGTCGGCGGCCATGAGCACGACCGCGTCGGCGTCGATCACATTGAGGCCGGCCGTCAGCCCGCCGTCCATGCCCCCGAAGTTGCGGGACAGCTGCAGGATCTTGAATCGCGGGTCCGCCTCATTGATGGCGAGCAGCTTGTCCATCGTGTCGTCAGTCGAGCCGTTATCGACGATGACTGCCTCGAAGTCGTATGCCGGCTCGGCGTCGAACACGATCGCCAGCCGCTTGGCGAGCTCTTCGACGCATTCCCTTTCGTTGTAGGCGGGGATGATCAGGGCGATCTTTTTCTTCACCGCCACACCTTCCAGGGCGGGTTTCCGTTGTTCCAGAGGTTATTCAGCAGCTGCGATTCCCGGAAGGTATCCATCGGCTGCCAGAAACCGTGGTGCGGGAACGCGGCGATCTGGTGGTCTTCGGCCAGCCGCAGCAGCGGCTTGTCCTCCAGCATGGTCTCGTCGCCGTCGATATAGTCGAACACTTCCGGCTCGAAAATGAAGTAGCCGATGTTGATCCAGTCGTCGGTCTTCGGCTTCTCCCGAAACTTGGCGACCGCACCGTCCTGCTCCAGGTCGATGACCCCGAACCGGCTCATCGGCTGGGTGGTCGTCATGGTGGCGATCTTGCCGTGCTCGCGGTGGAACTTCAGCAGGGCGGGATGTCGACGTCGGCGATCCCGTCGCCGTAGGTGCACAGGAACGTCTCATCGCCGACGTACTTCTGGATGCGTTTGATCCGGCCGCCCGTCATTGTGTCCAGGCCGGTGTCGGCAACGGTCACCCGCCAGTCGAATTCGTCGTGCGAGCCGTGGTAGCGAATGCTCGACTGGTCACCCAGGGTGATGGTGAAGTCCAGATTGGACACCCCGTAGTTCGAGAAGTAGCTCTTGATGTACTCGCTCTTGTAACCCGCGCACACCACAAACTCGGAAATCCCATGGTGGCCAAGGATTTTCATGATGTGCCACAGCACCGGCCGACCACCCACCTCGACCATCGGCTTGGGGCGGAACTCGGTCTCCTCACGCATCCGCGTGCCCAGACCACCCGCGAGGAGCACGGCTTTCATGACGTATCTTCCAATCTCAAGGCAATCCATCCCCCAGCTGCTGTTTCGCTGACGCAGCGTCGCGCAGGTGACACACTAGCAATGCGCGCGACGCGCCCCGTGTGGTTTTCGGAGGCCAACATATTGGATGACTTACGGACACGCAAGGAGATCTCATTTCACGACTCGATACCAATGAGTCTTGGGAAGACGGGCTCGAGGAGGACCGCGAGGACATCCTCGCGGCGGTTCGCCGCTACGCCGAAGCGCAAGCTCAGCGACGTCCGAGTTCATCCCCGGCACCACGCCGGTTCCCGTTTCGGGCAAGGTGCTCGACCCGGAGGACTTCGCCGCCCTCGTCGACGCGTCCCTCGACGGTTGGTTGACCGCGGGCCGGTTCCATCCGCTCTTCGAGCGTGCCCTGGCCCGCTATGTGGGTGCCCGCGACGCCGTCTTCGTCAACAGCGGATCGAGCGCCAACCTGTGTGCGCTGAGCGCCCTGACCAGCCCCAAGCTGGGCAAAAGCACGAAGCGGTTCGGCAAGCGGCCGCTGGAGCCCGGCGACGAGGTGCTGACCGTGGCCTCCGGATTTCCCACCACCGTCAACCCGATCATCCAAAACCGGCTGCGGCCCGTCGTCGTCGACATCGAACTGGGCACCTACGACGCCATCCCGGAGCGGCTCGCCGAGGCCGTCGGACCCAAGACCCGGGCGATCATGATGGCGCACACCCTGGGCAACCCCTTCGACCTCGACACCGTGCAGGAGCTGTGCGACAAGCACGGCCTGTGGCTGATCGAGGACTCCTGCGACGCGCTCGGCTCGACCTACGACGGCAAGCGCACCGGCAGTTTCGGCGACACCGCGACCTTGAGCTTCTATCCCGCCCACCACATCACCACCGGCGAGGGTGGCGCCGTGTTCGTCAAGTCGGCGCTGGTCCGCAAGCAGGTCGAGTCGTTCCGCGACTGGGGCCGGGACTGCTACTGCGCGCCCGGCAACGACAACACCTGCCAGCAAGCGGTTCGAGTGGCAGCTCGGCGACCTGCCCAAGGGCTACGACCACAAATACATCTACAGCCACATCGGCTACAACCTGAAGGCCACCGACATGCAGGCCGCGCTCGGCCTGTCCCAGCTGGCCAAGCTCGACGGATTCGTCGAGGCGCGCAAGGACAACTTCGACTACCTGACCTCGCGGCTGTCCGGCGTCGAGGGGCTCATCCTGCCCGTGGCCACGCCGAAGTCAGACCCCTCCTGGTTCGGCTTCCCGATCACCCTCGACCCCGAGCATCCCGTCGACCGCACCAAGTTCATGCAGTTCCTCGACGAGCGCAAGATCGGCTTCCGCCAGCTGTTCGCCGGCAACCTCGTCAAGCAGCCGGCCTACCGCGACGTCGATTTCCGGATCGTGGGGGACCTGACCAACACCGACATCGTGATGAACCGGACGTTCTGGGTGGGCACCTACCCAGGCCTGACCAGGCCGATGCTGGACTTCCTGGCGGACTCGATCCGCGAGTACATGGCCGAGGCCACGCGGTAGCCGTGCACTATCTGGTCACTGGGCACACCGGGTTCAAGGGACCCTGGCTGACGTTGCTGCTGCTCGGCCGGGGGCACCGGGTGTCTGGGCTGGCGCTCGAACCGGCCGACGGCAGCCTGTTCAAACGGGCGGGGCTCGCCGACCTTCTTGTTTCGGACTTCCGGGTGGACATTCGCGACGCCGAAGCCACCGCGGCCGCGGTTTCGGCCGTAGCTCCCGACGTCGTGATTCACATGGCCGCTCAATCGTTGGTCCGCGAGTCATATCGCGACCCGCGCTACACCTACGAGACCAACGCCATGGGGACCCTCAACGTGCTGGGGGCCGTCGCCGCTGCCCCGTCGGTCCGAGCCCATGTCGTCATCACCACCGACAAGGTCTACCGCAACGTCGACCAAGAGGCCGGCTACGTCGAAACCGACCCTTTGGGCGGCGACGACCCCTACAGCGCATCCAAGGCAATGGCCGACCTGCTGACGCAGTCCTGGGTTCGTAGCTTTCCGGGATGCCCGACCGCTATTGCCAGGGGCGGGAACGTCATTGGGGGTGGCGACGTCAGCCGCGACCGCCTGTTGCCGGACCTGATCGCGGCCTACGCGGGTGGCCGCGCACCCGTGCTGAGGTTCCCGCACGCTGTGCGCCCCTGGCAGCACGTGCTCGACTGCCTCAACGGCTATCTCGCCCTGGCCGATGCGCTGTTGGCAGGTTCCGGCTTGGGCGAGTGGAACTTCGGGCCCGGGCGCGACAGCTTCGTCGAGGTCGGCCAGGTGGCCACCTTGGCGGCCGAACTTTGGGGCGGCGGCGCGCGCTGGGAACTCGATGGTGGCGATAACCCCCACGAGGCCAACCTGCTGGCCCTCGATGCCTCGAAAGCGGAGCGCGAATTGGGCTGGCGCAACCGGCTTGGCTTCCGCGACGCCCTGGCCTGGACTATCGATTGGGAGCGGCGCGTGTACGCCGGTGCCGACGCGCTTGCCGTGACCCGTGAGCAGATCACAGCGTTCGAGCGACTCCCATGACGGAGTTCGACCTACCACCCGAGACGGCGCCGCCAGGGCCGCTCATCCGGCTGATCAGGACCAACGCGTAGCATTCCTGGTCATCGGCGTAATAAACACCGTCGTCGGATTGGCGATCTTCGTCGCCTGTTCCGAGACTGTAGGGCACATCGTCGACCACCGGTTCGGCAAGCTCGCCGGGACGTATGTAACCATCGCCATCTCGCATGTGCTGAGCGTGCTGTTCGCCTTCATGATGCACCGACGGTTTGTTTTCCGCGTTCGAGGCCATGTGTTGCGTGATCTGGTGCGGTTCGAGAGCGTCTACCTCACGGCGCGGCCATCAACGCCGTCGCGTTAGCCGTGCTGGTAGAGCTGGGTATATCACGCATTCCGGCACAGGCGATCATCGTGGCGGTTACCACGCTGCTGAGCTACTTCGGCCACCGGCATTTCTCCTTCCGCGCGGGACGGGCACACGCTCATGACCAGACTTCACGCAGCTAGCGGCATGCGAAAACCCGTGAGGGTGCCCAGCATCAATGCGCGCGCCCGTAGCTCGATTCTCGATTCCGAATTTCGACAGCATCGCGAAAACCGCTGCACTCAAAGATCATCGGCCAAGGTGAATGGATCCAAGATCAGGTCATCTACTAAAATTCCTGGACAGCCGGGCTTCCGGAATCCAGGTTCCGCGAAGTTCCGGGCCTACCCGAGGAGAAGGCATTGCACCGACCTCTGGAGGCACTTACTACCGGGGGATCCGGAGTCCAGAAGCGGCTGGTAATGATCGCCGGCCAGTCTGAGCGCACCTTATTGCTGGGAATTATCCTGCTGGCGTCGGCGCTTTCACTCTTGAGGGGTGTGGTGCTTGCCCGCTACTCCTCGATCGATGTGCTATCCGCCCTCGTAATTAACATTCCCGAGGACTGCCTTCTCGATTGGCCCGCGCGCGTCGGCCGGCACTGTTTCAGCGACTACTCGCTCGTGGTCAGCTTCGGGATGCGGCCCGACCCGTGGGATCCCTTCGTGCTCCCGAACTTGAAGACCGCGATCAACAACTATTCGGCAGCTGGACTGTTGCCGCACATGTTATTTGGATCTTTCGGTAACTGGCTGCACAACCCCCGATTGGGGCTGATGGGCTATCTGTTAGCCCTAACAGCCGCTTGCGTGACTCCAGCAGTCTGGGCGGCATGGGGATCTCGCGGTCTCGAACAGGTCGTAGTGTTCCTGGCCTTAGGTGTCGTGGCCATCCCGACATGGACGGCAATCGATCGAGGCAACTCGGTGGGCTTCGCGGTCCCCGTCATGCTGACATTCCTGCTGGCTCTGCGTAGACGGCGCTGGGGGCTGGCGGCCGCCATGGTGGTCGTAGCGGCGTTGGTGAAACCGCAGTTCGTCGTGCTAGCCGTCGCCCTGTTCGCGGCACGACAGTGGCGATGGGGCGGCGTGAGTCTGGCCGGTGCATTCATCACCAACCTCGCCGCCTATCTGCTGTGGCCGCAGAGCTTCCCATCTACCGTCTTCCAGTCGATCCATAACACCGTGGGCTTCGGCGGGCCCGGCTCCTCCGCGTCGCGTACGGATCTCTACAACATGTCCTTTGCCGAGGGACTGCTGATGATTCCCGACGACATCAAGGCCGGCGAAACGGGCGGCAATATACCTAACAGCTTTATCGCCGGTCCGCGGTCGGTGCTGGCCTACATCGTGCTGATTGTTGTAGTCGCGGGCGTTTTGGCTCTAGGGCGGCGCCTACCGCCCGTGATGGCCGGCATCGCGCTGTTGCCGGCCGCCTGCCTTTTTCCGCCCCTAGTCCCGTCCTATTACCTGGTCTTCGCATTACCGATCGCGGCGCTCATCACCCGTGACCCCGAGGAGCCACCGGGATCGGGAATTTTCGACCGACCTGAGGCGGTAGGCGGGCGTCGCCGAACGGTTGGTGTTTGGCTGGGTCTGGCGGCCGCGCTCACCATCGCCCAGATCGCACCGAACGGCCCGCCACTGCTCCACCCGAACATGGCACCCGCCGCAATAGCCGACCACATCCTGGGAGTTGTCACATCGGTCAGGATCGCGCCGATCCTGTGGCTGGTTGCCTGCGCGGCGATCATCGTCTCGTACGCACGAAAGCCAGCTCCATAGACGGACGGCAATTGGAACCGGATGGCTGAGGACTCTGCCGACACTCACTCGGCCCCATCCCCGTGCCGACGGCCGAATCCTGAAGCACAATCGTTTATCGGCGCAATTCAATCGACCAGCCAGGACCGAAGATCAGTTGTCTGCATCAGGTTCTCCGCGTTTCCCCCTACCCAATCGGCCAACTCCCTGCGACGCCAGCCGCTACCAACGCCCGCGGCCAGCTCGACGGGCCACCGCCAGCCGATGACAATCGCCATGGGACGACAAAATGACGCTGCCAAGCGAATGGTGGGGGCATGTACCGTAGGCGCACTGGCGCGGCAGCGTGAAGTGCAACAGACAACCCCTCACACCTGGGGAAATACGTGACCGCTGACACCGCAGCATCTCTGCTGAATTCACCGAGGCTCCCTGCACAGCTCTGAGGTGTTGTCGGCGCTGCTCGGGCTCCAGTCTCCGCGATCCGGGACGAAGTCGTTAATCAGTCCCAGCTGACAGTGTCGGCTTACCCTTGGAAGATTAGTAGCCTCAGCCCGCGACGGCCCCCGCCTCGGCATACGGCGCCCCGAACTCGGTCACCGGCTCGAATCCGCGCTTCTTGGCCTTCACGGCGGCCTGCCTGAGCAGGGCGCTGATGCCGACGAACCCGGCGTGGTCGGTCACCACGAACGGCGACAACAGACGGTTGTGCACGAACGCGAACGCCAGGCCGGTCGAGGGATCGGCCCAACCCAGCGAGCCGCCCAGCCCGACGTGGCCGAAGCCGGGCATCACGTTCAGGAACGGAACACTGTGGTAGCCGAGGTTGAAACTCAAGGGGATCACCAGGTTTCGGTCCGGCCGCAAGTCCCGCTGACCGGTCAGGCGATCGACCAGTTCGCTCGACAGGAACCGGGTGCCGTCGATCTCGCCGCGGTTGGCGATCGCCCCGTACATCCGGGCCAGCGCGCGCGCCGTCACCACCCCGTTGGCCGCCGGCATCTCGGCGTCCAGCAATGGGGTATGCCCCTTGACGGCCTCCACCACACCCCTGAAGTACATGGAGCGGAACGCGCCGGAGAGCTCATGGGCGGCCCGGCGCGTCACCCAGCTGGCCAGCGGATTCCTGACGAAGCTCTGCGGCATGATGATCTCGGCGACCCGGGTGGGCGCACCGGCCGGCGGGCGGCCCAGGTGGACACCGTCGGTGCCCAGCGGCTCGGCCAGCTCCTCGCGGAACAACGTACGCATGCCCTTCCCGGTGACGGCGCGGGCGAGCCCGGACATCAGCCATCCGTAGGTGAGCGCGTGGTACGCCGATTTGCCGAAGAGCCGTCCCGGAGCCGCCGCCGCGAGCCGCTCCTCCATCCCAAGATGGTCCAGCAACTCGTCCATGCCGGCCCCCCGCAAGCCGGACAGGCCGGCCTGGTGCCGCATCACCTGACGAACGGTCATCTCGGCCTTGCCATTGGCCGCGAACTCCGGCCAGTAGTGGGCGACCGGGGTGTCGTAGTCGATCAGGCCGCGGTCGGCGAGCCGGTGGATGACCGTGGAGGCCATCCCCTTGGTCGCCGAGAACACCATCGGGGCGGTGTCGGCCGACCACGGGACGCGGCCGGCCCGGTCTGACCAGCCCGTCCACACGTCGACGACGGGCTGACCGTCGAGATACACCGCCAGCGCACCGCCGCCGAACCGCCGCCCGGGGAACATGCTGGAAAAGGCACGAACGACGCAACCGAAATGTGAGTCCGCCGCGCCGGACACACGATGCCCTGCGTCAGGGGCGTCGTGCAAACGGACCGCGCGTCGATCGACTCCAGTGTCCACCGTCACGACCTCAAATTTACTTGGATTTCATACTGTCCGATGGCGAACCTTAGATTGTTTACCTTTCCGTTAGCCCGGCGGTGCCGCTCCTATCCCCACCGGGGCGAAGAGGGGCTGGCGGGGGCGTCGTCTCGCATACCCAATCGCGCTGTACGTATTTCCCGTACCTGACTGGTACGATAATGTCGTACGTCGCCTTGGGGAAGAACCGCAGTGAGCATCAGTGCAAGCGAGGCCAGGCAGCGGCTGTTTCCGCTCCTTGAACAAGTCAACACCGACCATCAGCCTGTGCGCATCACCTCCAAAGCCGGGGATGCGGTGCTCATGTCTGCCGACGACTACGACTCGTGGCAAGAGACTGTCTACCTGCTGCGCTCACCGGAAAACGCGAGGCGACTGATGGAGGCGGTCGCCCGGGACAAGGCCGGGCATGCCGCATTAACCAAGTCCATCGATGAGCTGCGGGAGATGGCCGGCGGCGAGGAGTGAGAAGCATCCCCTTCGATCCTGACGCCTGGGATGACTTCCTATTCTGGCTGGCCACCAACCGCAAAACCGCCCGCCGCATCACTCGCTTAATCGCAGAGATCCAACGCGATCCGTTCACCGGTATCGGTAAACCAGAACCACTCAAGGGCGAGCTGTCACGCTACTGGTCCCGCCGGATCAACGACCAACATCGGCTGGTGTACCGGGTGGGCGACGACGAAGTCAAAATTCTCAAGGCCCGATACCACTACTAAAGCGTGTCGAACAACCCGGTGGGTGTTCGGCACCGCCCTTCTCGGGTGTCGTCGGTTCAGGCCGCGGGTGCGGTGCGAACGTAGGTTCCCGCGTCTTTCGAGCTGGTTTCACCAACACGGGGGTGTTGGCCAGCGCCGTCCCGTCGGCGGGCATTGGTGGCCCGGCCTCCTGCTTGGGGGTCCGGGGATCGATAGGGGTTGTGATAGGTGTGGCCCCAGCGGGCCAGATTCACCGCGGCATTGGTGTCTCTGTCGGCGGTATGCCCGCAACGACAGGTGAACACCCGATCCGCCAGCGTCATCTCACCGTTGACAGCTCCGCATTGGGGGCACAGGCGGGTCGAGGGATACCAACGGTCGGCTTCGACGAGCTGCCCGCCTCGCCACGCCTGCTTGTAGGTCAGCAGTCGTGCGAACTCCGACCAGCCGGCATCGGAAATGGCACGAGCCAACCGGTGATTGCGCAGCATTCCGTGCACGTTGAGGTTCTCGATGACGAGCCGGTCGTGGGTCTTGACCAGCTCGCCGGATACCTGGTGCAGAAAATGGCGGCGCACATTGGCGACACGGTGATGATGCCGACCCAGCCGGGTAGCGGCATCCTTGCGGTTGTGTGATCCTTTCTTCTTGCGCGACAACGACTTCGACAACCGTCGTTGGTGTTTCATCCCAGCGGCCAACGCTTTGGGCGCGTCGCTGATACGGGCCACCTCGGTCCCGTCAGCGCGGGCGGCGACCACAAACGCTGACAGGCCGCGATCCACACCCACCCAGCCGCCAATATCGTCAGGGCGGGTCGAATGTTGGTGGTCGGGGTGCAGGTCGGCGGCCTCCACGTTCAGCGAGATCCACCACCGCCCGCCGTGGTGGATGACAGTGGCGAACAGGATTTTCGCCCGACTCTTGGCGAGCATGCGGCGCAACCGGCGGGTGTCATCATGCACCCCGATCAACCCGATGCCAGGCAGCGTGACCGACCGTGGGCGATCATTGTCGCCGACGCGGATGGCCGCCGGTTTGCCCTTGGAGTGTTTGTTGCGCAGCCGAAACGACGAGATGTCGCCGGTCTTCTTCTTGAATCTCGGGAACCCGACCCGCTTGCCTTTACGCTTCCCCGATCGCGAATCCGACCACGATTTCAGGCCCTTACCGAGGTCGACTGCGGCTTCCTCGAACACTTGCTGACACACCTTGCCCCGCCAGGACAGTCCGGTCACCAACACCTCGGCGTGGCCGTGGGCATCGACGGTGAAGACCCGGCCGGCGGCTTCGGTCTTCTTCCACGCGTTGAACGCGTTGATCAGATCAAACCCGGTCCACGGCACCTCAACGTCTGGGTCGGTCTTTCGGCGGGTGAGCGTGGATTTCACGATCCCTAAGCACTGGTTGAACGCGAATCGCGACGCCCCGGCATGCCGTGCCAGCACCTCACGCTGCTCGACCGTGGGGTCCAGACAGTAGCGGAATGTGGTGTGCCGACTCATCACCCATCAGCGTCCCACAGCCCACCGACAATCGCTCTGGCCAGCGACGACGTGTCGGACCCTTCGATCACCATCGACAGTCACGTGACCCGAAATTCGGTCATCGGCGCCGGTACCGGTCCGATCTGACCGACACCGCTTGGGCGCGCAGCGCCGCTTCCTGATACCCAAGCATCCGCGTGGTGGGCGGCCGTGCCCACCGCAGCGCTGGCGCGAATACCTCGACGCCATGCTGTATGTGTTGCGCACCGGGTGTGCGTGGCGTCCTCTGCCGCACGACTTCGCCGTATCCTGGTCGGCTGCTGACAAACACTTCCGGCGCTGGTGTCGCAACGGCACCTGGGCTCGAATCCTGACCACGGTCCGCGGCGAAGTCCGCACCCGCTCGGGTCCGCGTAGACGGCCCACCGCGGGCGTGGTGGATTCGTCCAGCGTGAAGGCGTCCCCGGTCGCTGGGCCGCGCGGGTTCGACGGGGCGAAGAAGCTCGATGGCGTCAAACGTCATGTGCTCGTCGACAGTGCTGGCGTCTTGGTTGCCGCCATCGTCACCCCGGCTGACGTCTAGGACCGGGCAGCATTCCTCAAGCTGCTGCGCAAGGCCAAGCGGATCGCGCCCACCATCAGCCACGTGTGGGTCAACAAGGGCTACGCCGGCCAAACCGTCGCCACCGCCGCAGCCAAGGCCGGTGTCACCGTCGACGTGGCCTCTGGGCCGAAACCCAGCCGAGGCTTCATCGTCCAACCTCGGCGCTGGGTGGTCGAACGTACCAACGGCTGGATTAACCACTGCCGCCGCATCGACCGAACTACGAAATCACCCTCCAAGCAAACGAAGGCTTCGTCTACCTCAGCCAAATCGCCCTACTACTCAGGAGACTCGACCGCAGCCAGTTGTTCGACACGCTTTAGAATTCGGTCAAGCGCTGAAGCGCGTCGCCGAGCAGTGGCTTCCGGTCCGGTCGCACCAACTCGGCAAGGAACGGCCGGCGCGTGCTGACGTCGCACGCCGCCATCAGCAGTTTGTGGACGCCGATGATGCCGCCGACGATGAAGGCATCCAAGGAACCCAGCCGCTGAAGCTTGACTTCAACTCTTCCGAGGAGGGCGCGTCTGCGGCAACATGAGCAATGACCACCCCCGCAGTGCAGAGAATTTACCTCGATACCTCTGCGCTGTTGAAACTCGTTGTACAAGAACGCGAAACGCTCTCACTAACTCGCTATCTCCGGGTGAGCTCGATCTTTCACCGCAGCGTTTCCCCCTGCGTCAGCGTGGCGGCGTCCTTCGTCAGCATCAGCAGGTGTAGCGGGTCAGTGGATGATCGGAAGTCTGAGGACGAGAGCGATGCCGGTTGTCGGCGGACACCGCTACGCTCTTATTCATCGATCCTGGCGATCTCGATTCACGCGTCGCTGCTCTTGAACACCAGGTGCGCGGCCTGGCCGGGCGGGTACAGGCAAGCGAGCAAGACGCTGCGGCCGCTCGGGTACTCGCAGGAGCCGCCGAGCGCGACGTCAGCGGATTTCGCGACGATCTCCGCGAGTTCCGCCAGGCCACAGCGGCAAGCTTCAACGCCCTCCGAGAGGATTTCGTTGACCTTCGATCGGACTTCGGGGCCCTCCGAGAGCAAGTCGACCAGGGCTTCACCGAGATGCGCGGCAAATTCGACGCCGCAGCCGCCGGACAACGGCAGATCGTTGACCTTCTCGGGACGATCATCACGGATGAAGGACACAACCGACCGAATGAGCTCGAGCCGTTCGCCGGACGGCGACCAGCTCAGGCAGAAAGCAACCGCGGGTCAGTCCAGGCCGAGCGCAGCCCGCAGCCGTGTCGGGCTCATCGCTCCGGGTTGGTCGGAGTCGCGCGGGAAGGAGTCGAGCAGCCGGATCAGGTCGGGGCGTCGGGTCGGGTCGTCGGCGCATTCGCGGGGCGTATGACCGGCTAGCGCGGGGATCGGTTCGTCGAGCCAGGCCTCTTCGTATTTGCGGGCCATCTCGTCGAGGGCCGCGGCGATGGCCGGGTCGGTAGCCGGGTCGAGAAGGTCGGCCGACGTCTCTGGGCCGCGTCCGGCGAGCCGCTGGACGGCACGAAGGTCGCCGGCGGGTTCGCGGGTGTCGCTCAAGACGATCACCGACGGGTCCAGCGCGCGCACGGTGGCAAGAACGCGCTCGAACCGGGTCATGCTGTTGGCGTGGACATGCAGTTCGTCGCCTCGAAGTTCTACGTGCGCCCGGATCCGCTCCATGCCGTGAGTGATGACGTGCTCGAGCCACACCGACGTGCCGTCCGGCTGGTCGTCCTCGCGTTGGTAGGTGTCATCGAGCGCGCGGGCCAGCGCGGCCGGGTCGTCGACTCGTAGCCTGGCATCGCAGATCATCAACGGTTCGCCCTCGGTGTTCTGCAGCACCGGCGGGGCGAACCGGCGGGACAGAGCCGCGACCAGCTCAACGGGGCCGGGACCGTCGTCGAGCAGCGCCATCAGGCCCTCGCGCTCGCCGAGGGACACCGGCTCCATTCCGCCGAAGATCTGCATCGTGTCGCCGGCCGGGACAACCCGGGCACAGAAGAATTCGCCGACTTTCACCTGCGTGCTGCCGGCCCGCTCGCGCACCCGGTGCACGTCGCCGGTGCGCACATCCCGCAGCGTGAACCCCTGACCGCGCGACACGTCGAGCACCTCGTGCACGGAACGCTCCACGAGCAGCCACTGCTCGGCCAACAACCGCTCGTCTTCAGGCAGCAAGAAGCCGCGCGTGTCGAGAAAGTCGGCGAACGCCCCGCCCTCGAACAGCACCGCGTCGCAGACCAGAGCGTCCTGAATCGCGACCACGAGCGCCTCGGGAAAGTCCCAATAGTGCGCCCTGGCCTGTGCGGTCTCCACGAGCAGCGGCGCGAACGGGCCATCGAGCAGGTCCGCCCCGGCCTTCTGGTACAGCCAGGCGGCCCGCTGCTCCAGCGGCAATTGCTCGCGGTTGAGATGGCACACCTTGTACTTGCGGCCCGAGCCGCACCAGCACCGCTGATTGCGGCCAAGGTCCGGGCGAGGTGCCGGCCGGAAACGCTCGAGCAGCTGCACCAGTTCGTGGTCGTGCCGGCGCCCCCGCACGGCGCAGCAACGCCAGCCCGCGTTCGGCGTCACCGCGATCACTGGCGTAGCGGGCAAGAGACAGCAGCGTCAACGGCCACGACGGATCCAGCGACTCGGCGGCATGCAACGTCGCCTCGGCTTGTTCGAAGTCAGCGAGCGCCTCGTGGGCTTTGGCCCGTAACCAGCGCAAAGCCGGGCGCGCTGCGCGCGGTGCCAGCGGCTCCGCCGATTCCGCGAAGACGCCCAAGGCGACGGCGGAATCGTCGTCTTCAGAGGTCAGCTCGGCCAGCGCGGCGGCCGCGACGGCCGGATCGGCGAGGAACTCCAGGGCCGC
Source organism: uncultured Actinomycetota bacterium (assembly GCA_963824505.1). GTDB lineage: Bacteria > Actinomycetota > Actinomycetes > Mycobacteriales > Mycobacteriaceae > Mycobacterium. The sequence continues at coordinate 131,963 of CAWGPS010000002.1, forward strand.
ACGGACGGTGGTGCGGTCGGACTCTGGTTCCTGCCCGCCTTCCGAGGGTAGAGGCTCGGATCGCGGCGCGAGCCGCGCCACAATCTCGGTAAGGTGATCCCTGTCGCCGCTGTCCTGGGCGGCCTGTACGGCCTCGACCAAGTCGCGGGTCTGCTCGTAGAGTCGCACCGTAACCAACACGGCCAGCGCCTCATCCTCGTCGAGCTGGTAGCGCGCCTTGATCCTTTCGATCCGCCCAGCCGCCCGCCATGCCGCGAAATCGAATCCATCACAAGCGATCCAGTCGCCCTCGCAGGCCAGCCCGCTCGCCGCCAGCAAGTCACCCAGCGGTTCCGTCGGCTCACGGAACGCGCTGTCGTCGTCCGCGCACACCGTCCACACCGCGGCGTCGAGCATCTCTGGTCGATCGGGGCGCTCGTCGAGCAGGGACGCCAACTCCGTGCCGATATTGCACGAGACCGTCTTTCCGACCTTCGCGAGCTCGAACCCGTTCGTGGTGACGCGCAACCCGACGAGATCACCGGCGGCGACACCGAGCACGGCAAAGTGTCCCGGCGGCAACAGCAACGCTCCCTCGTTGTCGACCACTGTCATGGGCACGCCGCGCGCGGCAAAGACATCGCCATCCAGGAACGGGGAAACATCGGTGATCGGCGAATCATCGGCGAGCCGCTGATAGGTGTCGATCTCGGTCAGCATCGAAACCGGCGCCAGGTCGGGGCCCCAACCGATCATGTCGTGGGTGACCTCCGCCTCGCTGAGGCGGTGCGTGAAAATTCTTCCGTCGAGCAAAGCCGGGATCCAGGCCCACCGCTCATCGGCCAGGGGCACGACCGGCCCGGTGTCTTCGTCAAGCACCTCGGCCAGCATCGCGTCGGCATCCGGCCCAAGGTCGATGCCGTCGGCGTCGAGCACGTCCAACAGGTCGTCCTCGGTCATCGGACCGCGCGCCGAAAGGACCTGGCGCACAACGGCGGCAATCGACTCAGCAGAACTGTCAGACATCGCCCCGAGGCTACTCGCGCTGGGCGCGAGGTCAGCGGGAGACCCCTGGACCGCCATGCAGGAACGCGGTCACCTGCTCGACGAATTGCTCGAGATCGCCCAGGTTGCCGAGCCTGGACACGACGATCTCGTCCGACACCTCGACGTACTCGTGCACGAGGATGTTGCGGAATCCGACAGCCTTACGCATGGCATCGGATATTTCGGCCGTCAGGGTTCCGTGGCGCCCAAGCACTTTCATGGCGTCGCCGTTGTCCGCCGGCGGTCCCCAACCCTGCGCCGAGCAGATGTGTTGAGCGATATCAACACACGCCTCGATGGACGTGACGAAGGTGTACTTCACGCCGCGCAGCCACATCGGGTCGGCGCGACGCGCTTTACCAGCTTGAGATTCCTGATGCAAGACACCGAGATCATCGGAGATTGCGCGCAGCAGTCTGAAAACGCGGACTTCATCCACCACGGCGACGCACCGCTTCCGCGAACTCTCGGTGTGCGCGATTCAACCGTGGCCGCTCGTCGAGATAGATCTTGCGTGTCGTCGCCTCCCACACCACGCGAGCGCGGGGATCCTGCTCGAAAAGGAGTTTCCCGTACAGCGCGACCCGGCCCACGAGTTCGAGGGGAGCGCGATTCAGCACCAGAAGGTCGACACCGGCGGGCAAGAGAACTTCGAAAGCCTGTGGGGGTTGCCCGTCGAAATAGGCCGCAATGTCGACGTCGGAATCGGGGCCGGCAGCGCCGGAAGCTCGACTGCCGTGCAGGTAGGCAAAAACTGCACCGTGCTGTCGGAGCGCCTCGATTGTCTCCGCAATTCGCTTGTCGGCCTGGTCCACCGTCCGATTGTCTCACCGCATGGCGAATAACCACGCGAGCTGACGGCACCGCCCGGTTGCGGCGTGTAACGCCATGCGAACTTCGGCGCGATTTTTCGCAGCAGCGTTACGCCCGCGGCCCGATGGTTAGTCCGACGCGGCCTCCAGTATCTGCTGGGCCGCCAGCGCGGGAGTCAAATCCCCCGCCTTGACCTGACGTTCGACCTCGGCGCGAATCTTGCGCACCTCCGGGTGGGACAGCACCCGATCAAGCACCGTGTCACGCACCATCTGCCAGGTCCAGTCGACCTGCTGGGCCCGGCGGCGCGCCTCGAACTCCCCCGCCTCGGTGAGCACCCGGCGATGGCGTTCGATGGTGTCCCACAGTTCGGCCAGGCCGGTCCCCTCCATCGCACTCATGGTGAGAACCGGTGGCCGCCAGAGGCTTTCGTGCGGATGGATCAGCCGGATGGCCGCGGACAGCTCGCGCGCGGCCGACCGCGCCTCCGCGAGGTGCTCGCCGTCGGCCTTGTTGACGACGACGATGTCGGCCAGCTCCAGTGCGCCCTTCTTGATCCCTTGCAGTTGGTCGCCGCTGCGCGCCAGGGTCAACAGGACGAAGGTGTCCACCATGTTGGCGACGGCCACCTCGGACTGGCCGACCCCGACGGTCTCGACCACGATCACGTCAAAGCCCGCCGCCTCCAACAGGACAATGGTTTCCCGCGTCGCCTTGGCCACCCCGCCCAGCGTGCCCGAGGTCGGGGACGGCCGGATGTAGGCGTCCGGGTGCACCGCCAGCCGCGCCATCCGGGTCTTGTCCCCCAGGATCGATCCGCCGGTGCGCGTCGACGAGGGGTCGACGGCCAGCACGGCGACCCGGTGCCCCCGCTCGATCAGGTGCATGCCGAGCGCCTCGATGGTGGTGGACTTGCCCACCCCGGGCGTCCCGGTGATCCCCACGCGATGCGCGTTGCCGGAGTCGGGCGTCAGCGCGAGCAGCAGCTGCTGCGCCTGCTCGTGGTGGTCGGGGCGGGTGGACTCCAGCAGCGTGATGGCCCGCGGCAGCACCGCGCGGTCACCGGTGCGGACGGCGGCGGCCAGTTCGTCGACCGTCTCGGTCCCTGCTGGCACGGCTCATCGAGCGTAACGCCAGTGCGAGATTCGGCGCCGATTTTTCGCAGTGGCGTTACGCTCGCGGCGCGAATGTCGAGTCATCTGGCCGAGGTCGTAGCCCAGCCGTTCGGCGAGCTTGTGCAGCAGGCCGATGGCGGCGTCGGCGATCACCGTCCCGGGCGGGAAGATGGCGGCGGCGCCGGCGGCGTACAGCTCGTCGAAGTCGTCCGGCGGGATCACACCGCCGACCACGATCATGATGTCGGGCCGCCCCACCGCGGCCAGCGCGTCGCGCAGCGCCGGCACCAGCGTCAGGTGACCCGCGGCCAGCGAGGACACCCCGATGACGTGCACGTCGTTGTCGGCGGCCTGGCGGGCCACCTCCTCGGGTGTGGAGAACAGCGACCCGACGTCGACGTCGAACCCGAGGTCGGCGAACGCCGTCGCGATCACCTTCTGACCGCGGTCGTGGCCGTCCTGACCCATCTTGGCCACCAGGATCCTGGGCCGGCGGCCGTCGGCCTCGGCGAACTTCTCGACTAGTTCGGTGGCGCTTGCGATGTTCGTGGCCTTTCCGGCTTCGTCACGGTAGACCCCGGCGATGGTACGGATCTCCGCCTGGTGGCGGCCATACACCTTCTCCAGCGCGTCGGAGATCTCCCCGACCGTGGCCTTGGCCCGGGCGGCGTTGATCGCCAGGGCCAACAGGTTGTTGCCCAGGCCGTCTTCCCCTGCCGGCTCGGCCAGTGGGCGGCCGCGGCGCGCGACAGCTCGGCCAGCGCCGCGTCGCACGCCGACTGGTCCCGGCCGGCCCGCAGCTCCTTCAGCTTGGCCAGCTGCTCGGCGCGCACCCGGCTGTTTTCGACCTTGAGCACCTCGATCTTCTGGTCCTCGTCGACCCGGTATTTGTTCACCCCGATCACCGGCTGCTGGCCGGAGTCGATGCGGGCCTGGGTCCGCGCGGCCGCCTCCTCGATGCGCAGCTTGGGGATGCCGTCGCTGATGGCCTGCGCCATGCCGCCCGCCTCGGCGATCTCGGCGAGGTGGGCGCGGGCCCGCTGCGCGAGCTGGTGGGTCAGCCACTCCACGTAATACGAGCCGCCCCACGGGTCGATCGGCCGGGTGGTGCCCGACTCCTGCGCCAGGAGCAGCTGGGTGTTGCGCGCGATGCGGGCGGAGAAGTCGGTGGGCAGCGCCAGCGCCTCGTCGAGGGCGTTGGTGTGCAGCGACTGGGTGTGCCCCTGGGTGGCGGCCATCGCCTCGATGCAGGTGCGTGCGACGTTGTTGAACGGGTCCTGCGCGGTCAGCGACCAGCCGGAGGTCTGCGAATGGGTGCGCAGCGACAGCGATTTGGGGTTCTTGGCGCCGAACCCGGCGACCAGCTCGCTCCACAGCAGCCGGCCCGCTCGCAGCTTGGCCACTTCCATGAAGAAGTTCATGCCGATGCCCCAGAAGAACGACAGCCGCGGCGCGAACTTGTCGATGTCCAGCTCGGCGTCCAGGCCCGCCTTGATGTAGTCGACGCCGTCGGCCAGCGTGTAGGCCAGCTCCAAATCGGCTGTGGCGCCGGCCTCTTGGATGTGGTAGCCGGAGATCGAGATGGAGTTGAACTTCGGCATCTTGGCGCTGGTGTAGGCGAAGATGTCGGAGATGATGCGCATCGAGGGCTTCGGTGGGTAGATGTAGGTGTTGCGCACCATGAACTCTTTGAGGATGTCGTTCTGGATGGTGCCGGCCAGCTTCTCCGGCGGCACGCCCTGCTCCTCGGCGGCCACCACGTACAGCGCCAGGATCGGCAGCACGGCGCCGTTCATCGTCATCGACACGCTGACCGCCGACAGGTCGATGCCGTCGAACAGCTGGCGCATGTCCAGGATGGAATCGATTGCCACACCGGCCATTCCGACGTCGCCCTGCACGCGGGGGTGGTCGGAGTCGTAGCCGCGGTGGGTGGCCAGGTCGAACGCCACCGACAGGCCCTTCTGGCCGGCGGCCAGGTTGCGCCGGTAGAACGCGTTGGAGTCCGCGGCGGTCGAGAAGCCGGCGTATTGGCGAATCGTCCACGGCTGGTTGACATACATCGTCGGATACGGGCCGCGCACGAACGGCGGCTCGCCGGGGAAGCTGTTGAGCGGATAGCCGTCGGCCCGCGCGGCGGCGCGGTCGGCGGCGACGTACACGGGTCCGACGGCGATGTTTTCCGGCGTGTGCCACTCGGGCGATCCGGAGAAGCGCTGCTGCGCGTCGGCTTCGGTGGGCGGCCGGATCTCGCGGTCACCATGGAGCGGGACGTCGGCGAAGCTGCCGACTACGGGAGTGGTAGCCGGAGCCGCACCGGCGGCGACATCGTGAACAGTCATGGCAATTACGCTCCCAACCGGGTGAGCAGACTCGACAATGCCTCGACCGCATCGATTTTCGCGGTCAGGAATTCGTCCGGCCGGTCCGCAGCGTCGGCCACCGCCTTCTCCGGCCCGGCCAGGTAAACCCTCGATACGCCTGCGTCGCGGGCCGCGCGCACCACGGATGCGGCCTCGGCTGCGTAGCGCTTGTCGGTGCCGCAGATGACCGCCACCGGCGGCGAGCCCGCCTCCTCCACGGCCTTGGCGACGCCGCCCGCGCCGACCGGCCCCGGGCTGACGGCGTCGACGCCGCCGGAGGCCAGCAGGTTGGACGCGAACGTCGCGCGGACGTTGTGCTCGGCCAGCGGGCCCAGCGGCAGCAGCAGCGCCCGCGGCCGCGCCCCGGTGCGGGCCAGGTAGGCGTCCGAACGGTCGCGCAGCGCCTCGAACTGCGCCGCATAGCGCGCGACCCCTGGCGTCGAATCCTCTTGCGGCAGGGCCGGTTCCGTGATGTTCGGAAACTCGTTGACGCCGGTGATCGCGGTGCGGCGGTGCGCGATGTCGTCGGCGCGCTGCGCGGCGACCTCCGCGATCTGGCCGGCGATGAAGTCGCACGCGTCGACGAACCCGCCGCGGCGCTCGATCGCTTGAAAGTGTTCCCAGGCCTGCTGCGCCAGCTGCTCGGTGAGCTCCTCGACGAACCACGACCCGCCGGCCGGGTCCAGTACCCGGCCCACGTGCGACTCCTCCAGCAGCAGCAGCTGGGTGTTGCGGGCCATGCGGCGCGCGAAACCGGCCGACATACCGGGGAATCCGCCGGGGATCGCGACGTCGAACGGGTGCACCAGCACCGTGTCGGCGCCGCCGACACCCGCCCCGAACGCGGCGAGCGTGCCGCGCAGCATGTTCACCCACGGGTCGCGCTGCGTCATCATCGGCAGCGACGTCTCCGCGTGCAGGACCGCCGCGCCGCCCTCGGGATCGCCGACGACCTCGGCGACGCGCGCCCACAGCTGGCGCGCGGCCCGCATCTTGGCGATCGTCAGGAATTGGTCGTCGTCCGCGGCCAGCCTAAAGCTGATGTGGCGCAACGCGTCCCCGGCGGACATCCCGGCCGCGGTGAGCGCGCGCAGGTAGGCCACCGCCGCCGCGAGGCCACCGGCCAGCTCCCACGACGCGTTGGCGCCCAGATTGTGAAACGCCGGCCCGTCGACCGTGATCGCCCGCACGCCGCGGCGCCCGGCAACCCCGGTGGCGACCGCGACCACGTGCTCGATCGGTGGGGCCGCCCGGCCGCTGAGCTTGGCGGTCAGCGGGTCGGCGCCCAGGTCGATCGACAACCGGGCGACCTTCTCCGCGTCCAGCGCCTCGACCAGCGCCAGCAGCGCGCCGCTGGCCTCGGCGTAGTCAGCGCCCGCGTCGAGGACGACCGGCGCCAGGTCGAGATACACGCCCGACAGCATTTTCGCGACGTCGCCCGACTCCCCGACCCGAACCACCAGCGCGCTCACCCCGTCGTTGAGCGCGTCCAGCAGCGCGGCGTTGTCGGCCGTCCCGAACGCCTCGGCGACCTTCCAGCCCGCGTCGACGTCGCGTTGCCCGTCCGCACCGCGCACGTAAGGCCAGTCGCCCGGCAGGGGCGGCTCGGGCAGCTCGTCGAGCGCGGTGTACAGCGCGCGGATCGCGATCCCGTCGTAGGTCGGCGTTTCCAGCAGGCGCTCGGGCTGGTCCCCCAACTCCGCCGGGTCCTTGCCGGTGGTCTTGGCGAGCACCCCGGCCACCGCTGCGCGCCAGCGCCCGCGAACCTGTTCTAGGTCGGCGAGTTCGGGTACATCAATGGACACCGATTGCTCCCTTTTTCCCAGCGCATCGCACTGTGGCTCCGGGTCTGCCACTTGCTAATCAGGCTAAGTGATGCGGCCCCGCGCGAAAAACCGCCCCTGGGCTCGGCCGACCATGAAACGCCAGCGCCGGGCAACGGATTATTCATCTGAGCGCCGTAACCTTGATCACCGTGACGGCTTCCGCCACCAGCAAAATCACCGCGACCGCTCGCGATCTCGGCACCGCGATCGGCGCGACCGCGCGTCAGGTGTCGCGGCCGCGGGTGGCCGCGACAGTGGCCGGTATCACAGTGCTGGTGGTCGTGGTGGCGTGGCTGCCGCTCCCGACGCCGGTCCAGCTGCGCGACTGGGCCGAATCGGTGGGCCCCTGGTTCCCGCTGGCCTTCTTCCTGGCGCACGTCGTCGTCACGGTGGTGCCCCTGCCGCGCACGGCGTTCACCCTGGCCGCCGGCCTGCTGTTCGGACCCGTGTTGGGCATCGCCATCGCGGTGGCCGCCAGCACCGCGAGCGCGATCATCGCGATGCTGCTGGTGCGCGCGGCGGGGTGGCGGCTCAACCGCCTGGTCCGCCACCGATCGATCGACACGGTCGACGAGCGGCTCCGACAGCGCGGCTGGCTGGCCGTCCTGTCCCTGCGCCTGATTCCCGCGGTGCCGTTCTCGGCGATCAACTACGCGGCCGGCGCGTCGACCGTGCGCATGCTGCCCTACGCGTTGGCCACGTTGGCCGGGCTGCTGCCCGGCACCACGGCCGTGGTGATCCTGGGCGACGCGCTCGCCGGTCATCCCACGTCGCTGCTGTACCTGGTGTCGGTGTGCACGGCGCGCTGGGCCTGACCGGGCTGATCGTCGAGATCCGCCACTTCCGCCGCCACCACCGCCGGCGGCAGGCCGCAGACGAGGCCGCGCCGGAGCCGGCCGCCCCCGAACCGGCCGCCACGGCCTGACGCCCACCGGCCACGCGGTGCAACCGATTCCGCCTGCTCCCTGAACGGAACCTGAAGAAAAGAGGCCTCGCACACCATCTTCAGGCTCACTTCAGAGTGGCTGCCTACCGTCGGCGACGTCGCCCCACTTCGACGGAAGGGAAATGCGAGTGATCGACACAGAACCACCTCACAGCACAGCACGTCAAGGGCCCGGGGAAGGCCCGGCACGCACGGAACCCGCGACCCCGACTAACCAGGCCCAACCCGCGGCCCCAAGCGCCACAGCAGAACCGGCCCGATCGTCGGTCCTGCACCGGCACCCGCTCGGCGTCGCGGTCGCCAGCGGGTTGGTCGGCCTCCTCGTCGGGGCCTTCGGGGCCGCCTCCCTCATCGGGCTGTGGCTCCCGGCTCCTCCACCGCCGGGTTTCGGTTTTGCTCCACCGCCGCCGGGCGCCTGGGGTCCCCACCACCGCCGCCGTTCGCCTTCCACCCGCCGCCACCCCCTCGGCAGCCTGGGGCTTCCCACCGCCGCCGGGCCAGCCGCCACAGCCGGGCGCCCCGCGCCCCCCGGCTCGCCGGGTGCGGCGCCGTCTGCCCCTGCGGCGCCGCCGAGCCGATGAGCGTCCCGAGATCGATCGTGACGTCACCACCGACCGACAGGAGAGTCGACACAGCATGAAGTTGAAACAAGCGATCGCCGCGTCGCTGCTCGCGGGCGCGCTTGGGATGGCCGCCGCGGGCTTCGGCGTCGCGGTGGCGGGCGCCGAGCCTCCGCCGCCACCGGGGCCCGGTGTCCCCGGGCCGCCCCCGCCCGGAGGACCGGGGGGACCGTTCGGGGCGCACAGCCGGGACCGGGAGGACCGTTCGGGGCGCCACAGCCGGGGCCGGAGGGACCGTTCGGGGCGCCACCGCCCGGACCGGGCGGACCGGCGGGACCGGCGCCCCACGGACCGCCCGGATTCTGAACTCATGGGAGGCGATGCGAGCGCGGCGACGGTGGCCGCCTCAGTCAGGCCGACTGGGGCGGCCACCGCGCGTCAGGCGCCAAGTGGAGCCATGTTGCGGGTGCCACCGGCTGGGGGCAGCGGCCGTCAAACCGGTCCGGCCGCGCCCGCGCCGCGGGCAAGCTGAAACGGAATTCGGCGCCGCCCTCGTGCGCAAGGCACACCAGCTCGCCGCCGTGCGCCCGCGCCAGCGCCCTGGCGATCGGCAGGCCCAGGCCGGCGCCCCCGTGGTCGCGGTCGCGACCGGCATCCAGGCGCACCAGGCGCTCGAAGATGCGCTCGCGTTCGTTGTCCGGCACGCCCGGTCCGGTGTCGGTGACGGTCACCCGGCGGCGCCGTCGCTGTCGGACAGGTCCACGCTGATGGTGCCGCCCGCAGGGGTGTACCGGCGGGCGTTGTCGAGCACGTTGGACAGAATCTGCGAAAGCCGCGTGGGGTCCGCGGTGAGGGTCAGGTGGTCGAGGCCGGTTCGGTCACGGTCACACCCGGAGCCAGCATGGCGTCCGGTCTACTTCGGCATCGACGATGGCACCCAGGTCGACGTCTTGCAGACTCAGCGGCACACCGGCGTCGATACGACTCAAATCGAGCATGTCGGCCACCAGGCGTCCGGCGCGCCGGGCGTCGGCCTGCAGCAGCGCGGCGCGCCGATACTGACCGCGCGCCCCCGCCCTCGTGTTCGCGCGGCCGAAATGATTCACCAGTTGGTCGGCGGCGACCTGAATGCCGGCGATCGGCGTGCGGAGCTCGTGGGCCGCGTCGGCGAGGAATCGGCGGGTCGCCGTCTCCGCGCGCTCTGCGGCATAGGCGGCTTGCCGGGCGCGCCGTTCGGACGTCTCCAACTCGTCCAGCATCCCGTCGAACGCGGCGGCCGCGCGGCCGAGTTCGGTATCAGTGCGCCGGGGACGCAGCCGGCGGCCACGGTCGCCGGTCGCGATGTCGGTGGCCAGCGCCGTGAGCCGGTCCAACGGACGCAGCGCGACCCGGCTGACCGCGAGCAGCAACAGCGCGCCACCGCCAGCGTCCCCATGCCCGCCGCGATCATCAGCTGACGCAGCTGGCGAGTCACCTGGGTGGTCTGCGTGGTGTCGGCCACCAGGATCAGCCGGGCACCGTTCGGCAGCGCGTGCACCACCTCCGTCGCGGTCCCGTCCGGCGGCGCCGGATAGCCCGGCGGAGGCGGGGGTCCGTATCCGGCGGGCGGCGCACGGCGGATAGCCCGGCGGCATGGGCGGATAGCCCGGCGGCATGGGCGGATAGCCGGGCGGCGGCGGGCCCGGGGGCGGTGGCGGGTAGCCCTCGGCGGAACGACCACGCCGGTGGCGTCCGTGCCGATGGCGCGGTCACCGTAGCTGGTGCCGTCGGCCGCGACGACGAGTGCGCGCACGCTGCCGCCGTTGAGTTGGGCGGCGATCTGGTCGAGTGGGGTGTGCGCCTTCGCCAGTGCGTCCGCGCGCGAGGTGTCAGCCAGAAGCCGATCGTTCAGGCTGCGGCGGGCCTGGCTGCGGAGGCTGACATCGATGACGACGCCCAGCACCACCAGCAGCACCGCGAGCAACCCGACGACGACGACCGTGACCCGCCGCTGGAGCGACGGTGTCGGTGTGGCGGGGTCGGCCGCTGGGGCCCGGCCGGCGGTCACGGTCGGAGCGGTTGCAGTCGGTAGCCGATGCCGCGCACCGTGTGCAACATACGCGGCCCGTGGGCTTCGAGTTTGCGCCGCAGTCCGCTGACGTGCACCTGCACCAGGTTGGGGTCGTAGGCGTCGTAGCCCCAGACCGCGTCGAGGATCTGGGTTGCGCTGACGATCCGGCCGCGTTGCTCGACCAGGAAGTGCAGCAGCCGCAGCTCTGTCGCCGTGAGCTCGAGCTCGTTTCCGGCGCGCGCGGCGAGGCCCGCGTCGACGTCGAGGATGAGGTCGCCGACGCGAAGTACCTGGGGCAGCCGCCCCCGCCGGCGCAACACCGCCCCAACCCGCGAAACGAGTTCGGCCAATTCGAACGGTTTGACGACGTAGTCGTCGGCCCCACCATCCAGGCCGCGCAGCCGGTCCGGCAGGGCGTCGCGCGCGGTGATCATCACGATGCCGGCATCGCCCCAACCGCGGACCACGTCGATGAGTTCGAATCCGTCGCGCCCGGGCAGCATCACGTCGAGCACGACCAAGTCGGGTCGCAGGCCGTCGAGGGCGCCTTCCAGACCGGCCCCGTCGCGGCGGGCCTCCACGTGGTATCCGACATCGGCCAGCGCCTCGCCGACCATCTCGCGGATGGTCTCGGAATCTTCCACGACCAGCACCCGTGGCGGGCCGGGCGTGGAGCGATCGCTTCGGCGGCCGGCAGTGGGCCGCGGCGAACTGGGCATATCCCATTGTTAGCGCTGCTGTGCGGGTGCCGACCGCCGGACGCCCGTTTCTTCAGGTTCGCTTCAAGCTACGGTGCGCGACGCCCGTCCGGGTCATCCCCGTTGCCGTTCTGCCGTTGCCGCAGCGCGGTCAGCGCGGCTCGCTCGCCGGCGTGCGCCGCGAGACGAAGTGCGGCGCTCTCCGGCGGCGGATCGGCGAGCAGCAGGCTGCCCGAGCCGGGCCGCCCGCCCAGGCCCAGTTTGTTGAGTCGCTTGGGAACCGGAGCGCCCTGGTAGGCCAGCGGTATGGGGTGGCCGTCGCCATCGACCGGGCCCAGCGGCTGGTGCACTTCGACGTAGGCGCCGTGGGGCAGGCGTTTGATGATCCCGGTTTCGATACCGTGCTCGAGCACCGCCCGGTCGCTGCGCTGCAACGCGATACACCAGCGGTAGGTGACGAAGTACACGATCGGCGGCAGCACGACCATCCCGATGCGGCCGATCCACGTCATCGCGTTCAACGAGATGTCGAACTTGTAGGCGATGAGGTCGTTGAACGACGAGAACGTGAGCACGATGTAGAACGCGATCGCCATGGCGCCGATCGACGTGCGGACCGGGACGTCGCGGGGCCGCTGCAGCAGGTTGTGGTGAGCGTGGTCGCCGGAGAACCGCTTCTCCAGGAACGGATACACGATGAGGAGCAGGAAGATCACCCCCATCAACACCGCGACCGCCACGGCCGCCGGGATGGTGTGGTGCCCGAAGTAGAACTCCCACGCCGGCCACAGCCGCACCAGCCCGTCGGTCCACATCAGGTAGAAGTCGGGCTGCGAGCCCGCCGAGACCTGAGAAGGCTTGTAGGGACCCAGGTTCCAGATCGGATTGATCTGTAGCAAGCCGCCCATCAGGCCGAGCACGCCGACGATCGCCGCGAAGAACGCGCCGGACTTCACGGCGAACACCGGCATGACCCGCACGCCGACGACGTTGTGCTCGCTGCGCCCGGGTCCCGGGAACTGGGTGTGCTTCTGGAACCACACCAACGCCAGGTGCAGCCCGATGAGCGCCAGCATGATGCCGGGGAAGATCAGGATGTGGATGGCGTACAGCCGCGGGATGATGACGTCGCCGGGAAAGTCGCCACCGAACAGCGCCCAGTGCAGCCAGGTGCCGATCAGCGGAATTCCCAAGGTGATTGAGGAGAATGCCGCCCGCAGACCCGTGCCCGACAGCAGGTCGTCGGGCAGCGAGTAGCCGAAGAAACCCTCGAACATCGCCAGGATCAACAGCAACGACCCGATCACCCAGTTGGCCTCGCGGGGCCGGCGAAACGCGCCGGTGAAAAAGACGCGGGCCAGGTGGACCATGATCGCGGCGGCGAAGATCAGCGCGGCCCAGTGGTGCACCTGACGCACGAAAAGGCCACCGCGGACCTCGAACGAGATGTCGAGCGCGGACGCGTAGGCCTTGGACATCTCCACGCCGCGCAGCGGTTGGTAGACGCCGTGGTAGCTGACCTCGGTCATCGACGGGTCAAAGAACAGCGTCAGGTACACGCCGGTGATCAGCAGCACGATGAAGCTGTACAGGGCGATCTCGCCGAGCAGGAACGACCAGTGCGTCGGGAAAACCTTGTTCAGCTGGCGCCGTAGCGCCGCCGCCGGGTGATAGCGGGTGTCGATCTCCTCGGCGTGGCGAGCCAGCGTGGCGCCCATCTCGATTTCCGGCCTCATGTGGCGTGCCCCCAGCGTCGCGGACAATTTCATACAAATCGTACAGTACTGTACTAATTGTTCACTAGCGGCGGGTTGGTCCGTGACCGGCGTGTTCATCGGTTAGCGTTTCTGCATCGTCCGCGAGGCTCATCGCGGGGAGGACGCATCGATGACTTCTGCGCAACACCGCCCGGCGGGTGAGGACGCCCGGATCGGGCGAACCCGGGCCGACGTGGCACGAACGGCCTTCGACGTGCTGGTCGAGGAGGGCGCCGACGCGCTCACGCACGCCCGGGTCGCCGAACGGGCCGGATACTCGAAAACCACCCTGTACAAGCACTGGCCGGCACGGTCCGACCTGGCCACCACCGCCTTGGACCACCTGCGTGACTTCAAGCACCACGAGCAGACCGGCGACATCCGCGCCGACCTGATCGGGGAGCTGACCACGTTTCGGCAGGCCGTCCTCGACCTGCACCTCGACCGAGTACTCGCGGCGATGGCCCAGTGGGCGACGGTGGACACGATGCAACGCATCAGGACCGAGATCAACGCCGAGGGTCAGCGACCGATCCGGACCATCCTGGAGCGCGCCTTCCGGGGCGCTGAGCTTGAAGCGGCGATCTCCATGCTCTCCGGCGTGGTTGCCTGCCCATCGTTGATGTTCGGCACCGTGCCCGACGACGACGTGATCGCGGCGGCAGTTGACCTCGTTCTCCGCGCCGCCGGCAATGATCTCCGGCGCGGATAGCTGCCTTATCGCTGCAATGCTGCTAATCTGCAGGCATGGTGGCCATTACGATCCGCGGCATCCCCGACGACGTGCGCGACGAGCTCGCCGCGCGCGCCGCACGATCCGGCCAATCACTGCAGGAATACCTGCGCACGCTCCTCGTCGCCACGGCCGACAAGCCAACGGCGCGCGACGTTATCGCCCGCGCCCGAGCCCGGGTCGGCACTACCGGGGTGAGCCTCGACGCGGCGACCATCCTCGCGGCTAAAGACGCCGACCGCCGGTGAGCGAACGCGTCGTCTGCGACGCGTCGGCGGTGGTAGCTGTCCTGCTGGATTCCGGTCGCGACGGGCGATGGGCCACCGCCCGGCTGGCGGACAGCGAGCTCTTTGCCCCTACCCTGCTGCCCTATGAGTGCGCCAACGTCATCCGGCGGTTAGAACTTAGCGGAGCGATCGGTGTGGACCAGGCCGCTCAAGCCCACGCCGATCTACGCGACCTGACGGTGGACCTGTGGCCATATGACGTGCTGGCAAACCGGGTCTGGGCATTGCGCGCGAACATGTCCGCCTACGACGCCGCCTACGTCGCACTCGCCGAACTCCTGGATGCCCCGCTGGTGACGCTGGACCGGCGCATCCTGCGAGCGCCCGGCATCGCTTGTCCGGTATTACTCCCCGGATCCGACTGACGGCTTCACAAGCGTCCTACGCTATTCCGCCCGCGCCACCCCGGCCTCCCGGCCCGCCGCGCTCGAGGCTCGTCGCACCCTCCACCGACGGTGCCGAGCCCGGCAGCGGCTGACCGGCCACTTCCGGCGTGAAGAACAGGGTGACGGCGCCGACCACCCCGGCAAACATCAACATGTATGCCGGCATCATCGGGTTCCCGGTGCCGGCCACCAGCGACTCGGCGATCAGCGGGGTGGTGCCGCCGAAGGCGGACACCGCGATGTTGAATCCGATGGACACCGCGCCGTAGCGCACGTTGGTCGGAAACAGCGCCGGCAGCACCGACGGCTCGATGCTGCTGAGAAACAGCATGGCCGAGCCGACGACCAGGACGCCCAGGAACTTCGTCGGATAGCCCCCACCGAACCGCATCAGCTGGAACGCCGGCACCGAGATGACGACCAGCAACCCGCATCCCGTCCACAGCAGCGGTTTGGCGCCGACGCGGTCGGACAGCATCGCGACGAACAGCACGCCGACCGTCAACACCGCCAGCACCCCGAGGACCATCACCAGGGCCGGGTTGTCCGGGACACCCACGGTTTTCTTCAGGTAGGTCGGCACGTACCCGCTGACCATGTAGCTGGTGTCGCTGATCGCCAGTTCCAGGCCGATGCAGACCAGCAGCGCCTTCCACTGGCGCACCACGGTCTGGGTGAACTGGGCGCGGCCGGACGTCGGTTCCTGGCGGGCGTGCATCTCCTCGTAGTCGGGCGATTCCTCGATCCGCGAGCGCAGGTAGAGCGCGATGAGGCCGAGCGGCGCGGCCAGGATGAAGGGGATGCGCCAGCCCCACGCCAGCATGTCGCCGGTCGACAGCGTCGTCTGCAGCACGGTCACCAGTGCGGCGCCCACGACGAAGCCTCCCAGCGTGCCCACGGGCAGGAACCCGGCGAGCTTTCCCCGTTTGTGGTCCGGCGCGTGTTCGGCGATGTAGGTCATGGCGCCCGCGTACTCGCCGCCGGACGACAGGCCCTGGCAGATGCGGACGGCGGTGAGCAGGATCGGCGCCCACACCCCGATGGTGTGGTAGACGGGCAGCACGCCGGTCGCGGCCGCGCACACCGCCATCAGGGAGATCGTCATGACCAGCACGGGCTTTCGCCCGATCCGGTCGCCGAGCGGGCCGAAGATGAACCCGCCGAGCGGCCGCACCACGAATCCGGCCGTCATGGTGCCGAAGGTCGCGATCAGGTTGCCGGCGCCGGAGTTCTCGCCGGGATAGAACTTCTGCGCGAGTATGGTGGCGACGAGGCTGAAGAGGGTGAAGTCGTACGCCTCCATGAAGTTGCCGATCGCGGTTCCCTGGATCGACCGATGCGTCGCGCCGGCTTCGACCACCGTCACCCCGTCGACGGCCCCGGCGCGGCGCTGACCAGACAACCGGCCGCGGTCCGCCATGTGACTCATTGATGAAGCGGCATACCCGCAACCGCCTGCAACTATGCGGCCAAGAAACGACTGAGGAAGGATCGCACAGATGTCACCAGAGCACTCTCCCTCCCCCTTGGCCGGCATCGGCGCGCGGCTGCTGCGATCGCGCCGCCTCATGCGCGCGCCCGTGTGGATCTACAAAGCCCGCGCGGGCGCGCTGTTCGGCTCGCGCATCCTGATGCTCGAGCACATCGGACGCAAGTCCGGCGCGCCGCGCTTCGCCGTCCTGGAGGTCGTCGACCATCCCGCCCCCGACACCTGGATCGTCGCCTCCGGCTTCGGCCGAAAAGCCCAGTGGTTCCGCAACATCCAGGCCAACCCCCAGGTCCGGGTCTACGCCGGCAGCCACGCGCCCAGGCCGGCCACCGCGCGCGTCCTGGACCAGGCCGAGGCCGACCGCGCGCTGGCCACCTACCGCAGCCGCCACCCTCAGGCCTGGGAGCGGATGCGGCCGGTGCTCGAGGAGATCCTCGGCACGCCGATCAGCGACACCGACACCCCGCTGCCGATGGTCGAGTTCCGGCTCAACTAGGCGCGGTCCGGCCCCTTGACCGTCATCACCGCGAAAATGGCCAGGAACGACGCGGCCGGAACGATGTTGGGGATCTTGTCGCGGGCGCGGACGTGCGCACCCACGGCCAGCACGAAATACAGCGTCAGCATCGCGGTGGTCAAGCGAGCCAGGGCGGGAAACCAGGTCACCGAGAGCAACCCGACCGCGGCGGCGGCCTTGACCACCGGCAGGACCGGGCGAACGCTGTCCGGAACCCCGAGGTCGTCCAGGACCTTCTTGATGGGGGCCACTTGGGCCGCGCACGCCACCGCGTCGACGGCGTGGAACGCGGCCAGCCCCGCATACATCTTCGGCGACGTGAGAACGCTCATCCGGCAATCCTATTGGGTCAGCTCCGGCGGCGCCGCGTGCGCGCTGTCCACCGGCTGGCGGGCGATCGCCTCGGCCTTGGCCACCGCCTGGGCGATCGCGGGGTCGGTGTCGGTGGAGAACCAGTCGGCGACCTCGGCGTCGTCGGCGTCGGCCGCGCGCTGGGGCGCGTCCTCGACCGGGGACGGCTCGAACCGGAACACCCCGTCCTCGCCCGGGGTGCCCAGCAGCCTGGTGAACCCCTGCAATGCCGCGCTGAAGTCGCTGGGCACCACCCACACCTTGTTGGCGTCGCCGCGGGCCATCTCCGGCAGCGTCTGCAGGTACTGGTAGGCCAGCATCTCCGGGGTGGGCCGGCCGGCCTTGATCGCCGCGAACGTCTTCTCGATGGCCTTGGCCTGCCCCTGCGCGCGCAGGTACGCGGCGGCGCGCTCACCCTGGGCGCGCAACATCCGGGACTGCCGGTCGGCCTCGGCGGCCAGGATGGCGGCCTGCTTGGCGCCCTCGGCGGCCAGGATCTGCGCCTGCTTCTGGCCCTCGGCCTGCGTGATCGCCGCCTGCCGGGTGCCCTCGGCGGTCAGGATCATCGCCCGCTTCTCGCGGTCGGCCTTCATCTGCTTTTCCATCGACGCCTGGATCGACGGCGGCGGGTCGATGCTGCGCAACTCCACCCGCGCCACCCGCAGGCCCCAACGGTTGGTGGCCTCGTCGAGCACACCGCGAAGCTGGGCGTTGATCACCTCGCGCGAGGTCAGGGTCTGCTCCAGCGTCATGCCACCGACGACGTTGCGCAGCGTGGTCGTGGTGAGCTGCTCGACCCCGACGATGTAGTTGCTGATCTCGTAGACGGCCGCCTGCGGAACGGTGACCTGAAAATAGACCACGGTGTCGATGTTGAGCGTCAGGTTGTCCTCGGTGATCACCGGCTGCGGAGGGAACGACACCACCCGCTCACGCAGGTCCACCCGCGCACGGATGCGGTCGATGAACGGCACCAACAGCGTCAGCTGCCCGCTGACCGTGCGACTGTATCGCCCCAGCCGTTCGATCACCGCGGCCTCCGCCTGGGGTACCAGCGCGACCGACTTGGCCACCACGACGATCGCGAATATCACCAGGACGGCCAGTAACACCAGACCGGCAACCGCTCCACCTTGCATCGGAATTCCCTTCTCTCGCAGCGTCTCTGAGGTCAGAGACCGCTTTTGAAGACCACCGCCGTGGCGCCGTCGATCTGCATGACGGTCACCGACTCCCCCGGCTCGTAGATGTCGCCTTCGTTGAGGGGGCGCGCCGTCCACACGTCGCCGTCGAGTTTGACCCGGCCCTCGTCGCGGCCGACGCGATTGAGCACCAGCGCCTTCCTGCCCTCCAGAGCCTTGATCCCGGTCTCCAGCGCGGCGGGTGTCAACCGCCGCCGCAACGCCGGCCGAACCAGAACCAGGAGCAGGACCGACACCACCAGGAACACCGCCCCGTTGGCCCACACCGGCCAATCCGTGAGCCAACTCGTCACGGCCGCCGCCAACGCGCCGCCGCCCAGCATCACCAAGAACAAATGGCCGGTGAGCGCCTCCGCACCGGCGAGCACCAGTGCGGCTATCAGCCAGAGCACCGCGGCAGGCATGCGGCCAGAATACGCGCGCGTCGGGCCTGTGCCAGACCGAGCAACTACACTGCGGAATCATGTGGTGTCCCAGCGTCTCGCTGTCCCTGTGGGCCAACGCCTGGCTCGCCGGCAAGGCCGCGCCCGACGATGTGTTGGACGCGTTATCGTTATGGGCGGCAAAGCAATCCGTCACCGCGTATGATGCCGTCGCTGCGGGCCACACCGGGCTGCCGTGGCCCGATGTCCACGACGCGGGCACGGTTTCGCTGCTGCAGGCGCTGCGCGCGGCGGTTGGCCGACCGGCGGGCGGACGCTTGCGGGGCGCCATCAACGTCGTCACGCCGGTTCCCGGCGACGTGCGCGGGCTGGCCGTGGGAACGCAGTTCTCGCGCGACGCCCTGGCGGCCGGCGAGGCCGTGATCATCACCAACCCGGACAATCCCAGCACCGCCGTCGGCCTGGTCCCGGAGTTTCGCTATGACGACCTCGCGGACTCCGACTTCTGCGAATCGCTGTCCTGGACCGTGTACTCACTGCCGGGAGCGCCGGTGCTCGACCACTACGAGTTGGGGGACGCCGAGTACTCGCTGCGCTCGGCCGTGCGGTCGGCCGCCGACGCGCTCGGGGAGATCGGCTTGGCCTCGGCCGCCGACGTCGACGACCCGCGGGCGCTCATCGAGCAGTTACTCGAATCGGCGCGTCAGCACCGCATCCCCGACCATGCGCCGACGCGCGCGCTGCGGGTGCTGGAGAACGCCGCGCACGTCGACGCGATCATCGCGGTCAGCGCCGGGCTGAGCCGGCCGGCCGACTCGCCGGATCGTTTCGCCGCGCCGCTGGTTGCCGGCCCCGAACCCGTCGGGACGCAGTCGTCGTCGGAGGCCCGCATCGCCAGCGACGCGCTGCGGCCGCTCACCGCCGTGGTGCGTTCGGCGCGGATGGCCGCGGTCACCGCCATCCTGCACTCGGCCTGGGCCGAGTAGCCGCGCTAGGGGACCGACCGCGCGGCGCAGTGCGGCGGGCGGCACGGCTCACCGTTGACACCGGCGAGGCAGCCCGGGGCCGGATCCGGGCCCAGGACCCGGCGGGGTGGCCTGTCCTGGCGCAGCTCGTCGAGCAGGTCGGCGGCCAGCCGGGCGAACCGGGGGTCGGCGTTGAACGTCGACGCCCGGGCGAGCGCGACGCCCGCCGCCTCGGCCTGCCCGCGCAACTCGGTGTCGAGGTCCCACACGACCTCGATGTGGTCGGAGACGAACCCGATCGGACAGACGATGACGGCTTTCGTGCCGGCCTCGGCCAACGCCGCGAGGCGGTCGGCGACATCGGGCTCGAGCCACGGGACCTGCGGCGGCCCCGACCGCGACTGCCAGGCGAGGTCGTACTCGGCGTAGCCGGCCGCAGCCGCGACGAGCCTTGCCGCGTAAGCGACTTGGCGGCTGTACAGGTTGGGGCCCAGGCGACCGTCGGCGGCCACCGGGATCGAATGCGCGGTGAACACCAGCCGCGCGCCGCCGGGCACGGTCTGGGCCGCGGCGGCGATGTTGTCGGCGAACATCTCGACGAACAGCGGATGGTCGAAATACGGCCGCAGCTTGACCAGTTCGGGCGCCCCCGGCCCGGCCGCCTGACGGGCGCGGGCGATGTCCTCGGCGTACTGCGTGCAGCTGGACAGGCCGCTCCACGCCGACGTGGCGAACACGGCGCCACGACGAACCCCGTTGTCCCGCATCGCCGCGACGGCGTCTTCGACGTAGGGCGCCCAGTTACGGTTGCCGAAGTACACCGGCAGGCCGAGCTCCGCCTCGAGTTCGGCGATCAGCGCGCGGTTGATCCCGTTGATCGGCGACACGCCGCCGAAATGCAGGTAGTGCTCGGCGACGTCGTCGAGGCGCTGCGGCGGTATGTTGCGGCCCCGGGTGACGTTCTCCAGGAACGGCCTGACCTGCTCGGGCCCCTCCGGGCCGCCGAACGACAGCAGGAGAACAGCATCGAAGTCCATTGGCGCTTACAGCAATTGGGTGCTGGCGCCGCCGTCGGCGAAGATGACGGTGCCCGTGGTCGCCGGCAGCCACTCGGACAGCAGCGCGCACACCGTCTTGGCCACGGGGGTGGCGTCCTTCATGTTCCAGCCGAGCGGAGCGCGCTGGTCCCAGCCCTCCTCGAGCAGCTGGATCTGCGCACCGGCCTCGTCGCCGAGCGCGCCGCCGACGATCGCGCTCATCGCCAGGGTCCGAATGGGCCCGGCCGCAACGAGATTCGAGCGAACGCCATACTTGCCCGCCTCGCGCGCGACGAACCGGTTCACCGACTCCAGCGCGCTCTTGGCGACGGTCATCCAGTTGTAGGCCGGCATCGCCCGGCTCGGGTCGAAGTCCATGCCGACGATCCCGCCGCCGGGGTTCATGATCGGCAGCAGCGCCTTGGCCAGCGAGGCATAGGAGTAGGCCGAGATGTGGATGCCCTTGGCGACGTCCTCGAACGGCGCGTCGAAGAACGGGTTGATGCCCATCCCGGTCTGCGGCATGAAGCCGATCGAATGCACCACGCCGTCAAGCTTGTTGCCCGCGCCGATGACTTCGGTGACCCGGTCGGCGAGGCTGTCGAGGTGCTCGTCGTTCTGCACGTCGAGCTCGATGAGCGGCGCCTTGCCCGGGAGCCGGTCGGCGATGCGCTGGATCAGCCGCAGCCGGTCGAACCCGGTCAGCACCAACTCGGCCCCCTGCTCTTGGGCCACCCGCGCGATGTGGAACGCGATCGACGAGTCGGTGATGATCCCGGTGACCAGGATTCGCTTGCCTTCGAGCAGTCCTGCCATGTCCGTCCTTAAGTGTTGAAGTCGTTGTCTGGGGCCGAACTCAGTGGCCCATGCCCATGCCCCCGTCGACCGGGATGACCGCACCGGAGATGTAACTCGCGTCCTCGGACGCCAGGAAGCTGACCACACCGGCGACCTCGGCGGCGGTGCCGACCCGCTTCGCCGGGATGAATTGCAGTGCGCCCTCCTGGATCCGCTCGTCCAGCGCGCGGGTCATGTCGGTGTCGATGTAGCCCGGGGCCACCACGTTCGCGGTCACGTTCGCCTTCGACATCTCCCGGGCGATCGAGCGGGCCATGCCGATCACACCCGCCTTGGAGGCGGCGTAATTCGCCTGGTTCCCGATGCCCCAGGTGCCGGAGACCGAGCCGATGAAGATCATCCGGCCGAACTTCTTCCGCTGCATGCTGCGCGATGCCCGCTGAGCCACCCGGAACGCCCCGGTGAGGTTGGCGTCGATGACCGTCTGGAACTTCTCCTCGGTCATCCGCATGAGGAACGCGTCCGCGGCGACGCCGGCGTTGGACACCAGCACCTCGACGGGCCCCTGATGCTCCTCGACCTCTTTGAAGGCGCGGTCGACGGCGTCGTTGTCGGTGACGTCGCACTCGACACCGAACAAGCCCTCGGGCACCCCGGATCCGCGGTGGGTGACGGCCACCTTGTGGCCGTCGGCGGCCAGCCGCTGTGCGATCGCCAAGCCGATCCCCCGGTTCCCGCCCGTCACCAGGACCGAACGGGATACGAACGCCGGTCTGCCGTATTCGATGGTGCTCTCCGTGGCCGTCTCAGTCACCTCGTCAACCTAGCGAATCGATTCGGCTGGACTCGAAGCCACCTCGCCGCGAGCGTAACGCCAACGCGAAAACCAGAGCCGAAACTCGCAATGGCGTTACGCTCGCGAAAGGTGTCGGTGCGCGGCAGCACACTGCCGCCATGAAATACCCCTTCGTGGGCGGCGAAGCCCTGGCGTCAGGCTTGTTGACGGCTTACGAGCTACGCAGCCGCTACGTCGCGCTGCACGAGAATGTGTACGTCCCCCGCGATGCCGAGCTGACCCCGGCGCTGCGGGCGGAAGCGGCCTGGCTGCGGTCGCGCCGCCGCGGCATCCTGGCCGGCTACTCGGCATCCGCTTTGCACGGTGCTCGCTGGATCGATCCGAAAGAGCCCGCCGCGATCATCGACACCAATCGCCGCCCGACGCCCGGGCTGCGGGTGTGGGAGGAGCGCATCGAGGCCGACGAGATCGTCGTCGTCAACGGCATGCGGGTCACCACGCCGGCGCGCACAGCCCTGGACTTGGCCAGGCGGTATCCGCTGGGCGTCGCGGTCGCTGCGATCGATGCCCTGGCGCAAGCGGTGGAGCTGAAGGTGGCGGACATTGAGCTGTTCATGGACCGCTACCGGGGGCGCCGGGGCATGAAGGGTGCCCGCGCCGCGCTCGAACTCGTCGACGGTGGGGCCCAGTCGCCCAAGGAAACCTGGTTGCGGCTCCTCCTGATCGGGGCCGGGTTTCCGCGGCCCCAGACGCAGATCCCCGTTCTCAACGAATGGGGCTGGGCCGAGGCCTATCTGGATATGGGCTGGGAAGACGTCAAGGTCGCCGTCGAGTACGACGGCGACCAGCACAGGACCAGTCGCGCCCAGTACGTCAGGGACATCCGCCGTCACGAAACGGTGGAGCGCCGCTACGGCTGGATCGTGATCCGGGTCATCGCCGAGGACCATCCCGCCGACGTCATCCGCCGGGTGGCCCGGGCACGCGCTTCGCGAGCGTAACCGCACCGCGAAATTCCCGGCCGGAAATCGCGGCCAGGTTACGCTCGCGGGGCAAGAATCAGCCGGGCAACCGGCGGTTGATCAGCAACGCCGCCAGCGCAGACAGCGCCAGCACCACGGCACCGAGTCGCAACCAGCCCACGCTGGCGTCGCCCTTGATGGTCTCGTACCCGATCTGCTGCTGCAGCGTCGCGTAGACGGCTTTCAACTCCGAAAGGCTGGCGGCGTTGTAGGCCTGCCCGCCCGAGAGCGAGGCGACCTTCCTGAGCGTCTCGTCGTCGACGGGCACCGGCTGGCGCTGGTCGTTGATCTCGACGAAGCCGTACGGCGTGCCGAACGAGATGGTCGAGATGGGCACGCCCTGGTCCTTGGCGGTGCGCGCGGCGGTGAAGGCGCCCTTCGGGTTGTCCGGGTTGGTCGGCATCGTCTCCTTGCCGTCGGAGAACAGCACGATGCGCGCCGGCGGCGGTGTGTCCCCGCCGCCGATCACGGCGCCGACGGTGGCGATCGCCTGCAACGCGGTGAAGATGCCCTCACCGGTAGCCGTGCGGTCGGCGAACTGCAGCTTGTCCAGCGCGGCTTTGGTCGAGGCCCGATTCGTCGTCGGCGACACCAGCACCGTCGCGGTGCCCGCGTATGCGATCAGCCCCAGGTTGATACCCGGGGTCAGCTCGTCGGCGAACTGCTTGGCGGCCTCCTGCGCGGCGGCCATCCGATTGGGTTGGACGTCGGTGGCACGCATCGACTGCGACACGTCGATCACCAGCATCACCACCGCCCGGTTGCGGGGAATCCGGACGTCGTTGGTGGGCCCGGCCATCGCGATGGTGAACAGCACCAGCGCGGCCACCAACAGGATCGCCGGCACGTGCCGCCAGCGCGACGGCCGCTTGGGCGCCACGCTTTCCAGCAACTCCATGTTGGCGAACCGCAGCATCCGCCGCTGGCGGGCCACCTGCATCACCACGTACAGAACGGCCAGCCCGATGACGACCACGAAGAAAAGGAAGAACCACGAGTGCGCGAAGCCCGACAACGACATCGCGCCGAAGAACGGCAGGGTCACTATCCGAGTCACTGCCGGGCCGCCATCGCCCCGCGCCGGCGGGATTCGACGAAGCGGACGATGTCGGCGATCCAGTCGCGGTCGGTGCGCAACGTCAGGACCGGAGCCCCGCAACCGCGGACCGTGCGGGCCACCTCGGCGCGGTGCGCGGCGGCAGCCTTGGCGAAGTCGTCGCGCAGCTGCGCGTCGATGGTGAACTCGCGGGTGACCCCCGATTCGGCGTCCTGCAGCACCACGTCGCCGACGTCGGGCAGCTCGACATCGCGCGGATCGAGCACCTCGATGGCCAGCACCTCGTGCCGCGCCGCGATGGCCCGCAACGGACGCACCCAGTTGATCGGCCCGAGGAAGTCGCTGATGATCACCGCCATGCCGCGACGCCGCTCCGGACGGCGCAGCGCGTCGATGGCCATCGCCAGGTCGCCGCGCACCCCCATCGGCGCCCGCGGCGCGGTGGCGATCGTGCGCAGCAGCGTCTGCTCATGCTGGCGCCCGGACCGCGCCGGCACCCGAATCATGGTCGCGCCGTTGGAAATCAGCGCACCGAACCGGTTGCCGCCGCCACTGTTGAGGCAGGTGATGGCCGCGGCCGCCGCCACCGCCAGGTCACGTTTCTCGCAGCCGACGGTGCCGAAGTCCAGGCTGGCCGACAAGTCGACCACGAGCCAGGTCTCCAGCTCGCGGTCGGCGATCATCTGCCGCACGTGCGGGTGCGTGGTGCGCGCGGTGACGGCCCAGTCCATCCGGCGCACGTCGTCGCCGGGCTGGTATTCGCGCGACTCCCCCGGCTCGGACCCCGGGCCGGGGATCAGGCCGAGGTGGTCGCCGTGCAGGACACCGTCCAGCTTGCGGGTGACCGTCAGCTCGAGGTTGCGCAGTGCCGCCGAGAGTTTCGGGTCGACGATCTGCCCGCGCTGCATCGACGGCGGGTGGCGCACCGCGGGTTGTTGGGGTTCGGTCACCGACCGCCGGCCGCCCCCGCGGCCTGCATCACCGGGGGCACCGACTGGCCCTGCTGCGGGACGGCGTTGACCTGAGGCAGGGCAACGGTCTGCAGCACCCGGTTGATGACGATCTCCGGCGAGATCTCATCGGCGAGCGCGTCGTAGGTGAGCACCAACCGGTGCCGCAGCACGTCGGGAATGACGTCGACGACGTCCTGCGGGACCACGTAGTCGCGGCCGCGCACCAGCGCGAGCGAACGGGACGCCGCGATGATGCCCAGCGAGGCACGCGGCGAGGCGCCGAACGAGATCCACGTCTTGACGTCGTTCATGCCGAGCTGCTCGGGGTAGCGGGTGGCGGTCACGACGCGCACGACGTAGTCGACCAGCGCGTGGTGCACGAAGTTGTTGGCGGCGATGTCCTGCAGCCGCAGCAGGTCGCCGGTGGCCATGATCTGCTTGGGCTCCGGTGGCCGCACGCCCATCCGGTAGATGATCTCCCGCTCCTCTTCCGGCGTCGGGTAGCCGACGTTGATCTTGAACAGGAAGCGGTCGCGCTGCGCCTCGGGCAGCGGGTAGACGCCCTCGTGCTCGATCGGGTTCTGCGTCGCCATCACCAGGAACGGGTTGGGCAGCGGGAACCTCTTGCCGCCGATGGACACCTGGCGTTCCTGCATGACCTCCAGCAGCGCCGACTGCACCTTCGCCGGGGCGCGGTTGATCTCGTCGGCGAGCAGGAAGTTGACCACCACCGGGCCGAGCTCGGTGTCGAACTCCTCCTGGCCCTGCCGGTAGATGCGGGTGCCGATGATGTCGGTGGGCACCAGGTCGGGGGTGAACTGGATGCGCGCGAACGTGCCGCCGACCACCTTCGCGAACGTCTCCACGGCCAGCGTCTTGGCCACGCCGGGGACACCCTCGAGCAGGACGTGCCCCTTGGACAGCAGGCCGACGAGCATCCGCTCCACCAGCTGGTCCTGGCCCACGATGATCCGCTTGACCTCGAAGATGGCCCGCTCCAGGGTGTGCACCTCGGCGGCCAGCCCGTCACCGCCGCCCGAGGGGCCTTCGAGGGCCGGACCGGAATGAGCACCCGGGCCCGAGTAACCGCTGGCGCCCGGGGGCGGCCCGCCTGCTGCTGTCATGAACTACTACCTTCCACCGCTGTTCCGAGGCTCAATCGGACACGATTGCCGGCACGACCAAGGTCGTGGGGCAGCGACGTGCCCGCGTCCAACTATTCCAGGCCCGCCGGATTCCGTCGACGCTGGTGGTTCGCCCCGCATGCCGCCGGGGGATCAGTACTCGATGATCCTAGTCAGGTACGGCGTCATGCCGGGCTTGCGAACGGGGCTGACGGTGACTTTGCCGGCGAGGCTGGACGCCTCCAGCATCTGGCCGTTGCCCAGGTACATCGTCACGTGCTGGCCACCGTTGGGGCCGTAGAAAATCAGGTCGCCGCGCCGGGCCTGGTCCGGCGGGATGTGCCGGCCCGCGTTGTACTGGTCGCCGGAGAACCGCGGGATCAGCACACCGACGCCGGCGAATGCGTACCGCATCAGGCCCGAGCAGTCGAAGCCGTTGATGTTGGCGCCGTCGCCGACGCCCTTGCTGGGGCCGTCCAGCGAACCGCCGCCCCACGAATACGGCACCCCCATCTGCGAACCGGCGCGCTTGATGACGTACTCGATGGCCTGGCGGCCGTACACCCGCGGGATCTTGCCGCCCGGGTTGACCGCGGCCGCGGGGACGTCGTTGCCGCCGAGGTTGATCCCGATCCCGCTCAGGAACTGCTTGCCCAGGTTCAGCGTGGTCTGGGTGGCCTGGGCGGTGGCCTGCAGCGACGCGTTGGCGACCGCCAGCGGGTCGCCCGGGGCGCCGGCGCTGATGGTCGCGGGCAGGGTGGGATCCCAACCGCCGGGGTCGGCGTTGGCGAGGGGAGCCGGGGCGGCCCCAGACAACATCAGCCCGGTCACCACGGTGGCGATCCAGGCGAGGTTGAACAGGTGAAACCTCTTGCGGCGCATGGCTCCTCGTTTACTTTTCACTCGTTCACCACTCGATGTACCGGACCACGTAGGGAGTCATGCCGCTGGTGCGCACCGGCGCCACGCGGACTTTCAGGCCGATGTCGGGCGCCTCGAGCATCTGGCCGCCGCCGAGATAGATGGTGACGTGCTGGCTGCCGCCCGGGCCGTAGAAGATGACGTCGCCGCGCCGCATCTGGGCGGACGGGATCTTGCGGCCCAGGTTGTACTGCGACCCCGAGTAGTGCGGCAGCTTGATGCCCACCCCGGCGAACGAGTACAGCACCAGACCCGAGCAGTCGAAGCCCGTGATGCCCGCTCCGGAGTCGATGCCCTTGCTGGGGCCGGCCGCGTTGCCGCCGCCCCAGGAATAGGGCACCCCGATCTGCGACATCCCGCGACGGATCACGTACTCGGTGGCCTGCCGCCCGTACACCCGGGGGATGCGGCCCGCCGTGCCCCCGGGCGCCGCGTTGGTGATGCCCGTGTCGTTGGGCTTGAGGATGCCCAGCTGCTGCAGGAAGTTGCGGCCCATGTTGGCGGTGACCTGCGTCGAGGTCGCCGAGATGCCCAGCACCTGATTGATCACCGCGATCGGGTCGCCCGGAATGTTGGCGCTGGGGATCATCGGCAGCGTCGGGTCCCAGACGCCGTCCCAGCGGCGGGCCGCGGCCCGGGGCGGCTGCCCGCCCGGAGATCCGCCCTCCCAGCGATCGCCCGTCGCGGGGGCGCCGGCCGCGGCCCGTTCGGCCGACCACTCGCGCTTGGCCGCATCGAGCTTGGCCTGGGCCTCGTCGCGCTGGGCTGCGAGGCGGACGACCTGGTCGCGTTCGTCGTCGAACTTGCGCTTGGAATCGGTGAGCGCCGCGACCGCGGCGGCCTGGCTGCCCTTCGCGTCGGCGGCGGCCTTGTCGGCCTTCTGTTTGGCCAGCCGCGCCGCCGATTCCTTGTTCACCTGTTCGGTACGGGCGCGTAGCAGCTTGTCCATCACCGCCTGGGAGCTGGCGGTCAACGCCTGGTAGGCGGTCTGCGTGGCGATGATGTCCTCGGGGCTGCGCGCCGTCAGGTAGCTGCCCGACGGGCCGTTCATGTAGGTGGCCGCCGCGAAGGTGTCGAAGCGCTGCTGCGCAGCGGCGATCGCCGCGTTGGCGTCCTTGACCGCCTGCTGGGTGCCCTCCAGGTCGTGCTGGGCGGCCTCGGCGTTGTCGCGGGCGGTCTCCACGTCGACCAGTGCTTTGTTGACGCTCTCCTGCTCGGTCTGGATTTCCGCGGTCAGGTCCTCCAGGCGTTGGTTGGCCTTGGCGACGTCGGCGATCAGCGCACCGATGCCGTCGGCGGCGGGATCGGCCTGCGCCAGCCCGGGCGTGCACACCAGCAGCGCCACGCTCACGATCGACGGCACGACCGGCCGCAGCAGCCTTGCCGGCGGTCGCGCAGACGAGCCCCAGCGTGCGCGTCTCATTCGACTCAGCTCTCCCTATGGCTCAACGCGGACAACGGCGCCAGCCCCAGTGCTATCCCAGGCACCAATGACAACAGCAGCATCATTTGCACCGTACGTCACATGAGACGCCGTGCAAGCGGTCCGTAGAAATTGCGCTCGCGACGTGCGTTTAATGTGACCGAACGGTGATCTACGGCCTTCGCCGCAAACACATTTCGGGTTTTCGCGACGAATCTGGGACGAATCCGGCGGGCCGGGACGCGGGGCGTCAGGCGGTGTTGCTGGGCGTCGCTTGTTGCGTTTCGCCGGCATCCGCCGACGTAGCTGCACGCCTGCCGCGCAGCTGGAGAAGCCGGGTGCCGACGGCGCCCGCCAGCACGGCAATCAGCAAAAAGATGGTCAGGCCCGTCCAGGGAAATTCGG
Source organism: uncultured Actinomycetota bacterium (assembly GCA_963824505.1). GTDB lineage: Bacteria > Actinomycetota > Actinomycetes > Mycobacteriales > Mycobacteriaceae > Mycobacterium. The sequence continues at coordinate 160,966 of CAWGPS010000002.1, forward strand.
GGCTTTCCAGCTCGTTGACGAAATGCTGCGCCGAGACGACCGGGTTGCCGGTCTTGGCGATGTCCTCGCCGGCTTCGAGGGTGACCCGCGGGAACTGCGTGCTGTAGGTGCCGACGTAGCTGGGGCTGAGGGTCAGGACGGTCGCGTCGTGGTAGTCCGCGCCGACGACCGTCGAGATGTCGCGCAGCGGGGTGTCGTTCGGCGGGTTGTGGTCGAGCAGCACGATTTTGAGGTTGATGCCGTGGGCGTGCGCCTGGTTGACGACGTCGAGCAGGCCGGGCATGGCGGCCGGCGGTGCGCTGACGCCGTCGGCGGCGACTTGGGCCTTGATCGCGGTCATGTCGACGTCTTGCGGGATGTAGAGCGGTGGGACGAAGAAATCGTGCCCGGTCATGGGTCCCTCCTGCTACCGATGCCCCCGAGTGTCACGCCGACGTGACGCTCGGCCACGGCGGTCACTCTAGCGTGACGCGCGGCCGGCATTCGGGATGCGCCGGGGGTTTAAACCGCCGCTCAACGAGACAAGACTGGTCTGTGCGAGTGCCCGACGTAATGCAGGACAAGCGTACTGTTAGAGTTGGCTCGAGCATTCGAGGCGCCGCCGACCGTGGCCCGTCGGCGGGGAGAACTAAATCCAGGGAGTTGAAGTGACTAGCAAGGATTCTGTGAACTCGTTCGAAGCACGCGACACCCTCGAGGTCGGCGACAAGAGTTACCGGATCTATCGGCTCGACGCCGTCCCCAACACCGAGAAACTCCCCTACAGCCTCAAAGTGCTCGCCGAGAACCTGCTGCGCAACGAGGACGGCAGCAACGTCACCAAAGACCACATCGAGGCCATCGCCAACTGGGATCGGCAGGCGGAACCCAGCATTGAGATCCAGTACACCCCCGCCCGGGTCGTCATGCAGGACTTCACCGGTGTGCCGTGCATCGTCGACCTGGCGACCATGCGCGAGGCGATCGCCGACCTCGGCGGCTCGCCGGAGAAGGTCAACCCGCTGGCGCCGGCCGACCTGGTGATCGACCACTCGGTGATCGCCGACCTGTTCGGCCGGGCCGACGCGTTCGAGCGCAACGTCGAGATCGAGTACCAGCGCAACGGTGAGCGCTACCAGTTCCTGCGCTGGGGCCAGGGCGCGTTCCGGGACTTCAAGGTGGTGCCGCCGGGCACGGGCATCGTGCACCAGGTGAACATCGAGTACCTGGCGAGCGTCGTGATGTCCCGCGCGGATGATGCGGGCAACATCACTGCCTACCCCGACACGTGCGTGGGCACCGACTCGCACACCACGATGGTCAACGGCCTCGGCGTCCTCGGCTGGGGCGTCGGCGGCATCGAGGCCGAGGCCGCCATGCTCGGCCAGCCGGTGTCGATGCTGATCCCGCGCGTCGTCGGGTTCAAGCTGACCGGGGAGATCCAACCGGGCGTCACGGCCACCGACGTCGTGTTGACCGTGACCGAGATGCTGCGCAAGCACGGCGTCGTCGGCAAGTTCGTCGAGTTCTACGGCGAGGGCGTGGCCGAGGTGCCGCTGGCCAATCGCGCCACCCTGGGCAACATGAGCCCCGAATTCGGTTCCACCGCAGCCATTTTCCCGATCGACGCGGAGACCATCTCGTATCTGAAGGTCACCGGCCGCAAGCCGGAGCAGCTGGCGCTGATCGAGGCCTACGCCAAAGAGCAGGGCATGTGGCACGACCCCGACCACGAGCCGGAGTTCTCCGAGTACCTCGAGCTCGACCTGTCCGACGTCGTGCCGTCCATCGCCGGCCCCAAGCGCCCGCAGGACCGGATCGCGTTGTCGGACGCCAAGTCCATGTTCCGCAAGACCATTCCCAGCTACGTCGGCGACGATCCCGACAAGCAGCAGTACTCCAAGCTGGACGAAGCGGTCGACGAGTCGTTCCCGGCCAGCGACCCGGGGGCGCTGGAGAACGGGCACGCCGACGACGCGCCCGTGCACTCTGCCGCCGAACACGCGAAGGGGCGGGTGAGCAACCCGGTCAAGGTGAAGTCCGACGAATACGGCGAATTCGTGCTCGACCACGGCGCGGTGGTGATCGCGGCGGTCACGTCGTGCACCAACACGTCCAACCCCGAGGTGATGCTGGGCGCGGCGCTGCTGGCCCGCAACGCCGTCGACAAGGGCCTCACCGCCAAGCCGTGGGTGAAGACCACGATGGCCCCGGGCTCGCAGGTGGTCAGCGACTACTACGAAAAGGCCGGCCTCTGGCCGTATCTGGAGAAGCTGGGGTTCTACCTGGTGGGCTACGGCTGCACGACGTGCATCGGCAACTCCGGCCCGCTGCCCGACGAGGTCTCCAAGGCGATCAACGACAACGACCTCTCGGTGGCCGCCGTGTTATCCGGGAACCGAAACTTCGAGGGCCGCATCAACCCCGACGTCAAGATGAACTACCTGGCGTCGCCGCCCCTGGTGGTCGCCTACGCGCTGGCCGGGACGATGGACTTCGACTTCGAAAAGGACCCGCTCGGCAAAGACAAAGACGGCAATGACGTCTTCCTCAAGGACATCTGGCCGTCGCAGCAGGACGTCTCGGACACCATCGCGTCGGCGATCAACCAGGAGATGTTCACCAAGAACTACGCCGACGTGTTCAAGGGCGACGAGCGGTGGCGCAACCTGCCGACGCCGAGCGGCAACACCTTCGAGTGGGACCCCGAATCGACCTACGTGCGCAAACCTCCCTACTTCGAGGGCATGTCGGCCGAGCCGGAGCCGGTCGGCGACATCACCGGGGCCCGGGTGCTTGCGCTGCTGGGCGATTCGGTGACCACCGACCACATCTCCCCCGCCGGCAGCATCAAGCCGGGCACGCCGGCGGCGCAGTATCTCGACGAGCACGGCGTGGACCGCAAGGACTACAACTCCTTCGGTTCGCGGCGCGGCAACCACGAGGTGATGATCCGCGGCACGTTCGCCAACATCCGGCTGCAGCAACCAGCTGCTCGACGCTATAGGTGAGGGGGTTTCCGGCGGCTACACCCGCGACTTCACCCAGGACGGGGCGCCCCAGGCGTTCATCTACGATGCGGCGCAGAACTATGCGGCGCAAGGGATTCCGCTGGTTGTCCTGGGCGGTAAGGAGTACGGGTCCGGGTCGTCTCGCGACTGGGCGGCCAAGGGCACGCTGCTGCTGGGCGTGCGGGCGGTGATCGCCGAGTCGTTCGAGCGCATCCACCGCTCCAACCTCATCGGCATGGGCGTCATTCCGCTGCAGTTCCCCGAGGGCGAGTCGGCCAAGTCGCTGGGGCTCGACGGCACCGAGGTGTTCGACATCACCGGTGTCGACGCCCTCAACAACGGCAAGACGCCGAAGACGGTGCACGTCAAGGCCGTCAAGGACGGCGGAGACCCGGTCGAGTTCGACGCCGTGGTGCGCATCGACACCCCCGGCGAGGCCGACTACTACCGCAACGGCGGCATCCTGCAGTACGTGCTGCGCAACATGCTCAAGTCGGGCTAGTGGCGATCGCAAGCGCGGCGGAGCCGGGCGCAGCGGGTCGCCACCGGACAACCTAGCCGCCCGAGCCCGCCCGTGCCAAGAGTCAGCGAGGACCATCTGGCGGCTCGCCGTCGCCAGATCCTCGACGGTGCCCGCCGTTGCTTCGCCGAGTACGGGTACGAGAAGGCCACGGTGCGGCGGCTGGAACAGGCGATCGGGATGTCGCGGGGTGCGATCTTCCACCACTTCCGCGACAAGGACGCGCTGTTCTTCGCGCTGGCGCACGAGGACGCCGAGCGGATGGCGGACGTGGCGTCCCGCGAGGGACTCATCCAGGTGATGCGTGACCTGCTCGCCGCGCCGGACCAATTCGACTGGCTGGCCACCCGGTTGGAGATCGCACGCAAGCTCCGCAACGACCCCGCGTTCAGCCGCGGGTGGGCGGAGCGCTCGGCGGACCTGGCGGCGGCAACCACCGATCGACTGCGCCGGCAGAAGGAGGCGCACCGGGTGCGCGCCGACGTTCCCGACGACGTCTTGCAGTGCTACCTGGAACTGGTGCTCGACGGACTGGTGGCCCGGCTGGCCTCCGGTGAGGATCCGCGGCGGTTGGCCGCGGTCCTCGACCTGGTGGAAAGCTCGGTGCGCCGCCGCTAGCAGCGATCCGAGTGTGAATCTCCCGACGCGACAAGCCGTTTGGGCGTCGCGGGACGCACACTCGGCAACCGGCTCGAGCCGGGCCGGAGCTACGCCAGCTCGATGAGGTCGCGGTACTCCTCGGACCAGTAGTCCTCGGTGCCGTCGGGCAGCAGCACGACGCGCTGCGGGTCGAGCGCCTCGGCGGCTCCGGGGTCGTGCGTCACCAGCACCACGGCGCCCTGATAGCTGCGCAGCGCGTCGAGCACCTGTTCGCGCGACGCGGGATCGAGGTTGTTGGTCGGCTCGTCGAGCAGCAGGACGTTCGCGGTGGACGCCACCAGGCCGGCCAGTGCGAGCCGGGTCTTCTCGCCGCCGGACAGCGTTCCCGCGGGCTGCTCGAGCTGCGGACCGCTGAACATGAACGCGCCGAGCAGGCCGCGCAGGTCCTGATCGCCGGAGTCCGGCGCCGCGTGGCGGATGTTCTCCCACACCGTCGCGTCGTTGTCGAGGGTGTCGTGCTCCTGCGCGAAATAGCCGACCCGCACACCGTGCCCGGGCTCGAGCGCTCCGGTGTCGGGGTCCTCGACGCCGGCCAGGATACGCAGCAGCGTGGTCTTGCCGGCGCCGTTGAGTCCCAGCACCACCACGCGCGAGCCGCGGTCGATGGCCAGGTCGACGCCGGCGAACACCTCGAGCGACCCGTACAGCTTGCTCAGTCCCGAGGCCGTCAGGGGCGTGCGCCCGCATGCCGCCGGGGTGGGGAACCTGATCCGGGCGACCTTGTCGCCGACCCGTTCCTCGTCGAGCGCGGCCATCATCCGGTCGGCGCGGCGCAGCATGTTCTGTGCCGCAACGGCTTTGGTGGCTTTGGCGCCGAGCTTGGCCGCCTGTGTCCGTAGCGCGGCGGCCTTGCGTTCGGCGTTGGTACGTTCGCGGCGGCGACGCTGCTCGTCGGTGGCCCGGGCGTCCAGGTACTTCTGCCAGTCCATGTTGTAGACGTCGACCTCGCCGCGCACCGCGTCCAGGAACCACACCCGGTTGACGACGTCGGCCAGCAACTCGACGTTGTGGCTGATGATCACCAGCCCGCCGGTGTGGGCGCGCAGGAAGTCGCGCAGCCAGCCGATGGAATCGGCGTCGAGGTGGTTGGTCGGCTCGTCGAGCAGCAGGGTCGTGGACGACCCGGCGCCGCTGTCGGACGCGGCGAACAGGATGCGCGCCAACTCCACCCGGCGGCGCTGCCCGCCGGACAGGGTGCGCAGCTGCTGGGTCAGCACCCGGTCCGGCAGACCGAGGCTGGCGCAGATGCGGCTGGCTTCGCTCTCGGCGCCGTAACCGCCCAGCGCGACAAAGCGCTCCTCCAGCTGCCCGTACCGGCGGATCGCGCGGTCCCGCGCGTCGTCGTCGGCGACCTCGGCCATCAAGGCCTGCTGCTTTTCCAGGTCGGTGAGCAACACATCCAGGCCGCGGGCCGAAAGCACCCGGTCGCGGGCCAGGATGTCGAGGTCGCCCTCCTTGGGATCCTGTGGCAGATAACCGATTTCACCCGCGCGCACGACGGACCCGGCGTACGGTTCGCTTTCCCCGGCCAGGATGCGCAGGGTGGTGGTCTTGCCCGCGCCGTTGCGGCCGACCAAGCCGATGCGGTCGCCGGGCTGCACGCGCAGGTCCGGGCCGTCGGGAGAGAGCAGGATGCGCGCGCCAGCGCGGACCTCCAGGTCCGTGGCCGTGATCAACGAGCACTCCCTTGGTTAAGTTACTTGTCGTCGGTGAACACCGCGGGCCGGCGCTCTTTGCGCGCGGCAACTGCTTCTTCGAAGTTGGCGGTGAGCAGGCGGACGAACAGCTGTCCCAAGCCCTCGGCTTGCATGTGTGCTTCCAGGCTACCGGCGTCGAGCCCGCTCCACAGTGTGCGCTTGGTCAACTCGGTGCCCGGCCGGGAGAAGGCGGCGATCCGCGCGGCGATCGCGTAGCAGGTGTCCAGCAGTTGCTCGTCGGGAACCTGACACGACACCAGGCCGATGCGCTCGGCCTCCTCGGCGCTGACGTCGCGCCCGGTGAGCATGATCTCGAACGCGCGCGACGACCCGATGGCCCGCGGCAGCAGGTAGCTCAGCCCCAGTTCGCTGGCCGTCAGCCCATTGTTGATGCCGGCGGCGCGGAAATATGCGCTGGTGGAGGCCACCCGGATGTCGGCGGCCAGCGCCAGGCACAGACCACCCCCGATGGCCGGCCCGTTGACGGCGGCGATCACGGGCTGGTGCAACCGCCGCAGCGCCAGGATGACCTCGTCGAGGACCTCCATGGAGCGCAGCGCGTAGGCGGGGCGGGTCAGCCCGTCCACGTTGGGCACCGAGCCCGCGGACTTGTGGTCGGCGCCCGAGGAAAACCCGCGGCCGGCCCCGGTCAGCACGACCACGCGCACGGAGTTGTCGTTGGTGACCTTGTCCAGGGCCTCCCTGCAGCGGCACCATGACGTCGAACGCCATGGAATTCATCCGCTCGGGCCGGTTCAGGGTGATCAGCGCGACCGCCGGGCGCGGGTGCTCTAGCAGTACCAAGCTCACCCGTGAACGGTAGCGTGCAGCGACGCCGAAAGGCCGGTCAGGCCTCTTCGGCCTGTGCTTCCAGCGCCGCGTCGACGTCGAAGGCACGGATTTGCTGGACCAGGTCCTCCAGCGCTGCCGGCGGCAGGGCCCCCGCCTGGTTGAACAGCAGTTTGCCCTTCTTGAAGGCCATCAGCGTGGGGATGGACCGGATCTGGGCGGCCGCCGCCAATTGCTGTTCGGCTTCCGTGTCGACCTTGGCGTGCACGATGTCGGGGTGTTTGTCGGATGACGCCTGGAAGGTGGGGCCGAACTGGCGGCACGGTCCGCACCAGGACGCCCAGAAATCGACCAGCACGATGTCGTTGCCCTCGATGGTTTCGTTGAACTTCTCGGCAGTGAGATCAAGTGTTGTCACGTTGGTCGTAACGTCGGCGGCCAACGGGTTGTTCCCATTGATTGGCTGTGACACAAGCACAAATCAGCCAATTCTTCCCGGACTTCGACGATGGCGTGACATCGCAAATGTTCAGTTCCCTAGGACCTGGTGACTCGGATTCGACGCGGGGACCCGGCCCGAACGGGCGGACCAGGACGGCACTTGGCCGCCTCGACTGCAACTTTCGGGGACCATCGCAGACTCGAAGGCCCGGCCCGACCAGCCCCGTTGACATAGGAATTCCTACCAAATCGGGCATTTACAGCTAACAAAATCGCGATATGATTTCGCCATCACGACGCTGCACCGGGAGGTCCGAAATGTCGTTCATCATCGCCAATACGGACTTGGTATCGGAGGCGGCCGGGAATTTGGCGCACCTCGGTTCGACAATCGACGCGGTCAACACCGCGGCGGCGGCCCGGACGACCGTCGTCGCGGCGGCGGCGGGCGATGAGGTATCTGCGGCGATCGCGGCGGTGTTCGGCGCGCACGGCCAGAGCTATCAAGCGCTGAGCGCGGAGGTCACGGCGTTCCACGACCGGCGCGGCCGGCGGTCGGCGCGCCGCCGGACACGGCACACAGTCTGATCGGCAACGGCCCCGCACGCAGAGGACGTGCCATCTCACCGAAATGCACCACGGCGCAAGGCGACCGGCTTGCCACGGTTTTCTCCCACGAAACCGCCGCGTAACCTGCCCGAGGCCCCGCCGCGGTTACGGTTGCGTACGTTTTCCCACGTCGGAGAGACTGAGGCCGAAGACCGCCTTTGCAGGACCAGTGAGGGAACGTTGGGCCACTACATCGCTAACGTCCGCGATATCGAGTTCAACCTGTTCGAGGTGCTCGATCTGGGCGCGGTTCTGGGCACCGGGAAGCTTCAGCGACCTCGACGAGGACACGGTCCGCACGATCCTGGCCGAAGCCGCTCGCCTGGCCGAAGGCCCGGTCGCAGAAACGTTCGCGTTCGCCGACCGCCACCCGCCGATATTTGACCCGGCGACCCACACGATCAGCGTGCCGCCGGAGTTGGCGAAAACCGTGGAGGCGATCAAAGAGGCCGGCTGGTGGCGGCTGATGCTGGACGAGGAAATCGGCGGCATGGCGGCGCCACCGCCCCTGGCGTGGGCCGTCAACGAATTGATCCTCTGCGCCAACCCCTCTGCGAACTTCTTCTGTCTGGGACCGTTGATGGCCCAGGCGCTGTACGTCGAGGGCACCGACGAGCAGCGGCGCTGGGCGGCGGAGGGCGTGGAGCGCGGCTGGGCGGCCACCATGGTGCTCACCGAACCCGACGCGGGCTCGGACGTCGGAGCCGGCCGCGCCAAAGCCATCGAACAACCGGATGGCACCTGGCATATCGAGGGCGTAAAACGGTTCATCTCGGGCGGCGACGTGGGCAACACCGCCGAAAACATTTTCCATCTCGTGCTCGCCCGCCCCGAGGGCGCCGGTCCGGGCACCAAGGGGCTGAGCCTCTTCTACGTGCCCGAGTACCTTTTCGATCCCGAAACGTTTGAACTTGGGCCCCGCAACGGGGTTTTCGCCACCGGGCTGGAGCACAAGATGGGGATCAAGTCCTCCCCCACCTGCGAAATGACTTTCGGGGCAACCGATGTGCCCGCCGTAGGCTACCTCGTCGGCGGCGTGCACAACGGGATCGCGCAGATGTTCACCGTGATCGAGCACGCGCGCATGACGATCGGCGTGAAGGCCGCCGGCACGCTGTCCACCGGGTATCTCAACGCGCTGGCGTTCGCGAAAGAGCGGGTGCAGGGAGCGGACCTCACCCAGATGGCCGACAAGACGGCGCCGCGGGTCACCATCATCCACCACCCCGACGTCCGACGCAGCCTGATGACCCAGAAGGCGTACGCCGAGGGATTGCGAGCGCTCTACCTTTACGCCGCCGCGCATCAGGATGATGCTGTGGCACAACATGTCTCGGCTGCGGACCATGACATGGCGCACCGCATCGACGATCTGCTGCTGCCGATCGTCAAAGGGGCCAGCTCCGAGCGGGCCTACGAGGTGCTGACCGAGTCGCTGCAGACGCTGGGCGGCTCGGGCTTCCTGATGGACTACCCCATCGAGCAATACGTCCGCGACGCCAAGATCGACTCGCTCTACGAGGGCACCACCGCCATCCAGGCGCTGGACTTCTTCTTCCGCAAGATCGTTCGCGACCGGGGGGAGGCCCTGCGGTTCCTGACGGCACAGATCAGCCGCACCATCGACACCTCCGACGAGGCGCTGAAACCGCAAGCGCAGGCCGTGCAAACCGCGCTCGACGACATCACGGGAATGACGGCCGCCCTGACCGGCTACCTCATGTCCGCCGGGCAACACCCCACCGAGATCTACAAGGTGGGCCTGGCGTCGGTGCGCTACCTGCTCGCCGTCGGCGACCTGCTCATCGGGTGGCGACTGCTCGTGCAGGCCGGTGTCGCGCACGCGGCCGTGGGCGCGTCCCCCTCCGGACCCGACGAGCTGTTCTACCGGGGCAAGATCGCGACCGCGGCGTTCTTCGCCAAGAACATCCTGCCGAAACTGACCGCGCTGCGCGGAGTCATCGAGTCCGTCGACGGCGACATCATGCGCCTGTCCGAAGACGCCTTCTGACGGCGGCGTGACGTACAGGTTTCTTTAAGTTTCACCGGGTAAACACATTCGTTGGACCCAACCACGAAATGGAGATGACGTTGATATCTGCCAGTTCTGAGACGTCCCGGCTTACCCGCGTCGCGGTCTTCGCTGTCGCCGGAGCCGCAGCTGTGTCCATCGCCGCATGCAGTTCGTCGAACAAATCGAGTTCGACGTCAACGTCGACCTCTACGTCCACCTCGGTCTCGACGACCACATCGCCGGTTCCAACGACCGGCGAAGCCAAGCTCAAGGGTCTCATCACCTCGGTGGCGGGCAACTCGATCCAGGTGACCAAGCAGGACAACGCGAGCGCCACCGTGAACTTCACCGCGACGACCAAAATCACCGAGATCACCCCGGCCGCGCTGACCGATGTCACCGCCGGTGGCTGCGTCAAGGTGCGCCCCACCCAGGAGGTCCCGGCCGGGCAGCCGGTCACCGCGGCATCCGTGCGCATCGTTCCGTCGGTCAACGGCACGTGCCCCCAAGGCAAGCCGTCCGCAGAGGGCTCAACGACCACGACACCCTCCGGTGCGCCGTCCCCGGCGCCGGCGGCACCGAAGGCGATCCGGGGCTCCGTGGCGTCGGTGAGTGGTAACACCATCAACGTCACCAGCACCAACTCCAGCGGCAACACCACCCAGACCACCGTGACCGTCGACGACAAGACCAAGTACACCAAGCTGGGCTCCGCCACCACCGACGCGATTACCCAGGGCAAATGCGTGACGGCAAGCGGAACCAACGACAACGCCGGCGCCCTGCAAGCGACGTCGATCAGGCTGCGCGCGGCCGTCGACGGCAAGTGCGGCGAAGCGAATCAGCCACAGGGCAGGTGATCCCGGCGACGCGCCGGTGAGAAACCCCGCTCCGCGGGGTACCCCGTGGCGACATCGCAACGCATGATCGGAAAGAGGCGTCGGTGGCGACCACGCGGGTCAACCTCGGGCTGCTCAGATTCGCGATCCTCGCCGCCGCGGTGGCCGCGATCGCGCTAGCCATTGCCATGTGCAGCCCCTCGCACGACTCCTCGAGCGGCACGGGGAAGCCCACCGTGTCGGCGACCCCGCCGCCCCCCGCACCGGGCGCTGTGCCCCCGCCCGCCCCACCCGCACCCCCCGTCGGCAAGGACTACGTCGAGGGCATGGTCGAGTCGGTGTCCGGCGGCACGATCGCGCTGCGGACGCGAACCGGGTCGGCAACGGTCGACTTCGCGCCGTCGACGCCGGTCTTCCAGGTCACCCCGGCCCAGCTGACGGACGTCACGCCGGGCAGCTGCGTCAACGTGCAGGCCACGCCGCAGAGCGCGCCCTCGGGGGGCGGGATCACCGCGCAGGCCGTCACGATCGCGTCGGCGGTCGACGGTCAATGTCCGCCGCCGGCAGGCTTCTACGGCACGGTCGCCTCGGTGTCAGGCCACACGATCACCGTCAACGGCCTGGGCCCCGGAGGCGGTCGGTCGGCCCCCACCCCCGTGACCGTCGGCGACACGACCTCCTACAAGAAGCAGACGGCGTCCAGCACGCAGGCGATCACGAACGGCACGTGCATGGGCGCCCGGGGGACCAACGACGGCGGCGCGCTGCAGGCGACGACGATCAGCCTCGAGCAGTGCCCGCCGATGGGGCGTCCGCACCACCGCTTCCACCTGCCGCATCTACCCCATCTGCACCTCTAGGGGAACCTGCGTCAAACGGTGAAGCCCAGGGCCCGCAGTTGCTCGCGCCCGTCCTCGGTGATCTTGTCGGGCCCCCACGGCGGGTTCCACACCCAGTTGATGCGCAGGTCGTCAACCAGGCCGCTCCCCACCAGCGCGCTGCGCGACTGGTCTTCGATGACATCGGTCAGCGGACAGGCCGCCGACGTCAGCGTCATGTCCAGCAGGGCGACGGTTCCGTCGCCGCCCTCCTCCACGTTCAGGCCGTAAACCAGCCCCAGATCGACGACGTTGATGCCCAACTCGGGGTCGACGACGTCGCGCATCGCCTCCTCGAGGTCGGCAAGCAGTTCGTCATCCGGTGCGGCGGTCTCGCTCATCTCCACCCTCCTCGAATTCTGTGACAGCTTGTGCCAGTGCGTCTTTGAACGCCATCCACCCCAGCAGGGCGCACTTCACCCGCGCCGGGTATTTGGCCACACCGGCGAAGGCGATCCCGTCGCCCAGCACCTCCTCGTCGCCCTCGACGGTGCCCCGGGACGACACCATCCCGGCGAACGCGGCGACGGTGTCGAGCGCGTCGGTGACGCGCTGGCCGATCACCTGCTCGGTCAGCACCGAGGTGGCCGCCTGGCTGATGGAGCAGCCCTGCCCGTCATAGGAGATATCCGCGACCCGCTCGCCGTCGTCGGACAGCGTGACCCGCAGGGTCACCTCGTCGCCGCAGACGGGGTTCACGTGGAAGACCTGCGCGCCGAAGGGTTCCCGCAGGCCCCGGTGCTGCGGGTGCTTGTAGTGATCGAGGATCACGTCCTGATACATCTGCTCCAGGCGCACGGTCATGGCCTCCCGAAGAAATCCAGCGCGCGCCGGACGCCGGCCACCAGCCGCTCGACCTCGTCGGCGGTGTTGTACACCGCGAACGAGGCCCGCGCGGTGGCCGCCAGCCCGAACCGGCGGTGCAGCGGCATCGCGCAGTGGTGCCCGACGCGCACCGCGACGCCGTCGTCGTCGAGCACCTGCCCGACGTCGTGCGCGTGTACGCCGTCGACGACGAACGACACGGGTGAGCCACGGTTTTCCGTCGACGCGGGCCCGACGATGCGCACGCCGTCGATGCCGCACAGGCCTTCGATGGCCTTGACGACCAGTTCGCGTTCGTGGGCTTCCACCGCGTCCATGCCGATCGCATCGAGATAGCGCGCCGCCGCGCCCAACCCGACCACCTGCGAGGTCATCGGGGTGCCGGCCTCGAATCGCTGCGGGGCCGGCGCGTAGGTGGAGGTTTCCATCGTGACCGTCTCGATCATCGACCCGCCGGTCAGGAATGGGGGCAGGCCGGCGGACACCGCGCGGCGGGCGTAGAGCGCGCCGATGCCGTTGGGTCCCAGCATCTTATGGCCGGAGAACGCGGCGAAGTCGACGTCGAGCGCGTGCAGGTCAACCGGCTGGTGCGGCACCGACTGGCAGGCGTCCAGCACCGTCAGCGCGCCGACCGCCCTGGCCCGCGCGACCAGTTCGGCCACCGGCGCCACCGCGCCGGTGACGTTGGAGTGATGGCTGAAGGCAACGATTTTCACGCGCTCGTCGAGCCGCAACGAGTCCAGGTCGATGCGGCCGTCGCCCGTGACGCCGTACCAGCGCAGCGTGGCGCCGGTGCGCCGGGCCAGTTCCTGCCACGGGACGAGGTTGGCGTGGTGCTCGAGCTCGGTGGTGACGATGACGTCACCCTCCCCCACGGCCCGGTCGAACCGGTTGTCGCCCAACACGTATGACACGAGGTTGAGCGCCTCGGTGGCGTTCCTGGTGAACACCAGTTCGTCTGCGTCGGCCCCGACGAACGCCGCGACGTCGGCCCGGCCCTGCTCGTAGGCGTCGGTGGCCTCCTCCATCAGCTGGTGCGCGCCGCGATGCACCGCGCCGTTGGAGGTGACCAGGAAGTCCCGCTCGGCGTCGAGCACCTGCAGCGGGCGCTGCGAGGTGGCACCGGAATCCAGGTAGGCCAACTGCTTTCCCCCGCGCATGACCCGCTTGAGGATGGGGAAATCCGCGCGGATCGCGTCGATGTCCAGTTGGGTCGCGGCCATGCTCACGCCCCTGCGGCCGCCGCTTCGGAGAAACGCACGTAGCCGTGCTCCTCGAGCTCGTCGGCGAGCTCCGGGCCGCCGGACTCGACGATGCGGCCCCCGACGAACACGTGCACGAACTGCGGACGGATGTAGCGCAGGATCCGGGTGTAGTGGGTGATCAGCAGGACACCCCCATGCTCGGCTTCGGCGTAGCGGTTGACGCCCTCGCTGACCACCCGCAGCGCGTCGACGTCCAGACCGGAGTCGGTCTCGTCCAGAATCGCGATCTTCGGCTTGAGCAGCCCCAGCTGCAGGATCTCGTGGCGTTTCTTCTCACCACCCGAAAATCCCTCGTTGACGCTCCGCTCGGCGAAGGCCGGGTCGATGTCGAGGTCTGCCATCGCGGCCTTGACCTCCTTGACCCAGTGCCGCAGCTTCGGCGGCTCGCCGCGCACCGCCGTCGCGGCGCTGCGCAGGAAGTTCGACATCGACACACCCGGCACCTCGACCGGGTACTGCATGGCGAGGAAGAGGCCGGCCCGGGCGCGCTCGTCGACGCTCATGCCCAGGACATCCTGGCCGTCGAGCGTGATCGACCCCGACGTCACCTGATATTTGGGGTGCCCGGCGATGGCATAGGACAGCGTGGACTTGCCGGATCCGTTGGGGCCCATCACCGCATGGGTCTCACCGGAGGCCACGGTCAGGTTGACGCCGTTGAGGATGGGAATCTCACGGCTGCCCTCGGGCGCGTTGGGATCCTCGACGCTGACGTGCAGGTCTTTGATTTCCAATGTGGTCATGACGCTGTTGCTCTCGATTCTGTGATCGCCAGTTCGTGTTCGATGGCCTCGGTCAGGCGGTCCCGTATCTCCGGCACCGCGATCTTCGAGATGATCTCGCCGAAGAACCCACGCACCACCAGCCGACGGGCCTGCTCTTCCGGAATGCCGCGCGAGCGCAGGTAGAACAATTGTTCGTCGTCGAATCGTCCGGTGGCACTGGCGTGCCCGGCGCCGGCGATCTCGCCGGTCTCGATTTCGAGGTTGGGCACCGAGTCGGCGCGCGCACCGTCGGTGAGCACCAGGTTGCGGTTGACCTCGAAGGTGTCGGTGTCGGTCGCCTGCGCGCGGATCAGCACGTCACCGACCCACACCGTGTGCGCGTCGGGCCTATCCGAAGCCGGATCCCCTTGCAGGGCGCCCTTGTACAGCACCTTCGATGTGCAGTTCGGCTGCGCATGGTCCACCAGCAGCCGCGACTCCAGGTGCTGGCCGTCGTCGGCGAAGTACAGGCCGAGCAGCTCGGCGTCCCCGCCCGGCGCGGCGAACCGCACGTTGGCCGACATCCGCACCACCTCACCGCCGAGGGTGACCGCGACGTGGCGCAACACGGCGTCCTTGCCCAGCCGGGCGTGCTGCGCGCACACGTGGACCATGTCGTCGGCCCAGTCCGCGATCCACACGACGGTGAGCCGGGCGGCGTCGCCGACGATGAACTCCACGTTGTCGGCGTAGGTTCCGCTGCCGTGCTGGTCGATGATGACGACCGCCTCGCCGAGCTCGTCGACCCTGATCTGCAGATGCCCGTAGGCCACCGCGCCCTCGCCCGGCCCGGTGACGGCGATGTTGACCGGCTCGGTGATCTGCGTGTCGCGGCCGACGGACACCACAGTCGCGGCGTTGAAGGACGAGAATGCCTGGGCTGCAACGCGATCGGCGGGCGCGCCGCCCTGCCCGAGCCGCTCGTCGCCGCGGCGGACCGTCTCGATCCGCACGCCCGGTTGCTCGGCGACGGTCACCCCCGCCTTGCCGGTGGCGTGCGCCGAACCGTCGTGCAGGCCGCGCAGCCGGCGCAGCGGCGTGAACCGCCAGATCTCGTCGCGGCCGCTGGGCACCTCGAAGGCGTCCACGTCGAACGACGCGAACAACTCCCCCTTGTTGATTGCGGCCGTCATCCGACGGAGCCCTCCATCTGCAGCTCGATCAGCCGGTTGAGCTCCAGGGCATACTCCATGGGCAGCTCCTTGGCGATCGGCTCGACGAAGCCGCGCACCACCATCGCCATCGCTTCCTCTTCGGTCATCCCGCGGCTCATCAGGTAGAACAGCTGGTTCTCGCTGACCTTCGACACGGTGGCCTCGTGACCCATCGTCACGTCGTCCTCGCGGATGTCGACGTACGGGTAGGTGTCGCTGCGGCTGATCGTATCGACCAGCAGCGCATCGCATTTCACGCTGGAGCGGGAACCGTGCGCGCCCTTGTTCACCTGCACCAGGCCGCGGTAGGAGGTGCGGCCACCGCCGCGCGCCACCGATTTGGACACGATGTTGCTCGACGTGTTGGGCGCCAGGTGCAGCATCTTCGCACCGGCGTCCTGGTGCTGGCCCTCGCCGGCGAACGCCACCGAGAGCACCTCGCCCTTGGCGTGCTCGCCGGTCATCCAGACGGCCGGGTACTTCATGGTGACCTTCGACCCGATGTTGCCGTCGACCCACTCCATGGTGGCGCCGGCCTCGGCCCGCGCCCGCTTGGTGACGAGGTTGTAGACGTTGTTCGACCAGTTCTGGATGGTGGTGTAACGGCAACGGCCCCCGGGCTTTACGATGATTTCCACGACCGCCGAGTGCAGCGAGTCCGACTTGTAAATGGGAGCAGTGCAGCCCTCCACGTAGTGGACGTAGGCGTTCTCGTCGACGATGATCAGCGTCCGCTCGAACTGGCCCATGTTCTCGGTGTTGATCCGGAAGTAGGCCTGCAGCGGGATGTCGACGTGCACACCCGGCGGGACGTAAATGAAGGATCCGCCACTCCACACCGCGGTGTTCAACGCGGAGAACTTGTTGTCTCCCGCCGGAATTACGGTGCCGAAGTACTGCTTGAAGATGTCCGGGTGCTCACGCAGCGCCGTGTCAGTGTCCAAGAAGATGACGCCCAGCTTCTCCAGATCCTCACGGATGGAGTGGTAGACGACCTCCGACTCGTACTGGGCGGCGACACCGGAGACCAGCCGCTGCTTCTCGGCTTCCGGGATGCCCAGCCTGTCGTAGGTGTTCTTGATGTCCGCGGGCAGATCGTCCCAGGTCGCGGCCTGCTTCTCGCTGGAGCGCACGAAGTATTTGATGTTGTCGAAGTCGATGCCGCTGAGGTCCGAGCCCCAGTTCGGCATCGGCTTGCGGTCGAAGATCCGCAACGCCTTCAGGCGGGTCTCCAGCATCCACTCGGGCTCGTCCTTCTTCCCCGAGATATCGCGGACCACCGCCTGGGAGAGCCCGCGCTGTGCGCTTGCCCCCGCGATGTCGGAGTCCGCCCAGCCGTAGCCGTAGCGACCGAGGGAAGCAATGGCCTGCGCCTGGGTCAGCGGCTCGGCGGTGGTCTCGGGACGGGCTTCGAGACGGGCCCTGTCGGCCTCAATCGTCATAACGACGCTCCTTCTTGGTTGCTCGTGGTGTGGCGCGGGCTGGGCGCCTTGCTCGGTGTCTGGGCCAGGGGGACGTGCGTGGTGCAGGCGCAGTTGCCGTTGACGATCGTCGCCAACCGCTGCACGTGGGTGCCGAGCACCTCGGCCATGGCCTGCTGCTCGGCGTCGCACAGCTCGGGAAACTCCTCGGCGACGTGCGACACCGGGCAGTGGTGCTGGCAGATCTGCACACCGTGAACCGGTCCGCCGACCCGCGTGGTGGTGGCCACGTAGCCCGCCTTGGTCAGCGCGCCGGCGATCCGGTCGGCGGCCGCCTCGATGTCGGCTTCGGCTGAGCTGTCGGCGGCCGGGACGTCGGCCAGGATGGCGTCGATCCGCTGCCGGGCGAACGTCTGTACGGCGTCCTCGCCCCCGATGGCCCGCAGCTGCCGCATCGCCGCCGCCGCCAGGTCGTCGTAGGCGTGGTCGAGTTTGGCCCGGCCGGCCGCGGTGAGCCGGTACCGCTTCGCGGGCCGCCCGCGCCCCACCTGCTGCCAGGCCGCCGCGGCCGTGGCCTCGGCGTCGCCCGCCTCGATCAGCGCGTCGAGATGCCGCCGCACCCCGGCGGCCGCCAGGCCCAGCCGGTCGCCGATCTCGCCGGCGGTGATCGACCCTGACTCGACCAGCAGCCGCACGATCGCCCGGCGGGTGTGCCCGTCCGCAACGGGCGCAGCCGGCAACGCTGAGACCGCGGGGATTTTCACAACACCAGTGTGACGCAATTCCCGGGATCGGTCCAGCGAGGGTGCCCTTCGGCCGAGTTGCACTGGTCACAAGGCTTGGAATTCCGCCCGGCCGCTAGGCTCCTGAGGATGGCAGCCCGCCACCACTCGCTCAGCTCGTCGATCGCCAGCCTGCATGGCGACGAGCAGGCCGTGGGCTCGCCGCTGAATCCGGCGGAACTCACCGCGCTGCGCCGCACCCGCCTGTTCGGCGCCACCGGCACGGTCCTGATGGCGATCGGCGCCCTGGGCGCCGGGGCGCGGCCGGTCGTCCAGGACCCGACATTCGGCGTGCGGCTGCTGAACCTGCCGTCGCGGATCCAGACCGTGTCGCTGACCATGACGACGACCGGCGCGGTCATGATGGCGCTGGCCTGGCTGATGCTGGGCCGGTTCGCGCTGGGCAGCCGGAAGATGTCGCGCGGCGACCTGGACCGCACCCTGCTGCTCTGGTTCCTGCCGCTTTTGCCCGCGCCCCCGATGTACAGCAAGGACGTGTATTCCTATCTGGCGCAGAGCCAGATCTCCCTGGAAGGACTCGACCCGTACCGGGTGGGTCCCGCGACCGGGCTCGGGCTGTCCCATGTGTTCACCCTGTCGGTCCCCAGCCTGTGGCGCGACACACCGGCGCCCTACGGCCCGCTGTTCCTGTGGATCGGGCGCGGAATCTCGGTCCTGACCGGGCACAACATCGTCGCCGCCGTGCTGTGCCATCGCCTGGTGGTGCTGGCCGGCGTGGGCCTGATCGTCTGGGCCACCCCCCGGCTGGCCCGGCGCTGCGGGGTCGCCGAGGTCAGCGCGCTGTGGCTGGGCGCGGCCAACCCGCTGCTGATCATGCATCTGGTCGCCGGCATCCACAACGAGGCGCTGATGCTGGGGCTCATGCTGACCGGCGCGGAATTCGCGCTGCGCGGCCTGGACCTGGCGCGGTCGCCGCGCTTCCTGCCCAGCTCGTGGAAACCGGGACCCGACTGGGATCCGTTGCTCATGCTGCTCGCGGGCGCGGTCCTGATCACGCTGTCGTCACAGGTGAAGCTGCCGTCGCTGCTGGCGCTCGGATTCGTCACGATGGCGCTGGCCTCCCGCTGCGGGGGCACGCTGAAAGCCCTGCTGTTGTCCGGCGGCGCCATGACGGCGCTGGCGCTGGGCGTGATGGCGCTCGTCGGCTGGGCCAGCCGGCTCGGGTTCGGCTGGATCTACACGCTCGGCACGGCCAACGTGGTGCGCAGCTGGATGTCGCCGCCGACTCTGCTGGCCCTGGGCACCGGGCAGGTGGGCATCATGCTGGGCCTGGGCGATCACACCACCGCGATCTTGGGCCTGACCCGTGGGATCGGCGTGCTGATCATCACCGTAGTGGTGACCTGGCTCCTGCTCGCCGTCTTCCGCGGCCGGCTGCATCCGATCGGCGGCCTGGGCGTCGCGCTGGGCGTGACCGTGCTGCTGTTCCCGGTGGTCCAGCCCTGGTACCTGCTGTGGGCGATCATCCCGCTGGCGGCCTGGGCGACGCGCCCGGGCTTCCGGGTGGCGGCGATCGTCGTCACCCTGGTCGTCGGCATCTTCGGCCCGACGGCCAACGGGGACCGCTTCGCGCTGTTCCAGATCGTCGACGCCACGCTGGCCAGCACCGCCATCGTCGCGGCGCTCATCGCGCTCACCTACACCCGGCTGCCATGGCGGGGCTTGCCCGGTGACGCGCCGGCCGACGATGCCGGCGCCACGCCCGAGCAGCCGCCCGCGACCCCGCGACCGGCCGCGGCACCTGACGCCTACGCTGATTCCACGTGAGCTCGGCCCCCGACACCCCCGCCACCGTCGTCCGGCTGCGCGGGGTCAGCAAGCAATACGGCCCCGTCACGGCCGTCCGCGGACTCGATCTGGATGTGCACGCCGCCGAGGTGCTGGCCCTGCTCGGCCCGAACGGCGCCGGTAAGACCACGACGGTCGAGATGTGCGAGGGCTTCGTGCGCCCGGACGCCGGCAGCATCGAGGTGCTCGGCCTGGATCCGATCGTCGACAACGCCCGCTTGCGGGCCCGCATCGGTGTGATGTTGCAGGGCGGCGGCGGCTACCCCGCTGCCCGCGCCGGGGAAATGCTGAAACTGGTCGCCTCCTACGCCGCCGACCCGCTGGACCCCGCGTGGCTGCTGGACACCCTCGGCCTCACCGAGGCCGCCGGCACCACCTACCGGCGGCTGTCCGGCGGGCAGCAGCAGCGGCTCGCCCTGGCGTGCGCGCTGGTGGGCCGCCCGGAACTGGTGTTCCTCGACGAGCCCACCGCCGGGATGGACGCGCACGCGCGGCTGCTGGTGTGGGACCTGGTCAACGCGCTGCGCCGCGACGGCGTCACGGTGGTGCTGACCACCCACCAGCTCAAGGAGGCCGAGGAACTCGCCGACCGGATCGTCATCATCGACCACGGGGAAACGGTGGCCGCCGGCACGCCGGCGGAACTGATGCACACCGGCGCCAAGGACCAGCTGCGCTTCAGCGCGCCGCCGCGCCTCGACCTTTCGCTGCTGTCCGCCGCCCTGCCGGAGGACTACAAGGCCACCGAGGTGACGCCGGGCGAGTACCTGGTCGAGGGCCGCGTCGATCCGCAGGTGCTGGCCACCGTCACCGCGTGGTGCGCGCAGATCGACGTCCTGGCCACCGACATGCGCGTCGAGCAGCGCAGCCTCGAGGACGTTTTCCTTGACCTGACCGGCAGGAGGTTGCGGCCGTGACCGAAACCAACGTTTTTCCGCCGGGGACCTTCACGCCCGACCCGCGCCCCAATGCCGTCCCCCGGATGCTCGGCGCCCAGTTCGGCCTGGAATTGAAGCTGCTGCTGCGCAACGGCGAACAGCTCCTGCTCACCATGTTCATCCCGATCACGCTGCTGGTCGGGCTCACGCTGCTGCCGCTGGGCTCATTCGGCGCCCACCGCGCCGCCACGTTCGTGCCCGCAATCATGGCGCTGGCGGTGATCTCCACCGCCTTCACCGGGCAGGCGATCGCGGTCGCGTTCGACCGGCGCTACGGCGCGCTCAAGCGGCTCGGGGCCACCCCGCTGCCCGTGTGGGGCATCATCGCCGGTAAGTCGATGGCCGTCGTCGCGGTGGTCTTCCTGCAGGCACTCCTGTTGGGCGCCATCGGATTTGGCCTCGGCTGGCGTCCCGCACCGGCGGCGCTGGCGTTGGGCGCGGGGGTCATCGCGCTGGGGACCGCCGGCTTCGCCGCCCTGGGCCTGCTGCTCGGGGGGACGCTGCGTGCCGAGATCGTGCTGGCGGTGGCCAACCTGCTGTGGTTCGTGTTCGCCGGACTGGGCGCGCTGACCCTGGAAATGAAGATGATCCCGACGGCGGTCAAGTGGGTCGCCCGGGTCACCCCGTCGGGCGCGCTCACCGAGGCCCTCTCGCAGGCGATGAGCCTGTCGGTGGACTGGTTCGGCGTCGCCGTCCTGGTGGCGTGGGGGGCGCTGGCCGCGCTGGCCGCGCTGCGCTGGTTCCGGTTCACCTGACGTTGCGCGGCCGACGTCGGCTCAGCGACACATAAACGTCTGCGAAAACACGCCGACTGAGGTGTGCATGGTTTATGTCTCGCGACGGCGGGGCTTACTACGGTCTGTAGTGGGCAGTAGTTGTCGTTGGCCTACGATCGGGCCGTGATCGGACGAGCGCTGTTGCGGTTGGTGGACCTGCTGCCCGACCCCAGCCTGCGCGTCCAGCGACTGATCGCCGCGCTGGTCATCCTGACCCAGGGCGGTATCGCGGTCACCGGCGCGATCGTCCGCGTCACTGCATCGGGGCTGGGCTGCCCCACGTGGCCGCAGTGCTTTCCGGGCAGCTTCACCCCGGTGGCCCACGCCGAGGTGCCGCGCATCCACCAGGCCGTCGAGTTCGGCAACCGCGTGTTCAGCATCGCGGTGGTCATCACCGCGGCGTTGGCGGTGCTGGCCGCGACCCGGGCCCGGCGCCGCGCCGAGGTCCTGGTCTATGCGTGGCTGATGCCGGCGTCGACGGTGGTGCAGGCGGTGATCGGCGGCATCACCGTGCGCACCGGCCTGCTGTGGTGGACGGTCGCCATCCACCTGTTGACGTCGATGGCGATGGTGTGGCTGTCGGTGCTGCTGTACGTCAAAATCGGCGAGCCCGATGGAGACGGAGCCGGCGTCGTTCGCCCGCTGGTGGCCGGGCCGTTGCGCGCGCTGACGGCGCTGACCGGGCTGAACCTGGCCGCGGTGCTGGTGACCGGCACCCTGGTGACGGCCGCCGGCCCGCACGCGGGCGACCGCAGCGCCAGCCGGACGGTGCCGCGGCTGAAGGTCGAAGTCGCCACACTGGTGCACATGCACTCGTCGCTGCTGGTCGCCTACCTGGCGCTGCTGGTCGGTTTGGGCTTCGGGCTGCGCGCGGTCGGCGCCGACCGGGCGATCATGCTGCGGCTCGGGGTGCTGGTCGCCCTGGTGTGCGCGCAGGCCGCCGTGGGCACCGCGCAGTACTTCACCGGCGTGCCCGCCGCCCTGGTCGCGCTCCACGTCGCCGGCGCAGCGGCATGCACGGCCGCGACGGCGGCGCTATGGGCTTCGATGCGGGAACGGTCGCGAGAACGGGCCGAGCCCCAGCCGCTCGCAGGCTGACTCCACGGCCACGGCGAACGCGCGCTGGGCGAGGTCGCGGGTGTCGGCGTCGAGCTGAAGCCAGCCCAGCGACGGGTCCACCAACTGCAGTTCGAGCAACCGCCCGCCGACCAGATCCGCCCGCGCGTAGAGCAGGTCGCCGGCGTCGATGCCCACCTGGGCGGCCGCGGCGTGCAGCGCGGCGGCGCCGGCGTCCCACACCTCGAAGTCGGGCTCCGCCTGAATCAGCCTGTCCCGCTTGCTGAATGCGTGCGACGGCTGGCCGCCGAGGAAGATCAGCACCGTTTCGTCCGGCCTCGGAGCCTGGCGCGCACGCTTGCACCAGCACACTGCGGACCGCGGCGTGCAGCTCGGCGGCATAGGCGGCGGCCGCGGGCCGGTCGTCGCACCGGCGCGTCCCGGTGCCGGCCGCCGGGCCGACGAAGACCCGACCGGTGCGCGGCAAGCGCACCCGCTCACCCGGCGCGAAAACCTCGGCCGGCACCGTCGGCACCCCGCGGTCGGCCAGGTCGCCGAGGTACCGTCGCTCGGCATTCCAGGCGACCACCTGCGGCGCGTTCAGCAGGTGGCGGACGCTCGCGGCCCAGGCCAGGAACTCGTCGAGCCGCTGGGCGTAGTCGCGGGTAGCCCGCAGGATGACCAAGTCCGCGCGGCAGGTGTCCGGGTCGTCCCACGCCAGCCACCGGGCGTGCAGGCCGCGCTGCCGCAGCGCGGCGACCAGCCCGGCGTCGTCCCCGTCACCGGCGACCAGCCCTCGGCAACCCGCCAGCACGATGCGGGGGTGGAAGACGTCCGGGCGGGCCAGCTTCATGTCCGGGCATGATAGGCACATGCGCGCGATCCAAGTCAGCGAAATCGGCGGTCCGGAAGTTCTGCAGTACGTCGAGACGCCCCAGCCCACACCCGGCCCCGGCGAGGTCCTGATCAAGGCCGAGGCGATCGGGGTGAACTACATCGACACCTATTTCCGCTCCGGGCTCTATCCGCGCGAGGTGCCGTTCATCCTCGGTCTGGAGCTGTGCGGCACGATCGCCGACACCGGCGAAGGAGCCGAAGGTTTCCGCGCGGGCGATCGCGTCGCCACTGCCATGGCGTCGGGCGGCTATGCCGAATTCGCCACGGCGCCAGCAGCTTTGACCGCGAAGGTGCCCGACGGGGTGACGTCCGACGTGGCGGCTTCGGTGCTGCTGAAAGGCCTGACTTCCCACTACCTGCTGAAGTCGGTGTATCCGGTGCAGAGCGGCGACACGGTGCTGGTGCACGCCGGCGCCGGCGGCGTGGGACTGCTCTTGACGCAGTGGGCCAAACTGCTGGGCGCCCGTGTCATCACCACAGTCTCCACCCCGGAGAAGGCGCGGATGTCCAGGCAGGCGGGCGCCGACGAGGTGCTCTCCTACCCCGAACCCGAGCGGGGCCGCAGCGTTCGGGCAGCAGATCCGGGAGTTGACGGGTGGCGCCGGGGTGCCGGTGGTGTACGACGGGGTAGGCGCGACCACCTTCGACGCCAGCCTGGCCAGCCTGGCCGTGCGCGGCACCCTGGCGCTGTTCGGCGCCGCGAGCGGACCCGTTCCGCCCGTCGACCCGCAACGCCTCAATGCCGCCGGTTCGGTGTTCTTGACCCGGCCCGGGCTGGCGCACTTCGTTCGCACCCGCGACGAGTTCACCTGGCGCGTCACCGAATTGTTCGACGCGATCGCCGACGGCGTCATCACCGTCGAAATCGGGGGGCGCTATCCGCTCGCCGAGGCGGCCCGCGTCCACCGAGACCTGCAGGGCCGCAAGACCACGGGCTCGATTGTCTTGCTGCCGTAACGCGCACATTTATCGGGCCGTGGTTACCCGACAAATCTCGATTCGTTCGGGAAGACCTTTGAGCTCATGCCGCCCAAGGCTTTCGAAGGCCAGCCCTGAACCGGCGGACAGGTCGCGAACAGCGCGGCTGGCGAGCACTTGCCCCGCGTCGGCCAGCGCGCCGATGCGCGCGCCGATGTGGACCGCCACGCCGCTCCACTCGTCGCCGCGCCGCTCACACTCGCCCGTATGTAAGCCGGCGCGGATGGGGATGTTGCGCGCAGCAAGGGCGGCCACAAGGTCCAGAGCGCAGCGGGCCGCTTTCGTCGGCGCGTCGAACAGCGCGAACACGCCATCCCCGGTGTGCTTCGCCCGGACCCCGCCGTAGCGCGACAGCAAGCTATCGACCACATCGTCGTGGCCGTCGAGCTGCCGACGCCACGAGGTGTCCCCCATGGCGCTGAGCCTTTCCGTCGACCCCACGATGTCGGTGAACAGCACCGTTTTGAGGACGCGTTCTTCTGCCGGAGTGCTTGGTTTCTCGGTGAAGAAACTCGAGTACCTCCAGCGCTAACTCGTCGACGATGTCGAACGGGGTGTGGGAACCGGGCGGCAACAGGTGGAACTGGGCGTTCGGGATGGCGGCTGCCAGCGCGGCCGATGATTCGATGGGTACGAACTCATTACCGGGGCGCGCGAGAACCAGACGCGGGAACACGTATGGCTCCGAGCACGGCGCGGACGTCGGTTTCCATGAGCGCCCTGCCACCACAGCTTCGCCATCGAGGGGCTCGAGACCGAGCGTTGCAGCTTGCCGAACAACTGGCGCACGCCGGGAACCTCGGCCGCTTCTCCGTGGAAGAGTTCCGCCAATGCCCCTTGACCCCAATCATTTTCGATCGCAGCGAGCTGCGACGCCACTTGAGGGCGGGGTGAAGCCCCACGGGAAGTCCGGCAGGTCCTCTGAGAATCGTGCGCAGTGCCGTACAGGCAGAGCAAGCTCACGCGATCGGGGTATGTCGCGGCGAACAAGATGCTCACCGCGCCGCCTTCGCTGGTGCCGAACAGCGCAGCGCGATCGGCGCCGACGGCGTCAACGATGGCTACTGAGGTCGTCGAGGCGTTCGGCCAACGAAAGCAGGTGCGACCGAGGGGTCCGAGAGCCCGGTACCTCGACGGTCCCACGTGACGAATTGGAATTCTTGGGCGGCGCGATCGATAAACGGCGCGTAGGGGCTACCTGGATCGTCGATAGTGTCGACGTTGCTGACCACCCAGCCCGGAACCCAGATGACCGTGGGCCCGGACTCGCCGAATACCCGGTACGCCAACCGCACGTCGCCGTTGCGCGCGTAGTGGACCCGACCGTCGCTCACGCGAACATAGTGACACCTGGGAGGCGGGACAAGAAGCGTGTCGCCACGGATGGCGTCAGAACAGGGTGCGGCAGCGCGATGGCCGAGTCGACCGCCAGCGCGCAGAACACCACCGCCAGGTAGTTGTTCGACTGCAGGAACAGGCGCAGCGGCTTGACCGGCTCGCCGGCGCGCACGCCCGCGTACAACTGATGGGCCATCGCCAGGAACCACACGCCGGCCACCACCGCGACCGCCGCGTACAGCCAACCGGTGGCCAGCGCCAGCGCCAACGTCGCCAGCACGGTCAACCACGTGTAGATGACGATCTGCTTGGTGACCTGACGCTCAGTCGCCACGGCCGGCAGCATCGGCACCCCGGCCTGCTTGTAGTCGTCCTTGTAGCGCATCGCCAGCGCCCAGGTGTGCGGCGGCGTCCAGAAGAAGATGACCGCGAACATGGCCAGCGCCGGCCACCCGATGGTGCCCGTGACGGCCGACCAGCCGATCATCACCGGCATGCAGCCGGCCGCTCCGCCCCACACCACGTTCTGCGACGTGCGGCGCTTGAGGAACAACGTGTAGACGAACACGTAGAACGCGACCGTCGCCATGGCCAGCAGCCCCGACAACAGATTCGTCGTCCACCACAGCCAGCAGAACGAGACCGCGGTGAGCACCAGCCCGAACACCAGGGCGTTGCGCGTCGGGACCGCAGCCCGCGCCAGCGGCCGGCGCGCGGTCCGCTTCATCACCTTGTCGATGTCGGCGTCGGCCACGCAGTTCAGGGTGTTCGCACCACCGGCGGCCAGCATCCCGCCGATCAGCGTGTTGACGATCAGCAGCGGGTGCACGGTGCCGCGGTGGGCCAGCAGCATCGCGGGAATCGCGGTGACGAGCAGCAGTTCGATGACGCGCGGCTTGGTCAGCGCCAGATAAGCCAGCACCGTGCTCGGTACTCGGCCCTGTACGCGGGTCTGTACCCGGCCCGGCGCGACGCGCCCGCGAACGCTCACGCATCAACTCCTCGGCATCGCACTAGCGCGCAGCATCTACTACGCACGATGGTAGACCGCGCACCGGCGGCCGCCCGCCCGCAGGGTCCCATCCAAGCCCATCCACGGGGATTCTTCCGAACAATCCGAACGCATTGCAAAGCGCCGGCAACCAACGCGTGACTTTCCCTGTTTTTCACACCCGCCCGCCGTGGGTACCCGAAAGCCTGCACTGCATAAGCCGGCGCTCCCGCACTAGGGTGGGAATTGATCCAGCTCGATGACCCAAGGACTCAAGTCTGTGACCACACTCGAAGAGATCTCCACGCTGACCCAACCGCACCTGCCCGACGACTGGACCGAGATAGACTCCGCGGCCGTCGACACGGTCCGGGTGCTGGCAGCCGACGCGGTGCAGAAGGTCGGCAACGGGCATCCCGGGACGGCGATGAGCCTGGCGCCGCTGGCCTACACCCTGTTCCAGCGCGTGATGCGGCACGACCCCAGCGACACCCACTGGCTGGGCCGCGACCGGTTCATCCTCTCGTGCGGACACAGCAGCCTGACGCTGTACCTCCAGCTCTACCTCGGCGGGTTCGGCCTCGAGCTCTCCGACATCGAGTCGCTGCGCACCTGGGGCTCCAAGACGCCCGGGCACCCGGAGTTCCGGCACACCCTCGGCGTCGAGATCACCACCGGGCCGCTGGGCCAGGGCCTGGCCTCCGCGGTGGGCATGGCCATGGCGGCGCGCTACGAGCGCGGCCTGTTCGATCCGGACGCCGAGCCGGGCGCCAGTCCCTTCGACCACTTCATCTACGTGATCGCCTCCGACGGCGACATCGAAGAGGGCGTGACGTCGGAGGCCTCGTCGCTGGCGGCCGTGCAGCAGCTGGGCAACCTCATCGTCTTCTACGACCACAACGAGATCTCGATCGAGGACGACACCGACATCGCGCTGTGCGAGGACACCGCCGCGCGCTACGAGGCCTACGGCTGGCACGTGCAGAAGGTGGAGGGCGGCGAGAACGTGGCGGCCATCGAGGAGGCCATCGCCAACGCCAAGGCCGTCACCGACCGGCCGTCGTTCATCGAATTGCGCACGATCATCGGCTATCCCGCGCCCAACCTGATGAACACCGGCAAGGCGCACGGCGCGGCCCTGGGCGACGACGAGGTCGCGGCCGTCAAGAAAATCCTGGGCTTCGATCCCGACAAGAAGTTCGAGGTGCGCGACGAGGTCATCGCCCACACCCGCAAGCTGGTCGACCGGGGCCGGGAAGCGCACGAGAAATGGCAGCCGGAGTTCGAGGCGTGGGCGCAACGCGAACCCGACCGCAAGGCGCTGCTGGACCGGCTCACCGCCGAGGACCTGCCCGACGGCTGGGACGCCGACCTCCCGCATTGGGAGCCGGGGTCGAAGGCGGTGGCGACCCGCGAAGGCCTCGGGCGAGGTGCTCTCGGCGGTCGGGCCGAAGCTGCCCGAGCTGTGGGGCGGATCGGCCGACCTGGCCGGCAGCAACAACACGACCATGGAGGGCGCCGATTCCTTTGGGCCGCCGTCGATCTCGACGAAGGACTACACCGCCCACTGGTACGGCCGCACGCTGCACTTCGGCATCCGCGAGCACGCGATGGGCTCCATCCTGAACGGCATCGTGCTGCACGGGCCCACTCGCGCCTACGGCGGCACGTTCCTGACCTTCTCCGACTACATGCGTCCGGCGGTGCGCCTGGCCGCGCTGATGGACATCGACACCATCTACGTCTGGACGCACGACTCGATCGGTCTCGGCGAGGACGGCCCGACCCATCAGCCGATCGAACACTTGGCGGCGTTGCGCGCCATCCCCAAGCTGTCGGTGGTGCGGCCGGCCGACGCCAACGAGACCGCCTACGCCTGGCGCACCGTCCTGGCCCGCGGCAACGGCAGCGGTCCGGTGGGCCTGATCCTCACCCGGCAGGGCGTGCCCGTGCTGGAGGGCACCGACCCCGACGGCGTCGCACGCGGCGGCTACGTCTTGGGCGACGACGGGGGTGACGAGCCCGACGTCGTGCTGATCGCCACCGGATCCGAGGTGCAGCTTGCGGTCGACGCGCAAAAGTTGTTGGCGGACAAGGACATTGTTGCCCGGGTGGTGTCGATGCCATGCGTGGAATGGTTCGAGTCCCAGCCCGAGGACTACCGCGACAGCGTGCTGCCCCCGTCGGTGTCGGCCCGGGTTGCCGTCGAGGCCGGCATTGCGCAGTCCTGGCACAAGCTGGTCGGCGACACCGGCAAGATCGTCTCGATCGAGCACTACGGGGAGTCCGCCGACTACAAGACGTTGTTCCGTGAGTTCGGCTTCACCGCCGAGGCCGTCGCCGCCACCGCGGAGCAGGTAGTCGACAACTGAAAGAGGGTGGTTCACATGACCGGTCAGAACCCCAATTTGGCGGCGCTGAGCGCCGCCGGGGTATCCGTGTGGCTGGACGACTTGTCGCGACAGCGGCTGCAGTCGGGCAACCTGCAGGAGCTGATCGACACCAAGTGCGTGGTCGGCGTGACCACCAACCCGTCGATCTTCCAGAAGGCGCTCGCCGAAGGTGACGCCTACGAGGGCCAGATCGCCGAGCTGGCCGAGCGGGGCGCCGACGTGGACGCCACCATCCGCACCGTCACCACCGACGACGTGCGCAATGGCCTGCGACGTGCTGAAGCCGCAGTGGGAGGCCTCCGACGGGGTCGACGGCCGGGTGTCGATCGAGGTCGACCCGCGGCTGGCCGCCGAGACCGAGAAGACCGCCGCGCAGGCGGTCGAACTGTGGAAGATCGTCGACCGGCCGAACCTGTTCATCAAGATCCCCGCCACCAAGGCGGGCATCCCCGCCATCACTTCCGTCCTGGCGGAAGGGATTTCGGTGAACGTCACGCTGATCTTCTCCGTGGAGCGGCACCGCCAGGTGATGGACGCCTACCTGGCCGGCCTGGAGAAGGCCAGGCGAGGCCGGCCACGACATCTCGAAAATCCACTCCGTCGCGTCGTTCTTCGTCTCCCGGGTGGACACCGAGGTGGACAAGCGGCTGGAGAAGCTCGGCGGCGAGCAGGCTCTCGGGCTGCGCGGCAAGGCCGGGGTGGCCAACGCGCGCCTGGCCTACGCGGCCTATCAGGAGGTGTTCGAGGGCGGCGACCGGTTCGAGGCGCTCAAGGGCGACGGCGCCCGCGTGCAGCGTCCACTGTGGGCGTCGACCGGGGTGAAGAATCCCGACTACTCCGACACCCTCTACGTCACCGAGCTCGTGGCGCCCAACACGGTGAACACCATGCCGGAGAAGACCATCGACGCCGTCGCCGACCACGGTGACGTCAAGGGAGACACGGTCACGGGAACCGCCCCGGCCGCGCAGGAACTGTTCGACGAACTCTCTGCACTCGGCATCGACCTGACGGACGTATTCCAGGTGCTGGAGAACGAGGGCGTGGACAAGTTCGTCGATTCGTGGACCGAACTGCTGGACGAAACCCAGAAGCAGCTGGACTCCGCCGCCAAATGAGCCCGGACAAGACGACACGATGGCATAACCCGTTACGGGACAAGCGCGACAAGCGGCTACCGAGGATCGCCGGCCCCTGCGGCATGGTGATCTTCGGCGTTACGGGCGACCTCGCCCGCAAGAAGGTGATGCCGGCGATCTACGACCTGGCCAACCGCGGGCTCCTGCCGCCAACCTTCTCGCTGGTGGGATTCGCCCGCCGGGACTGGGACACCGAGGATTTCGGCGACGTGGTGCACCAGGCCGTCAAGGAGCACTGCCGGACGCCGTTCCGGCAGGAGAACTGGGACCGGCTGGCGGAGGGATTCCGTTTCGTCAACGGGTCTTTCGATGACGACGAGTCGTTCGCGCGGCTCGCGGAGACGCTGGAGAAGCTCGACGCCGAGCGGGGAACCGGCGGCAACCACGCCTTCTACCTTGCGATCCCGCCCAAGTCCTTCCCCGTGGTGTGCGACCGGCTCGCCAAGTCGGGTCTGGCCCGGCCGCAGGGCGACCGGTGGAGCCGGGTGGTCATCGAGAAGCCGTTCGGCCACGACCTGGAGAGCGCGCAGGAGCTCAACAAGGCGGTCAACGCCGTGTTTCCCGGAGGAATCGGTCTTCCGGATCGACCACTACCTGGGCAAGGAGACCGTCCGCAACATCCTGGCGCTGCGGTTCGCCAACCAGTTGTTCGACCCGATCTGGAACTCCCACTACGTGGACCACGTGCAGATCACCATGGCCGAGGACATCGGGCTGGGCGGGCGGGCCGGCTACTACGACGGCATCGGCGCCGCCCGCGACGTGATCCAGAACCATTTGATGCAACTGCTGGCCCTGACGGCGATGGAGGAACCGGTCAGCTTCAATCCGCAGGCGCTGCAGACCGAGAAGATCAAAGTTCTCTCGGCCACCCAGCTCGCCGAACCGCTCGACGAGACCACCAGCCGCGGCCAGTACGCCGCGGGGTGGCAGGGCGGCCAGAAGGTCGTCGGGCTGCTCGACGAGGAGGGCTTCGCCAAGGACTCCACAACCGAGACGTTCGCCGCCATCACGCTCGAGGTCGACACCCGCCGCTGGGCCGGGGTGCCGTTCTACCTGCGCACCGGTAAACGCCTGGGCCGCAGGGTGACCGAGATCGCCCTGATCTTCAAGCGGGCACCGCACCTGCCGTTCGACGCCACCATGACCGACGAGCTGGGCACCAACGCGATGGTCATCCGGGTACAGCCCGACGAGGGCGTCACGCTGCGCTTCGGCTCCAAGGTGCCGGGCACCGCGATGGAGGTGCGCGACGTCAACATGGACTTCTCCTACGGCTCCGCGTTCGCCGAAGAGTCACCGGAGGCCTACGAGCAGCTGATCCTCGACGTGCTGTTGGGCGAGCCGTCCCTGTTCCCCGTCAACGAGGAGGTCGAATTGGCTTGGCAGATCCTGGATCCCGTCCTCGACAACTGGGCGGCCGACGGCAAGCCGGAACCCTATGAGGCCGGGACCTGGGGTCCCGAGTCGTCGTTCGACATGCTGCGCCGCACGGGCCGGGAATGGCGGCGGCCGTGATCCGCGCCGGCGACGATGCAGTGCGGAGCACCGGGGAGGAGCGGCGCAGATGATCGTCGACCTGGAGGACACCACCACCACCGCGGTCAACAAGAAGCTGGACGAACTCCGCGAGAAGGCCGGCGCCGTGACGATGGGCCGGGTGCTGACGCTGCTCATCGCGCCGGACAGCGACGCGGTGCTCGAGGAGTCTGTCGAGGCGGCCAACAACGCCAGCCACGAGCATCCCAGCCGCATCATCGTCACGACGCGGGGCGACGCGTACGCCGACAACGCCCGCCTGGACGCGCAACTGCGGGCCGGGGGCGACACCGGGGCCAGCGAGGTCGTGATACTGCGGCTCTCGGGCCCCCTGGCCAACCACGCCGCCAGCGTGGTCATCCCCTTTCTGCTGCCCGACATCCCGGTGGTGGCGTGGTGGCCCGACATCGCCCCCGCGCACCCCGCCCGGGATCCGTTGGGGAAGCTCGCGATCCGGCGCATCACGGACGCCACCAACGGCATCGACCCGCTGGAGGCGATCAAGAGCCGGCTCGAGGGCTACACCGACGGTGACACGGACCTGTGCTGGGCGCGCATCACGTACTGGCGCGCGTTGCTCACCTCCGCCGTCGACCAGGCCCCGCACGAACCGATCGAGTCGGCCGTGGTCTCCGGCCTGAAAACCGAACCCGCGCTGGACATTCTGGCGGGGTGGCTGGCCAGCAGGATCGATGGCCCCGTGCGCCGGGCGGTCGGCGAGCTGAAGGTCGAGCTGGAGCGCAAGAGCGAGACCATCGTCCTGAGCCGACCGCAAGAGGGCCGGACGGCCACGCTGAGCCGGACCGCCAAGCCGGATGCGCTGGTTCCCCTGGCGCGCAGGGAAACCGGCGAGTGCCTCGCCGAAGACCTGCGGCGTCTGGATGCCGACGAGATCTACCATTCGGCGCTCGAAGGAATTGAGAAGGTGCAGTACGTGTGAGCACGGTCGTCGAGATTTTCCCGGAGAGCGAGACGCTGGTCGGGGCGGCGGCCCGCCGACTCGTCGACACCATCCAGAATGCGGTGGCGGCGCGCGGCCGAGCGCTCGTCGTGCTGACCGGCGGCAGCAACGGCATCGGCCTGTTGCGGTCCCTCGCCACGGAGGGACGCGGCATCGACTGGTCGAAGGTGCACCTTTTCTGGGGTGACGAGCGCTATGTTCCCGAGGACGACGACGAGCGCAACGACAAGCAGGCCCGCGAGGCGTTGCTCGACCGGGTCGACATCCCGTCGAGCCAGGTGCACCCGATGCCGGCCAGCGACGGCGAGTTCGGCACGGACCTGGCGGCCGCGGCCCTGGCCTACGAGCAATTGCTGGCGGCCAACGCCGAACCCGGCCAGCCGGTGCCGAACTTCGACGTTCACCTGCTGGGGATGGGGCCGGAGGGCCACATCAACTCCCTGTTCCCCGACACCCCCGCCGTGCTCGAGACCGCCCGGATGGTGGTCGCGGTCGAGGACTCCCCCAAACCGCCGCCGAGGCGAATCACTTTGACGCTTCCGGCCGTTCAGCGTTCCCGAGAGGTCTGGCTGATGGTCTCGGGGTCGGGCAAGGCGGATGCGGTGGCCGCCGCCGTGGGCGGCGCCCCGCCGGTCGCCGTCCCGGCCGCCGGGGCCGTCGGGCTCGAGACCACCCTTTGGCTGCTCGACGAGGAGGCCGCGGCTAAACTTCCGTCCCGCCCAGGGTCATAATTACCGTCATGGCCGACAGGACCGTGGGCAGCGGGCACGAGCGCAGCCGCATCAGGACCCTCACCCAGGCGGCGTTGAACGCCGACAAGACGGTGGAACAGGTCGAGGACGTGCTCGACGGGCTGAGCCAGACGATGACGGAGCTGAACAGTTCGCTGTCGGCCCTCAACGCCACCGTCGAACGTATGGAGAAGGGCCTGGATCACCTGGACGGCACGCTGTCCAGCCTGGACGAACTCGCGAAGCGGCTCATCGTGCTGGTGGAACCCGTGGAGACCGTCGTCGCGCGCCTCGACGACGTGATGAAGATCGGCGACTTGATGATGTCGCCCCTGTCGGCCACGGAGAACGCGGTGCGCGGTGTGCTCGACCGCCTGCGGAACCGGACGATTGCGGTAGAGATCCGGCTACCATTAGGTGGTTCCCATTTGCGATATCACAGGTGATATCGCACGCGTGTGACCAGCATCGTCGCCCCAAGTGTCATCCGCTGTTGCGTAACGCGCTCGCCAAGCCGTTCATCGTCAGCAGGATCCCGCGCTGCACCAATTCGTCGTCGTCGCCCGAGCGGTAGCGGCGCAGCAGCTCCACCTGCAAGTGGTTGAGCGGCTCCAGGTACGGGAAGCGGTTGAACACCGAACGCGCCAGGGCGGGGTTGTCCGCCAGCAGATCGTCCTGGCCCGTGATCAGCTTGTGCATCTCGATGGTCCGCCGGTGCTCGTCGACGATCTTGTCGAAGACCCGGCGGCGCAACTCCTCGTCGGCGACCAGTTCGGCATAACGGGCCGCCAGGCCCAGGTCACTCTTGGCCAGCACCTGCGCCAGGTTGGACAGCAGGCCGCGGAAGAACGGCCACCGCTGATACAGGTCGTGCAGGATTTCGACGCGCTCGGACTCGCTCTCCGGTCCGGCCGTGATCCACTGCTCGAACGCCGACCCGGTCCCGTACCAGCCCGGCAGCATCACTCGCGACTGGCTCCAGGCCAGCACCCATGGGATGGCGCGCAGGTCGGCGATCGACGAGGTGGGCTTGCGGGAGGTCGGCCGGCTGCCGATGTTCAGCGACCCGATCTCGCTGACGGGTGTGGAGGCCAGGAAATACTCGACGAAACCCGGTGTGTCGTGCACCAATTCGGCGTACGCCCGCTGCGCCAGGGCGGCCACTTCACCCAGCACCGCGTAGGCCGGATCCGCCGCGTCGCCGAGACCCTCGACGTCCAGCAGCGTGGACTCGAGGGTGGCGGCCACCAGGCTTTCCAGGTTGCGCCGCGCCAGCTGCGGCTCGGCGTACTTGGCGGCGATCACCTCACCCTGCTCGGTGAGGCGCAGCGACCCGTTCACCGCCCCCGGCGGTTGGGCCAGGATGGCCTGATAGCTCGGGCCGCCGCCGCGGCCGACCGTGCCGCCGCGACCGTGGAAGAGCCGCAACCGGATTCCGCTCTTGCGGGCCACCTCGACCAGCGCCAACTCGGCGCGGTACACCGCCCAGCTGGAGGCCAGGTACCCGCCGTCCTTGTTGGAGTCCGAGTAGCCCAGCATCACCTCCTGGCACCCGCCACGGGCGTCGACGATCGCCTGGTAGATGGGCAGCTCGAGCATCGCGTCCAGGATCGCCGCGCCGTTGTGCAGATCGTCGATGGTCTCGAACAGTGGTGAAATCCCGACGGGACAGTACGGTTCGGGCCCGGAGGCGTCCAGCAGGCCGGCCTCCTTGAGCAGGATCGCGGCCTCCAGGATGTCCGACACCGAGCGGCACATCGAGATCACGTAGTTGGGCACCGCGGCGGGACCGTACAGCTCGACCGCCCGCGCGGCGGCCCGCACGACGCCGAGTTCATTGCGTGCCAGCTCGGACAATTCCGCGTGCTCACCGACCAGCGGGCGGCGGGAGCCCAGCTCGTCGGCCAGCAGCGCGACCCGCTCCCCTTCGGCCAGCGCACCGTAGTCCCGGTGCACCCCGGCCCAGGCCAGCAGCTCGCCGACCACTTCCTCGTGCACGTCGGAGTTCTGCCGCATGTCCAGCCCGCACAGGTGAAAGCCGAAGACCCGCACGCCCTCTCGCAGCAGGGCCAGCCGGTCGTCGGCCAGCAGAGCGCTTCCATGGGTGCGCAAGGAGGCGTCGATCGTGTCGAGGTCGGCCTGCAGTTCGGACGGCGCGGCATACGCCGGCAAATCGAGGCCGAGCCCGTGCTGCGGTTGGCGGTCCAGGATGGCGGCGGCCGTGGCGGTGAGCCGGCCCCGCACGACGCGCAGCGCCCGCCGGTACGGCTCGTCGGCGCGCGCCCGCTCGGTGCAACCCTCGGCCAGCGCGGCCAGCTCCGGGGTGACCGCGACCAGCCGCGCCGACATGGTCAACTCCTGCTCCAAGGCGGTCAGCTCGCCCAGGTAATGCGACAGCGCGGTGAACGCCGCGTCGCCGGAGGCCTGCCGCACCACGTCGGCGGTCACGTTGGGGTTGCCGTCGCGGTCGCCGCCGATCCAGGAGCCCGGCTGCAGGATGGGCCCGGCCAGCAGGTCGGCGTCGGGCCAGCGGGCCCGCAGCGCGTCGCGGACCTCCGCGTTGACCTGCGGGATCACCTTGAAAAAGGCGGCGGGGTAATACCGCAGGCCCACCTCGATCTCGTCGGTGATCTGCAAGCGGGACAACCGGAGCAGCGCGGTCTGCCAGAGCGTGAGGACCTGGCGGCGCAACTCGAACTCGATGTTGCGGCCGTGGTCGGTTTCGGTGTGGCCGTCGGCGCGCAGCCGCATCAGTTGGGTGATCCGGTGCTGGGTGACGAACACGGTGCGCCGGCGCGTCTCGGTGGGATGGGCGGTGATCACCGGCGACACCAGCGCTACCCGCAGCGCGTCGGCGACCGTGGCCGAATCCAGCCGGGCGCGATCGAGTTTCGCGTAGGTCGCGGCCAGGGTGCTGTCCTGGGGCGGCTCGCCGGCGGCGACGTGAATGGCGCGCCGGCGTTCCCGGTGGATGTCTTCGGCGACGTTGGCCAGCAGCGCGAAGTGGCTGAACGCGCGGATGACGGGGATCGCCCGGTGGATGTCGATGCCGTCGAACAACCGCGCCATGTCGGCGCGGTCGATCTCCGAGTGGCGCACCCGAAACGATTCGACCCGGGCGCGTTCCACGAGCGCGAAGACCTCGTCACCGTTCTGTTCGCGGACGGTGTCGCCGAGGATCGTGCCCAGCAGCCTGATGTCGGCCCGCATCGGCTCGGTCGCCTCGCGGCCGACCTGGGTGCGTTGGACGGCACCGATCGGTTCCAGCGCGACGTCGGGAGCCTCAGCCATGTGTCCCAGTATCGGGGCGGGGCGCGCCGTTCGCCCGTCGGAGGGCCGGCCCCAACTTGATCAGGAGCCCACAGCGTCCGCCGAAAGTGCAACTCACGACGCGCTACCCGCCGTGCCGCGTCGCGAACTTCACACTCGGCGGGGCGACGAAATCAGCGGTACTTGATCATCAGGGCGATGCCGACGATGCACACCAGCCAGATGCCGGTGACGAACAATGTCAGCCGGTCGAGGTTCTTCTCGACCACCGTCGACCCGGACAGGTTCGACTGCACACCCCCGCCGAACAGCGTCGACAGGCCGCCGCCCTTGGCGCGGTGCAGCAGCACCAAGAGCACCACCAGGATGCTGGTGACCACCAGGGTGATCTGCAGGGCCAACTCCATGACGGCAAGCCTACCGGGACGACGCCGCTGTTACGGCAGGGGCCCGCCGGCCGCGATCGCCGCCAGCGTCGCGAACTGCTCGCCGTCCAGGGACGCCCCACCGACCAGCGCGCCGTCGACGTCGTCGCGGGCGATCAGGTCGCCGATGTTCTTGGCGTTCACCGAGCCGCCGTAGAGCACCCGCACGGCGCCTGCGACCTGCGGGGACGCCAGGGCCGCGAGTTCGGTGCGGATCGCCGCGCACACCTCCTGGGCGTCCGCGGCGCTCGCGACGCGACCGGTGCCGATGGCCCACACGGGTTCGTAGGCGATGACGACGGTGCCGATCTGATCGGCGGACAGGCCGGCCAGGGATCCGCGCAGCTGCTCGACGTTGTGGTCGACGTGGTTGCCCGCCTCGCGGACGTCGAGGTGCTCGCCGATGCACACGATGGGGGTCAGCTCGTGTTTGAGCGCGGCTGCGGCCTTGGCGGCCACCAGCGCGTCGTCCTCGTTGTGGTAGGTGCGCCGCTCGGAGTGGCCGACGACGACGAAGCTGCAGCCCAGCTTGGCCAGGAACGCGCCGCTGACCTCGCCGGTGTAGGCCCCGGCGTCGTGCTTCGACAGGTCCTGGGCGCCGTACGTCAGCCGCAGCTTGTCGCCGTCGACCAGGGTTTGCACGCTGCGCAGGTCGGTGAAGGGCGGCAGCACCGTGACGTCGACCTTGTCGTAGTACTTGTCCGGCAACGCGAAGGCGATCTTCTGCACCAGCGCGATCGCCTCGAAGTGATTGAGGTTCATCTTCCAGTTGCCGGCGATCAATGGCTTGCGGCTCACGAGTCTCCTTCACCTGGTTGCGGCCGACCCAGTACCTCGATGCCCGGCAGGGTCTTGCCCTCCAGGAACTCCAGCGACGCGCCCCCGCCGGTCGAGATGTGGGAGAAGTCGCCCTCCGGGATGCCGAGGGCGCGCACCGCGGCGGCGGAGTCGCCGCCGCCGACCACGCTGAAGGCGCCCCTGCCGGTCGCTGCGGCGATCGCCTCGGCGACCCCCTTGGTGCCCTGGGCGAAGGCCGGGAACTCGAAGACGCCCATCGGGCCGTTCCAGAACACGGTCTTCGCGTTGGCCAGCAGCGTCGTGAACCGCTTGACCGATCCCGGTCCGATGTCCAGACCTATGCGGCCGTCGGGGATCGCGTCGGCGGCGACGATCTCCGGCGGCGAGTCGGCGGCGAACTCGTCGGCCACCACGATGTCCACCGGCAGCCGGAGCACGTCGTGATAGGTGTCCAGCAGCCGCCGACAGGTGTCGATCATCTCGGTCTCCAGCAGCGACTTCCCTACCGACAAGCCTTGGGCGGCAAGAAAAGTGAAGCACATGCCGCCACCGATCACGATGCTGTCCGCGTTGGTCGCCAGCTGTTCGATGACCCCCAGCTTGTCGGACACCTTCGAGCCGCCGAGCACCACCGCGTAGGGCCGCTCGGTCGAGCTGGTCAGCTGCTCGAGCACTCGGACCTCGTCGGCCACCAGGTTTCCGGCATAGTGCGGCAACAGGGTCGCCACGTCGTACACGGAGGCCTGCTTGCGGTGCACCACTCCGAAGCCGTCGGAGACGAAAGCGCCTCCCGGCGAGACCAATTCGGCCAGCTGCCGGGCCAGCGCCAGGCGCTCGCCGTCGTCCTTGCTGGTTTCGCGCGGATCGAACCGGATGTTCTCCAGCAGCAGGACGTCGCCGTCGGTGAGGCCCTCGGCGCGCGCCAGCGCGTCGGCGCCCACGACTCGGGACTGATCGGAGCCGGCCAACTGCACGTGCCGCCCCAACTGCTCGCCGAGCGCCGCGGCGACGGGGGCCAGCGAGAACTTCGGGTCGGGGCCGTTTTTCGGACGGCCCAGGTGCGCGGTGACCACCACCTTGGCGCCGGCGTCGACGAGCGCCCTCAGCGTCGGCGCCGACGCGACGATCCGGCCCGGGTCGGTGATGGCGCCGTCCTCGTCGAGCGGCACGTTCAGGTCGGAGCGGACCAGGACTCCCCGGCCCGAAACCCCCTGGGCGAGAAGGTCTTGGAGCGTGGGAACGGCCACGGTTTACAGCGACTTGCCGACCAGGGCGACCAGGTCGATCAGGCGGTTGGAATAGCCCCACTCGTTGTCGTACCAGGAGACGACCTTGGCCTGATTGTCGATCACCTTGGTCAGCCCCGAGTCGAAGATCGAGCTGTGCGGGTCGGTGACGATGTCGCTGGAGACGATGGGGGCGTCGTAGTACTTGAGGATGCCCTTGAGCCTGCCCTCGGCGGCGGCCTTGAACGCGGCGTTGATCTCGTCGGCCCCGGCCGCCTTGGACAGTTCGACCGTCAGGTCGGTGACCGACCCGGTCGGAATCGGCACCCGCAGCGCGTACCCGTCGAGCTTGCCCTTGAGTTCGGGCATCACCAGGCCGATCGCCTTGGCCGCACCGGTGGAGGTCGGAACGATGTTGAGCGCGGCCGCACGCGCGCGCCGCAGATCCTTGTGCGGCCCGTCCTGCAGGTTCTGGTCCTGGGTGTAGGCGTGGATGGTGGTCATCAGGCCGCGGACGATGCCGAACTCGTCCTGCAGGACCTTGGTCACCGGCGCCAGGCAGTTGGTGGTGCACGAGGCGTTGGAGATGATGTTCTGGCTGCCGTCGTACTTGTCCTCGTTGACCCCCAGCACGATGGTGATGTCGGGGTCGGTGGCCGGCGCCGAGATGATCACCTTCTTGGCCCCGGCGTCCAGGTGGCCCTTGGCCTTGGCAGCGTTGGTGAACAGGCCGGTGGATTCCACGACGACGTCGACGCCCAGGTCGGCCCACGGCATCGCCGCCGGCCCCTCCCGGACCTCCAGGGCGTTGATCTTGTGCTTGCCCACCACGATGGTGTCCTCGCCGTCCAGGCTGACGTCGTAGGGCAGCCGGCCCAGGATGGAGTCGAATTTCAGCAGGTGAGCCAGCGTGTGGTTGTCGGTGATGTCGTTGACCGCGATCACCTCGATGTCTGCGGTGCCCTGCTCCTGTTGAGCCAACAAGGCCCGGTAAAAGTTGCGGCCGATTCGACCGAAGCCGTTGATGCCTACCCGGACCGTCACTTGCCTCTCCTGCCTTCTGATGTTCGCTGTTGCGTCCGCTCGTGAGCGCTTTGCCGTCAGCCTAGATCAGTGACATGCACCCCGCGCCGCGGGTAAGCGCGGCGGGCCGGCGCCTTGATCGCCTTATGCGATAACGTCCCGGCGCCCCGATTCGTGACCCCGCCGTGACACCGTTCTTCGGCTGTCCCGACCGGCATCGGGCCGAACGTCACCATTTGGAAACGGTGCGGTGCGCCGCGATGCGGGTGTCGTGTCGCCCACTAACAATTGGGGCGGTCGGCTAGACACGAGAGCAGTAGGGCTGTGCGGTGCTGCTGCGCCAGTTGACATGGAGCGCCAATAACGAGGAGTCGACGTTGATGACGGTCTTTGATCGGTTCAACTTGAAAGTGGTTGCCACCGCCGGGTTGTGCGGGGCGGCCTTAGCGTTGAGCCCGGATGCGGCAGCCGCCCCGCTGAAAACCGGCGGCTATGCGTGTGTGCAGAGCCAGGCGGGCGACGTTGCCGCGCCGGAGGCCGGCGGGCCCCTGGTGGGGGGCGGCGAAGCCGCCGGCGGAGCGGCAGCGGCCGGCGGACCGGCGGGGGCCGGCATACCGCTGCCTGCCGCGGGTCCGGCACCCGCTGCCGGGCCGGCGCCTGCTGCAGGGCCGGCACCCGCTGCCGGGGTATGCACGGCGAGCGCCCCGCTCACTCCGATGGCCGGTGTACCGCTTGTCGCGCCGGGGCCGGTGCCGGTGGTGCCGGCCGGCGCTCCGCTGATTGCCCTTGGGCCGCCGGTGCCTGCCGTCGCTCCTGTCCCGGCCGGTGCGCCGGTCCCAGTCGGCGCCCCCGTTCCCGTCGGCGCCCCGATCCCGGTCGGCGCCCCCGTTCCCGTCGGCGCCCCCGTTCCCGGTCGGCGCCCCCATCCCGGTCGGCGCCCCCATCCCGGTCGGCGCCCCGATCCCGGTCGGCGCCCCGATCCCCGTCGGCGCCCCGATCCCCGTCGGCGCCCCGGTCCCGGTCGGCGCCCCGGTGGTTGCGCCGGTGCCGGTCGGTGCTCCGTTGATCGCGCTCGGACCGGTGGTCGCCGGCGCTCCGGTGGGCGCACCGGTGCCGGTCGCTGCGCCGATCATCGACATGGCCGGAACCGGCAAGGGTGCGCCGACCGGCCCGGCGCCGGCCGGCGGCCCGGTACCCGGTCAACCGGTGCCGGCCGGCCCCGCAAGCTGAGGCCGATCCTCGTAACCGTCCGACGCGTTCCCGGCGTCGACTGTGCGCTGACGGCGTCCGGTGTGCAGCGACGGTGGCCCTTCCCGGCGTGTCGCCGCCCAGGCCGCACACCGCCCGGACCACCCGAGCGTCCGACGCGTTCCCGGCGTCGACTGTGCGCTGACGGCATCCGGTGTGCGGCGACGGTGGCCCTTCCCGGCGTGTCGCCGCCCAGGCCGCACACCGCCCGGACCACCACTGCCCCTACGGGCGGCCGGAACGGGACACTCGACCCGCAGGGACTTCAAATCACTTCAGTACGAGCCGCTTCGAGCTCGCTCGCTCGGTCAGTCCAGCACGATATCGCTGTCGGGTCGCGGCAACCTCACGACAAGCCGCACCGTGAGCAGCGCGTGCCAAGTGCATCAGATGGTGAAAGAGGCTGCAGGATAAGGCGTCGCGACGCGCGTGCGTGCGTACGTCAGCTAGGTGGGGCTTCCCAGAGCAGCGGTGGCTGCTGCCGCGGCGATTCCTGCGTAGATTCCGGCGCTGATTCCTGCACGATCACCGGGTCGCCGATGTTGACCGTGTTGAAATACCACTCGGCGTCCTCGGGGCTCAGGCTGATGCAACCGTGGCTGACATTTTCCAGCCCCATCGCATTGACGGCCCACGGAGCTGAATGCACGTAGAGGCCCCGGTTCGTGATCCGGACGGCGTAATCCACCGGAATCCGGTACCCGTCGGGGGCGTCGACGGGAATGCCGACGCTGCTCGAGTCCATGATCACCGTGCGTCGCTTGTCCAGGACGGTGTAGGAGCCGACGGGCGTCGGGTACTCCGGCCTGCCCATCGAGGCCGGCAGCACGCCCTGTTCGCCGAAGTGAGGTCGGTGATGGGGCGCCGGCAATGACTGCGGCGGTCCCGCCTGCTGCCCGTCGATGGTCACGGTGAACGTGTGATCCGAGATGCTTGCCACACCCACGACCTCAGGGCCCGTGTGGAATTCGGTAGACAGGCCACCCACCGAGAGCTCGACAGTGCTGTGCGACGGCCAAAATCGGTCGGGAACCCACTGCACTACCTCGTTGTCGAGCCAGTCGAACTTGCCGGTCATCGGGGGCGTCGACGTGACGCGGACGGCCCGCTCGGCCGCGCGCCGGCCTGCCGGGTCGCTGATAGGCGCGCCGAACCGCACCGTCACCGGGTACGCCACGCCGACCACCTGGCCGCGCGTCGGCAGCACCGACGCGACGGCCGGCCCGTGCGACTGGATCGTCGCGGCTCGGCTGGCACCGGTCGGTCCCGCGACCACCGTCGCAGCCACCCCGACCAACGCAAAAACACCTCGCACAGCCGCCCGCATCGCCCCGATCCCTTTAACTGACACAGTTGCAATAGTGATGGTATTGCCGGGGGTAGAAGTGGAAGCGTAAGGGCGCGTGGACAATTCGATCAAGTATTTGTCACTTTTTGGCCACTTCGAGACCGAACCGATTGCGTACCGGAATGCGCCACAGCGTGGGTGACGTCAGCGCCAATTGCGCAGCCACCGCAGTGCAGCCTCGGCGGCGTAGTAGCCGCACAGCCCGTGGATGCCGGCGCCCGGCGGCGCGGATTGCGAGCACAGGTAGACGCCGGGCACGCCGGTCGCGTACGGGTCGACGGCGATGCGCGGCCGGAAGATCACCTGCAGCCCGTCGTTGGCGCCGCCGATGATGTCGCCGCCGATGAAGTTCGGGTTGTAGGCCTCGAGGTCGGCCGTGCTCTTGCTGACGGTCGCGACGACGCGGTCGCGGAATCCCGGGGCGAACCGCTCGATCTGGTCGACGACGGCCGCGGTGGCGTCGCCGGTGTAGCCGAACGGCACGTGGGCGTAGGCCCAGATCGGGTTGATGCCGCCCGCCGAGCGCGACGGGTCGGCCAGGTACTGCTGTCCGACGAGCACGAACGGCCGCGCGGGCATGCGTCCCTGTGCGCGTTGCCGTTCCGTGTCGGCGATCTCGGCGAACGTGCCGCCCAGGTGGACGGTGCCGGCGCGACCGCAGTCGGGGTTGGTCCACGGGATGTGGCCCTCGATGGCGAAGTCGACCTTGAACGCCGACGACCCCTCGCGGTAGCGCAGATAGGACCGCTTGATGCGGCCGGGCATGACGTCGCCGTAGATCTGCAGCACCCCGGCCGGGCTGAGGTCGAGCAAAACGAGGTCGGCGGCGGGGATGTCGGCGCGACCCGCGACCCGCACCCCGGTGGTCACCGTCCCGCCGTGCTCCCGCAGCGCGGCGGCCAGGGCCCGGGTGATCGAGCCGGAGCCCCCTTCGGCGACGGGCCAACCGTACCGGTGCCCGCTGGCCAGGATCATCAGTCCCAGCGACGCGGTGAGCGGCCGGTCCAGCCGGGTGTAGACGTGCGCGGCCGAGCCCCCGAACAACGCGCGCGCCTGCTCGGTGCGAAACCAGCGGGCCATCGCGGTGGCCGGGAGCAGCGCGCGCGGCCCGAAGCAGGCCAGGCGCAGGGGGTGCCGCGGGACGCTGAGCACGGGACGGAGCAGGTCCTCGGCCAGGGCGTCGAATCCCTCCGCCAGGCCCCCGAGGGCCCGGCGCCACCGGGTGGCGTCGGGTCCCATCCCGGCCGCGGTCCGGTCGATCGACTGATACAGCACGCCGGCGGTGCCGTCGTCGAGCGGATGCGCGCAGTCGATCTCCGGCCACTTCCATTCCAGGCCATAGCGTTGCAGGTCGATCTGCTTCCAGAACGGCGAGCCGACGCCCAGCGGGTGAAAGGCCGAGCAGTGGTCGTGGACGACGCCGGGCACCGTCAGCTCGCCGGACCGCGCTCCCCCGCCCACCGTGTCGCGAGCCTCCAGCACCTGCACGTCGACACCGTTGCGGGCGAGCTGGATGCCGGCGGCCAGGCCGTTGGGCCCGGCGCCGACGACGACCGCGGTGGTCATCGAGCGCCGCGCCGCATCGTCCGCGGCGATCCAAGCGCGCGAA
This sequence comes from uncultured Actinomycetota bacterium, assembly GCA_963824505.1. Lineage (GTDB taxonomy): Bacteria > Actinomycetota > Actinomycetes > Mycobacteriales > Mycobacteriaceae > Mycobacterium. The sequence continues at coordinate 205,107 of CAWGPS010000002.1, forward strand.
GCCGGGCGCGGCGGGTCGCCGCCGTCGATGACGTGCACGGGGAACTCGTCGCCGGGCTCCGGCCACGGCTGGCGGGCCAGCATGTCCTTGACGTCGACGTAGCCCTGCTCGATCACGCCGCGCTTGGCGTCGACGATGCGATACCACTGTTTTTGGATGTGGATCGGTTGGCCTTCGAGGACGATGACGCGCACGTCGCCCTCCTCGAAGTGGCAGCGCCGTTGCACCGCTTCGACAAGCTGCTCGTTGTGCAGATGCCCTTCGCCGAAGTTCCAGCCGACGAGCGGCCCGGCGACGATTTCGCCCTCACGGATCTTGTAGGCGGATTCGTCGGCCTCTGCTCCCAGGGCCCGGGGCAGCAGGGCGTTGAGCGCCCGCCCGTGGACGTGCATCGCGCGGAAGGCCGCGGTCTTGTCGGCCATGATCTCGGCGGTCTCCGGGTCGTAGAGCCGGGCCAGCTGATTGACCACGAGCGCGGAACTCTTGACGACGTCCTTGTCGATCTTCTCCTCGGCGCCCGCGCGGAAGCACCACACGCTGCTGGCCCAGTTGCCGGCGTAGTACCGCATCGCGGGGAGGAACGAAATCTTCGCGGGGAACATGTTTCCCGCGATGACCACCGCGACCACCAGGATCACCAGGGCCAGCAGCAGGGGGGAGCGAAGATCGGTGGCCCGGATCGCGCCGTAGTGGCCGAAGAGATAGAAGAGCGAGAAGATGAAGAAGACGTTCCACTCCAACGGGACCCCCATCGGGAGGTTGGAAATGATGTTGAGGTGGAAGAGCACCATGAACCCGATGAGGAACCACCGCCACGGGTGATCGCCGGCGAAGAACACCAGAACCGTCGGAACCAGGAATTCCGCGGTGGTGCCGCCGACGTGGGCCATCAGCTTCGGCAACACCGACGGCCGCAGGTCGTTGACATGGTCGAGGTAGAGCCGGTGCTTGATCGGGTTGAACAACCGACCGCGCAGCAGCGCGTTGTTGCTCGTCATCACCGCCACCACGTAAGGGAAATGGTGGTTGAGCTTGGAAGTCGCTGCGCCCCACCACAAGCAGAGCATGATGAGCTTGAACGCGGCGATCTGGTCGGCGAACGGAAAGAAGAACACGAACAGCTTCACCCAATAGTGTTCGGCGCGGGCGGCCAGGAAGATGGTCTTGTCACGCAGCCCCAACACCGCCAGCGCGACGATCGTCGGCAGCACCCGCAGGGGGTCGACCAGCCCCACGTCACCCGTCGCGGTCACCGGTCCCCCGTGACCGGGCGCCAACAATGCCCACACCCCACCGGTCAGCACGATGACATACAGGCCGACGTCGAAGAGGGTGCGCGTGTCGCCGGCGGTGAACGGCACCTTTCCGGGCCATGCGGGCAGCCGAATGGTGTTGGGACGCAACCAGTACAGGAAGCCGCCGATCGGTGGCATGAAGCGCCCGGTCAGCGGGCCGGACCCGCAGCCGAAGCCCAGCACTTCGAAGAGCAGGGTAAAAATGATGACCTTCTGGTACACGATCGGTTGCGTCCACCAGTCGCCGATGCGGCCCAGCCCGCCCAGACCCGGGGTGAGCGAGACGATGGCGGCGGCGACGGCGACGTACACCGCGATCTTCAGCAGGTACAGCAGGTAGACGGCGTACGGGGTGCCGAAGCCGTGTTCGGCCCAGTGCCGGGTGACCACCTGCAGTCGCGTCGCCCGCGGCAAGGTCGGCCAAGTCTCGCGGTCGACGTCGGGAAGCTCCGGTGTCATGAATCCCATGGTTCGCCTCCGCTAAAGGTGTAAACCAGTTGCCGGTCCAATGTATCGGCACGGCGAGGCGGGCGTGCCCATATTACCGGCCTTGGTCAGACAGGGGTTCGTATGCTTCGCGAAATCGCTTGAGAGAGTGTGGAAATGAGCGTCGCTACCGCAGGGCGGCCGGCGCCCGGTGGGAAAACCGCCGGCGCAGCCCCTCGATCATGCCGTCGAGGCTCTTGCGGTCTTCTTCCTCGCCCGACATCATCCGCCGGAAGACGCGAGCGCCCTCCGCGTCGCCTTTGGCTTCCGCGGTGGCGATCGCCTTCCGGTATTCGTCGATCCGGCGGTCGCTGAGGCGGCGGTTCTGGCTGAGCAGGCGCACGAAGTAGTCGGCCTGTAGTTGGTCGGCCGTGTCTGGCGCAGCGCCGGCGGGATGCTCGGCCGGCGCGTCCGTGACGGGCGCAGGGGTGGGCGCGGGCTGAAGGACATGCAGGGACTCCGAGCGGACGGCAGCTCCGCGGGGCCTTCCGGCGCGCCGGTCACGACCGCCATTCGACCCGCGCACGGCGACCGAGGTTGCGCCGCCCTCGTAAGAGAAACCTGCCAGGTCCATCGGGGTCTCCCTCGGTCGCGGTGGGCATCGGGCCCGGTAACAATAACGCCGGTCTGGGGCCGCCACCATAGGGTCGGGCGAAAAATCCCCCGGCTGCCAGGCCCGACAGCGAAAATCCCGCCCGAGAAGTGACCGGAAACACTGTGCCCGCGCGCCGGGGCCCGGTCGCTACCATCAATCCGACGCGGCGAAGGAACCCAGCCGGAGCCCAAGGGGAGGAACGTGAGCGACAAGCCCGACACCGGGGACATCGACAGATTCGATCCCGGCCTGACCCGGCGCATGGTGGGCGTGATGCGCCCGATCTTGAAGACGTACTTCCGCTCGGAGGTGCGGGGCCTGGATTCCTTCCCGCCCGGCGGGGTGCTGGTCGTCGGCAATCACTCCGGTGGGATGTTCCCGATGGACGTCCCGATCTTCAGCGTCGACTTCTACCAGAAGTTCGGCTACGACCGGCCCGTCTACACGCTCAGCCACGACATCCTCATGGCCGGTCCGTCCGGACAACTGCTCCGCCGCACCGGGTACATCCGGGCCACGAGGGAGAACGCGGCCAAAGCCCTGCGCTCCGGCGGTGTCGTGATCGTCTTCCCCGGCGGCGACTACGACGCGTACCGGCCCACCTTCGCCGAGAACGTCATCGACTTCAACGGCCGCAAGGGCTACGTCAGGACGGCCGTCGAAGCCGGCGTGCCCATCGTGCCCGCGGTGTCCGTCGGCGGCCAGCAGACGCAGCTGTACCTGTCCCGCGGGACCTGGCTCGCCGAGCGCCTCGGCGTCAAGCGCCTGCTGCGCAGCGACATCCTGCCCTTGTCGTTCGGCTTCCCGTTCGGCTTCAGCGCCGTCATCCCGCCCAACGTGCCGCTGCCCACCAAAATCGTGACTCGGGTGCTCGAACCGATCGACATCACGGCGCGTTTCGGCGACGACCCGGACGTCGACGAGGTCGACGAGCACGTGCGGTCGGTGATGCAGCAGGCCCTCGACGAGCTGGCCGCCAAGCGCCGCTTCCCGGTCCTGGGCTGAGTGATGGCATCGCGTCTCAGCCAGGCTGCCGGCATCGTCTCGACCATGAGGCGGGCCGGGGTGATCGCGCCGATGCGACCGGACCGCTATGTGAAGATCGCCGCGGCCATGCGCCGCGAGGGCATGGGCATGACCAGCGGCTTCGCGGCCGCGGCCCAGCGCTGCCCGGAGCGCCCCGGCCTGATCGACGAACTCGGCACGCTGACCTGGCGGCAGCTCGACGAGCGGATCAACGCGTTCGCCGCTGCGCTGCAGCGCTTGCCCGGTGGGCAACCGCGGGCCGTCGGGGTGATGTGCCGCAACCACCGCGGTTTCGTCGAGGCGGTGGTGGCGGCCAACCGGATCGGCTCCGACGTCGTCCTGCTCAACACCTCGTTCGCCGGGCCGGCGCTGGCCGAAGTGGTCAACCGCGAAGGCGTCGACGCCGTCGTCTACGACGAGGAGTTCACCGAGGCGGTGGACCGCGCGCTGGCCGACCAGCCGGCGGCCACCCGAATCGTGGCCTGGGCCGAGGGTCCGCACGAACTGACCGTCGATCAGCTCATTGCCGACCATATTGGCCAACAGCCCCGGCGCGGCGGCCGCACGGGCAGGATGATCCTGCTCACCTCCGGCACCACCGGAACGCCCAAGGGAGCCAACCAGACCGGGGGCAACGCGGGAATCGGCACGCTCAAGGCGATCCTGGACCGCACGCCATGGCGGGCCGAGGAAACCGTCGTGATCGTCGCACCGATGTTCCACGCCTGGGGCTTCTCGCAGTTGATCTTCGCCGCGTCGATGGCCTGCACGGTGGTCACCCGCCGCAAATTCGACCCCGAGGCGACGCTGGACCTCGTCGACCGCCACAAGGCGACCGGCCTCGCCGTGGTGCCGGTCATGTTCGACCGCATCATGGAACTGCCCGGCGACGTGCGAAAGCGCTACAGCTGCAAGTCATTGCGTTTCGCCGCTGCGTCCGGATCCCGAATGCGCCCCGACGTCGTCACCGCGTTCATGGACGAGTTCGGCGATGTGATCTACAACAACTACAACGCCACCGAGGCCGGCATGATCGCCACCGCCACCCCCCGGGACCTGCGGGCGGCGCCCGACACCGCGGGACGTCCCGCCGACGGCACCGAAATCCGAATCCTGGACCAGGAATTCAACGAGCTGCCCATGGGCGAGGTGGGCACGATCTATGTCCGCAACGACACCCAGTTCGAGGGTTACACCTCAGGCGCCACCAAGAACTTCCACGACGGGTTCATGTCGTCGGGCGACGTCGGCTACCTGGATGCAAACGGGCGCCTGTTCGTCGTCGGCCGCGACGACGAGATGATCGTCTCCGGCGGCGAGAACGTCTACCCCATCGAGGTGGAGAAAACCCTGGCCGCGCACCCGGACGTGGCCGAGGCGGCGGTGATCGGCGTGGACGACGAGCAGTACGGCCAGCGGCTGGCGGCGTTCGTGGTGCTCGTCGCGGGCCGGTCGGCGACGCCCGACGCCCTCAAGCAACACGTCCGGGACAACCTGGCCAACTACAAAGTGCCGCGCGAGATCGCGATCGTCGAGGAACTGCCCCGCGGCAGCACCGGCAAGATACTGCGCAACGAACTGCATGCGCGGGTGGGCGGCCGATGAGGCTCGAGCGGCTCCAGCGGCTCGAGCGGCTGCGCCGGGCGGTGTCCAATCCCCGACCGCTGACCCGCGCCGCGCTCGAATTGCTCAACGCCGCCAACGGATTACACCCGATCACCCGGAATCCCTACGCGTCGGTGCTGGTCTTCTGGTTCGGCTGGCCGACCTCCGAGGTGCCGGTGCTCTACGCCACCGCCTCCGCTCTGGACGCCGTGCGTCGCGGCCGCCGCGGCGACTTCGCCGGCCGGAAAGGAAAGGTGGCGCTGGCGCTGACGGCCGCCTCGTGGCCGATCCTGGCCATGATCCGGTACCGCGCGCTGACAACCCCGGGCCCGGTGCTGGAGGCCGGGCTGACCGAACAACTCGGGCCCGATTACGCCGACGAGCTGGCCGCCCTGCCCACCGGGCCCACCCGCCCCGAAGGTAGAGGCCGGCGCAATCCGCCAATGCGCACCACCATGGCCCGGCGACGCTTCGTCGACAAGCAGAACATCGTGTCCTACGGCCCGCACGGGCGCGCGAACCTGGCCGACATCTGGCGCCGCAGCGACTTGCCGCGTGACGGCAAGGCGCCGGTGCTGCTACAGGTGCCCGGTGGCGCGTGGATGATCGGGTGGCGCCGCCCGCAGGCGTATCCCCTGATGAGCCACCTGGTTTCGCGCGGCTGGGTGTGCGTTTCGATGAACTACCGGGTATCCCCGTGGCACACCTGGCCCGACCACATCGTCGACGTCAAGCGCGCGCTGGCCTGGGTCAAGGAGAACATCGCCCGCTACGGCGGCGACCCCGGCTTCGTGGCGATCAGCGGCGGGTCGGCCGGCGGGCATCTGTCCGCGCTGGCCGCCCTCACCCCAGGCGACCCCAAGTTCCAGCCGGCCTTCAAGGAGGCCGACACGTCAGTGGTGGCGGCCGTCCCGTTCTACGGGCGCTACGACTGGTATTCCACGGACGCCGACGGTCGCGC
>CAWGPS010000003.1:0-298964 GCA_963824505.1 uncultured Actinomycetota bacterium
GCGTGCTGAACGCCGCGCGGTTCGTCATCATGTCGTCGATCGTCGCCGCGACGTGCGCGCGGTCCTCGGGGTGCTTGTGCGACAGCACCAGGTCGGTGGTCGGAGTCACCGTTCCGGGTTCGTAGCCGTGCATGCGCTGCATCTGGTCGGACCACTCCCAGTGCTGGTCCTCGAAATAGAAGCGGAACCAGCCGAGGCGCTGCGGCTTCCCGCCGGCGAGCGCCTGTTCGACCGCTTCGGTCTGGCCGTCTAGTTCCCAAGCCATAGCGCACTCATCTGTGCTCGGCCGATCGCCTTGCTTTCCTGCACACGGCGCTCGGCGACGCGACACAGTTCGCGTGACCGAGCGACCTGGTCCTGCGCGCGCCGGCGGGACAGGGCGACCGAACGCCGCAGCGCATCGGCGGCCTCGGCCCCCGGCCGGGCCGGCGCGTAGCGGGCGGCAAGGCGCTCGCGCAGTTCGGTGGTCCGGCGGGCCGTCCGCACGCGATGAGCCTTCTGCCGGCACGCCGGCGAGCAGTAGACCGCGTCCGATCGACCGGAGAAACGGGCGCCGCACATCGAGCACGTCGTGACGCTCATAGCCGTTACGTTACAGGTAATGGCCGCGCGTCATGGCTGACGACGGCGACGTCACAGGTCGGGACGCTCAGCCGCACGGGCCCGCGCCCGCCGCGGCGCGCGTTCGGGTGATCACCGGCTCGGGCAACCCGGCGCCGGACACGGCACGCCGCACGGCCGCCCGCACGGCCTCCGCGCGGCCGACCGGCACCAGGGCGATCACGCAACCCCCGAAGCCGCCGCCGGTCATCCGCGCGCCCAGAGCGCCCCCTCGCGCGGCGGCGTCGGCGATCAGGTCGATGTGCTCGGTGGTGATGCCGAAGTCGTCTCGCATGGACTCGTGCGACGCGGTGAAGATGCGCCCGGCCTGCGTGTAGTCGGAGGCGGCTACGGCCGCGACGAATTCGACCACGCGGTGGTTTTCGGTCAGCACGTGGCGGGCTCGTCGCGCGTCGACGGGGTCTGCGATGGCGGCCAACCCCGACAGACCGCGCTCCTGGACGTCCCGCAGGGATGACGCCCCGAGATCGGCGGCCGCGCGTTCGCACGACGCCCGCCGCGCCGCGTACTCGCCGCCTGCGTGGGAATGGCGGGCCCGCGAATCGAACATCAGGAGCGCGACACCGGCTGCGTCGGGGTCGAAGGGCACCGGCTGCACCGTGAGATCGCGGAAGTCGATCAGCAGTGCCGTCGACGGCTGACCGCACAGCGAGGCGAGCTGGTCGAGCAAACCCGTTGGGGCGCCGACATAGTCGTTCTCGGCGCGCTGGGCGAGCCGCGCCTGCGCAAAGGGGTCGATGCGGGCACCGGCGGCCGCGGCGATGGCGCCCAGCACCGCGCATTCCAGCGCCGCCGACGAGGACAACCCCGAACCCATCGCGAGCTCGCTGGTGACCGACATCGCGCCGCCGGGCACCGGGTGCCCGGCTTCGCGCAGCGCCCACATCACGCCCGCGACGTACGCCGCCCATCCGCCGACGTCACCGGGCGCTGTGTCGAGCCGGATTCGCACCGGGTCGTCCGCCCGGTCGCTGATCACGGTGATGACGTCGCCGCCGTCCGGCTCGAAGGTGACCACCGTGCGCTCGGGCAGCGCGATCGGCAGCGCGAATCCCAGGTTGTAGTCCGTGTGCTCGCCGACGAGGTTGATCCGCCCTGGTGCCGCGTACCGGACCGTCACGCGAGTTCCCGCAACCTGAGGGCGACGCTCTCGGGGGTGACGTCGGTGATGAAGGCGCCCATCGCGGATTCGGAGGCCGCCAGGTACTTGAGCTTGGTCGCGCTACGCCGGATGGACATCAACTCGACGTGGAAGTATCCGTCATCCTCGGTGTCGGAGTACTGGTGCAGCGCCGAAATGTAGGGCAAACGAACGGGGTACATCCGGTCGAACCGCCTCAACACCTCGAGGTAGATGAGCGTGAACGCGTCGAGTTCGCCCGCGTGGAGTTCGCCGAGGTTGCGCACGAACCTGTTCGGGTAGATGTGCACCTCGACCGGCCAGCGCGCCGCGAACGGGACGAACGCCGTGAACGCGTCGGTGCGCGCGACCACCCGCCCGCCGTGGGCCACCTCTTCCGCCAGCAGGTCGCCGAACAGGTTGCTGCCGTGGCGCTTTCGGTGCTCGCGCGCCTGCCCCAGCATGGCGGCCGTGCGCGGCGTCAGGTAGGGGTAGCCGTAGATCTGACCGTGCGGATGTGTCAGCGTCACCCCGATCTCCTCGCCGCGGTTCTCGAAGCAGAACACTTGCTCGATGCCTGGCGCGGCCATCAGCGCAGCGGTGCGATGGCGCCACGCCTCCACGACGAGCCGGGCGTGCGCGGGCGACAGGCCGGCGAATGACCCGTTGTGCTCGCTGGAGAAGCAGACGACCTCGCAGCGCCCGCGCCCGGGGACGGGGGTGAATCCGCCGCCGAGACGGGCCGGCATGGGCGCCTCCCCGGTGGGATCGACGGCGCCCGACAGGCTCGGGAACCGGTTCTCGAAAACGACGACGTCGTAGTCGGGGGCCGGCACCTCGCTGGTCAGCCCCGTCGGGCCCGGACACAGCGGGCACTGGTCGGGGGGTGGCTTGTACGTGCGGTCCTGTCGCTGCGCCGCGACGATCACCCACTGGCCCGTGGTCCGGTCGAACCGCAGCTGCGACGGGTCCGGCTCGCGCGCCGGCAGGGGCCGGCGGTCCTCGACGGGCGCCGGACGGTGACCGGGCAGCGAAAAAAAGAGCAGCTCACGGCCATCGGCCAGCTCCGCCCGTGTCGGCCCTGTCACGATGTCGAAGACTAGCTTGGCCGGCGCCAGGCGGTCCGGGTAACCATGGTCGTGTCCAGCAGAAACGAGGGGGGTCCGTCCGCCGGTTCGGTCCGCGTGGGCGTGCGCTGGGCATGGTCGCGTTCATGGCCTACTTCTTCACGCTGTACCTGCAGGCGCGCGTTTCGGAGTTGCCGTGGTTGATCGGCGCGGTCGCGGTGGGGACGGTGTGCACGTATGTGATGAGCGCCTACGTGCTGCCCGATCGGCCGGAAAGCGTGCTGCGAGCGACCATACGGGCGTTGCGGGCGCGCATGGCGATCGTGGTGGACACCACCGCGGAGGCCGTGCGCACCGGGCATCTCGACGAGCGCCGCCGCCGTCGCATGCGGGCGCGCAGCATCCGGCTCAACGAGACCGCCCTGCTGGTGCAAAGCCAGATCGAGGACGAGGCCAGGCCCGCAACGCTGAGGGGCATCCGCAGCGAACAGCTCGCCCCCTGGCTGTTCGACGCCGAACTGGCCATCGAGTGGGTCGCCACGGCCGGGCGCCGGGCGGCGCTGGCCGCGACCGACATACGGCCGTCGACGCGCGCCGCCCTGACGGGCGCGCTCACGGAGCTGTCGCGCGCGATCCGCATACCCGAACCGGACGGCCTGGCGCGGGCCGCGAGCCAGGCCCAACAACTCCTGGATCCGGGGTCCGGACCCACCGAGGTCGGGCTGGGCGCCGGCGCCGCGGAGCCGGGGACGGCCGCCGTGCGCCGCCTTGCCCTGGCGATAAGCAACGCGGCGACGGCGACGTCCCGAGTCAGGGCGATCGACTTCGCGGATGCGTTCACGTCGGCCGCGGCGCAGACTCGCCGCAATATCGACGCCCTGGTCGCCGCGATCGACGGCGGGCACGCACCGTCCATCGTCTCGGTGACCGACCAGCTCGACTGCGCGGAAAGCCTCGCCCGCCGGCAGGTCGGCGAGGCCGAACCCGCGCCCGGGACCCGCCGGTTCCTCACGGCCGTGCACGCCCTGCGCCAGATCGACCGGGCCGTCGTCACCACCGCGACCAATCTTGGTGCTGGCGACCGCCTCCAGGCGCCGAGCCCGGCGACGAGCTGACACTTCTCGCCTCCGTGCGTGATTCCCGGCGCGCCGGGGCTACCATCCCCTAACAGCCGGCCTTGCCCGAGGAGCGACCCCATGGCTACTCCGAAAATCCCACCCGGATTCGACTTCACCGACCCCGACATCTACGCCCGACGGCTGCCGACGGAGGAGTTGGCGGAGCTGCGCCGCACGGCGCCGATCTGGTGGAACGAACAACCGCCCGATCAGGGTGGTTTCGGTGACGGCGGCTACTGGGTGGTGACCAAACACCGTGACGTGCGCGAGGTCTCGCTACGCACGGACGTCTTCTCGTCGGCGGCGAAGTCGGTGGTACCGCGCTACCCGGAGGGGCTGGCGGCGGGCCAGATCGAGGCGGGCCGGACGTCGATGATCATGATGGACGACCCCGAGCACAGTCGGCTGCGCAAGATCGTGGCCCGCGGGTTCACACCGCGCGCGGTGGAGCGGCTACGCACCGAATTGACCGAGCGGGCGCGACAGATCGCCGCCCGGGCGGCGGCGGCGGAGTCGGGCGACTTTGTCCTACAGGTGGCCAGCGAGTTGCCGCTGCAGGCCATCGCCGGGCTGCTCGGCGTGCCGCAGGAGGACCGGGGCAAGCTGTTCGACTGGTCCAACCAGATGATCGGCAGCGACGACCCGGAGTTCGCCGAACACGACTCGCTGACCTCGGCGGCCGAATTGATGTGGTATGCCATGCAATTGGCGGAAAGAAAAGCCATGGAGCCCGGCCCAACGGATCGAGACATCGTCACGACGCTGATCCAGGCCGACGCCGACGGTCAACACCTGTCCGACGCCGAGTTCGGCATGTTCGTGGTCACGCTGGGCATCGCCGGCAACGAGACGACGCGGAATTCGATCACCCAGGGCATGCTGGCCTTCATCGACCACCCGGATCAGTGGGAGCTGTTCAAGTCGCAACGGCCGAAGACCGCGGCCGACGAGATCATCCGCTGGGCCACCCCGATCACGTCGTTTCAGCGCACCGCCGCGACGGATACCGAGCTCGGCGGCGTGCGGATCGCCAAGGGCCAGCGGGTGGTCATGTTCTACCGGTCGGCCAACTTCGACGAAGAGGTCTTCGAGGACCCGTACACCTTCAACATCTTGCGCAACCCCAACCCGCACGTCGGGTTCGGCGGCACCGGAGCGCATTACTGCATCGGAGCCAATCTGGCGCGCATGACGATCGACCTGATGTTCAACGCAATCGCCGACCACCTGCCCGACCTGACGTCGGCGGGCGAGCCCGAGCGGCTACGGTCGCCCTTCATCAATGGCATCAAACACTGGCAGGTCGACTACCAAGGGGCGTGCCCCCGGGCTCATTGACGCTCCCGCCAACCCTTACGGCGACGAGTTCCTGGGCCCGCGTCATTCATGTATATATGCGCATGCTTATACTGGAGTAGCGGAAATGCCGGACAGACCAGCGGGGGGTCACGGGGAGTGTTCGCGTTCAGCGAATCCATCCTGATAGAGGCCGCTCACCCGCGGGTGTGGAAGGTGCTCAGCGACATCGACCGGTGGTGGTTGGCGTCCAATGCCGAGCACGACAGCCTCGAGCATCTCGATTCGCTTCCGCCAACTCAGGTGGGCGCGCGGCTGCGGATACGGGAAAGAATCGGCGGGATCCCCGGGGTCGCCGAGGGCACCATCACCGCGGTGGAACCCGGCGAAGCGGTCACGTGGGAGGCCGACGCACGGTATCGCTGGTTCGGCATCCAGCTTCGCATCGGCGAGGGCGTCACGTGGAGCGTCGAGCCAAGCGGGGCGACGACTCGAGTCAGCGCGCGGGTGTGGGCGACCTTCCCGCGTCACCTCGTGGGGCGCGTCGCCGCATTCGCGTTCACGCACTTACTCAATGGGGTCGAGAAGGATCGCGAACACACCAGGACCGAGCTGCGGTACCTGAAACAGGTTGTTGAAATCCCCACTGACGCTCGTTGATGCCGTCGGCCGCTGGCCGCGAAAGCCCGCCAAACACAACGCAATCGATGCCGGCAACGCCGGCGCACTCGGCCTTCGCTGTTTCGACCAGCTCTCCGACGCTGCTCTCCAGTTCTTGTAGGCGTGCGAGTCCGGCGGGTATCGACGCGAGATGAGCCTTCGACGTCACAGGCCTCCAAGCGGTCCCATCGTCGCGCGATCGGCCCTGACCCTCAGCCTGCTTGAAGTCCGATGATGGGCGTCAACGCGGCCGCCGCATTGGTGATGAGCGGCGAGCTGCGGACCTTTGACCGCGAACGACTGGACGCGGCATGGCAGTGGGTGCGAGCGTAGAGCATTATGAGGATCGCCATCAGTGGTGCGGGCGTGGCCGGTGCGGCCCTTGCCCACTGGCTGCAGCGCACCGGCCATACTCCGACGCTGATCGAGCAGGCGCCACACTTCCGGGCCGGCGGTTACATGATCGACTTCTGGGGCGTGGGCTACCAGGTGGCCAAGCGCATGGGCATCGAAGGGCCGATCCGCGCCGCGGGCTATCAAATCGAACGGGTTCGCTCCGTCGGTTCACGAGGAGAGATCAAAGCCGACGTGGACGTCGACGTCCTTCGTCCCACGTTCGGCGAGGACTTCACCAGCCTGCCCCGCGGTGACCTGGCCGCGGCCATCTACGACACCATCGAAGACAAGGTCGAAACAATCTTCGGCGACAGCATCGCCACCGTCGAGCAGCGCAGCGACGGTGTCGGCCTGACCTTCGAGAAGGCCGCACCGCGGGAATTCGACCTCCTCCTCGGCGCCGACGGATTGCACTCGAACGTACGACGTCTTGCCTTCGGGCCGGAGCGGAACTTCGACCACTACCTGGGCTGCAAGGTCGCGGCCTGCGTGGTCGACGGCTACCGGCCGCGCGACGAGCTGGTCTATGTCACCTACGCCACCCCCGGCCGGCAGCTGTCGCGCGTCGCGCTGCGCGGCGACCGCACCATGTTCTTGTTCATCTTCCGCGCCGCGCACGAGGACGGTGGCGTCCCGCCGAAAGAACAGTTGCGCAACGAGTTCGGCGACGTCGGCTGGGAATCGCCGAACATGCTGGCCGCGCTCGACGACGTCGACGACCTGTACTTCGACGTCGTCAGTCAGATCCGGATGGACCACTGGTCGCGTGACCGGGTACTGCTGGTCGGCGACGCGGCCGCGTGCATTTCGCTGCTGGGCGGCGAGGGCACCGGCCTGGCCATCACCGAGGCATACGTGCTGGCGGGCGAGCTGGCGCGGGCGGGGGGCGACCACCGCCGCGCCTTCCCTGCCTACGAGGCGCGCCTGCGCCCGTTCGTCAAGGCCAAGCAGGCCGGCGCGGTGCACTACATTCCGTTCTTCGCCACGAAAACCCGAATTGGCCTGCGGTTCCGCAACGTGGCGATGCGCGCCATGAACTTCGGTCCTGTGGCAATGCTTTTCGCGGGCGGCATACGCGACAACTTCGACTTGCCGGACTACGCCATATAGCTATCGTCGCACCGTCGGGGCGGCCGCAAGCGATGCGGCCGGGACGCCGCGGATCGCCTTCGCGCGAATTCGCGCGCCGCGACTCGGCACCAAGACGACGAACTTGAGCTTCTGCGCCTCGCCGGCTGCCGTGGTGGTGCACAGCTCGACCCGCCGCAGGATTTCGCGCAAGACCACGCGCATCTCCACCATGGCGAAGCCGGCGCCAAGGCAGCGACGGTTGCCGCCGCCGAACGGGAACCAGGTCGTCGGGCTCAGCGTGGCACCCACCATTCGATCCGGATCGAATCGGTGCGGGTCCGGGTAGAGGACGGCGCTGGTGTGCACAAGTCCCATTCCGGGCGCCACCATGACCCCGGCCGGCAGCCGGTAGCCGGCCACGTCGGCCGGTTCGGTGAGGACCCGGCCCACGTCGAACACGACCGGACGGATCCGCAGCGTCTCCTTGGCCAACGCGTCGAGGTACTCGTCGCCGGCGGGATCGCCCGCCGCGCTTGCCTCGGCGGCCTGCACCGCCTTGGCCAATACGGCTGGATGGCGGGTCAAACGCTCGAGCGCCCAGGACAACCCGGTCGCCGTGGTGTCGTGCCCGGCCACCAGCAAGGTCATCAGCTGGTCGCGCAGCTCGCGGTCGGTCATCGTGCGTCCGTCCTCGCCGCCGGCGCGGACCAGCATGGCCAGCACGTCGGTGCGGGCGGCCAGATCGGGGTCCGCGCGGCGCTCGGAGATCTCCGCGTAGAGCAGGCGGTCGGCTTCGGCGAGGCGCCGACGCAGCCCACGCCATGGGCGGTAGCCCCGCAGGCTCGGCTTGGCCAGTGCCAACGTCGCCCACGGACCCACGGTGAGCAGCCGCGGCATGACGTCACGCAGCGCGGCGAGCCGGGCCGGGTCGGTGGCGCCGATGACCGTCCGCAGAATCACCTCGAGGGTGATCTCCGACATCTTGGGCGCGGCCGCGAATGTTGTGCCCACCGGCCACCCGGCGATGTTCGCCGCGGCGATTTCGGCCATCAGCCCGGCCTGGCGTGCTACGGCGTCACGATGGAACGGCGGCAGCATCAGGCGCCGCCGATCCCGGTGCACATCTTCATCGATCACCAACAGGGAGCTGCTGCCGAGCAGGCCACTCAAAATCGAGTTCGCTTCGCCGGCGTGAAAGACGCGCGGGTCGCCGGCAAACACCGTTTTGATGTCGGCGGGATCGGCGAGGTATACCAGCGTTCCGATCGACGCGACCCGCAGCGTGAAAACACGACCATAACGACGCCGGCAGGCAGCCACAAAATGCGACCCATGGCCCAGCATCAACACGGCCTGGATGGACCGGGGAAGCCGGGGACCCGGTGGAAGCGCGGTTCGCGACGTTGTGCGCATCGACGCAATTCTACCCCCGCAAGGCCGCAGAACGGCTCGAGCGCCGGGGAGTCGCCGCGCGGCGTCGCCGCCGGAAACGCCAACGGCATGCGTTGCGGCCGGTGGCCAAAGCCTCAGTGGGTCAGCCTCTTTGGCCTGCCCAACACGGCGGGAACGCCTCCGGGCCGGGGGTGTCTCGGGCTTTCCGGCGTTGCCGCCCGGTTTGTCGAGACCGCTTTGGGCGTCCGGTAGTAGAGATCGGCGCTTGTTCGTGACGTCGCGACCGCCACCGGCATCGCCGAATCCGTCGATCCCTTGGCAGCGGCCGCGCAAACTTCTCCGCGGGGCCAGGGGCGTTCCATCGTGAGTGAGATGGCATCACACATCGAAAGGCGTTCGCACATCAAGCATTATGACCGGGGGTGACCCTGGTTGGCTGCCTTCGGCTGCTACGCCGTTGCGCCTTCACGTCAAACTTGTCTCGAGCAGATCCTCGGTCGTCGTTGCGTCGTCTCGCTTCGCCGCTGCCATCATCGCCTCGTGTGCGTGCTGGGGATCGGTTTGTGGCGGAATTACCAGCAAAACGACTTTGTCGCGGCTCGCACCGAGCAATTCGATGGTGTCGACCGGCTGTCGGTGGTAGCCGGCGAGCCGTACGACGTGTCCGCCGGTCCGTAATTTCGTCGGCGCTTCAGCCCATTCGGCGAGGTTGTAGCTCACCGCATCAATCCGGCCGAGTCGTACCGACAACACCGCCAGCAGGTCCGGCAGCTCGCCGGGAAGGTCGTCGCTGCGCGGCCACCATGCCCCGTCGACATAGCCCGTCACCGTGGCCGCCTTGGGCTTCAGGCGCAGGCGCGGTGTGTTCTCCGGGGGTCCCTGTTTCGATTCGGTGACCGTCTTATCCCTATGCAGCGTCATCAGACGCTCCCGTTCTTGGCCGCGAACCGGCCGGATCTTTCGAATCGGCGATGACACAATCTCGAAACGGCTGCGCACGACATACCGCCGATCTCTTCGACACTACCCCCATTCCGCCGCCCACGTCTCCCAATAAAGGACAGCACTGGCCCTTCGTGCGGAGCACGGCTTGCCCGATGTCGCCGATTCGTATCCCGGTAGGTCAGCGCGCCGCCGCGCCAAGGGTGTAGCGTCAATGGTGAACCGCGCCACCCCAACGGTAATCCTCGGACGTGACAACGACCGAACGCGATCACCGAAAGATGCGATTCGTTTCTCGATCACTGCACTCTTGGCCGGGTCGACTTCGTGAAGGAATCTCGATGGACAGCAAGGCATCACCGGCCCCGCTTGTCAGCGGGCCGTCGGCCATGGCCCTGCGGGTCCGCTCAGGATCCTTGTGCCACGGTCTTTTTCACCGCCGCTCGGCCGCACGGTAACCATGAGCAATGCGGCGCGTGGTCGGCGGCTGGCCAGCCCGGTTCGGGTCACTTTGGCGCTCCACCTGGGCAACGACCTCGACGGCGCGTGGTGGCCGCGCACCGCGTCCTTGGCGAATGAGCTTCCCGAGCTGACTGATGCCCTGTTCAAACGATTGGGCCGGATCATCGACATCAGCATCAACTGGTCGTCGCTGGCCGGTTCACCTGTTCTCGAGCCGCCGCCTTGCCCGCGACTCGCCGAACCCGGTCCGCCAATCAGCCAACGCCTCATGACGATCACCGGCAGCACCGCCATGGCCAGGCTGATGGTGATCCCGAGCCGGACGTCCGCGGCCCTGGCCGTGATGGTCTTGCGCCGAGCCGCCGACCTCAGCATCGCCGGCTTCGAACGCGATACGGAGCCGTTCCTGACCGCCGACCACATTGTGCGCGCCGCGTGTGCGGAAAGCGCGCAGCGCGCCCGACGTTCACCAGAGCTCGATCCGTGCGCCGTGCCGTCGCCGATTCAGTCGTGACGGACGCGCCGATACCATGCTCCCCGGAAGGCGATCGATGACGTCACAACAAAAGCCTTTGAGCACTACCGCCCGACTCGTGTCCGGCTAGATGTGGAACTCCACGAGCCATTCCTCGCCGCAATCGACGGGAGGCGTGGCGCGACGGCCGCCGATCGGTTGTGCGCGGCCTGCGTGACCCGCCTCGGGATAGACGCGGCCGCCATCTCGCTCGTCTTCCACGGCGCCCCGGCCGGCACGCTCGGCTGCAGCGGCGCACCCGCGCGCCGATACGACGAGTTGCAGTTCACCCTCGGCGAGGGTCCATGCCTCGACTCCGTGAGCCAGCAACGGCCGGTCCTGGTTGTCGACATCGCCGACCCCGGCGACCGACGCTGGCCCGCCTGGGGACCCGCCATGCTCGTTCGTCAGATCCACGCCGTCTACGCAATGCCCGTCGTCCTCGCCGGTGAATACGTTGGCGCCCTCGACCTCTTCTGCCAACAACCCGGCGACCTCGATGGCGACCGTCTGGCCGGCGCGGTCGCCGCCGCAGAAGTCGCCGGCATCCCGCTGCTGGACATCCTCGACGCCGACCTGCAAGCCGCCGTCGCCGAACCCGACAGCAACGCGTGGGCCGAACTCAACGCGCTCTCCCGCGCCGACGTCAGCCAAGCCACCGGCATGCTCGTTGCCCAGCTGGAGATCGGGCCCGCCGAAGCTCTCGTCCGACTGAAGGCTCATGCCTACGCCACCGACCGCAGCGTCACCGATATCGCTCGCGACATACTCGGCCGAAAACTGATGCTGGAAGCCGACTGAACGGGATCAGGGCCGGCGAGCCTGAGCCCGCCGCACTGCCTCGTCCACCAGACGCTCGGCCACGAAGTGAAGCTTGTGGTTCTCGCTCTGGCTGATCCGCGCCAGCCGCGCGAAGGCCTCCTCGGCGCTGGCGCCCGCCCTGCTGCGGATGATTCCGATCGCCTGGTCGATCACCGCCCTGGTCTCCAATGCGCGCTGCAGCCGCTCCGTCTTCCAGCGAGCCCGCGCCAGCAGCTGTGCGTTGTGCACCAACACCGCAGCGGGTCCGGCGAACTGCGACCCCAGCGCAACGGCGTGCTCGCCGAAGGCATCGCGACCGTTGGCATACGAATTGATGGCGCCTATCACCTGGTCGCCGATCACCAGGGGCAGCGACAGGGCCGAATGGACGCCCATTCGGGCCACTCGGCCGCCGAAACGCGGCCACCGGCTGTCGCTGCCGAGTGATCCCCCCACCGTGGGGCGGCCCGACTGCATGGCAGTGATGCATGGTCCCTCGTCGAAGATCTCGTATTGAATGACGTCGATCTCGCGGACGAATTGTGCTGTTGCCGAATGTGTTCGGATACGCGGGCCAACTTCCTGGGAGTCGACCAGCGAGACGCTTGCCCCGTCGACCCCGGGGATCGCCCGGGCCGCGAACTCCGCCACCTCGCCGAGCAGGTCGTCGACCGCCCGGGCGCCCGCCACGATCCGCGCCAGCCCCGCCAGACCTGCGTTGAGATCCGCTTCATCCGCTTCGCGCTGCGCCGACGAAAGGTCGGGCTGCCGTGGCGTCCCCCGACCGGGCTGCGCGTCATAGTCAGACATCTCGAATGCCGAATGTACTCGCCCGGCGGGGAACAGGACCGTCAGCCGACCAGCGCAAGTGCGTAGGCCCGCCGCAGCTTTCCCGACGGCGTCTTCGGGATCATCCCCGGCGGGAGCACGACCACGTTTCGCGGCCGGACGTCCACCTCCACCACGACCTCGTGCACCACCTGCCGCTCGATACGACGCACTTCGCCGGGGTCCTGCCACGCCATGGATTCCACCGCGACGGCGAAGCTTTCCCGCGACCGCTCGGCGTCGAGGCGCACCGCCACCGCACTGCCCGGGCGAACGCCCGCGGCGCGCGCGGCCGCGCGTTCAATGTCGGTGGGGTAGATGTTGCGGCCGGCCATCACGATCAGGTCCTTGACGCGGCCGCACACCACGATGCGGTCGGTCTCGGTCAGATACCCGAGGTCGCCGGTGTCATACCAGCCCCTCTCGTCTTGGGCCGACACGAATCCGGCGACCGTCGTGTAGCCCTCGCTGACCGACTCGCCTCGCACCTGTAAGACCCCTACCCCGCGGTTCGGCAGCAATCCACCGTCGTCGTCGACGACGCGCACCTCCAGGTCCGGCAGCGGCCGGCCCAACGTCGCCAGGCGCCGTGTCTTCCCCCCGGTCGAGGGGACCGCCCGCCGCAGCACCGCCAGCAGGTCGGCGTCAACCTCGTCGACGACCAAGCCGTCGCCGCACTCGGTGAACGAGGTCGCCACCGTCGTCTCCGCCATGCCGTACGCCGGCAGGATGGCTTCCGGACGCAGGCCGAAGGGGCCGCCGGATTCGATCAGGTCCTCCACATCCGCGGGCTCCACCTGCTCGGCGCCCGAAAGTGCCCACCGCAGGGAGGACAAGTCGAATTGGCCGGGCACGGCCTGCCTGCGCAGCCGCCTGGCGAGCAGGTTGTAGGCGAAGTTCGGCGCGGCCGTCATCGTGCCTTTGTACTTGTGAATCAGCCTGGGCCACAGCAGAACATCCCGCAGGAAATCCATGGGTGTGACCTTGACCAACTCGGCGCCGAAGTACATCGGCACGGTCAAGAATCCGGTCATACCCATGTCGTGGAAAAGCGGCAGCCAGCTGACGATGACGTCGGTGTCGGTGTCGACGCGAGCTCCGGCGAACATGGCTTCGGCGTTGGACACGATGTTGCGGTGGGTGATTCGAACCGCCTTGGGCGATCCGGTGCAGCCCGACGTCAGCTGCAGCAGGGCGAGGTCGTCGTCGTCGGTGTCGAGCGGCTCGATCGGCCGACCGCCGAGCAAGCCGACAACGGTTAGCACCCGCACGCCCTGCTCGGCGAGCAGCGGCGCCGCCGGCATGAACGGATCGGAGACGATCAACCTCTCGGCGCCGATCATCTTGATGATGGCAATGGTCTCGCTTGCCCAGCGCTGCAGGTCGGTGCGCGGGGTCGGCTGGTGCAGCATCGTCAGGCTGGCGCCGCGCATCCAGATGCCCTGTGCCGTCGGAGCGATCTCGGCCGGCGCCCCCGCCAGCACCGCGACCGCGTCGCCGGGTCCGACACCGGAGGCTGCCAGGCCGCCCGCGATCCGGCGGGCGCGTTCGTGCACCTCGCCCCATGTGTGCCGGACCGGGCAGTCCGGCTCCCCGGTCACCAGGCCGTTGCGGCTCCCCTGCGCGTTGGCGTACATGGTTTCGGCAAATCTGCTCAATGATCTTCCCCTGCTTCGGCGCGGCGGCGCGGCGCACTGGGCTCCGGTGGGTGCGCGCTGCGTCATGTGCGGGCGCGCGCACGGGTGGAGCAGTAAACCGGGCCTTTGTTCAGGCCGGTGAGGCGGAGAGTTCGTCGAGAACGACTGCCGAAGGGGTCGATACTTCGGCTACGCCGCAGAAGGTGCGTCGCCGCGGAGGAATGGCGGAGGATCAACCGCTTATGAGGCACAGCCGTATAACGTCGGCTTACGTCGGGCAAGACGCCCGTTCGGCGGGGAGGTCAGATCGCCGCCGTGACGTGTCCGGAGGGCTGTGAATTCAACCGATTCCCACACTACCTCGCCGCCCGGTATGCGGGCGACGATCGTTCGGTCAGCTCGTCGAGACGGACGGATCGGGGCTCGCCGGCGAGGTGTCCACCACGCGGTGCCCGCTGGTCGCGATGAAGTCCTCGATCAGTTCGACCACCTCGCTGGGCGCCTCCACCTGCGCGAAATGACCGACATCGGGCAGCACCTCCAGCCTGCTGTCCGTGCGGGCCTGCTGCGCCGCGTAGGCGTGGTCGACGGGGATGATGCCGTCGCGCTCGCCCCAGATCGCCATCACCGGTAGCTCCTCGCGCAGCCTCAGCCTGCTGAGCGCGCTCACCGCCTGGCCGCGGTAGTCGACCACCGACCGCAGCGTCCGCAGGAAGGATTGCCGCGTCGCGGGGTCCGACAGCGATGAGTAGGCGCTCCACAGCTCGGCGCCGCGGGGCGATTGGATCCCGGCACTCCTCAGCCACAATTTGAGCTTGTTTCCGGCGGCGAGCACCGGCTTCGGCGCGATGATCGGCAGCACCAGCTCGGCCCCGGGCGCAGACAGCACGCGCAGCACCAGCCCGACCTCGGGACCCAGGCCGCCGCTGCTGATCAGGACGAGCCGCTTGGCGTAGTCGGGGTGCTGATAGACGAACTGCATGGCGACACCGCCGCCGAGCGATTGGCCGACCAGGGTGGCCTGGCTCACACCGAGTTCGTCGAGCAGATCGCGCAGCCAGACCGCGAAGGCGCCCAGCGAGTAGTCGGCAACACGGGGCTTCGCCGACTCGCCGTGGCCGAGCAGGTCGGGCGCGATCACCCGAAACTTCTTCGACAGCTGCGGTATCACCGAACGCCAGGTGTCCGAGCTCCCGGCCATGCCGTGAATGAGCAGCAGGGCTTCCCCGTCGCCCTCGTCGCGGTAGGCCACGCGGTCACCGTGCAACTCGAGGAACTTCAACTCGTTCATGGGTGGGGAATACCCGCTCTGGTCCCGCCCACCGCCAACCTGACCCGAATCGTGACGCAAAACGCTTCAGAGGCGGCGCTGCGGCGCGCATCTCGGTGATGATTGAGCGCATGACCGAACCAGGTGCCTCCCGCGTAGCCGTCTACCTCGACTTCGACAACATCGTGATCTCGCGGTACGACCAGGTGAACGGGCGTAATTCGTTCCAGCGGGACAAGGCCAAGGGGCTCGACCACTACCCCGAGCGCACGGCCCGGGCGACGGTCGACGTCGGCGCGGTCCTCGACTTCGCGTCGTCGTTCGGCACGCTGGTGCTCACCCGCGCCTACGCGGACTGGTCGGCGGACGTCAACGCCGGGTACCGCGGCCAGCTGGTGGGCCGCGCGGTCGACCTGGTGCAGCTCTTCCCGGCCGCCGCCTACGGCAAGAACGGCGCCGATATCCGGCTGGCCGTCGACACCGTGGAGGACATGTTCCGGCTGCCGGACCTGACCCATGTGGTGATCGTGTCCGGCGACTCCGACTACATCCCGCTGGCCCAGCGCTGCAAGAGGCTCGGCCGGTATGTGGTGGGCATCGGCGTGGCGGGCGCGTCGAGCCGGGCGCTGGCCGCGGCGTGCGACGACTTCGTCGTCTACGACGCGCTGCCCGGGGTCCCGGTGGTCGAGCCCGAACCGCCGTCGGCCGACCCCGAGTCAGTCCCTTCGAAGCGACGCAGCGGTCGCGCCAAGTCGGCGGAGCCCGAGGAGCCGGAGCCGCCCGACCCGCAGGCCGCCGCCACCGCGCTGCTGACGCGCGCGCTGCAGATCGGTCTGGAGAAAGACGACGTGGACTGGCTGCACAACTCCGCGGTCAAGGCGCAGATGAAGCGGATGGATCCTTCGTTCAGCGAAAAATCCCTGGGCTTCCGCTCCTTCAGCGACTTCCTGCGTTCCCGATCGGACCTCGTGGAGTTGGACGAGAGTTCGACGACCCGGTTGGTGCGGCTGCGTGGCGGGAAGTGACTGTCGCCACGAACGCGCGGCCCTTCGCGCTGCGGCCGGCTGACGGCTACGGGTCAGGGCGTGGCGGAGACCAGCGCCAGCCGAAAGCTTCGGTTGCGCCGAACGTGCACGTAGTGCGAAGAAATCGCCGGCATGTCACCGTGAGCGCACGTTGGGTGGCACGCAAAACTCGCCCCTGGACTGACCGCGAACGCGGTCGCGATGCCAGCAAGGTCTGCGAGGGTGACACGCGGGCACCCAGGACCTGGCCATACACATTCCCCTTCTTGTATTGCGGCGGTGGTCGACGCGTTGTGCCGGCAGCAACCTGCCCGGCACGGCTTTGCGGAAAGCGCAGGGCACATACCGAAGACGACACTGGGCATCCGGCGTCGTTGACACCCACCGGCGGTGGCCATACATTGTGAGCAACCCGTCCGCGAACCGTCTTTCGCGGAACCGCTAGGAGACCGCCATGGCCGTCGGTGCAGCTCCCGCAAGCGTTTTCGATGCCGATCTGCCGACTCTCGTGTACGACGTCGAGGAGACTCCGGCGCAGGTCTACCCCAGGCTGCAGGACGCGCAGCGGCACGCGCCCGTCGCGCTGGGACCGTTCGGGCCCGAGGTGCTGTCGTACTCCATGGTGCGATCGGTCCTTCGGGACACCCGCTTCCAGATACCGCCCGGCATAAACCTTCTCGTCCAGGGCATCACGTCGGGCCCGCTGTGGGACAAGGTGGTCAACAGCCTGCTGTGCCTGGAGGGCGACGCGCATCATCGGCTGCGCAGCCTGACGTCCAAGGCGTTCACCCCCCGGGCGATCTCGCGACTGCACGACACGATGGTCGCTGTCATGGACGAGTTGGTCGACCGGGTCGCCGCCGCCGGCCGCTGTGACGTCGTCGCCGAACTCGCGCGCCCGTACCCCGTTCCCATCATCTGCGCGCTACTGGGCGCCCCGCGGGAGGACTGGCAGCAGTTTGCGCTGTGGGCGGACGACGTCTTCAAGGCATTCACCTTCAGTGTCGACGTGCGCGAGGTGGAAGGCGACGTCATGCGTGCGTGGCGTCAGCTCGACGACTATGTCGACGACATGGTCGCCCGGCGCCGCCACAGCCTCACCGACGACCTGCTGTCCGACCTGATCCGCGCGGAGGACGACGGCGACCGGCTGAACCCATCCGAGTTGCGGATGCTCGCGGGGGGACTACTGCTGGCGGGGACGGACACCACCCGCAACCAGGTGGCCGCCTCGGTGCAGGTGCTGTGCGAGCATCCCGACCAGTGGGAGTTGCTCAGGCGGCGGCCCGAGCTGGCGATGCCCGCGGTCGAGGAAACCATGCGGCACTCGCCGATCGCCTGCGGAACACTGCGGCTGGTGGCCGAGGACGCCGAGGTGGACGGCTACCTGTTCCCCGCCGGCACCATGGTCCTGGTCAACACCGCCGCCGCCAACCGCGATCCGGCCGTCTACGACGACCCCGACCGCGTCGACATCACCCGCGAGGGGGCCCCGGCGATACTGACATTCGGCGGCGGCGTGCACTACTGCCTGGGCGCCAACCTGGCCAGGCGCGAGATCGCCGAAGCGCTGCACGTCCTCGCCCGTCGCATGCGTGGCCCGCGCATCGCCGGCCCGGCGCCGTGGAAGCCGATGGTCAGCCTCAGCGGACCGAAGAGCCTGCCCATCGAGTTCGACGCAGCCGAGTAGCGGTCAGCTGAAAGCCGGCGGGCGGTCGTCTGACCACGGGTGGGCCGACTCCAGTTGCGCCGCAACGCGAATCAGGACGTCCTCACGCCCGTAGGCGGCGGCCAGCTGGACGCCGATGGGGAGATTCTCGGCGTTGCGGTGCAGCGGCAGGCTGATCGCCGGCTGCCCACTCATGTTGAACGGGGGCGTGAACGCCGCGAACTGCCCGCCGCGGCGCATGGGCGCGGTCGGCCGCGCAGGATCGTTCTCGAACTCCGTCAGCGGGAGGGGAGGTTCGGCGACCGTCGGGGTGAGCAGGAGGTCCCAGCCCTCGGCCCACCACTGCTGCAGCGCGCGCCGGAACGCGTAGACCGCGTCCTGCGCGACGGCGTAGTCGACGGCGGTCACTCGCCGGGCACGCTCGATGAGCACCCAGTTCACCGGCTCGATGTCGTCCGCCGTGACCTCGCGTCCAAGCGTGATGCCGAACCCGCGGGCCGCCATCGCCAGCTGCGTCGCCCACAACGCCATGAACTTCTGGGTCAACGACGTGTCGGCCAGGCATGCCGGCCAGGCCGGTTCGACGATATGGCCCAGTCCCTGAAGCATCGACGCCGCGGCGCGCACCGCCGCGACGCAGTCCGGGTGCAGGAAGTCGCCGCGCGGATGCACGTCGAGCAGCCCGATGCGCAATCGGCCCGGGTCGGCGCCGACCTCGTCGGCGTACGGCCGCAACGGCGCCGGCGCGATGACGGAGTCGCCGACACCGGGACCGTGCACGGCGTCGAGCAGTCCGGCCGTATCGCGCACCGTGCGGCTGAGGCACAGTTCGACACCCAGCCCCGTCTCGGCGCGCGCCGGGCCGACCGTGGTCCTGCCCTGGCTGGGCTTGAGCCCCACCAGCCCGCAGCACGAGGCCGGGATCCGGATGCTGCCGCCGCCGTCGGAGGCATTGGCGAACGGCACCATTCCGGTGGCCACCGCGGCGGCGGCGCCGCCGCTGGACCCACCGGGTGTGCGATCGAGCGCCCAGGGATTGCGGGTGGCGCCCCAGGCCACCGGCTGAGTGGTCGGCAGGCTGCCCATTTCGGGGCTGTTCGTCCGTCCGGCGATCACCAGGCCCGCCGCCTTGAAGCGCGCGACCAGCGTGGTGTCGGCGGTGTCGATCTTGGCCGCCCCCTTGAGCGCCGCGTTGCCGTTGGACAGGGTCTGACCGGCGAAACTCGTGTACAGGTCTTTGAGCAGGAAAGGGACACCTCGGAAGGGGCCGTCGGGCAGGCCGGGGTCGGCGGCCACGGATCGGGCGTGGTCGAACCATTCGATGACGACCGCGTTGAGCTGCGGGTTCGACCGCTCGATCCGCTCGATGGCCGCCTCCAGCAGTTCGCTCGGCGTGACCTCGCCCCTGGCCACCAGCGCCGCCTGGTCTGTGGCGTCCATCCACCGCGTCTCGTCGGCAAGCTTGCTCATGGCTCTTGGTGTACCACGAGCGCAGGAGAGTGGGCCCGCGGCTCATGTGGCAAATATCGCCGTGCTCAGGTCGCGACCCCCGGCGGGCGGGTTTTACGCTCGGTTACGCGAACTTAACGGGGGATTGTTTGATGAATTCGGTCACGGGGCGAAGTGCGCCCCAACGCAGGCTCGCTCCGGTCTGGGCGGCGGTGTGCCTGGTCGTCGCGTCCTGCTCGGAAACCGCGTCCCCGCCCCCCGCCACCCCGACCACCTCGACCTCGCCGTCGCGAGCCACCACGAGCGCGGCGCCGGCGCCCGCACCCGTCACGGGCCCCCTGGAAAAGGATTGGAAAAGCTACGGCGGAACGGCCTACTTCGGCTGCCCGGATAAATTCTCCGTCGGCAAATCGGCGCTCGACGAAATACGCCCCAAGGTATTCGACCCGAGAACCGGGCAATACGTGGCGCCCGGAATTCCCGCGATCCCCGCCGGCGAGATTGTGACCGGTGCCATGTGCGCGCTCACGGGCACCGCCGACGACATGAGGGTCGTCTATCTGGTCTCGACCGCTACCAAAACCACCGCATACGTCGACGGCCTGAAGTCCGGCCAGCCGCTGGCCGCCAAAGAACTGCTGCCGCCGGCCCCGGACCTGAGGCTGACGGCCGGAAATCAATGGGGGCTTGCCTCCACCGCCGTCCGGCGTCGCGTGGGTCAACGCGTTCACCGACGGGCATGCCCCCGCGTCGCCGCCGCGCACCGCGGTGCTCTCCGGCGCGGATCTGTCGATGCTGTGGAACGACCCGCAGCCCGGTCAGGTGTGGCAGGACGTGCTTGCGTTCCAGCGGAACACCGAGCCGGGCAAGGCTTCCGGCGCCGAGCTGCGCCGCCCGAGCGGCGAGGTGATATACCAGGACAACGACATCTGGACCGTCGACGCCGAATTAGCCGACGGCCCAGACAAATTGGTGAAGTTCACGCACTGGGATTCCTACCGCCCGCCCGTCGTGTCGACCATGTTCTACGACCTGAACGCCAAGTCCCTCATCAAGATCGGCGACTCCGACCGCATCTCGGGCGGCGGACTGTCCGCCACGTTGTCGGACGGCAAGTTGTTCGTCGACGGCCGGGATTCGGACAGCTCGCAGTTCGGTTTCGGGGTGTGGAGCCTGCGCACCGGTCAATGGGAGTTCTTGAAGACCCGGGACGAAGCCAAAAAGATGTCGATCGCCAAGGTGGCTTTCTTCGAGGACCACCTCTACCTCACGTACACCGGCAACGCGGACCACATGTTCGCGGTCCTCGCCCTGCCGGCCACCGAGCCGATTTCGACGACGTGGTCGGTGCGGCCGTTCGCGCGGCTGTCGGGCTGGACGCTGGTGTGCCGCGGCGAGAATGCGGCCGCCCTCAACGGAGATTGCAAGGACATCGTCATGGTCCAAGACCAAGACGGTCACTATCCCGGTCCCTGGTTCTAGCTAGAGCGGCTCAGGTCAAGCCGAGTGCTTGGGGCACCATGTACAGCCCGAAACCCATGACGACGAGGCATAGGACGCGGGTGGTGTATTTGCGCAGTCCGCGCATCCGCCACTCCTCGGGCAGGGCCCTGGCCTCCAGCGCGAGGAGCAGCCCCAGCACGATGGGCAGCAGCAACGCGTTCATGACCTCGACGTCGACGGCCAGGTTGACCAGGTCCACGCTGGCCAGGACGAGCACGGCGCCGAGGATGTGCGCGAGCGCATAGGTGATGTAGAACTTCGCGGTGCTGCGACTGGGCCGCTCGTTGAGGGTGTGCTTCCACCCGAAAACCTCGGAGAGCCCCCACGCACCGGCGAGGGACGCGACGATGGCGGCCACCAGCGCCGCGCCCAGCATCCCCAGGCCGAACAGCACCGTGCCGCCGATGTGGCCCAGGTACGGGGTGAGCGAGCGCGCGATATCGCCGACGGTATCCAGCGCCGCCGCACCGTCATGCGACCCGATCGTCGAGGCCATGGTGACCACCACCGCGATCATGATCAGCTGGGTCAGCACCGCGCCGGCGGCGGTGTCGTGCCGGGCCGCGCGGATGGTGGCCGGCGACAGGTGCTTGTCGACCACCGCGCCCTGCTGGTAGAAAACCATCCACGGCATGATGACCGCGCCGACGTTGGCCGCGACCAGCAGCAGGTACGACGAGTTCCCCAGCGGCATGGACTTCAGGCCGTCGAACAGGGCCCCGGGGTCGGGCCTGGCCATCAGCATCGCGACCAGAAACGCCAGTTCGGCCGCGCCGATCACCAGGCCGATGCGTTCGACGCGCCGGTAGCTGCCGGTCAGAGCCAACGCGAGCAGCGCCACGGTCGCGACCGGGATGCTCAGCCAGCGCGAGACACCGAAGAGCTCGCCGACCCCGGCGACACCGGCGAACTCGGTGAGCAACGCCCCGATCGCCGAGGCGAACAGGGTGAACGCCGACAACCACGCCCAGCCGCGGCCGAACCGCTCCCGGATCAGCGCGCCGTGTCCCTTTTTGGTGACGATGCCGAGCCGGACCGTCATCTCCTGCACGACGTAGAGGATGGGCATCAAGATCAGTTGCGGCAGCACCATTCGGTAGCCCCACTGGGCGCCGGACTGCGACGCGGTGATGATCGAGCCCGCGTCGGTGTCGGCCAGCATCACCACCAGGCCCGGGCCCCACACCGCGAAAAATCCCCAGCGCAGCCACCGGCCGCGCCGGGACACCGGTTGCGATGGCTCGTCGATTGCGTCCGCCACCTGTGCGGATGTATCGGTCACCCTTGACTGACTCCTTCGTGCGACGGCAGCGTTGCGGCCGCTCGACCCTTGGAGGATAAACTAAGCCTCGCCTAACCGGCCATTGTTGGTGGCCTCGCGGCCGCCGCCAAGCGGACGGCGAGGACGTTCCGTGTCGACGCCGCGGCGGGTTGCGGGCACGGTTCGAGGCTGGATCGGCGTCGACGGCCCCGATAGGGACCAGCGGCTCATGAGGTCGTGACCAATGTCCCTGGCGCTCTGGCCGGGCCCGGCGCGGGGCCGATTGCGGCAACCGTCACCGGGTCGCCGCACATCTGGGTAGCGTGAACGGCCATGCACGCCGAGCAGCGTGACCTCGACATCGTTCTCTACGGCGCGACCGGTTCGGTGGCCAGGCTGACTGCCCGGTATCTGGCTGACAGCGCACTGCGCGTCGGCTTGGCCGGCCGGTCGGCCCAGCGGCTGGACGACCTGCGACAGCAGCTGACCAACGAGGCCCGCGACTGGCCGGTGATCGTCGCCGAGGCCGGCGAGCCGGAAGCCCTGAACCGGCTCGCCGCCCGGACCCGCGTGATGATCAGCGCGGTGGGGCCGTATGCCGCCCACGGGATGCCGGTCGTCGCTGCCTGCGCGGCCGCCGGAACCGACTACGTCGACCTGGCTGCCGAGGTCCCGTTCGTCCGGCGAAGCATCGACGGCCACCACGAGCAGGCGGTCGAAAGCGGGGCCCGGATCGTGCACTCCTGCGGATTCGACTCCGTGCCTTCGGACTTGACCGTCTACGCGTTGCACCAACGGGCGCTGGCCGACGGTGCCGGCGAATTGGCCGACACCACCTTCGTCCTGCGGTCGGCGAGCTATGCGGTCGGGTTTTCCCGGGGGACCGTCGACACGATGTTCGAGCTGATGCGCGCCGGATACGGCGATCCCGAGACGCGACGATTGCTCGACGACCCATACAGCCTGAGTCCCGACCGCGCAGCCGAGCCGGACCTCGGATCCCAGCCGGACGTGTCGTTGCACAAAGGCGAAGAACTGGCCCCCGAGCTGCGCGGGCTGTGGACCAGCGGCTACCTGATGGCGCTCTACAACACCCGATGCGTCCGGCGCACCAACGCGCTGCTGGGGTGGGCGTATGGCCGCGGCTTCCGCTATCGGGAGGCCGCCAGCATGGGTTCATCTCCGGCCGCGCCCGCGATGGCGGCGATGACGAACGCGACCATCACGGGTGCCGCCAGGCTCGGCGGTGCATACCTGCGGATGTTTCCCCGGGGGCTGTTGGAGGGCCTGATCCCGCGGCCGAACGGCGGCGGCGCGCCGCGCGGTGACTATCGGGTCGAGACGTACGCGACAACGACGTCCGGGGCGCGGTACGTGGCGTCGATGGCTCAGCGCGGTGACCCGGGCTACGCCGCCACGGCGGTGTTGCTCGGCGAGAGCGCGCTGGCGCTGGTGTGTGACCGGGACCGATTGCCCGACCGCCACGGTGTGTTGACGCCCGCCTCGGCGATGGGCGACGTGCTACTGAAAAGGCTTGCCACCGCCGGCGTTACCGTGCACACCGCGCGGCTGGGTTGACGGTCACGGCTGATAGAACCCGCGGATACGGTACCGGTGGCCGCGACCGAGTAGGGCGTTCGCCGCCTGCAGGCCCGACATGACGGCGGCCTCGACGCATCCGGCGTTGAAGCCGGAATCGGTCCAGTCGCCCGCCAGAACCAGATTGTCGTAACCGCTTTCGTCGGACCGCAGCCGATACTTGTCCGAACCCGGAACCGACTGGACGTAACGATCCGACGGATCGACGTTGACGCTGACGTACTGGGTCTTAAGCGCGGACGCCCCGCAATGCCCGTTGGCGCCGACGAGCAGGTGCCAGGCAAAGCCTTGCTCGGTGACGGCGCCCGGCAGGTACAGCCCGACGTGGTTGTCGAGATACGCAACGGCTTCGGCGAGCACCTGCTCGCGGCAGCGCGCGACATAGCCTTCGGGCTTTTCGGTGACGGGCCACTCCGCGTTCAGGGCGCCGCAGAAGTAGGCGACGGTGCGCGGATGGTCGTCGGCGGGCCACTGCTCGGTCCACAGCGTCTGCGGCATCGAGGCCCAGGTGTCGAAAGGAGCGACATAGCCGCTGGTCGTGACGCCGGGGAAGGGCCAGCCCAGCGTCCGTTCGTCCGGGCGCAGCCACAACTGAAACGCCTGGGTGGCGACCGTACGCAGGTTGGTCGTCATGTCTCGCCACTGCGGGCTGTCGGCAATCAGCTCACCCGCGACCAGTTCGACCATGCCGAGCGACGCGGCCAGCACGACGTGGTCGAAGTCGACGCCTCTACGCAGGCGTCGGGTCTCGACGTCCGCATGCCGACCGAAATGCGACTCCAGATCGCCGCCGGCGTGCCCGTCCAGCTGGTCGGCCAGCGGCCGGTCCGGGAAGACCGGAAGGCCGCCGACCCTGGTCAGCGGATCGTATTCGCCCGCCCCACGGGCCAGCCGGGCCTGACGACCCACGGTGATTGCCTCGATTGCCTGCCGCCGCCCGTCGAGGTGCAGTGCATCGACGCGGTGAAAGAACTCGAACCGGACACCGCGGCGGCGCAACACCTGGTAGAGCGGGGCGATGACGATGTCGCCCATGCCGGCGGTCATCTTCCAGAAGAATGCGCCCTTGTACTGGAACAGCGCGATCCCGGTCAGCAGCAACGCCACCCCGGCGGCCAACGAGGGTCTTGTCGAGTCGCCGTCCTCGTACCCGAAAACCATGTCGTAGAGCCCGCGCACCAGGGGGAAGTCCACCACGTCGGGATGAGCGCCATGGCGCAGAACCCAGGCGCAGAAGTCCTCGTCGTTGATGGCGCGAAAGCCGCGCGGATCGGTGACCAGGCGATCCGCCACAATTCCCCGCGCGGTCGCTGTCTCCAAGGACAGGAACAACCAAAATCGCCGGTGGTCGGGCCGATGTTCGTAGTCGAGCGCCGCACGGATCGCGTCCAGCACCCGATTCAGGCCGGCCGACGGGACACCTTCTGGGGCAATGGGTTTAGCCAACGCCGCCAGCATGGCCAGGACTCCCCACCGCACCACCTGAAGCCACTGGGCGGCCGAGTCGGACGGATCGTGGGCACCCTGGGCGGGCGCGGGCAGGGACTCGGCGAAGTTGAGCACCAACCGCAGCGCGCGGCGGAGGAAGTCGATGGCGGTGAACTCCCGGCCGGTGGCGTCCGGTTCGCCCGGAATCTCCTCGTTGCGAGCAAGCTTGCCGGGCCACACCAGCCACTCCTCGTCGAAGCGGTCGGCGATGCCGAGATGGTCCGCCGGAACGAATGCCTGGTCCCAGGTGCGGATCGGGGACTCGGGATCCGTTGTGGCGCGGTCGAGTTCGGCGTAGCACTCCCGGAGGAGCGCGAAGGCGTTGTCGTAGCACCCCAGCCACACGTGCAGGCCATGTTCTTCGATGCGTCCGTGCGGACCGCGGCTGGATGCGCCCTTGCCGCCAAGACGCCAGCCGCGCTGGTAGACGGTGATGGAGTCGAAGCGGTCCCGCCAGCCCGGCTCGCTCAGGCGCCACGCCGCGCTCAGCCCGGCCATGCCGCCACCGAGGATGGCGACGCGTCCCCTATTGCTCCTCACGCCAGTAGTGCTCGGGCACGTGCCAATTCCGGCCAGGGCTGGTCGGCGGGTATGCGGCCGGAGGCCTCCAGCAGCGCCGCCCGCGCAGGCTCGCCCACGAGCTCGAAGTCGTCAGCGGCCGAACGCAGTTCGAAGAGGTGAGCCCCCTGCTGCCGGGCCAGTTGGATGGCGTCCCGGAAGTGACGATGCCGTGCGTCGACGTCGTCGAGGGTGTGCGCGCGCAAACGCAACAGTTCGGCGTCGTAGAACTGAATCAGGGTGTCCTGCCCCATCTTGAGCGCAACATCGAGACACTCCCGCGCCGCCTGCTGATCGCCCGTGGCACTGAGCACCCGGGCCAATACGCCGTCGTAGAAGGCAAGGAACGTCTTCACCTCGAATGTGCGCCACGCGTGCACGACGGTGGTCATGGCCTTGACGTGTGGCGCCAACGACGCGGGATCGGTTTCCCCGGCCGCGAGCGCCACCAGCGCCTTTCCGGCGCTCTCCTCGCTCCAACCCACCATCACCCATTCGTCGAAGTCGTATTGCTTCGCCAACGAGACCAGTTCCGCGGCGAGTTCGACGCAGCGACCGGGCTGGCCCGCTTCGGCGCGAATCAATGCATCGATCGATCGCCCGTAACACAGGCTGAAGGCGCCGCGCGGGAAGCCGACGGCCTGGCTACGCTCTTGCATCTTGGTCAGTGCTTCCGCGCTTCCCCGGAGGTCGCCCTGGACGCAACGAACGAAGGCCAGGAATGAGTACGTCCCCCCGATCGGGTCGTTGGGCCCGTAGTAGTTGGCTTCGCGAAGAGAACCGTCCTCGACGCCGGCCACGGCCTGCTCCAAAGCGCTTCGGGCCGCATAGAAGTCACCGCGAAAACCTGCGAGTACTCCCATGGTGGCGCTGGTGCCCAGCTTGCCTTCCGGCGCTTCGCCGGCGTGCAGCGTCTCCGCCAACTGCGCGCCCCTGCGGAGATCGCCGCGGGCGGTGTAATAGACCCACAGCGCGTTCAGCGCCGCATACATTTCGGGCGTCGGATCCGGCCCGATCAACTGCAGACAGCGCTCGAATTCGGCGGCCGCCTCCGCGCTCGAGTGGCCCTGCGCGGCCGACGCAAGGAATCCGGCATCCAGGCGTGCGGCGATCTCTCTGGCGTCGCGCTCCGGACCGGAGCGCATGCGCCCGATGTTCGCCAACGCCCGCTGCACGCATGCCCGTGCCTCGTTGAGCGCGCCGCGCCGACGCGCGTCCGCCGACGCCTCCTGGTGGGCCTGCGCCGCCTCATCGAAGCGTTCGGCCAATTCGTAATGGCACGCAACCGAGAACCATTCGGGATTGGCGTCGGCCGACGCCGCGACAAGCGCGTCTGCGATCCGGCTGTGCAGGCGGCGCCGGACGGTGGGCGGCGACACCTCCGCGGCGACTTCGCGCACGAGTTCGTGGTGGAAGCGCCAGTTGCCGGCGCCGATTGGTTCCAGCACGCCGGCACGGGCCAGTTCTTCGAGCTGTTCGTCGATCTCTCGCTGATCCAGGTCAACCACGGACGAGATCAGGGCACGGTCGAAGCGGCTGCCGATGAGCGCGGCGGCTTCGACCATGGGGAGGGTGTTCTTCCCCGATCGCAGCCTCGCGAACAGGGTTTCGTAGAGGGTGTCGGGCACTTGCGCGGACTGGGTGGCGCCGAGCGACTCCTCCTTGAGTTTGGCGATCACCTCCTCGATGTACAGCGGAATACCGTTGCACCGCTTGTGGACTTCGGTGCGCGCGACGCTCTTGAGGCTCGGATGCAGTGCACGAACGAGCTTGTCGGCCTCCGCGTCGCTGAGTGGGGCCAGCTCGAAAACCTCGGTGGTGTCCCCCAAGGGGGGCAGCTTGCGTCCGGTAATCACCACCATCAGCCGGCCCCTCAGCCGACCGTTGCCGTTATCCAGCAGCGTCCGGACCACCTCCACGGTGTCCTCGTCGAACCAGTGCACGTCCTCTACCAGGACCAGTGCCGGTCCGGAGCCCAGGGCCGCCGTCAGGTATTCGTGGATGGCCCGGGCGATCCGGCGGTACAGCTTTGGACCCTGGGCCCGCGCTGATTTGTAGCCGCTCACGGGATCGATGCCCAGCACGGGCGCCAGCAGCGGCACCATGGCCCCGGGGTCGAGCCCGAGCTGCGTCACCTCGGCTTGCAGCTTGCAGAGCCTCTCGGCCGGATCGGAATCCCGCTTTATGCCGCACCGGCGTTCCAACAAGCGCCGGATGGGTCGCAGCCCCACTTCTGCATGAAAGGGAGACCCGAAGATGCCGAGCACGACCGCGTCGTCCTGCTGGGCCATGTCCACAGCGGCGTAGGCCAGCCGGGTCTTGCCGATGCCCCCCTCGCCCGAGAACGCGATACCAGGCGACGACAGCGCGCCCTCCTTGGCGTGGACCCAACTTCGTTGCAGGTGGGCCAGTTCGCGATTCGCGGCCGACGAACGGTCCGCCCGGGCTGGTCAGGACGTCGCGTTCGCCGACGGCGCGATAGGTGAGGATCGGGCCCTCCACGCCCTTCACCGACTGCGGCGGGTTCGCCACGAGTTCGAACGAGTCGCGCACCACCCGTTCGATGGGCTCGGACACCGCGACGGTGCCGGGAGCGGCGATGCTGCACACCCGCGCGGCGACGTTGGCTCCCGGCCCGTAAACGTCGTCCTGGGCGGTGTCGAGGTAGACGAGTCCCCGGTGGATGCCGACGCGGACGCTGATGTCGAACCCGAAGCGCGCCCGCACGCGCTCGCTGAGCGCGCTGATCGCCCTGGCGATGTCCAGGCCGGCGTGGACGGCCCTTTGCGCGTCGTTCTCATGGGCCCTGGGATGACCGAACACCGCCAGCAATCCGTCGCCCTTGGTAGACCCGATGTGACCTTCGTAGTCCTCCACGATCCGGTTCACCTCGTGACGATACCGGCCGACGACGGTGCGGTAGACCTCGAGTTCGATCCGGTTCGACAGCGCCGTCGAATCGACTAGGTCCGCGAATAGGATTGTCAGGCGCCGGATCTCGCCGCTGTCTCCGGGTGCGGCCAGGAGCTCCTCGGCATCCGGGTTGCCGCCGTCCACGGCGAGCACCCGCCCGGCGAGGGCATCGGCGGTCCTCCGGTCGCCCCGATTAATCGCTCGAACGGCGCGGTCAAGCAATTCGTCGATAGAGGTGCGGGCTCGCTTGTCGCTCACAGTCCGACGGTGACCACCTTCTCCTCGGGCGCGACGTTCGCCACTGCCTGGGTGGTCAGCTTGACCTTGCCGGTGTAGTTGGCACCGACATAGCGGTAGTCCTTGAGCACAAGTTGGAACTGCGTGACGCCCGCCGGCAGGAAGGGCGGCTTGAAACCGATGGCGGACGCGGGAATCGCGACTTTCGGCATACCCACGCGGACGAAAGGCCCGTCGGCCTCGAGTTGCCGCACATGGTCGGCCGATTTGACCTCGATGAATTCCGACGGCAGCGGCTCGGATGCCTGCGACGTCTTGGGCAAGGCACCCGGCAGCTTGACGACGCACTCGACGAGGGTTGCCCAGCTGGTCATCCATAGGTCGATGAGATTGTGCACCAGGGCGATTCGGCCATCGATGCCCAGCCCCTCCTTGGAGTCGCTCTGTTCACCGGCTTCCACCCACAGCTGGGACGCCTTGTCGATCAGCTGTTGGGCGACCGCGCTGTACGCCTGAAACGGCGTCGCAGGATTGCTCACTTGCCGCCTCCCTTTGGTTGGCTGATGGACTGGATGAACTTCCAGGGGTCGCTCGCGAGCCTGGCGCCGACCTCGGCGGTGTACTGCGTCAGGTCGTCGACGGTCAACTGACCAGACAGCCACTTGTCGGCCAGGTCGAACTGTTTGACCGTCAACTCCTGGACGCACTGGGCGACCATCGAGATGGCCGTGGAGACCACCGAGTTGTCCGCCGGCTTTTGCGGCTTGCCTTTGCCGCCCTGCTGCTGGCCGGCCGGGCCCTGCTGGCCACCCTGGCCGGGAACCTCGCCGGGCGGGTCGTCCCACGGCAAGTAGTCGTTCGTCGCCGGCCTGGAAATCCCAAGCCGAGCCGAAAAGCATGGCGGCCATGGCCAATCCGTAGAAGGCACAGACGAACCGCTTCATCGTGTAAGGCCGCAGACCCTCGATGTGGCAGACCTTGCGGGTCCGCACCGAGACCGGCGGCTTGGTCGGGTCGCCGCCGTCCTCGTCCACATGTTGATGAAGCCGCGGTCGACGGTGATCTTGCCGTCGCCCTCGGGGTCGGGCACGGGGTCGTTGAGGTCGTAATCCAGCCTGGCCTCGTACGTGTCCGGTCCGTCCACCTCGGTCTTGTTGAACTTCAGCATCGTGACAAATCGAGGACTGATCAGCGGGTCGTAGTCGCAGTACCCGACGGTCTCCAACACCTTGCGCCAACCGTCGGTGCGCAGGCCCCGGTACTGCATGTTGCAGAAGAAAGCTCGGGCAGTCCTTGTTCCAGTTGCGCGGGTCCATGATCGCCCTGACGGCGTTGAGCGAAACCTTGTTCGACGTCAACTCCGTGTCGACGACGACCGACTCGACGCCGTCGACGGTGACCACCGAGGCCGCACACAGTGGCATCGATGCGGCGTCCGGCGTCAGGATCCCGAGGTCGACCAGTCGCCGCGCCACTTCATACCAGTCGGCCCAGCCGTTGAACTGGCTGGCGAAAAGGTCCACGACCTCGTTCAGCTGTTCGTCGTACAAGGCCCGAGCGCGCTCGCCGGG
This sequence comes from uncultured Actinomycetota bacterium, assembly GCA_963824505.1. Taxonomy (GTDB): domain Bacteria; phylum Actinomycetota; class Actinomycetes; order Mycobacteriales; family Mycobacteriaceae; genus Mycobacterium. The sequence goes on from CAWGPS010000003.1 coordinate 30,469, forward strand.
TTCCCGCCCGCCGGTGAGCGCGAATACCTCGGAAAGGAGCTCTGCCGGCCTGATCGTCGGCGAGCGGATCCGAAAACGGCATCGGGACCATGGGCAATGTCTGCGTCAAATGGACTACGGCGCCAAGACCGTAAATGAACCTCGACGATTCCAGCGGATTCGGCTGTCGACCCGTTTCCCGCCATTCTTTTTGGAATTCTTCCAACGCGTCGATCGGGTCGGCAGAGGTGCGCGCCATTATCGCACCGTCGCGGTTGGGCGGGAACATGAAGGCTTCGATTTCGGCATACCACTGCTGGTTGGCCGAAGTGCCGGGCAAGAATGCATCGGCAATTTCGATGACGCGTGGGTCCTGAGTCACGACGACCGCGGTGTCCAGGCAACCTTGAATTTCCAGTATTGCCCGGAGCGTCGACATTGCGCCTCCTCGTGCCTTTTGCGCAGCTACTATACCGTCGTCCGGCAACAATCGCGCGTCGAACTTTCGGGAGGGTCGATCAGGGCATGAACGACGACCTTCCGTGGTCATCGGTCTTCGATTCCGCGGCCAACATGCGCGCGCTGAGCGCCATTCAGGCCGATGGCTTACGCGCGGCAACCGAACTCGTGGACCGCTTCGTGCGCATGGCCGCGGCGGGGCTGAGTGCGAACGGACCGTCCGCACCGTCGGCTGAACTCGATCCCGCGGACGTCTACGGGGCCACCGGTCTGGAGCCGTTCGTCACCTCATGGTGGGCGATGGTGGACCAGTTCCTGCGCCTCTCGTCACCCCCTCGCCCGGGGGAAACCTCCGGGCGAGAAACCGCCACTCTCGACCTGGCGGCGGCTCAGGCCACGGGCCGGTTGCACCTGCACACCCCGGCGCCGGGGGCGGCAACCGGCGAGGTGTGGTTGCACAACGGCGGGCCGGTCGACATGGGCAAGGTCGCGTTGCGGTGCAGCGAACTCATGTCGCACGACGGCAGCGTGATCGCCGCGCGACGGATCAGGTTCGAGCCCGATATGGTGCCGATGCCTGCGCGCAGCAGCAGGGGCGTGACCGTCGAAATCGACATCGACGAACACGTTGCCCCGGGCAGCTACCGCGGGATACTGGTCGCCGACGGGCACTCGGACGTCTGGCTGCCGGTCGAAGTCGTCGTCCAACCGTTGATTTCATGAGCGGGACCGCCGACCGGCTGGATTTGATATCTGACGTCGAAGGCCACTTGCGCGGCGTGGCCAAGCTCATCCGCCGCGCGATGCTCGACGCGATGCCGGACGGGGAGCCTGTTCGCTGGCTCTATGGGCCGATGCGCGAATACCCGTCGCGGCCCGGCAAGGCGCTACGACCGGCGTTGTGCCTGTCGGCCAGCCGGGCGTTCGGAGCGGATTCGGACGCCGTGAGTGGCATCGCCGTGGCCATCGAGTTGCTACACAACGCGTTTCTCGTTCATGACGACATCGCCGACGGCAGCGAAATGCGCCGCGGGCGCCCGACGCTCGCGGCGACGCACGGTATGGCCGCCGCGCTCAACGCCGGCGACGCCCTGGCGATCGTCGCGGGACAAGTGCTGCGCAAGGCGACACGGCAGCTGCCCGGTGATCTGGCCGACCTGGTTTGGCACGAGTTCGACACGATGGCACTGCGCACGCTGGAGGGGCAGGCCATCGAAGCCGGTTGGCAGCTCGACAATATCGAGGACCTGAGGCCCGAAGACTACCTCGAGCTGATCATGCACAAGACCTGCTGGTACACCACCATCCACCCGCTTCGCGTCGGCGCCCTGGTGGGTTCCGGCGGCACAGCCGATCTGGCGCCTCTGGTCCGCTTCGGATTCCACTTCGGTGCAGCCTTCCAGATCCGCGACGACCTGCTCAACCTCGTCGGGGACGAACGGGCGTACGGCAAGGAGATCCTCGGCGACTTGTACGAGGGAAAGCGCACGCTGCCCCTCGTGCACCTGCTGGCCAACGCGACCGGGGGCGATCGGGCGCTGGTCCGTGATTATCTGCGGCGCAGTCGATCCGATCGCTCACCCGAGATGGTGCACTCCGTCCGGGAGTTGATGGACAGCTACGGAAGCATCGCGTTCACCACCGAATACGCCGAGGGCATCCTGCTGGTCGCCGAGGAATACTTCGAGCAAGCGTTCGCCGATGCCCACTCCGGGCCGGACCTGGACTTCCTGCGTGCGCTGGTGCCCTACGTGTGGGCCCGCTGGCGTTGAGCCGGGCGCGGTCGCCTAGGCATCTGACCTGGTGGTGGCAGGTACAGGATTCGAACCTGTGAAGCTTTCGCGACGGATTTACAGTCCGCTCCCATTGGCCGCTCGGGCAACCTGCCGCCAGACAGGTTACAACGAGCGGGTAGACAAAGCACAAACGGCCATCACCGGATGAAGGGACGGATCCCATGGCGGACTCATCGTTCGACATCGTCAGCAAAGTCGACCGTCAGGAGGTCGACAACGCGCTCAACCAGGCCGCCAAGGAGCTGGCCACCCGCTTCGACTTCCGCGGCACGGATACCACGATCGCGTGGAAGGGCGACGAGGCTATCGAGCTGACGTCGTCCACCGAGGAGCGCGTCAAGGCCGCGGTCGACGTCTTCAAGGAGAAGCTGATTCGCCGCGACATCTCGATGAAGGCCTTCGACGCCGGCGAGCCCCAGCCGTCCGGCAAGACCTACAAGGTCAGCGGCACCCTCAAGCAGGGCATCAGCGGCGAGAACGCCAAGAAGATCACGAAGCTGATCCGCGACGACGGGCCGAAGGGCGTCAAGACGCAGATCCAGGGCGACGAGATCCGCGTCAGCAGCAAGAAGCGCGACGACCTGCAGGCCGTCATCGCGATGCTGAAGCAGGCCGACCTGGACGTGGCGCTGCAGTTCGTCAACTACCGGTAGTCACGCGCCCGCGAGCGTAACCGCACTGCGATTCGCGGCGCCGCATTTCGCAGTGGAGTTACGCTCGCGACCAAGGGCCCACGGATGGAGCGAGGTTCATGACCGACTACTTCGACGTCATCATCGTCGGCGCCGGGATCTCCGGCATTGACGCGGCGTATCGGATCAGCGAGCGCAACCCGGGCCTGAGCTACACCATCCTGGAGCGGCGCACGCGCATCGGCGGGACGTGGGACCTGTTCCGCTACCCAGGGGTGCGTTCCGACAGCAGCATCTTCACGCTGAGCTTCCCGTTCGAGCCGTGGACGCGGAAGGAGGGCGTCGCCGACGGTGAGCACATCCGCGAGTACCTGGCCGCCACCGCCCACAAATACGGCATCGACCGCCACATCCGGTTCGACAGCCACGTCCGCTCGGCCGACTGGGATTCGACCACCGACACGTGGACGGTCACCGTCGAGCAAGACGGGGCCGAGAAGCGCTACCGCGGCCGGTTCCTGTTCTTCGGCAGCGGCTACTACGACTACGACGAGGGCTACACACCCGAGTTTCCGGGCATCGAGCAGTTCGGCGGGACCGTCGTGCACCCGCAGCATTGGCCGGAGGACCTGGACTACACCGGCAAGAAGGTCGTGGTGATCGGCAGCGGCGCGACGGCGGTCACGTTGCTGCCGTCGCTGTCCGAGCGGGCGGGCAGGGTGACGATGCTGCAGCGTTCGCCGACGTATCTGATCTCGGCGTCCAGATACGGCAAGGTCGCCGCGGTCGCCCGAAAGCTGTTGCCGCGCAGGCCCGCTCATCTGGTGGTCCGGACGTACAGCGCGCTGACCGAGGCGGTGTTCTTCTTCTTCTCCCGCAAGGCGCCGGGTCTGATCAGGTCGCTGCTGCGGCGGAAGGCGATCAGGAAGCTGCCCGCCGGGTACGCCGTCGACGTCCACTTCAAACCGCGCTACGACCCGTGGGATCAGCGGATGTGCCTCATCCCGGACGCCGACCTGTACAACGCCATCAGGGCCGGCCGCGCCGACGTCGTCACCGATCACATCGACCATTTCGACGCCACCGGCATCGCGCTCGAGTCCGGCGGCCATCTCGACGCCGACGTCGTCGTCACCGCCACGGGCCTGCGACTGCAGGCGCTCGGCGGGACCGCGATCAGCATGGACGGCGAAAAGATCGATCCCACCCAGCGTTTCGTCTACAAGGCGCACATGCTCGAAGACGTGCCTAACCTGTTCTGGTGTGTGGGCTACACGAATGCCTCGTGGACGTTGCGCGCCGACATCACCGCTCGCGCAACGGCGAAGCTGCTGGCGCACATGGCCGCTCACGGCTATACCCGCGCCTACCCGCACCTGGACGGGCCGATGGCCGAGAAGCCGGCCTGGGACATCAACGCCGGCTACGTGCTGCGGGCGCTGCACGCGCTGCCCAAGTCCGGCACCAAGCGCCCGTGGAACGTTCGGCAGAACTACCTCGCCGATGCCCTCGACTACCGGTTCGACCGAATCGAGGAGGCGATGGTGTTCGGCCGGGTCGACACCCGCTCTCCCATAGCGGGGTAAGTGTCAGGGCGTGTCGTTGGCGCCCATCGCCGGTTCACCGGGCGCGACCCGTTTGCCGCAGGCGGGGCAGAAGATTTCGTCGGGGTGATGCGCGGCACCGCAGCTGGAGCAGTAATGCGGTTCCACCGGCGCCGCCGGGGGGGCGGGGGCCAGGCCGATCAGCCGGGCGGCACCGGTTTTGATGCCGGCCCGAGCGCGGGCCGGTTTCGGGGTATCGGCTGAGGCACCCGAAACCAGGCGCAAGCCGGACTCGTTCGACGGGCCCGCCGCATACCATCGGCTGCGCATCGCCAGGAGGGTCAGGCCGGCGCCGGCCGCGAGCACCAGCCCGACGCTGCCGACGAGGTACCACAGCAGTTTTGTGCCGCCGAGCGCGGTGACGTCACCGTACTGCTGGCGCAGGTTGACCGCGCTGGTCTTGAGATTGAGCACGCCGGGGTAGTCCGGCGACATCGCCAAGGTCTGGTCGAATTCGTCGATCGCCTCGGTGTAGTGGCCGGAATAGTAGTGGGCCAACCCTTTGCGATAGAGCACGTCGGCGGGTCCGAGCGTCGGCTTGACGCCCTTGCTCGCCAGGATCGCGGCCAGGCCGTCCGCGGGCGCAATGAAGTTGAACGGCTGCGATTCGCCGATGGGGCCGAAGCTGTTCACCCCGATCACCTTGCCGTTGAGCGCTACGGTCGGTCCGCCGCTCATGCCGTCGGTGACCGCGGCATCGACCTCGTACTCCGGAGCGGGGCCCATGCTCGACTTCTTGCTGACCTTCCCGCTCTTGTTCGTCGGGTCCAGCGTCGGCCCGGTGATGTTCTGGGTGCTCTCCGGAAATCCCACCGCCAGAACCGATGTGCCGACGCTGACGTCGGCGTCGGTGGCCAGCTCGGAGGACGGCAGGTTGCGCCTGTCCACCTTGAGGAGAGCCACGTCGCCCTTGCCCATGGCCCGGAAGTCCACGACATTGGCAGGCAGCTTGCCGGCCAATGTCGTGCCGGTCCCGTACAAGAGCGAGACGCTCACTTCCGGGCCCCGGTCCGGGCTGTCGCCCACCACGCGCGCGTTCTTGCGGAGCCACTCCAGGGCCGTGGCCGGGTCGCGCGATTCGGGTGCGTCCGGGAATTGACTGATGTACTCGGCGGTGGCCCGCTTGAGGATCAACAACTTGGCGCTTTCCGGGTCTACGCAGTGACCGGCCGTGGCCACCCAACCGTCGGGATTGACGACGAACGCGGTGCAGTTCCACGTTGCGATGAACGGCATGTTGGTGCCCTGCCCGAACTGAGACAGCACCTCGCCGGTGGGCAGCCGGACCCCGCCGTAGCCCTGGCCGGCGAGATACATCACGGCCGGCCGGATGATGGCCGCCGCCCGCTCCTCCGGGTTGGCCTCCGGACGGCCGCCATTGGCCGACGCGATGCCGGGAGGTCCAACCAACACCGTCGCAAGGGCCGCCGACACCAGCGCCAATACCCGGCCGCAACCGCCACGCATGGGCATGAGCCCCTCCTCGCTGTTCGCTGGCCGGATCCTTCTTCGACGATCCGGCACGTCGCGCGGCGTGGGTAGGGACAGAAGTCCCCTGGCGTGGGGTCATTGGTTCCGACACGGGTGCAAGTGGCTGCTTCTCAATCTCAGGCGTCGGCAATACGCTGATCGCCATGGCAGCTCAGAAGCGCGAACCGCGCGTCGTCGTTCTCGGTGGCGGTTCCTGGGGGACCACGGTGGCGTCGATCTGTGCGCGCCGGGGACCGACGCTGCAGTGGGTGCGCTCCGAGGAGACCGCCACGGACATCAACGACCATCACCGCAACCACCGCTACCTGGGCAACGACGTCATTCTCAGCGACACGCTGCGCGCCACCACCGACTTCGCCGAGGCGGCCCAATCCGCCGACGTCGTCGTCATGGGTGTGCCCTCACACGGCTTCCGGGGCGTGCTGACCGAACTGGCGAAGGAACTGCGGCCCTGGGTGCCGGTGGTGTCGCTGGTCAAGGGGCTCGAGCAGGGCACCAACATGCGGATGTCGCAGATCATCGAGGAGGTGCTGCCCGGTCACCCCGCCGGCATCCTGGCGGGACCGAACATCGCCCGCGAGGTGGCCGACGGCTACGCCGCCGCCGCCGTTCTGGCCATGCCCGACCAGCACCTGGCGACGCAACTGTCGGCGTTCTTCCGGACCCGGCGTTTCCGCGTCTACACCACCGACGACGTGGTGGGTGTCGAGATGGCCGGGGCGCTCAAGAACGTCTTCGCCATCGCCGTCGGGATGGGGTATTCGCTCGGCATCGGCGAGAACACCCGCGCGCTGGTGATCGCCCGCGCGCTGCGCGAGATGACCAAGCTGGGCGTGGCCGTGGGCGGCGACCCCGACACGTTCCCCGGGCTGGCCGGGCTGGGTGACCTGATCGTCACCTGCACCAGCCAGCGCAGCCGCAACCGCCACGTCGGCGAGCAACTCGGCGCGGGCAAGCCGATCGACGAGATCATCGCGTCGATGAGCCAGGTCGCCGAGGGTGTCAAGGCCGCCAGCGTGATCATGGAGTTCGCCGACGAGTTCGGGCTGAACATGCCGATCGCCCGCGAGGTCGACGCGGTGATCAACCACGGTTCGAGCGTGGAACAGGCCTACCGCGGCCTGGCCGCCGAGGTCCCCGGCCACGAGGTGCACGGCTCGGGGTTCTGACGGGTCGGGCCTTCAGGATTTCACGGTCCGAGGTCAATCCCAGCCCGAAAGTCCGAAGGTTTCGCTCGCCCGGCGACCGGACAGTTTCTGTACCACCCACTGGTTCATCGAAACTCGCTCTTCGGCGGCCTCGCGGGCAAGGCGGCCATGCAACTCCGGTGACGTGCGGACGACGAACGTACCGCTAAAGCTGCGTTCCGCCAGGGGCGTTGGCGGTGTTTCACCGAGGTTCTGCATGCCCGCGACGTGCTCGTCCACCGCGGCCTGGATTTCGGTGATGGCCTGTTGGGCGGTGGGCGCCTGCCGCCGCATGAAAGCAGCACTATGCAGGAACCGATGTATTCGTCATAGAGCGATGACCACTCCAGTCGGTAGGCGTAGTGGTTCACGGGCGAAGTGATAACACGGGCGGTATCGCAATCGAAAGTCACCCATTCCCAGGGGCGTCCGGCTCTCCGGACCACCAGGCGCTCGCCAGGTCCGATATCACCGGCGCCATCGCATTCCGAACTAACCCATGCCCACCGAGCCGTCCGGCCGCACGAAGCTCAGCCGCGCGCCATCTCCTCCAGCCGGCGGATGCGGTCCTCGATCGGCGGGTGCGTCGAAAACAGCGCACCCATGCGCTCGCCCGCGCGGAAGGGGTTGGCGATCATCAAGTGCGCCTGGCTCGCCAACTGTGGCTCCGGCGGCAGCGGAGCCAGCTGAACCCCGCCGGAGATCTTGCGCAGGGCCGACGCCAAGGCCAGCGGGTCGCCGGTCAGCACGGCGCCCGACTCGTCCGCCTGGTATTCGCGCGAGCGCGAGACCGCCAGTCGCACCACCGTCGCGGCGATCGGACCCAGCAGCGAAACCAGCAGCAGCGCAAAGGGGTTCTCGCCGTCGCGGTTGTTGCCGAACATGCCGGCGAACATCGCCATGTTGGCCAGCGCGGTGATCACCGACGCCATCGCCCCGGCAACGCAGGAGATCAGGATGTCGCGGTTATAGACGTGGGAAAGCTCGTGCCCCAGCACGGCGCGCAGCTCGCGCTCGTTGAGCATCTGCAGGATGCCGGTGGTGCAGCACACCGCGGCGTTGCGGGGGTTGCGGCCGGTGGCGAAGGCGTTGGGCGCGTTGGTGTCGCTGATGAAGAGCCTCGGCATCGGCTGGTGTGCGGCGGTGGCCAGCTCGCGGACGATCCGGTACATCGCCGGCGCCTGGAGCTCGGAGACCGGCTGGGCGTGCATCGCCCGCAGCGCCAGCTTGTCGCTGTTGAAGTAGGTGTAGGCGTTCATGCCGACGGCGAACAGCACCGCCAACCACATCGCCGTCCTGCCGAACAGCGAGCCCACGAACACGATCAACACGGACATGCCGACCAACAGGGCGAAGGTCTTGAACCTGTTGGCATGGGGATGCCAGGTCATCGGGTGTCCTCCTACGACGAGATCGGTACTGCTCGTTGAACGCCTGGAACGCCGGTTGAGGTTCCTCGACTCGCTAGCCGTGCCGCTTGACGGTGTAGTCGACCAGCGTCTGCAGCGCATAACGACCGGGGATGTCGGGCAGCAGCGCCAGCTCCCGGCGCGCCTGTTCCGCGTATTCCGCCAGGAAGTGCTTGGCCTTGGCCATGCCCGGCGACGCCCGCAGCAACGCCAAAGCCTCGGCCACGACGTCGTCGTCGTCGATGGGTCCGACCAGCAGCTCGCGCAGCCGCGCCGCCTCGGGACCAGGTTCGCGCAGGGCGTAGAGCATCGGGAGCGTGCGCACCCCCTCACGCACATCGGTGCCCGGAAGCTTGCCCGAATCTTGGGAGTCGCTGTCGATGTCGATGATGTCGTCGGCGATCTGGAACGCGGTGCCGACGATGCCGCCCAGGCGGCTCAGCCGCTCCACCTGATCGGGGTCGCAGCCCGAGAACATGGCGCCGAACCGGCCGGCCGCGTTGATCAGGCAGGCCGTCTTCTCGTACACCACCTTCAGGTAGTGCTCGACGGGGTCGACGCCGTCGGCCGCTCCGGCCAGGCCGCGGGTCTCCCGCATCTGCCCGGTCACCAGCTGCGCGAACGTCTCGGCGATCAGCCGCACGGCGTCCGGCCCGAGCCGGGAGACCAGCCGCGACGCGGTCGCGAACAGGTAGTCGCCGGCCAAGATGGCGACGTTGTTGCCCCAGCGGACGTTGGCGGTCGGCGTGCCGCGGCGGACCTCCGCTTCGTCCATGACGTCGTCGTGGTACAGCGTGGCCAGGTGCACCAGCTCGATGACGGCACCGGCGATGGTCACCTCGGTGGCGTCCGGGCGTGGCCCGATCTGCGCCGACAGGACGGTGAACAGCGGCCGGAACCGCTTCCCGCCGGCCATGAACAGATGCGTCAGGGACTCGGTCATCACGTCGTCCGCGCTGCGCAGCTCGGTGTCCATCAACTGCTCGATGCGCCCCACGCCCGCGCGCACGGCCTCGGCGAACGCGGCGTCACCAAAGTCGACGCCCGCTACCACCGTCGCCGGAGTACTCACCCGACCAACATACTGGTGAGCGTGGAGAACAAAGCCCGCCAGGAGGCCGAAGTGGTGGTCGTCGGCGCGGGACCTGCGGGTTCGGCGGCGGCCGCCTGGGCCGCGCGGGCGGGCCGCGACGTCCTGGTCATCGACTCGGCCGGCTTTCCCCGGGACAAGCCGTGCGGGGACGGGCTGACGCCGCGGGCGGTCGCCGAGTTGGAGCGACTGGGGCTGGGCGGCTGGCTGGACACCCGGATCCGGCACCGGGGCCTGCGGATGAGCGGGTTCGGCGGCGAGGTTCAGGTCGACTGGCCCGGTCCTTCGTTTCCGTCCACCGGCAGCGCGGTGGCCCGCCTCGAGCTGGACGACCGGATCCGCAGATGCGCCGAGGAATCCGGGGCGCGGATGCTGCTCGGAACCAAGGCCGTCGCGGTCCATCACGACTCGTCGCGCCGGGTGGTGTCGCTGACGCTGGCCGACGGCACCGAGGTGGGCTGCCGGCGGCTGATCGTGGCCGACGGCGCCCGGTCGTCGCTGGGCCGCAAGCTGGGCCGGCGCTGGCATCAGGAGACGGTGTACGGGGTGGCCGCCCGCGGGTATCTGGCGACTCCGCGCTCCGACGATCCCTGGCTGACGTCGCACCTGGAACTGCGCTCCCCCGACGGTGCCGTCCTGCCGGGCTACGGGTGGATCTTCCCGCTGGGCAACGGCGAGGTGAACATCGGCGTGGGAGCGCTGTCGACGTCGAAGCGGCCGGCGGACCTGGCGCTGCGGCCGTTGATCTCGTATTACGCCGACCTGCGCCGCGACGAGTGGGGTTTCGTCGACCAGCCGCGGGCGGTGTCGTCGGCGCTGCTGCCGATGGGCGGCGCGGTGTCCGGCGTGGCGGGTCCCAACTGGATGCTGATCGGCGACGCCGCGGCGTGCGTGAACCCGCTGAACGGTGAGGGCATCGACTACGGGCTGGAAACCGGCCGGCTGGCCGCCGAGTTGCTGGAGTGCTGTGCCCTATCGCATGACCTGTCGCGCGTATGGCCGTCGGTGCTGCAGCAGCACTATGCCCGCGGGTTCTCGGTCGCCAGGCGGCTGGCGCTGTTGCTGACGTACCAGCGTTTCCTGCCCGCGACCGGGCCGATCGCGATGCGCTCCACGACGCTGATGACGATCGCCGTCCGGGTGATGGCCAACCTGGTCATCGACGACGACGCCGACTGGGTCGCGCGGGCCTGGCGAGCCGGCGGACGGTTGTCGCGGCTCATCGATCGCCGGTTTCCGTTCAGCTGAGCCGCCTTCTCCGCCGACGGCGGCTGCCCACGCGCACTGTATCAGTCTGGTTGACATATATCAGAGTGGTTGATATACATGGGGTATGACTCAATCGATGGACTTTCAATTCGAATCGGTATATCGCGGTGAATCCCCGCTTGGCGAGGGTGTGCGGCCGCCCTGGAGCATCGGCGCCCCGCAACCCGAGCTGGCCGCCCTGATCGAGCAGGGCAAGTTTCGCGGCGACGTCCTCGACGCGGGATGCGGTGAAGGCGCGATCTCCCTGGCGCTCGCCGAGCGGGGACACACCACGGTGGGCCTGGACGCCTCCCCCACAGCCATCGAGTTGGCGCGCCGCGAGGCCGAACGACGCGGCCTGACCAACGCCACCTTCGAGGTCGCCGACATCACGGACTTCCGCGCGTACCCAGCCGGGTCGGCGGGCCGCTTCGGCACCATCGTCGATTCGACGTTGTTCCACTCGATGCCCGTCGAGCTGCGCGCGGGCTACCAGCGGTCGATCGTGCGCGCCGCGGCGCCCGGCGCCTCCTACTACGTGCTGGTCTTCGACAAGGCCGCGGTGCCCGAGGGGCCGGTCAACGCCGTCACCGCCGAGGAACTGCGCGAGGCGGTATCCGAGTACTGGGTGGTCGACGACATCCGGCCGGCCCGGATCCACGCCAAGCTGCCGGACGGAGTCGACGGCTTGCCGGGGCCCTTCGAGGCACGCGACGAGCCCAACGGCCTCAAGTCCGTCGGCGCCTGGCTGTTGTCCGCCCATCTTGGCTGATAGGGCCACCAACGCGGAATACCGAGGTGTATAGTCCGGCTAATGAAGGGAACGAAGCTGGCCACTATCGGCGTCGCGCTGGCGGCTGCGGCAATCTCGCTGGCCGTGTCGGCGCAGGCCGACGACTACGACTACGTCTTCAAGAACACCGTCAACACGTTCGGCGTGTTCGGCCCGCAGGACCAGCTGGCATGGCTCGCCAAGATCAGCTGTGACCGGATCGGCCGAGGTGTGGACGGCGACCCGTACAAGTCGGCCACCTTCATCCAGCGCAACCTGCCGCGGGGCACCACCGAGGGCCAGGCATTCCAGTTCCTGGGCGCCTCGATCGACCACTACTGCCCCAACCAGGCCGGCTTCATTCAGAGCGCGGGTCACTAAGCCGCGGGTCATCGGGTCAGCCTGGCGACCGGTATCCCGCGTGTAGGGCGACGATGCCGCCGGTCAGGTTCCGCCAGCGCACCGCTTCCCAACCGGCCTGCGCGATCTGGCGTGCGAGCGTGGACTGCTCGGGCCAGGCCCGGATGGACTCCGCGAGGTACACGTAGGCGTCCGGGTTGCTGGACACCGCCCGCGCCACCCGCGGCAGCGCCCGCATCAGATATTCCTTGTAGACCGTGGCGAACATCGCGTTGGTGGGGGTGGAGAACTCGCACACCACCAATCGCCCGCCCGGCCGGGTGACCCGGAGCATCTCGCGCAGCGCCGCCTGCGTGTCGACGACGTTGCGCAACCCGAAGCTGACGGTGACCGCGTCGAAGACGCCGTCGGCGAACGGCAGCCTGGTGGCGTCGCCGGCGACCTTCGGGACCGTGCGCGCCGCCCCGGCCGCCAACATCCCGACCGAGAAATCGGCCGCCACGCACCACGCCCCGGACTTGGCCAGCTCGACGGTGGAAACCGCCGTGCCGGCGGCCAGGTCCAGCACCTTCTGGCCGGGCCCGATAACCAGTGCGGAACGGGTGGCCCGCCGCCAGTAGCGGTCCTGACCGAGCGACAGCACGGTGTTGGTCAGGTCGTACCGGCGGGCCACGCCGTCGAACATCGACGCCACATCCCGGGGATCCTTGTCCAACGCCGCGCGACTCACGACGTCGACGCTACCGCGAGCTGAGATTGGCGACCTCGGTGTGGGCCGTCACGGCATTGCCCCGGCCCAGTCAACATGGCCCTCGAAGCCAAGCGTTTCCGCCATCTCGCGATAGCGATCCCGGTATTCGCGATAGCGCTGCCTCGTCACCGCGGGCCCGTTCCAGCATCGGCGCGGAGTCGCAGCAGCCAGATCTCGCGCGTCACCAGAACCCTCGTCGGCTGGCGCGGCCGCTAACCGCTCGATGGCTGCCTCGGCTTCGGCCAGGTCACCGTCGGCCCCGCGATCGAGCAGTGTCTCCACCAGAACGCCGGTCGCCGGAACGCCCCACGGCTGCAGCCGTCCGTCGCGGAACAGATGGTCGGCGGCGGCGCGCAGGAGCGGTATGGCCTCGTCGCGATCGCCACCGCCGGGCCTTCTCACGCGCCAGGTACATGTTGATGATCGGTAACAGGCACAAGTTTTGTCCGCGGCTCTAGGAGACACTTCGACGACCTCGGCCCAGCAGCTGCTGTCCGCGGTCACGTTCCGCGGCCGTGTGGCGATGCACCAGCGCAAGGCTGAGCGTCAGCTCAGGCGAAGGCCAACGCGACGTCGTCACTGGATCGTTCGGCGATCCGCACGGCATCCTCGATCTCGTGCAGCGCGCGATCGTCGGGCCTGAGCATGCCACAACGGCATCCCCGGGAAGTAGACGTAGGCGATGGCGCCGGTGTAGGACAGCGGGGTCGGCGCTGCGCGCCATGGCCAGGCCGTGCCGCTGGTCGTCGCGCCATCCGGGACGACCCAGCGAAACAACGGGCGATGCCGCGCGACGCGAAGGCGAGCGCTAACGGAGACCCGATGAGGAAGTTGCCTTTGGACGGGTCACCGTCGGCCAGGTCGATGAACGGTCTGTGACCACCGCAGCACGTCACACCACTCGGCACTCTCGATCTCGGCGTAGATCGACCGGGAAGGACAGCCCCACCGTCAAGGTCGCATCTCCGACCGACTCGGCGAGGGCCCAGGCTTCCGATGCCAGCTGCGACGCCTCGCGCACCCGGTCCTGATAGCGCGTAAGCGAACCACCAGCCCTGCCATGCGCGATGGCCAGTGACGCCTTGTCCCCGGCGGCGCTGCACAACTCCCGCAATTCATCGAAGCGGTCACCGGCCACACGTTGCATGCACTCGCCAGGCGGTCCCGCACAACATGGTGCGCGGGGCGATGCGCATGGCCGCCCGGTGCGGGTCGTCGGCGGGTAGCGCGTCGGCGATCTCTGGCGCTCGCTCCCAACTCAGTCGCGCCGCGGTGATGTCGCGGTTGGTCGCCCAGGTTGCGGCGCGCATGTGCCAGCCGTAGGCGGCGTGCAGATCACCGGCGGCCTCCAGATGTTCGGCGATCAACGCTGCGTTCTCGTCGGCCGATTGCCGGCTCGCGGGCTTCGATCGCGGCGGCCACCCGTCGGTGCAAATCGGAGCGATCCGATTTGAGCTGTGCTTCGTAGGCCACCGAATGAATCAGCGGATGGTGGAACGCATACTCCGGTTGTCGGGTGAACCTGACCTGATCGATGAGCTGGGCCGCCACCAGTTCGTCGACGACGGGTTCGACACCCAGCACCGTCAGCAGGTCGAGGCCGAACCGCGAGCCGATGACCGCCGCTGCGCTCGAGCGTGCGCTTGGCTGTCGGATCGAGCCGGTCGATGCGCGCAGCGATGGTCGCCTGCAACGTGGCAGGCACGCTCACCTCGCTAACATCCGCCGCCGACATGTAGGCGCCGAGGCTCGCCCCGCAGCACACCGCGCTCGGCCAGTTCGCGCACCATCTCCTCGGCGAAGAACGGATTACCGGCGGCCGCTCGGCGATCGTCTGGCCCAGTGCGTCAACCGACGGATCGGGGCCGAGGAGATCGGCGACCAGTGCTGCGGTTTCCGAATCACTCAGCGGCGTAAGGGCTATCGGTGTGCGCACCGGCCACTCGGGTCAACGCGCCGCGATATTCGGGTCGGTAGGTGATCAGCACCAGCGAGGGCGTCTGCGGGATCACCGTGAGGAAATCGGCCAGCATCGACTCGCTGACCTCATCGATCCAGTGGGCGTCCTCGATGACGTAGACCGCCGGGCTGTCGCGGGCCAGTGAGGCGGCGTTGACCAGCGCGGTCAACCGCCGCCGACGCGCATCGGGATCGATCTGCGGGCAGGGCAGTGCTCGGGATCGGCGATGCCGAGCAGGTCATCGAGCAGCAGCGCGTCCTCGGGGTCGGCGTCTGGAATCTTGGTCGCGCACTCGGGCGCGGGCCGCCTGCGCCGTCAAGACCCTCGACGCCGGTGGCCGCCGCAGCAGTCGCGCCACGCATGAAAAGGGACCTGGCTGGTGTGTGACTCGCAGAAGGCGCTGAACACCTCCACATCCCGGCGCGCTGGCCATCGCGGCGACCTCGCGCACCAGACGGCTCTTGCCGATGCCGGGTGCGCCCACCACGCTCGACCACAGAGCCATGTCCACCGATTGCGCGGTCCAACAAGCCCTCGACGGCGGACATCTCCCACCGGCGACCCACCAGCTTCGACTCAGCACGGCCGACAGCGGCGACGCTCGTTCCGACATGCTCAGCAGCCGTTGGGCGGGCACCGGCTCGATCGGTGCCTTTGATGTGGACCAGCTCGGCTCGCACCGAGCGCGGCCGCGTCTTCGACGAGCCGCGCAGTCGACGCACTCACCATCACTCCGCCGGGCGGAGCGACCGACTCCATCCGTTGCGCCATACCCACTTGCTCACCGATCGGCGGTGTAGCCGAACGACCGTTGAGCCGATTTCGCCGGCGATGACCTGACCGGAGTTCAGCCCGACACGCAACGCAGGTCCACGCCGTCGCGGTCGTTTGACCTCAGCGGCCAGCCGGACGGTCTCTCTTGAATGCCCAGCGCCGCCACGACAGGCGCGGACAGCGTGGTCCTCCAACGCACCGGCGCGCCGAACACCGCCATGATGCCGTCGCCGGTGAACTTGTCCACCGTGCCGCCGTACCGCTGCACCACCGCCGTCGCGCGATCGACGAGCTCGGCCATGATCTCGCGCAGCCGCTCCGCCCCGACGGCCGCGGCGATGTCCATCGAATGCACCACATCGGCGAACAGCACCGTCACCTGCTTGTACTCCGCGCGGGTATCGCCGTCTGTGGACGGCGAGCCGCAGCCGTGACAAAACCGCGCGTGCTCCAGAGGCTCGGTGCCACACGTCCGGCACGCTGCATGGCCGTCATCCGACCCTCCGCCGATCCCGGGCCCCAGCTTTCCAGGGTCTCTAAGGATAGGCGTTGGACACTTCCACGAGGGGCCGTCGGCGTTCACGGTGATTCCGACACAGAGTTTTGAGAGCCTCGCATCTTGTCTATTTCGAGACAAGGTGGCCACGCCTCCGACCGATCGCTGTCAGGTCATCTCCTTGGCCCACTCGATATGGCCCTCGAAGCCAAGCGTCTCCGCCATCTGGCGATAGCGATCCCGGTATTCGCGATAGCCTGCCTCGTCACCGCGGGCCCGTTCCAGATCGGCGCGGAGTCGCAGCAGCCAGATCTCGCGCGTCACCGCACCCTCGTCGGCCGGCGCGGCCGCTAACCGCTCGACGGCTGCCGCGGCTTCGGCCGGGTCACCGTCGGCCCCGCGATCGAGCAGTGTCTCCACCAGAACGCCGGTCGCTACCGCGCCGTACGGCTGCAGCCGCCCGTCGCGGAACAAATCGTCGGCGGCGGCGCGCAGGAGCGGTATGGCCTCGTCGCGATCGCCCCGCCGAACCTTCTCCCGCGCCAGGCACATGTTGATGACCGGTAACAGGCCAACGTTTTGTCCGCGGCTTTTGTAGACCTCGACGACCTTGCCCAGCAGCTCCCGACCGCGGTCACGTTCCGCGGCCGTGTGGCGGTGTACCAGCGCAACGCTGAGCGTCAGCCATGCGAAGGCCAATGCCACGTCGTCACCGGACCTTTCGGCGATCAGCACGGCATCCTCGATCTCGCCCATCGCGGAATCGTCGGGTGTGAGCATGCCACTCAGCACCCCTGGGAAGTAGACGTAGGCGATGGCGCCGTTGTAGGACATCGGGTCGGCGCTGCGCGCCATGGCCAGGCCGTGCCGCTGGTCGTCGCGCCAGCCGGGAAGGCCCAGCGAACAACGGGCGATGCCCCGTGTCGCGAAGGCGACCGCCAGCGGGCACCCGATGATGAAGTTTCCTTGGGACGGGTCACCGTCGGCCAGATCGATGACCCGTTGCGACCACCGCAGCACCTCATGCCACTCGGAGTTCGCGATCTTGGCGCGGATCGGCAAGGGTGACAGCCCCACCGTCAGGGCCGGAATGTCGAGCGATTCGATGAGGGTCCAGGCTTCGGATGCCAGCTGCGAGGCCTCGGGGGTCCGGCCCTGATAGAGGTAATCGTGCCCCAGCCCCGCCATGGCGATGGCCAGTGACGCCTTGTCCCCCGCGGCGCTGCACAACTCCCGCATTTCCTCGAAACGGGCGCCGGCCACATGTTCGTGGACCCGCCAGGCGGTCGCGCACAACATCATCCGCGGGGCGATGCGCATGGCTGCCCGGTCCGGCTCTTCGGCCGGCAATGCGTCGGCGATCGTCTGGGCGCGGCCCCAACTCAGGCGCGCCGCGGCGATGTCGCGGTTGGTCGCCCACTTCGCGGCGCGCATGTGCCAGCCGTGGGCGGCGCGCAGGTCACCGGCGGATTGGAGATGTTCGGCGATCAGCGCGGCGTTCTGGTCGGCCGATTGCGGCGCGCCGGCTTCGATCGCGACGGCCAGCCGCCGGTGCGACTCGGCGCGATCGGATTTCAGTTGTGCTTCGTAGGCCACGGTCCGAATCAGCGGATGGTGAAACGCATATTCGGCGACCGGGGTGAACCGCACCTGGTCGATCATCTCGGCGGCGATCAGTTCCTCGACGCAGGCTTCGATGCCCAGGCTGGCCAGCAGGTCGCAGTTGAAGCGGGAACCGATGACCGCCGCGGCGGCAAGGGTGCGTTTGGCCGCCGGCGGTAGCCGGTCGATGCGGGCGGCGATGGCGGCCTGCAGCGTCGCCGGTACGACCACCTCGGCGACATCGGTGCGGCAGGAGTAGTTGGCGCGCTCGCCGACAAGCACACCGCGTTCGGCGAGTTCCCGGGTGATCTCTTCGGCGAAGAACGGGTTACCGGCCGCGCGTGCGCTGATCATCCGGCCGATCTCGGCCACTGACGGATCGTCGCCCAGCAGCTCGGTGACCAGTGCTGCGGACTCCGAATCACTCAGCGGTGCAAGGGCAATCCGTCTGCGCACCGGGCACCCGGCTCAACGCGCCCCGATATTCGGGGCGGTAGCTGATCAGCACCAGCGAGTGCGTCTGCCAGATCACCGTGAGGAACTCGGCCAGCATCGACTCGCTGGCCGCATCGATCCAGTGCGCGTCCTCGATGACGTAGAGCGCGGGAGCTTTTCGGGCCAGTGATGCGGCATTGATGAGGGCGGTCAGCCGCCGCCGCCGCGCATCGGGATCGATCTTGGGCAGGGAGAACTCGGGATCGGCGATGCCCAGCAGGTCATCGAAGAGCGCCAGGTCCTCGGGGTCTGCGTCGCGGACCCGGGCACGGAGTTGTGCGCGGGCCGCCTCCGCGTCAAGACCCGAGACCCCGATGGCCGCGCGCAGCAGCCGGGCCACGACACGAAACGACACGTCAGCGGCGTGCGATTCGCAGAAAGTGGTGAACACCTCCACGTTTCGGCGACGAGCTATCGCCACCGCCTCGCGCACCAGACGGCTCTTACCGATGCCGGGTGCCCCCACCACGCCGATCACACCGCCGTGGCCGTCGACTGCGCGGTCCAGCAATCCCTCGACGGTGGACAGCTCCCACCGCCGACCCACCAGGCTCGACTCACCACGTCCGACCGCGCGATGCCCTTCCCCGATGCCCAACAGCCGATAGGCCGCGACCGGCTCATCGGCACCCTTGATCCGCACCAGCTCGGATTCGCCCAGACTGGCAGCGCTATCGAGCAGCCGTGCTGTTGACGCGCTGAGCATCACCCCACCCGGCGGGGCCACCGATTCCATCCGTTGCGCCATGCCGACCGGCTCACCGACGGCGGTGTAGCCGAACGGCCCCAAACCGATTTCCCCGGCGATCACCTGGCCCGAGTTCAGTCCTACCCGCAACTGGAGGCCCACGCCGTCGCGGTCGCGGATGTCGACGGCGAGCCGCTTCGCCTCCTCTTGCACCCCCAACGCCGCCAGACTGGCACGAATAGCGTGGTCCTCCAACGCCACCGGCGCGCCGAACACCGCCATGATCCCGTCGCCCGTGAACTTGTCGACCGTGCCGCCGTACCGCTTGACCACCGCCCCGCAGCGGTCGACCAGGTCGGTCATGATCTCGCGGAGCCGTTCCGCACCGACGGACGCCGCGATGTCCATCGAATGAACAACATCGGCGAATAGCACCGTCACCTGCTTGTACTCCGCGCGAGTATCGCCGTCTTGGACTGGTGAACCGCAGCCGTGACAAAACCGGGCGTCCGCTAGGGGCGTGGTGCCGCACGTCCGGCACGCCGCTATCGTCGTCATCCGACCCTCCGCCGATCGGCCCCCGACGGTTACCAGGTTCTGAAGAGAATACGCCGTTGGACACTTCCACGCCGGGCTCTCGGAGTTCACTGTTATTCCCGCACGGAGTTTTTTAGAGCCTCGTATTTCGCCGATTTCGAGACGGTGCCCCGACGGGCAGCATCCATCACGGCATCTCCTGGGCCCACTTCATGTGCCCCTCGAAACCCAACGATGTCGCCATGGCACGGTAGCGGTCCCGGTAGTCGCGGTAGGCCGCTTTGTCTGCGCACTCTCGTATCTCGTCTATTTCGAGACCGCGCTCAGTTGCGCTCGGGCCTGCTCGATTTGGTGGTATTCGTACGTCACCATCGCAGTGGTGGTCATCGTCGCACCCTCGCGGGCGAACGCTTCGTAGGTCTGGTCGCCGAGGACATCGCGTACGTGGGCGATCGCAGTCTTGAACTCAGGGAGCACCGCTGCAGTAAGGGAATTGAACTCGAAACCGGCTATGGTGGCGGCTGATTCGTGGCGTCTGAGCCGGTCTGAAAACGCCGCGAGCACCGCGAGGTGGGTGCCAATCCAATCATGGTGGTGTTGGCCGAGCCGTGCTAATTGCGGATCGCCACAGTGATGTATCCGAGTGCGGCCAGCGGATCGCCGTGTTCTGCCTCTGGCACCGTGGAGGAACCGCGTAGCACGCGTGCTACGATCTGGGTGTGGCCAAACAGATCACCCAGCGCGAGCTGCGCAATAACAGCGGCGAGCATCATGCGCCAGCTTGATCAAGGCGAGTCGTTCGTCGTGACCAGGAATGGAATCCCGGTCGGCGAGCTTTCCCCGGTGCGCCGGCATCGATTCATCAGCGCCGAGGCGGCGATCGCCGCGTTCAGGGGCGCTCCGCGGGTGGGGTTAGACCGGTTCCGAGCAGATCTCGATCGGGCCGCCAGCCAGGAGATCGCACCTCGTGGCTAAGGCTAGTCGTCCATCGCAGGGGCTCATTGACACCTCAGTGGTGATCGATCTGGATCACATCGACGCCGAGCAGCTCCCAAAAGAACTTGCCATCAGCGCCCTTACTATGGCTGAGCTCGCCGCCGGCCCTCACGCGACAGCCGATGCCGGCGAGCGAGCACGACGCCAAGATCGCCTACAACGAGCCGAGGCCAGCTTCGATCCACTGCCCTTCGATAGCGACTCGGCCAGGGCCTATGGACGCATCTACGCCGCTATCGTCGCGACAGGGCGCAAGGCACGCGGCCCCCGAGCCGTCGATCTGTTGATCGCCGCCACTGCCGTGGCCGCCAACCTCCCGCTCTACACGCGCAACGTCGATGACTTCCGAGGGCTCGAACACCTCCTGGCCATCGTCGGCGTCTGATCCCCACGGGTTCCGAACACAACAATGGAAACAGCCGTAGCCGATCGACCTGGTCCGCGCAACTCCGGCGGCCGCCGCCTCGCTGCCCGTCACCAAGCCCACGACACCATCAGCGGGACCATATGGCAAGACCACCTTGGTGTGCACCGAAAGAGACGGCGTAGTCGCCAATTCCAGTGCTCGGCAACACTTCCTACGCGGGTGCAGCTCGTTCAAGACGCAGCACGCCACGCCTACGTGATGTCTCGGCTTAGTGCCCGGTGTCGAATTCGATCGGCAGCGTGATCGGTCCGGTCAGCGCGGTGAGCGGTTTCCATGGGGCGGGGCCGGTGCGGCGGGCGTTGGGCATGCGCTGTGCCATGACCGTCAGGGCTTCGGCGAGCTCCAGCCTGGCGAGATTCGCGCCGAGGCAGTAGTGCATGCCGGCGCCGAAAGTCTGCATCGCCGGGGCGCCGTCGCGGGTGATGTCGAGGCGATCGGGATCGTCGTAGACGGCGGGATCGCGGTTGGCCGCCGCCGTGTGGGCGACGACCAGTGTGCCGGCCGGGATCATGACGCCGGCGATTTCGACGTCCTCGATGGCCGTGCGGAGCGTGCCGAACGCGATCGGCGAATGGCGCATCGTCTCCTCGACCGCATTCGTCGCGAGCTCGGGATGCTGAGCCAGCAGCGCCCACTGGTCGGGATGGTCGCACAGCACGTGCACCGAGGCGGCCAGCTGGTTTCGCGTGGTGTCGGTGCCGGCGATCAGCAGGCCGGCTGCCAGCATCCGCAGCTCGTCGGCGCTGAGCCGATCGCCGTCGTCCTCGGCGCGGATCAGCTCGGAAATGAGGTCGTCGGTCAGCGTGTGGCGCCGGTGGGCGACCATCTCATCGATGTAGGCGTCGAGCTCCTCCCACGCAACCAGGATGGCCCGCTCGTGGGCGGCGACGTCCCAGCTGAAGACCTTGAAAATGTCGTCGGTCCAGTCGGAGAACAGGGCCCAGTCCTCCGCCGGTGCGCCGAGCAGCGCGCAGATGATCGGGATCGGGTATTGGCGGGCGATGTCGGTGACCACCTCGCAGCGCCCCGCGGTGGTGTGGCGGTCAACCAGTTCGGTGATCACGTCGACGATCGTCGTGCGCAGCCGTGCGGTGGCTCGGGGTGTGAAGGCTTTGGACACCAGTCGGCGCAGCCGGTGATGTGCTGCACCATCAAGACTGATCAGATTCGTCGCGACCCGCTCCCATAGCGGGCCGCTGGTGATGCCTTGGGAGGCAAGGAACATACCTTGCGGCACGCGCAATCGTGGATCACGCAGCACAGACCGCACCACGTCATACGTCAGGAGTTCCGGTCCGTGCGGCCCAATCGCGATCGGCGCCTGCTGTCGCGCCGCGCGGATGATGTGGTGGGCCTCGTCGGGACTCTGGCAATGCTCATAATCGATCTCCGGTAGGCCGGCATCAAAGACACTCGGGCTGCTGGGTCGGTCAATCGCGATGGTCACGGCGGTCTCCCCGCGGTCGTTGGTGAAGTACCCTCGCGACAAAGTCTTGGTGCCAGGGCCATGCACCACATGCGTAGACCACTACCTGTCTTGCGGTTCCAGCACTCGAAGCACTGGACCGGAGGCAGAAAACACCGACTCCGCGTGATCACCAGGCCAGATCATCGGCACCGGGCAACCGCGACAAGGTGATGTTCTCCGGCAGTTCGATCGGCTCTTGTCGAGGTTCCTCAGCGACACGACGAGGACACCGATCGACGAGGCGTAGCCGACGTCGTCACTCCCCTTGCGCGTACCGCCGCCGGGACACCCGCGCTCGCGAGGCGGGCGACAGCACCGCCTCGTAGTGGCCGAGCAGTTCGTCGCAGATGACGGGCCAGCTGCGACCGAGCACGCTGCGCCGCGCGGCCGGGGCGTAGCGATGGCGCTCCTCGACGAGGTGCCCGACGGCGGCGGGCAACCGCGCTTCGAATTCCTCGACGGGCAACAGCAGCCCGGTGCGGCACGGCGCGATGAGATCACGCGGGCCGCCGGCGTCGGGGGCGATCACCGGCAGCCCCGACGCCAGCGCTTCCTGCACGACTTGGCAGAACGTCTCGTGCTCGCCGGTATGCACGAAGACGTCCATGCTGGCGTACGCCGCGGCGAGCTCATCGCCGTACAGCGCACCGGTGAAAACCGCTCTGGGCATTGCCGACTGGAGCTTCTTCTGGTCGACCCCGTCGCCGACGATGACCACCTGCACGGCGTCACCGGCCGCCAGCGCGGTCAACCGCTCGACATGTTTCTCCGGCGCGAGCCGGCCGACGAATCCGACGATCGGCTTACCCGCCGGCGACCACCGCCGCCGCAGCGCGTCGCTGCGCGCCGACGGGGCGTAGCGCAGCACGTCGACGCCGCGCGCCCATCGGTGCACTCTGGGGAATCCCTGCGCGACAAGCGTTTCGAGCGTCACGCTGGACGGCGCCAGCGTCCGGTCGGCAAGGCCGTGCAGGTGGCGAAACCACGCCCACGCGGCGCGCGTGGTCATCGGAATGCCATAGCTCGCCGCGAAACCCGGTACGTCGGTCTGGTACACCGCGACCGTCGGGACCCCGAGCCGGCGGGCCGCTCGCAGGCCCCCGTAACCGAGCAGGGCAGGCGACGCCAGGTGCACCACGTGCGGATCGAATCCACGCAGCACGCTCACCATGCGCGGCATGGGCACGCCGAGCGGCAGCGTGGTCACCTTGGGGAACATGCGCGAGGGCACCCGGTGGACGCGGATGCCGTCGTGAATTCGGGCCGCGCGGGGCTCCCCGGGCGGGTTGTCCGGGGCGATCACCAGGGCTTCGTGGCCCGTCCTGCGCAGGTGCTCCAGCACGCGCAGCACGGAGTTGCTGACACCGTTGACATTGGGGAGGAAGGATTCGGCGACGATCGCTACGCGCACAACACCACAGTGTCAGCGCCGCCTGTCGGCAAGGTTGCCTACGGGCATACGTCGCGCGAAATCTGCTGGTCGGAAGGCTTAGGACGCCTGTGACGCCGGTATCGGAGACACCTGGTCGCGGCGGTCCAGCCACCGGTCGGCCAGCGCCAGACCCACCAGCGCGACCGCCGCAACCAGCCAGCCCACCACCGCGATCGATCCCGCGGGGACTATCGCCAGCCCGGCGTTGCGGTGCTGCACCCGAACCAGGTTCGGGTCGTTCTTGTTGTACTCGACGTAAATGCGCATGCCCGTCGACAGCGCGGACGGATACAACACGCCGAGCTCGGGCCGATAGGTGACCCGATCGGGGGTGACGAACTCGATGGTGGAGCGCCGCGGCCCGGCGCTGAGCACCTCGGCCTGCGCCACCCCCATGTGGTGCTGGATCGCCAGGTCGTCGCGCCAGGCGCCGGCCACCAGCAGCAGCGACTGCAGCGTGACGAGGCCCGCCAGGATCAGCACCCCGATTCGCGCCCACCGCAGCACGACCCTGGCGCGGGTTTTCGGTGCCTCATCGCTGCGGCCGTGAATCAGGATGCGCAGCAACGCCTTCGGGGATTTCACTGTGCGCACAACGTCACAGGGCCGCCTTGATGGCGGCGTGCAGCTGCCGCAGCGACGACCGGTCGGCCTTGACCTCCAGCACCCGCAGGCCCGCGCCCGGCTCGTCGAGGGCGGCGTCGAGCTCGTCGACCTCGATCTGCCGGCTCTCGACGTGGTAGGCGCGACACAGCGCGCCGACGTCGACGTCGTGTGGGGTGCCGAAGATCCGCGAGGACACGTCGGAGAACCTGGGGTCGCCCTGCTCGAGCAGCTCGAAGATGCCCCCGCCGTTGTCGTTGGACACCACGATGGTGAGCGCGCGCGGCGTCGGCTCGGTGGGGCCGATCAGCAACCCGGAACTGTCGTGAACGAACGTCAGGTCACCGATCAGCGCGACGGTGCGACCCTCGTGCGAGCCCTCGTATGCCAGGGCCGCGCCAATCGCGGTGGAGACGGTGCCGTCGATCCCCGCGACCCCCCGGTTCGACCGCACGCTGATGCCCTGCGGGTTGAGGCCGACCAGCGCGGCGTCGCGGACGGGGTTGGACGCGCCCAGCACCAGTTGGTCCCCGGGCCGCAGGGCGTCCGCCACCGCAGCCGCGACGTGCAGGCCGGTGGTCAGCGGGTGCGCCGCGAGTTGGTCGCGCACGGCCGCGTTCGCGTGCCGGTTGGCCTCGGCGCAGCGGTGCAGCCACGCGGGGTGGGGATTTCCGGTGGTGACGGCGCGGGTGCCGGTGGCCTGCGAGTTGCCCGAGACGTCGGGCCAGCGCGGGCCGGTGGTCAGCGCATACACCGGCACCTTCGGGTCGGCCAGCAGCGCCGACACCGGGCGGTGCAGCGTGGGCCGGCCCAGCATGATCACCTGCTTGGGGCGCAGCAGGGGCAACGCCAGGGGATGCAACGGGTTGGGCAGGGACCGACCAGAAAACGAAGTCGGCTCGGCCACGGTGGGCAGCTGCGCCAGGTTGGGGTGGACGCCCGCGCCATGTCCGGCGATGACGACCGTGTCCGGCGTCAGGTCTATGTCGAGCGGCTGGTCGAAGGTGACGGGCGGGGTGTAGGTCCAGGGCTTGCCGTCGGGCCGGCCGGGCGGGATCACCGGGGTGCCGGGGTTCGGCACCAGGGGTTCGCGCAGCGGGATGTCGAACTGGACCGGGCCGGCGTTGGCGGTGCGGGCGCCCGTGGCGGCGACCAGCACCCGGCAGGTGGCCGAGCGCCAGGTGGCGTTGAGGGCCTCCATGCGCTCGGGCGCGTCCTCGGCCAGCCCCAGGCTGATGGTGGCGCGGACCTGGGTGCCGAAATAGCCCAGCTGCTCCATGGTCTGGTTGGCGCCGGTGCCGAGCAGCTCGTAGGGCCGGTTGGCGGATAGGACGATCAGCGGGACGCGTGCATAGTTGGCCTCCACCACCGCCGGGCCCAGGTTGGCGACGGCGGTGCCGGACGTCATCGCCACGCACACCGGCGCGCCGGCGCCGATCGCCAGGCCGATGGCCAGGTACCCGGCGGTGCGCTCGTCGATGCGGACGTGCAACCGGAGGCGGCCGGCGCGATCGGCGTCGTGCAGGGCAAACGCGAGCGGCGCGTTGCGCGAGCCCGGGCACAGCACCACGTCGCGGACGCCGCCGCGGATCAGCTCGTCGACGACGACGCGGGCCTGGGTCGTCGAAGGGTTCACCCATACAGAGTGTCACAAACCGCTGACCGCGCGCCGACTGGCGAAAGCGCCGTGATCTGGCCCAACGAGTCGCCGTTGGCTGCCCAGCTAGGTCCGGGCGAAGAACTGCAGCGCCGCGTTGTTGACGGCCTGCGGCCGCTCGAAGAAGCCGAGGTGACCCGTGTCGGGAATCTGCAGGTAGCGGCCGTTGGGCATGGCGTCGGCGACCTCGCGGCCCAGGTGGGGCGGGGTCACCACGTCGTCGGCGAAGCCGATCACCAGCACCGGCGCGGCGATGCTGCGGTAGGCGGGTAGCCGGTTGGTTCGCGGGGAGACGTCCATCTGGCAGCGCAGTCCCGGGGTCCGCCGGGTGGGCCACGCCTCGAACATCGCAATCCAGTCGGCGACGGCCGCGTCGTCGTTGAGCGTCTTTCGCGAGAAGCTCTCCAGCAGGCGGTTTCTCGCGTCGACGGCGGGGGGCAGCTCGATTCCCGAGGCATCCAGCTCGGCCTCCGCGTCGTAGAAGAACTGCCGGGCGCGGTCCAGGCGGCCGCGGGTGGCCATCAGCACCGCGGCGCGCACCAATTCGGGCCGCACCACCATGAGTTCCGCAGCGATGAAGGAACCCATCGACACCCCGACGATCCGCGCGGGGGCGGCGTCCAGCGACTCGATCAGCGCGGCGGTGTCGGCGAGCATGGTCTGCAGCGTGAAGCCTTCGGCGTTCTCGGTCGCGTTGATCCCGCGGTTGTCGAAGGTGATGCAGCGGTAACCGGCCTGTACGAACGCGGGGACCTGGTGTGGGTGCCAGGTGCGCCCGGCGCCGCCGCGGCCGGCGATGAATACGACGGGCTCGCCGGACCCGGTGACGTCGTGGGCCAGATTGATCACCCGGACGACGGTACAAGCAGCGCGTAGCAGGCCCTGACCCGGTCGATCCACCACTGCCGTCGCTCGGGCGGCGCGGCCAGCGCCTGCAACCGCGCCGGATCAGGGGTGACCGGCCCCACCGGCAGGGCACCGTCGACGGGGAGGGCGACGTCTGCCACATCCTCCAGGAACAACCCGCCGGTGCCCAGCCCGCAGGCGTGGCGCAATGTCGGCAGGGCCGCCGCGGCGGTCAGCCCATGGCTGATGCCGACGGCCGAGTCGAGCGCGCTGGAGACCACCACCGGGATGTCGATCTGCGCGGCGATGTCCAGCAGGGCGCGCACACCGCCGAGCGGGGCGACTTTCACCACGGCGATGTCGGCGGCGCGGGCCCGGACCACGGCCAGCGGATCGTCGGCCTTGCGGATGCTCTCGTCGGCCGCGATCGGCACGTCCGGCATGTCCGGGCGCCGGCGCAGCTCGGCCAGTTCGGCGACGGTGGCGCACGGCTGTTCGACGTATTCCAGCGGGCCGTCGGCGACCAGCGCGGCCGAGGCTGCGGCCGCCTGCTCGACGGTCCAGCCGCCGTTGGCGTCCACCCGCACGACGGGGACGAGTTCGCGCACCGCGTTGACTCGTTCGACGTCGTCGGCCAGCGTCTGCCCGGGCTCGGCGACTTTCACCTTGGCCGTGCGCACCCCGGGAAACCGCGCCAGCACGCCGGGCACCTCGGCGGCCGCGACGGCCGGCACGGTGGCGTTGATCGGGACGCGGTCGCGTCGCACTGGCGGCGGGTCGCGGTAGGCGGCCTCGATTCCCGACGCCAGCCAGTGCGCGGCCTCCGGCGGGCCGTACTCGAGGAAGGCGCCGAACTCCCCCCACCCGGCGGGACCCTCGATCAGCGCCACCTCGCGGGTGGTGATGCCGCGGAACCGCACCCGCATCGGGAGCGCGACCACCTGCAGGCGGTCCAACAGGTCCGCCAAGGCGGGCGTCACGCGCCGTAAACCTGGCGTCCCGCCAGATACGTCGCGCGCACCTCCAGGTCGGCGATCTGCTCGGGCGGCACGGTGCGCGGATCCGCCGACAGCACCACCAGATCCGCGTACTTGCCGACCTCCAGCGAGCCGGTCACGTCGTCGGCGAACAGCTGCCAGGCGGCGTCGAGGGTCTGCGCGCGGATCGCCTGGTCGACGGTCAGGCGCTCCTCGGGCGCCAGCACCCGGCCGGACGGCGCGGTTCTGGTGACCGCGACGCTGATGTTGCGCAGCGGCTCCTCGGGCGTGACCGGCGGATCGTTGTGCAGCGAGATGCGCATGCCGGTCGCGACCGCGGAACCCGCCGGCATCCAACGGGATCCGCGGTCCGGCCCGAACAGGCCGTCGACGATGATGTCGCCCCAGTAGTGGATCTGGTCGACGAAGATGCTGCAGGTGACGCCGAGATCGGCGGCCCGCTTGAGCTGGTCGGGCCGGATGGCGCCGACGTGCTCGAGTCGCAGCCGGTGGTCGGGGCGCGGGTGGCGGCGCAGCGCTTCTTCGTAAACGTCGAGGATGGTGTCGACGCCGGCGTCGCCGTGCACGTGGCAGGCCATCGGCCAACCACGCGGGAAGTAGGCGCCGACGATCTCGCTCAGCTGTTCCTTGGTGTAGTTGGCGTGCCCGCAGGAACCGGCCGCGCCGATCGTGCGGCTGGCAGCGGTGTCCAGGTACGGGAAGGACAGCGCGATGTTGCCGATCCACGGCGAGCCGTCCACCCAGATCTTGATGCCGACCTGGCGCACCATGTCGTCGCCCTCCCCCGGCGTCGCGTCGGTGGACATCTGCGGGTTGGACATCTCGTAGGTGCGCAGCCGCACCGTCAGCTCGTCGTGCAGTTGACCGAGCAGCGGCCGGAACGCCGGGTCGAACGCCATGTCCGAGCAGGTGGTCAACCCGGCGCGGTTCAGCCGGGCGCACTCGGCGCGCAGCATCGCCGGGTAGCTGGTGGGCTCGATGGCCCCACTCAGCAACGGGAACACAGCGCCGATCTCCTCGGCGCTGCCGTCGAGCTCGCCGTCGGCGCCGCGGCCGTAGCGCGCCCCCTTGGGATCGGGGGTATCGCGGGTGAGGCCGGCGTGGCGGGCGGCGGCCGAATTGAAGTAGGCCTGGTGCCCGGAGTTGTGGATGATCACCAGCGGGCCGTCCGGCGCGATGTCGTCGAGCCAGGCCGGCGTCGGCTGCGGGAGCCCCTCCTGGAGCAGCGGATCCCAGCCGTTCAGGTAGGCGCCGGCCGCTCCCCGCGCTGCGGCCTCGCGGCGCACCGCCGCGACGACGTCGTCGGCGTCGGGCAGGGTGACCGGCCGAATGTCGACGATCCGGTCCGACAGCGCCAGCGCCTCCATCAACGGATGCCCATGCGCCTCAACGAATCCCGGCATGACGCAGCCGTCGCCGAGATCCACCGTCTGGGTTTCGGCGCCGATGTGTGCCTCGACGTCCGAGCGGCTCCCGACGGCGACGATGCGGCCGTTGGCGACGGCGAGCGCCTCGGCCGTGGGCCGCTTTTCATCGACGGTCAGGACGGTTCCGGTGACGACGAGATCTGCTGGCGCCATAGGCACGGATGGTAACGCTCCAAGGGGGTGGCTGACTGGAACTGCAACACGTTCTAGTCTTGCCACATGAGTGACGAGCTGCTGCGCCATCCCATTCATTCCGGGCACCTGACAGTCGGTGCGCTCAAGCGCAACAAGAACAAGCCGGTGTTGCATCTCGGCGACACCACGCTGACCGGTGGACAGCTCGCCGAGCGCATCAGCCAGTACATTCAGGCGTTCGAGGCGCTCGGCGCGGGCACCGGCGCGACCGTCGGGCTGCTGTCCCTGAACCGGCCCGAGGTGCTGATGATCATCGGCGCCGGCCAGACCCAGGGTTACCGGCGCGTGGCACTGCACCCTCTGGGTTCCCTGGACGACCACGCCTACGTCCTGGGCGACGCCGGCGTGACGTCGCTGATCATCGACCCCAACCCGATGTTCGTCGAGCGGGCGCTGGGCCTGCTGGAGAAGGTGCCCGGCCTCAAGCAGGTCCTGACCATCGGCCCGGTCCCCGAAGCGCTGGGCGATTCCGCGGTGGACCTGGTGGCCGAAGCCGCGAAGTATCCGCCGAAGCCGTTGGTGGCGGCCGACCTTCCGCCCGATCACATCGGCGGCATGGCCTACACCGGCGGCACCACCGGCAAGCCCAAGGGTGTGCTGGGCACCGCGCAGTCGATCACCACGATGACCACGATCCAGCTCGCCGAGTGGGAGTGGCCCGAGAACCCGCGCTTCCTGATGTGCACCCCGCTGTCGCATGCCGGGGCGGCGTTCTTCGTGCCGACGATCATCAAGGGCGGCGAGCTGGTCGTGCTGACCAAGTTCGATCCGGCCGAGGTGCTGCGGGTGATCGAGGAGCAGAAGATCACCGCAACCATGCTGGTGCCGTCGATGATCTACGCGCTGATGGACCACCCGGATTCGCACACCCGCGACCTGTCCTCGCTGGAGACGGTCTACTACGGCGCCTCGGCGATGAACCCGGTGCGGCTGGCCGAGGCCATCCGCCGCTTCGGGCCGATCTTCGCCCAGTATTACGGGCAGTCCGAAGCCCCGATGGTGATCTCCTACCTGGCCAAGAAGGACCACGACGAGAAGCGGCTCACCTCCTGCGGGCGGCCCACCCTGTTCGCCCGCACCGCCCTGCTCGACGCCGACGGCAACCCGGTGCCGCAGGGCGAGGTCGGCGAGATCTGCGTGTCCGGGCCGCTGCTTTCCGGCGGGTACTGGAACCTGCCGGAGGAGACGGCAAAGACGTTCTCCGGCGGCTGGCTGCACACCGGTGACATGGCCCGCGAGGACGAGGACGGCTTCTGGTTCATCGTCGACCGGGTCAAGGACATGATCGTCACCGGCGGATTCAACGTGTTCCCGCGCGAGGTCGAGGACGTCGTCGCCGAGCACCCGGCCGTCGCGCAGGTGTGCGTGATCGGCACGCCGGACGAGAAGTGGGGCGAAGCCGTCACCGCGGTGATCGTGCTGCGACCCGACCATCCCTCCGACGAGGAGTCGGTGGCGCGGGTGACCGTCGAGATCCAGTCCGCGGTCAAGGAGCGCAAGGGTTCGGTGCAATCGCCCAAGCAGGTGATCGTCGTCGAGTCGGTGCCGGTGACCGCGCTGGGCAAGCCGGACAAGAAGGCCGTGCGCGCGCGGTTCTGGGAGGGCGCCGACCGCGCCGTCGGCTAAGTTTCGACCGGGCGCCCGGCTGGCCGGGCTCTCGCAGGCGGGCGCCCGGCTGGCGGGGCGGCCGGCCTAGGTAGTGGCCACCCCCGCGACCAGCAGGTCGAGCATGCGGCTCGTCTGCTCCGGTGAACCGCTAGCCAAGAAGATGCCGAGCAGGCTGGACACCACATCGTCGGCCCGCACGTCGGCGCGCAGGCTGCCGTCTTCTGCGCCGGCCCGCAACAGCGCATCGACGGCGCCGACGATGCTCGCCCGCATCTGGCTGGGCTCCACGGCGCCGGAGACGACCATCGCGTGCAACGACTCGGCCATCCCCCGCTTGGCGGCCACGAAGTCCGCGTAGCGGTCCATCCAGCGGCGCAGGGCCACCCCCGGCGGATGCCGCTCGAGCAATTGCCGGGCCGTCGCGGCCACCTCGGCGAGCTCGCTCCGGTAGATCGCCTCGACGAGGGCCTCCCTGGTGGGGAAATGGCGATACAGCGTGCCGATTCCGACACCGGCATCACGCGCGATCGACTCCAGCGACACGGGCCGCCCCTCCGCGGTGGCGAACGCCGCGGTGGCCACCTCGAGCAGTTTCTCGCGGTTGCGGCGCGCGTCGGCGCGAACTGATTCGGCCAAAGCGGAGGATCCTCCGTTTCTGCTACGCTCATGCAAGCGGAGGGACCTCCGCATTCTCCAGTGTCTCAGACGGGAGCACCATGACGGAAAAACCACGGCCCGGCGGCGTCGCCAGCCTCGGCAGGAGCGCCGTTGCCCGCGTCGGTTACGGCGCCATGCAACTCTTCGAGGGCTTGTCGCCCGACGACGCCGCCGCGGTGCTGCGACGCGCCGTCGACCTGGGCGTCAACCACATCGACACCGCGTCGTTCTACGGACCCGGCGAGGTGAACCGCCGCATCCGCGCGGCGCTGGCCCCCTACCCTGAAGACCTCGTCATCGTCAGCAAGGTCGGCGCGCGATGGACCGGCGAACAGCCGATACCCCTGGCCGGCGCGCAACGGCCCGCCGAGCTGCGCGCGGCGGTCGAGGACGACCTGCGCCAACTGGGCCTGGACCGCATCCCGGTGGTCAACCTGCGGCGCATGGATCTCGGCCCGGGCGTGGGCGCCGAGGGCGACCAGATCGTTGACCCCGACGACCAGCTGGCCGAGATGATCGCCCTGCGCGACGAGGGCAAGATCGGCGGGATCGGCATCAGCAGTGTGCCGCTCGAGGTGCTGCGGCGCGCCCTGCCGGCGGGCATCGTGTGCGTGCAGAACGCCTACAGCCTGCTCGACCGCTCGCAGGAGGAGATGGTCGACGTCTGCAAGGACGAGGGCATCGCCTGGGTGCCGTACTTCCCGCTCGGCTCGGCGTTCCCGGGCTTCCCCAAGGTCGCCGACCACCCGGTGGTCGCCGAGATCGCCGGCGAACTCGGCGCCACGGGCGCCCAGGTCGGGTTGGCGTGGCTGCTGGCCCACGCACCGAACACGCTGCTGATCCCCGGCACGCAGTCCATCACCCACCTCGAGGAGAACATCGGCGCCGGCGACGTCACGCTGAGCCCCGACGCGATCGCCCGGCTGGACGCCGTCACCACACCGGGGTCCGACCCCTGGGCGCACGGCATCGAGCCCTTCCTGGAGGCGCCGAACGCCTGACTACTGTGTCAGGCATGGCAGGTGCAGAAGCCCTCAAGCCGCCCTGGTGGCTGAAGCCGGCAAACAAGGTCTTCATCCGGATGACGCGGCTCGGGTTGAGCTTCGGCGGCGAAAGCCCGGTGGTGTTGACCGTCCCGGGCCGCAAGACCGGCGCCCCGCGTTCGACGCCGGTCACCCCGATGGACACTCGACGGCAAGCGCTACGTCGTCGGCGGCTTCCCCGGCGCGGACTGGGTCCGAAACGCCCGGGCCGCAAGCGAAGCCACTCTGGAGCGAGGCCGCCGAAGCGAGCGGGTACGAATGATCGAGCTACCCGCCGAGGACGCCAAGCCGGTGCTGCGAGCGTTCCCCACCGAGGTGCCCACCGGCGTCGGCTTCATGAAGCGCTCCGGGCTGGTCAAGGACGGGCGCCCCGAGGAGTTCGAGGCGCTGGCCGGGCGCTGCGCGGTCTTCCGGCTCGATCCGCTCCAGGAGTCCAACCCCGTTGAGTGACAACCCCTTCGACGCCCAGGCCTGGCGGCCGGTCGACGGGTTCGGCGACCTGACCGACATCACCTACCACCGCCACACCCACGACGCCACGGTGCGGGTGGCGTTCGACCGGCCCGAGGTGCGCAACGCATTCCGGCCGCACACCGTCGACGAGCTGTACCGCGCGCTCGACCACGCCCGGATGTCTCCCGACGTGGGCGTCGTGCTGCTGACCGGCAACGGGCCATCGCCGAAGGACGGCGGCTGGGCGTTCTGCTCGGGCGGCGATCAGCGCATCCGCGGGCGCTCCGGCTACCAGTACGCGAGCGGAGACACCGCCGACACCGTCGACGCCGCCCGCGCCGGGCGGCTGCACATCCTGGAGGTGCAGCGGCTGATCCGGTTCATGCCGAAGGTGGTGATCTGCCTGGTCAACGGGTGGGCCGCCGGGGGCGGGCACAGCCTGCACGTGGTCTGCGACCTCACCCTGGCCAGCCGCGAGCACGCGCGGTTCAAGCAGACCGACGCCGACGTCGGCAGCTTCGACGGCGGCTACGGCAGCGCCTACCTGGCGCGCCAGGTGGGCCAGAAGTTCGCCCGCGAGATCTTCTTCCTTGGCCGCACCTACACCGCCGAGCAGATGCACCAGATGGGCGCGGTCAACGAGGTCGTCGACCATGCCGAGCTGGAAAAGGTGGCGGTGCAGTGGGCGGCCGAGATCAACGCCAAATCGCCTCAGGCGCAACGCATGCTGAAGTTCGCGTTCAACCTGCTCGACGACGGCCTGGTGGGCCAGCAGCTGTTCGCGGGCGAGGCCACCCGGCTGGCGTATATGACCGACGAGGCCGTGGAGGGCCGCGACGCCTTCCTGGAGAAGCGCCCGCCGGACTGGACGCCCTTCCCGCGCTATTTCTGAGCGGCGCGGGCCGGTGGTCGTGCGCGCGCGTCACGCTGGCGTGACGCCCAGGCGCCGAAGCTACCCACCTAGACTCCCCACGATGAGCAAGAGTCCGCTGCGCCGCCTCACCGACCAGGTCGTGCTGGCGACCATGCGACCTCCGGCCTCACCGCAGGTACTGGTCAACCGGCCCGCCATCAAGCCCGTCGAACTGCGCGGCAAGCGCATCCTGCTGACCGGGGCCTCGTCGGGCATCGGGGAGGCCGCGGCCGAACAGTTCGCGCGCGAAGGCGCCACCGTCGTCGTCGTCGCGCGCCGCAGCGACCTGCTGGACGCGCTGGCCGAGAGGATCACGACGGCCGGCGGCACCGCCATGTCGATGCCGTGCGACATCTCCGCCATGGACGCCGTCGACGCCCTGGTCGCCCAGGTCGAAGACCGCATCGGCGGCGTCGACATCCTGATCAACAACGCCGGCCGGTCCATCCGCCGGCCGCTGGCCGAGTCGCTGGAACGCTGGCACGACGTCGAGCGGACCATGACGCTCAACTACTACGCGCCGCTGCGGCTGATCCGCGGGTTCGCGCCCGGCATGCTCGAGCGCGGCGAGGGGCACATCATCAACGTCTCGACCTGGGGCGTGCTGTCGGAGGCGTCGCCGCTGTTCTCGGTGTACAACGCGTCGAAGGCCGCCCTGTCGATGGTGAGCCGGGTCGTCGAGACGGAGTGGGGCACCAAGGGCGTGCACTCGACGACGCTGTACTACCCCCTGGTGGCCACGCCGATGATCGCACCGACCAAGGCCTACGAGGGGATGCCGGCGCTGACGTCCGAAGAGGCCGGCGAGTGGATGCTCACCGCCGCGCGCACCCGGCCGGTGCGGATCGCGCCGCGGATGGCGATCGCGGCCAAGGCGCTCGACACCTTCGGCCCGCGACTGGTCAACACCCTCATGCAGCGCCAGCGGATCCAGCCGAACCGCGACACGGGCGCTTGACGCAACGAGCGTGCGGTGTCCGAAGCTACGCAGCAAGTGCGCCACCGCACCCCGGGAACGTGATAGACACGACGCTATGGAGATCCTGGCCAGCCGCATGCTGCTTCGGCCGGCGGACTACGAGCAATCGCTGAGGTTCTACCGCGACCAGATCGGCCTGGCGATCGCCCGCGAATACGGTGCCGGCACAGTGTTTTTCGCCGGCCAGTCGCTGCTGGAGCTGGCCGGCTTCGGCTCCCCGGACCACTCGCGAGGGCCGTTTCCGGGCGCGCTGTGGCTCCAGGTCCGCGACCTCGCCGCGACCCAGGCCGAGCTGCGGGGCCGCGGGGTGGCGATCGCCCGGGAGGCGCGCCGCGAGCCGTGGGGGTTACACGAGATGCACGTGACCGACCCCGACGGCATCACGCTGATCTTCGTGGAGGTTCCGGGCGACCACCCGCTGCGCCGCGACACCCGCGGTGACGCGACGGAACGCCAGGTTAATTGACAGGTAACATTCGGCGACGAGCCGCGTTTCGGCCATTCGTGCATTCGACAATGGAATCCCCCTACCACCAGAATCAGGCACTGTGAACATAGAATTGTTCCTCTTGATCATTGTCGTAATCACGGCACTGGCTTTCGATTTCACCAACGGATTTCACGACACCGGCAACGCCATGGCGACCTCCATCGCCAGCGGCGCGCTGGCGCCCAAGGCGGCCGTCGGCCTGTCCGCCGTGCTCAACCTGGTGGGCGCGTTCATGTCCACCGCCGTCGCGGCCACGATCGCCAAGGGCTTGATCGACGGCCACATCGTCACGCTGGAACTTGTGTTCGCCGGCCTGGTTGGCGGCATCGTCTGGAATTTGCTGACCTGGCTGTTCGGCATCCCGTCGAGTTCCTCGCACGCGCTGATCGGCGGCATCGTCGGTGCCACCATCGCCGCCGTCGGAGGGCACGGGGTGATCTGGAAGGGCCTCGTCTCCCACGTGCTCATCCCGGCCGTGATCGCGGCGATCCTGGCCATCGCCGTCGGGGCGATCGCGACCTGGCTCGTCTACCGGATCACCCGCGGCCTCGACACCACGCGCACCGAGGCCGGGTTCCGGTACGGCCAATGGGGCTCGGCGTCGCTCGTCTCGCTGGCGCACGGCACCGGCGACGCGCAGAAGACGATGGGCATCATCTTCCTGGCGCTGATGTCCTACGGGTCGATCAGCAAGAGCACCACGGCGCCGCCGCTGTGGGTCATCGTGGCGTGCGCACTGTCCATGGCGGCAGGCACCTACCTGGGCGGCTGGCGCATCATCCGCACCCTGGGCAAAGGGCTCGTGGAGATCAAGTCGCCCCAGGGCATGGCCGCCGAGTCGTCCTCGGCCGCCGTCATCCTGTTGTCCACGCACTTCGGCTACGCGCTGTCGACCACCCAGGTCTGCACCGGCTCCGTGCTGGGCAGCGGCCTCGGCAAGCCGGGCGGCGAGGTGCGCTGGGGCGTGGCCGGCCGGATGGTGGTCGCGTGGCTGGTGACGCTTCCGCTGGCCGGGTTCGTCGGCGCGGTCACCTACTGGATCGTGCACCTGATCGGCGGCTATCCCGGCGCGATCATCGGCTTCGGGCTGCTGGTTGCCGTCGCCACCGTCATCTACATCCGCTCGCGGAAGGTCAAGGTCGACCACAAGAACGTCAACGCCGAGTGGGAAGGCAGCCTCACCGCCGGTCTCGAGGGCCTGGAGGACAAGCAAGGCGGGCCGCCGGGCACCGGGCCCATCATCGGCGGCACCGCCACCACGTCGCGGTCCGGCTCCGAAGGTGACACGGTCGGCGCGGGGAGCCCCTCGTGAGCGGCTTCGGCGAATGGTTCAACTACGAGGCCTCCCTGAAGATCCTGGTCTTCAGCTTGCTCGCCGGTGGCGCACTGCCGGGGGTGTTCGCACTGGGGCTGCGGTTCCATGCCGTCGGCGCGGGAGGGGTCGGCGCCGACGGGACCACGAGGGACAAGAATCCGATGCTGGTCGCGATCGCCTGGCTGATATACGCGCTGGTGATCGCGGTAATTCTGTTCGCTCTGCTGTACATCTCCCGCGACTTCGTCAGCCACCAGACCGGCCAACCTTTCCTAGGGGCTAAGCCGCCGCACAAGTAGCATCGAACAGATGTCCGCCGCGTTGCCGAAGCCAAGGCAGGGGAGTTGGCCACAGTGAACGGATTCCTCGGTTCGATCGTCTCGTGGCTGCGCGCGGGATACCCAGACGGCATCCCGCCGACCGACACCTTTGCCGTGCTCGCGTTGCTGACCCGCCGGCTGAGCAACGACGAAGTCCTGGCCGTGGCCCACGAAGTCATGCGGCGCGGCGA
Organism: uncultured Actinomycetota bacterium; assembly: GCA_963824505.1. Classification (GTDB taxonomy): domain Bacteria; phylum Actinomycetota; class Actinomycetes; order Mycobacteriales; family Mycobacteriaceae; genus Mycobacterium. The sequence goes on from CAWGPS010000003.1 coordinate 67,817, forward strand.
CTTCGACGACGTGGACATCGGCGTGCTGATCACCCAAATCACCGACGAACTCCCCTCGCCCGACGACGTCGAGCGCGTGCGGCTGCGGCTGGCGGCCAAGGGGTGGCCGTTCGATGACGCCTACGAAGCCGGGGATTCCGCATAGCTGTTCTGCGCGCGCTGAGCGTCCCGCCCGGCTCGGCCACCTCGTCGCTGCTGCCCGCCCTGGAACGGGTGCTCGACGGCCGGGACGCCGCGCTCGTGCCGCTCGGCCCCGGCGACGACCAGGCGGTGAGCGCCTTGCGCGTCGGCGAGGACATCGACGACGACGTGGCGCTGGTGGTGACGACGTCGGGCACCACGGGAGCGCCCAAGGGCGCGTTGCTCACCGCCGGGGCCCTGACCGCCAGCGCGATGGCCACCCACGACCGTCTCGGCGGGCCGGGCAACTGGCTGCTGGCGCTGCCGCCGTATCACATAGCCGGCGTGCAGGTGTTGGTCCGCAGCGTGCTGGCCGGCACGATGCCGGTCGAGCTGGACGTCTCCGGCGGTTTCCAGGTCAGCGAATTGCCCGCTGCCGCAGGGCGATTGGCGCCCGGCCGGCGATACGCCTCGCTGGTTGCCGCGCAGCTGGCCAAGGCGCTCACCGACCCCGCGGCCACCGCCGCGCTCGCCGACCTGGACGCCGTGCTGCTCGGCGGCGGGCCGGCGCCGCGGCCCGTCACCGATGCGGCCGCCGCGGCGGGGATCACGGTGGTGCGCACCTATGGCATGAGCGAGACCGCGGGCGGCTGCGTGTACGACGGCGTCCCCCTCGGCGGGGTGCTGGTGCGGGTGGCGGCCGACGGGCGCATCGTGATCGGCGGCGCGACGCTGGCCAAGGGCTACCGCAACCCGGTCGAGCCCGATCCGTTCGCCGAGCCCGGCTGGTTTCGCACCGACGACCTCGGTGAGGTCGACGACGCGGGCGTGCTGACCGTGTTGGGACGCTTCGACGACGCGGTCAGCACGGGGGGTCTGACGGTGCTGCCGCAGCCGGTCGAGGCCGCGCTGGCCACCCACCCCGCCGTCCGCGACTGCGCGGTCTTCGGCCTCGCCGACGACCGCCTGGGCCAACGGGTAGCGGCCGCGATCGTCGTCAACGAGGGATTCGAACCACCGACGCTGGACGAGTTGCGGTCCCACGTCACCCGAACCTTGGCCGCCACCGCCGCGCCCCGCGAGCTGCACGTCGTCGACGCGCTGCCCCGGCGCGGCATCGGCAAGCTCGACAGGAAGGCTCTGATACGCCGGTTCGGCGGCGATCAATAGGCTGGTCGACCGTGAGGCTCAAGCGACGGGAAACGCTGGCGGTCGCGGTGGGGGCCGTGCTGGTGGCGGCCGCCTTCGTGCTGCCCCATCTCAACTGGGGCGTCCGGCAGCGGCTCGACATCGGCCCGGAGCGGCTGGCCACGCACGCGGGCTCCCCGCCGCTCTTCGCGGCGTGGGAGATCCACGCCAGCTGGGGAACCGGACCGGCCATTCTCATCGCCGTAGCCGCCGTGGTGTGGGGACCCGCGGTGGCACAACGACTTTCGTGGCGCGCACTGACGCTGGGCTCGTGGGCGACCGCCTGCGCGTGGGCGTTCGCGCTGGCGATGATCGACGGCTGGCAGCGCGGGTTCGCCGGCCGGCTGACCACCCACGACGAATACCTGTGGGAGGTGCCGGGCATCACCGACATCCCGGCCGCGATCCGCACCTTCTCCAGCCGCATCCTCGACGGCCAACCGAACTCGTGGACCACGCACGTTTCGGGTCATCCGCCCGGGGCGTTGCTCACGTTCGTCTGGCTGGACCGCATCGGCCTGCACGGCGGCGCGTGGGCCGGCCTGCTGTGCCTGCTGGTCGGGTCCAGCGCGGCGGCGGCGGTCGTGGTCGCCGTGCGCGCGCTGGCCGACGAGCAGACCGCGCGGCGGGTCGCGCCGTTCGTCGCGGTGGCGCCGACGGCCATCTGGGTCGCGGTGTCCGCCGACGGATATTTCGCCGGGGTGGCGGCGTGGGGACTGGCGTTGCTGGCCGTGGCGGTGCACCGCGCCGTGCGCTTCCCGGCGCTGATCGCCGCCGGCGCCGGACTGCTGCTCGGGTGGAGCGTATTCCTCAGCTACGGCCTGATCCTGCTGGGCCTTCCGGCGGCGGCGGTGCTGGCGTCGGCGAGGAACTGGCGAGCCGCCCTGCGGGCGCTGGGCCCGGCGGCGCTCGCCGCCGTTGCCGTGGCGGCGGCGTTCGCCGTTGCCGGGTTCTATTGGTTCGACGGCTACACCCTGGTGCAGCAACGGTATTGGCAGGGCATCGCAAAGTACCGGCCGTTTCAGTATTGGAGCTGGGCCAACCTGGCCTGCGTGGTGTGCGCCATCGGGTTGGGCGGCGTCGCCGGGATCAGTCGGGTGTTCGACCGGGCCGCGATCCGCCGCCGCTCCGGTTTCCATCTCGTGCTGCTGGCGATGCTGGCCGCCATCGTGTTCGCGGACCTGAGCATGCTCAGCAAGGCGGAGGTGGAACGTATCTGGCTGCCGTTCACCGTCTGGCTCATCGCGGCGCCCGCGCTGCTGCCGGTGCGCTCGCACCGGTGGTGGCTGGCGGTCAACGCGGCCGGGGCCCTGCTGGTGAACACGGTGATGGTCACCAACTGGTAGGCGCGCGTGCGCCGGCTACAGGCCGGCCGCCCGGGTGACGCGGGCGAAGCGACTCGCGGGTGGACAGGCCTCGCGCACCGCGGCGACGTCGGCCACGACGTCGACGTCGGCCAGCGGCTGCACGTGGGTCACGTCGACACCGTTGGCGCGCAACGCTTGCAAGGTCAGCGCACCGGTGTCGGGCCTGGACATCGGCACGGCGCGAAGGCATTCGGCCATCGCCGGTTCGGCCACCCCCAGCGCCCACCACCCGCCGTCGTGCGCCAGCCCCAGCACGGCCGGCGCGTCGAGCAGCGCCCGTGCGCAGCCGGTCAGCAGGCCGGCGGTCACCTGCGGGGTGTCCATCCCGATCTGCAGCACGGGATAGCCGTCCGCCGAGTCGGCGTGGGCGTTGGCCAGCCGGTCCGCGAAGTCGCCGCCCCGCTGCGGGATCACCGCGAACGACTCCAGCCGGCGGCGAATTTCGTCGGCGTCCGCGGCGGCGCCGAGGTCGCCGGTGAGGGCCACCGTGCGAGCGGCCACCGGCGCGGCGGCCACCGCGTCCAGGGTGTCGAGCAGCGCGGCCGCCGCGATCTCGGCGGCGATCCGGTCGCCGACCGTCGCGGCGAGCCGGGTCTTGGCCCTGCCGGGCTCCGGTGCCTTGGCGACCACCAGCAGGGTGACCGGCAGGACGTTCACGAAATCACCTTCCAGAAGTCGAGGATCGCGGTGACGCTGCCCCGCAGCGAACCGCTGACCTTGGACTTCCCGCCGGTGCGGGGCCCGTAGCTGACGTCGAGCTCGACCACCCGCCAGCCGGCGGCCGCGGCGCGCACCAGCAACTCCAGCGGATAACCCGATCGCCGGTCGACGACGCCCAGGTCCACCAGGGCCTGCCGCCGGACAACCCGCATCGGCGCGACGTCATGCACGGGCAGGCCGTGCCGGGTGCGCAGGCGCCAGCTCATCACCACGGTGCCCACCCGCGCGACCCACGGCCAATGCAGCCCGGGGACGGGTCTGCGCCGGCCGATGACCAGGTCGGCGCGGTCAAGCTCGGCGACGAGCCGGGGCAGGTCGGCGGGGTCCATCGAGCCGTCGGCATCGATGACCGCGACGATCGGCGTCGTCGCCGCGACCACGCCCGCGTGCACCGCCGAGCCGTAGCCGGGCCGCGGCTCGGCGATCACCTGCGCGCCGTGCCGCCTCGCCACCGCGGCGGTGTCATCGGTGCTGTTGTTGTCGACCACCAGTGCCCGATAGCCCGCGGGAATCGCCGCCAGCACCGCCGGCAACGACTCCTCCTCGTTGAGACAGGGCAACACCACGGTGACCAGCGCGTCGGGCATGGCGATCGTCTCGGGGGATCAGAACCCGAAGCCGTGACGACCGCCCGGTGCGCCGCCGTGGGGCTGCTGCGGGGTCACCGGCTGCTGTGTGTGCGCCTGGGGCGGGGCCGTCTGCTGCGTTTGGGTCTGCGTCGGGACGGACTGCTGCGTTTGGGTCTGCGTCGGGACGGACTGCTGCGTTTGGGTCTGCGTCGTCGGACGGCGACTACCGTCGTCGTCGGCGGCGAGTACGTCGTCGTCGGAGGCGACACCGTCGTGGTCGGCGGCGAGTACGTCGTCGTCGGCGGCGACACCGTCGTGGTCGGCGGCGACACCGTCGTGGTCGGCGGCGACACCGTCGTGGTCGGCGGCGACACCGTCGTGGTCGGCGGCGACACCGTCGTGGTCGGCGGCGACACCGTCGTCGTCGGCGGCGACACCGTCGTGGTCGGCGGCGACACCGTCGTCGTCGGCGGCGACACCGTCGTCGTCGGCGGCGACACCGTCGTGGTCGGCGGCGAGACGGTGGTGGTCGGCGGGCTGTACGTCGTCGTCGGGGGTTGATACGGGTAGGGCGGACGCCAGCCCGGGAACGGAACGATGACCGGGACCGGGATCGGCATGTTCGGGTTGGGGACGAAGCCCGGAGTGCCGGGTGTTTCCGGGCCGACCGGCGCGGCCGGCGTCCCGTTGACGACCGGCGGCGGGGCCTGCCGCTGGACCCCTCCGGCCGGGGCCTGGACGGTGCCGCCCTGGAACCCGGCGTTGGGCTGATCGACGGGCGGCGGCGGCACCGGGGCCTGCTGCTGCGTCGGCAGCAGCGGCATGAACTTCCCGGGGGCCGCGTTCTGATGCCCCACCACCGGCTGTTGGGACGCCGTCGGCCGGACGGCGATCGCCACCGCCGCGGCCAGCGAGGCCAGGCCGATTACCGCGAACGCGATGACGGCATTGCCGATCAGCAACGAGCGTCGGCTCAGCGGAGCCCACTCGCCCTGGGCCTCGTCGAGCTCGTCGAGTCCCTCGTAGTCGCCGAACTCGTCCAGCCCCAGCGGCTCGCCTTCGCCGGCCATCGAGTAGGCGAGCTGCTGCTCCCCCGCGGGCGGTTCGGCCGCGGGAGCGAACACGGTCTGGTCCCCGGCGAGCCCCGCGGCCGGCGCCAGGGCGGTCGCCCCGGGATCCGAGCCGACCGCGGGGGCGAGCGCGGTCGCGTCCGCACCCGCCGACGCCACGGGAGCGGCGGCCAGCGCGGCCCCGCGGGCGAGTGCGAACGTGGGGTCGTCCGGGATGTCCACCCGCATGGTCGACGCGTCGCGCAGCTGGTCGGCGACCGCGGTGAGGTCCGACGCGGCGCCCACCAGGTACAGGTCGCCGGGCGCGTCCCGGTGGCCGCCGAGCCTGGCCATCATCGTGTCGAGCATCCCCGTCGCGTCACCATCCGCGAGCGGCTGGCTGGCGAGCACGGTCGGCGGCGCGTCCGCGTCGCCCGCGTTCACCAATGACAGCGTCGCCGTCTCGTCGTCAACGACGAGCACACCGCCCGCGCGGCCGGCCGCGCGCATCAACGCCGAGACCGCCTGCGACTGGGAGAGCACCGCGACGTTGTGCACGCCGGAGTCCTCCAGCGCCTGCCGCAGCTGGTCGGCTTGCCGATCGTCGGGCCAGCACAACCGGGTGGCGACCAGCCGGTGGTGTTCGTCGGCCAACAGCCGATTCGTCCCCGCCACCGTCTCCGCCAGTTTCTCGATGGGATGGTTGTCCAGGTCGACGACGGACTGGTCGATCACGTCGCCCCCGCCCGCGCCCGGCGCGACAAGCGCCAAGCGGGCAACGGGCCCCGTGACCGCGACCCCCAATACGACGTCCATCCCGGCTCTCCTTCGGCTGGCCACCCCGCACCAGCAATGTCCCGTCATCACTACACTGCGATACCGTTGGCAGTATCAGTCGTTCGGGCGACTCGGTAGATCTAGGTTCGCCTATGACCGCAGCGTAACCGCGTCGCCCGAAGGCGCACGTTGTATGCCACCGCCGCGTCGTCCGAACGGAGATCATGTTTCCAAGTAAGCAACGTAGTGGGCGCGGCAGGGGGTTCCACCGCGTCGCAATCGACGGGGCGGCAGCACCGGCCGCCCGCGACACCACGGGGGAACTGTGAGCCAGAGCGGCGACGACGCCCCTACCGGCCCGATCGCCGGGCGGCCGCAGCCGGCGTCCGCCGCCGGCACGGCGCGCATCCGGACGGCGGGCGAGGGCCGCACACGCCGCCGGAGCGTGGTCGGCGACGTCGCCGCCGTCGCGCTCTTGGTCGTCGCCGTGCTCCTGCCGTGGAATCTGTATTTCGGTCTCGGAATTCCGGGGAGCAGCAGCGCTGTTTTCGCGGCCCTGCTGGCGGTGACCCTGCTCTCGGTCGTGTCCGTCGCGGTGGCCGGTTCCTGGCGGCCGTCGGGGGGTTCGGCGCGGCTCCGGTTGGCGCTGAACGCCCCCTATCTGCTGCTGGTGCTGGCCTTCGTGGGGTTCGACGTGTTCGAGACCGTGCGCTGGGGCGGCACCGTGAACGTGCCCGGCGGAGTCGGGCCCGGGGCCTGGCTGGGCGTCGCCGGCGCACTGCTGGCGGTGCGCACCCCGGTCACCGAACCGGGGGCGGACGGCCGCCGTTCGGGGTCGTCCGGATCATCGGCTACGCATCGATTGCGGGCGCCGTGCTGAGCTTCTGCTTCAACCTGTACTGGCGGGTGCGTTACGCCTTGCAGAGCGCGGGCGGTTCGGCGGACTTCGGCAAACAGAACGTCGCCGTCATCGCGACGGCGGTGGTGTACGGCGCGGTCGCCCTGATCGCCGTCCTCGCCGCGTCGCGGTGGCTGCTGAACAGCGCCCGGGCGGCCCGGCTGGCGTCCGTGGCCCTGGGTTCGTCGGCTCTGGTGGCGGGGACGGTCGTGTGGATCCTGCCCGTCGGCCGCGACATCGACGCCTTCCACGGCATCGCGCAGAACACGTCGACGGCCGGAGTGGGCTTCGAGGGCTACCTGGCGTGGGCGGCCGCGGCGGCGATCTTTGCGCCCGCAACGTTGTTCACACCGTTCGCACACCGCGGCACCGCGGCCGACGAGGAGCACGCGTGGCGGTCGGCGGCCCGAAGTGGTTCGGCGCTCATCGCGCTGTGGTGTCTGGGGTCGATGGCGATGCGGATCACCGACCTGCTCGTCGAGGTGAGCCTGAACTACCCCTACTCCCGCTACGACAGCGTGGTGCTGGCGGCCTTCGACCTGATCACCGCGGTCCTGGCGATCTGGCTGCGCGCCACCCTCGCCACCGGCAGGCCCTCCCCGAGACTCACCTCGTCGCTGTGCGGGCTCGTCGCGACGCTGACCGTTGCCCGCGTCGTCGTGGGCGTCGCGCTGGCGCCTCGGTTCGCCCCGTCACCGCAATCCCCCGCGCAGCATCCGGTTTACGGCAACAACCTGGCGCAGCAGATCACGAGCACGTTCGACGTGACGCTGTGCGGCCTGGGCTTGAGCATCCTGGCGGCGGCGATCGTGACCGGTCACCTCAGCGGGGTCCGCCTGCGCCAGCGGCGCCGGGCGGCCCGCGCGCGTGCCGCGGTGGGGGGCGCACCGCCCGCCGCCGCCCCGAGGACCCGTGTCCCGGTCGGCCGCACCGCACCATCCGGGGCCGCGACAACGCGAATCCCGACCGGCGTCCACGCCGAGTCCCCGACGAGCGAGATACCGCAGGCAAGTGCGCCGATGGCCGGCTCCCCCCGGATTTTCCGCGGTGACGACTCGGCCACCCGGCAGATACCGGTTCACAAACCGCAGATATACCGGCCGCCGCAGCCGTAGCCCCTCAGCGCAGCGGCGCAAAAGCGAAGTCCCGCAACCCTTCCCGCGGGTCGATCGAGGCCCGGAAGCCCAGCACCTGCGCCGCCCGGGTGGGATCGGCCACGATGTGGCGCACGTCGCCGCTGCGGTACTGGCCCGTGATCACCGGGGCGGGCGAACCGTCACGCGCGTCGGCCACCGCGGTGGCCACCTCCAGGATCGAGATGGGCCGACCCGAGCAGACGTTGACCGCGGTGAAGCCGGCGCCGAAGCCCTCGCGATCCGTCAGTGCGGCCAGGTTCGCGGCGGCCACGTCGTCGACGTGGACGAAATCACGCATCTGACCACCGTCCTCGAAAACCCTTGGCGGTTCGCCTCGTTCGATCGACGAACGAAAGATCGCCGCCACCCCGGAGTACGGGGTGTCGCGCGGCATCCCGGGTCCGTAGACGTTGTGGTAGCGCAGGGCCACCACCGAACCACCCACAGCCTCCGACCACGCCAGCGCGTAGTGCTCCTGCGCCGCCTTGCTCGCGGCGTAAAGGCTGCGCGGCCGCAGGGCGGCGTCCTCGTCGACGAGGCGCCACCGCAACTCTTCCCCGCCGATCGGGCAGCGGTGTTCGAAGTTCCCGGCGTCGAGGTCGGCGCGCCGCCGCGGCATCGGCTCGACGTCTCCGTGTCGGTCGCAGTGGTAACAACCCTGCCCGTAGACCACCATCGACGACGCCAGCACCAGGTGGCGCACCCCGGCCGCGTACATCTGCGCGAGCAGCACCGTGGTGGCGAGGTCATTGTGTCCCCCGTAGGCGGGGGCGTCGGCGGCGTCCACACCGGCCCCCACCATCGCGGACTGGTGACACACCACGTCCACGCCGCGCAACACCGGCGCCAGCGCGTCGGCGTCGCGGACGTCCACCCGGTGACAACCCTTGGGCAGCAACGCGTCCGGGCCGTGCGCGGCCGGCAGCAGGCAGTCGACGCCGACGACGTCGTGGCCTGCCGCCCGCAGCGCCGCGTCCACCCGCGACCCGATGAAGCCGGCCGCCCCGGTCAGCAGCACCCTCACGGCAACTCCACGGGCAGCGTCACGCCGGTGTGCGCCAGGCAATGCGTGCACGCGCGTTCGGTGGCGACCCGGCCGATCGCCTCGCGCACCAGCTCCTTGAACGGCTCGATGTTCCTTTCGAACTCGGCGAACACGTCGACGGCCTTCACCCCGTCGCCGGCCTCGATCCCGGCATCCAGGTCGGTGACCAGACAGATTGCGGCGTAACACATTTCCAGCTCACGCGCCAGCACGGCCTCCGGGTAGCCGGTCATGTTGACCAGTCCGAAGCCGGCGGCGGCGAACCACCGGCTCTCCGCGCGGGTGGAAAACCGCGGCCCCTGGATCACCACCATGGTGCCGCCGTCGACCACACCGGGCAGCGCGGTGGCCGCGGCCCGCAGGTCGGGACAGTACGGGTCGGCGAAGTCGACGTGGATGGCGCCGGAGTCGAAGTAGGTGTCGGCGCGGCCCCGGGTGCGGTCCACCAGCTGGTCGGGCACCACCACGGCGCCCGGACCGTTGGCGGGATCCAGGCTGCCGACGGCGCACGGCCCGAACACCCGCCGCACCCCGAGCGTGCGCAACGCCCACATGTTGGCCCGGTAGGGCACGGTGTGCGCCGAGAATTCGTGGGCCGCGCCGTGCCGCGGCAGAAACGCGACCTCGTGCTCACCGACCACGCCGATCGTGACCGGCGCGCTGGGTTCGCCGTACGGGGTGTCCACGCTGACGGTGCGGACGTCCGATTCGAAGAACGTGTAGAAGCCGCTGCCGCCGATGACTCCGAGCATCCGACCATTGTCGTGCATAGGGCAGGATGCTCTGGTGGCCAGTCTCGCGCAGTGGATCTCCGGTGCGCGGCCGCGGACGCTGCCCAACGCGGTCGCGCCGGTGGTCGCCGGCACCGGCGCCGCGGCGTGGCTGCACGCCGCGGTGTGGTGGAAGGCCCTGCTGGCGCTCGCGGTGGCCGTCGCGCTGGTGGTGGGCGTCAACTACGCGAACGACTACTCCGACGGCATCCGCGGCACCGACGACGACCGGGCCGGCCCGATGCGGTTGGTGGGCTCGCGGCTCGCCACCCCCCGTTCGGTGTTGACCGCGGCGGTGCTCAGCCTCACGATCGCCGCGGTCGCCGGGCTCGCGCTGGCGTTGCTCAGCGCGCCGTGGCTGATCGCCGTCGGAGCCGCCTGCATCGCCGGCGCCTGGCTGTACACCGGCGGGTCAAGGCCCTACGGCTACGCCGGTTTTGGCGAGGTCGCGGTTTTCGTGTTCTTCGGGCTGGTCGCCGTTCTCGGCACCGAGTTCACCCAGGCCTTGCGGGTCGACTGGGTGGGGTTGGCGCTGGCGGTGTCGGTCGGGGCGTTGTCGTCGTCGGTGCTGGTCGCCAACAACCTGCGGGACATCCCGACCGACGCGCGAGCGCAGAAGAACACCCTGGCCGTGCGCCTCGGCGATGCCCGCACCCGCGTGCTCTACCAGACGCTGCTCGCGACCGCGGGGGTCGTGACCCTGCTGCTGATGGTCGCGACGCCGTGGTGCGCCGCGGGCTTGGTGGCCACGCCGCTGGCGCTGCGCGCCGCGGGTCCGGTGCGGTCGGGCCGCGGTGGGCCGGAGCTGATCCCGGTGCTGCGGGACACCGGCCTCGCGATGGTCGTCTGGGCGGTCGCGGTGTCGGCGGCCCTGGCCTTCGCGCATTGAGTGTGCGTCGGGGGCTTTGACAGTGAGCTCCTGGCGGCGCGGATCGGCGTGTCGTCTGCGTGGATGCACACCGGCGGAAGGCTAGGGCTCCGGTTCGGGGCCGGGCTCCGGTTCGGGGCCGGGCTCCGGTTGGCCGCGCAGGCGCGCCCGCAACTGCTCACGCTCCCTGCGGCGGCGCTCGCCCGCGGCGACCAGCGAGGCGGTGGCGCGGCGGCGAAGCGGGCTGAACACCCAGATGCCGAGCGGCATCGCGATGACGAGCGCGAACAGCGCGGCGACGACGATGGGGAACTGGCTGACGCCCGCCAGGCGTGCGATGCCGTAAATCACCCCGGTCAGCACCACCGCCAGCAGCAAGCGCGCCGCCGAGTACAGCAGCACGTCGACCGCGACGCGATTTCCGGCGCGCGCGTCGGTGCCCTCGGGCGTGCCGTCCTCCGTGCTGTTGTCGCCGTCAGCTTCTGACACAGGTCGAGCCTACGGCCCGGGTATATTCACTCCAAGGAGGTGTTAGGTGCTCTACCTGCTGCTCGTCCTGGTTTTGGGGACGCTGATCTACGTCGGCTGGCGCGCGGCGCGGTCGCAGTACAACCGGCCGAAGACACGCGTCATCGGACCCGACGACGATCCCGAGTTCCTGCGGCGGTTAGGCCACGGAGACAAGTAACCCTCGCTACGCCCCTATCCATTCAGACCCGGGTTGCGCTGGTCACCGGGGAACCCGTCGGCGACGACGGCCGCCAGTTCGGTCAGCGCCTCGCGGGTGGACCGCTTCAACCGGTCGAGTTCGATCTCGGCGCCCTCCTCGAGGTGCGGATCGAACGGGACCAGCTGCACGGCGCGGCAGCGGCGGGAGAAGTGATCGACCACCTTGTTCATGTCGACCTTGCCCGGCCGGGGGCGCACCGCGTTGATCACCGCGACCGAATTACGGACCAGCCCTTCGTGGCCGTGGGCGTCGAGCCAGTCGAGCGTCGCCGAGGCGCTGCGGGCGCCGTCGATGGACCCGGAGCTGACCACGATCAGCAGGTCGGCCTTGTCCAGCACCGAGGACATCACCGAGTTCAGCAGACCGGGGCCGCAGTCGGTGAGCACCAAACCGTAGAACCGCTCCAGGACGTCCAGGGTGCGGCCGTAGTCGTCGGCGCTGAACGCCTCCGACACGGCCGGATCGCTCTCCGAGGCAAGGACTTCCAGACCGCTGGGACCCTTCGAGGTGTACCGGCGGACGTCGCTGTAGCGCTCGATGGTCCCGGCGTCGTGCAGCAGTTGACGCACCGTCGCCGCGGTCTCCAGCGGGATCTTCTGGCCCAGCGTGCCGCGGTCGGGGCTGGCGTCGACCGCCACCACACGGTCGCCGCGAATGGAGGCAAAGGTCAACCCCAGCGTCGCGGTGATGGTGGTCTTGCCGACGCCGCCCTTCAGCGACAGCAGCGCGATCCGGTAGGAACCCCGTAGCGGCCGGTTGACCCTGGCCACCAGGTTGTTGTACCGCGCCGCCCGCGGGCTTTCCCCGAGATTGATCAGCTGCCCGGACAGCGAGTACAGCAGCCGGCGCCAGCCCTCCGACGGCGGGGGCTTGACCGGCCGCAGCAGCATTCCGGTGGACAGTTCCGGATACGGCGTGTGCGGCACATGCGCCGGCGGAGGCTGCGGGGCCGCGGATTCTTTCGGCGGCGACGGCTCGACCGGGCCGTTGTAGTAGGCCCCGAAGGCGGTCGGGTCGACCCGCGCGATGCCGGTGGCCGGGGTGGAGTCCCAGGTCGGCATCCCGGCCGGCCTGGGCGCCGTCGGCGGGGCGGTCCCCCGCCCGGCGGTGCCGGGCGGCCGGCGCTCGGTGCGGAATCCGGCGAACGCGCGGGTCGGAGCCTCACCCGGGTCCCCGTCGGCGGACTGCCGCGGCTCCTCCGGCGGGGGCAGCTGCGTGGTCGGTGGTTCGGGCGCCCCGCCACCATTTGTCGGATGGTCAGCCACGTGCACTCCCCCTTGTCGTTTCTTACCTGGGTCGGTTGCCGGTTGTCAGCCCACGCCCGCATACGAATGCAGGCCCACGGTCACCAGGTTAACGAAGAACAGGTTGAACACCATGGCCACGAACCCCGCGACGTTGATCCAGGCCGCCTTCCGGTCTCGCCATCCCGCGGTTGACCTGGCGTGCAGGTACGCGGCGTAGATGACCCACGCGATGAAGGAGACGGTCTCCTTGGGGTCCCAACCCCAGTACCGGCCCCACGCCTGCTCGGCCCAGATCGCGCCGAAGATCACGCCGAAGCCGAACACCGGGAAGGCGAAGATGGTGGTCCGATAGGCGATGCGGTCCAGGGTTTGCGCGTCGGGAAACCGCTGCACCACGCGGGCCGGTGCGCCGCCGGCACCGGGCTCGCCGAGCTTCGACGTGCGCAGCAGGAACAGGATGCTGGCGATACCGGCGACCATGAACACCCCGGAACCCAGGCTGACCACCGACACGTGAATGGGCAGCCAGTAGGACTGCAGCGCGGGCATCACCGGCGCGGCGTTGGTGTAGAGCCAGCGCCCCGAGACCGTGAGCAGGATCAGCACCGGGAGCAGCAGGAAAACCCACAGCGGGCGGTATTGCGGGCGGCGCAACACCAGCGCCCCGGCGATCAGCCCGCACAGGCAGGTCAGGTTGATGAATTCGTACATGTTGCCCCACGGCACCCGCAGCGTGGCCAGCCCGCGCAGCACGACGCACGCCAGCAGCAGCCCGATGCCGAGGTAGACCACGGCCAGGCCGGCCCGCCCGACGCGCTCGTCGAGCGGCCGGGTCGGCATGTCCTCGACGATGCCCGGGGTGGTGCTGTCGGCGGCGACCGAACCGGCCACCGAACCCACCAGGACCCGTTCGCGCTGGTCCGCGCGGCGGCCGCCGACGTAGGCGAGCTCGAAGGCCAGCAGCAGCAGGGCGACCACCAGGGCGACCAGCGCGGAGGTGAACGCCCAGTCGGAATAGCGGGCGAGGCCGACGTTGACGTGCAGGGTGTTCATCTGACGTGCACCTCAGAACTCCTCTTGGACGTGGGCTCGGCCCGGTCCGCGGCGCCGAGTCCGGTCAGTAAGCGCTCGGTCAATCGCTCGAACTCGTCGCCCCAGCCGGAGTTGTCGGTGCGGGCCAGCCCGCCCATTTCGACGTTCACGGTACCGGCCGGCTCCGGAGTCAGCCGGATCCACACCCGGCGGCGGCGCACCAGCAGCGAGACCAGCAGCCCGGCCATCATCGTGATGGCGAACACCAGCACCCAGCTCTGACCCGGGTCGTGGGAGACCTGCAGGTTGACGAACGGCACGGCGCCGTCGAAGCGGACGACGGTGCCGGCCGCCGGGCCCTGGTCGATCCGGACCTCCTGGCCGGCGCGCAGGTTGACCCGCTTCTCCTTGGTCAGCCGGCCCTGCTGGATGAGCCGCGGGTCGAGGGTGAACAGCGACTGCGGCCGCCCGGTGTCCAGGCCGGTGTCGCCTCGGTAGATGTCGACGGCCACCGCCGGCGCGTTCAGGGCCGGGAACCTCGACGACAACAGGCTGCCGTCGAGCTGCTCGGTGGGCGCCAGCAGGCCCTGGATGGCGATCTCGTGCTGGCGGCGCTCGGCGGCGCTCGGGTAGCTGCCGGCGGGCGGGTCGACGCGTGCCACACCCGACGACAGCAGGGTCTGCGGGTTGTCGGGTCGCCACTGCACGGTCGACGTGCGGGTCTGTCCGTCCGGGAAGGTGACGGTGAAGGTCGGCGCGTAACCGTGGCCCTGCAGGTAGACGCGGTCGCCGCCGACCCGCAGCGGGTGGTTGACCTCGAGCAGGTAGTGCCGCCAGGTGTTGGCGGACAGGTCGCGGCCCGACTGGTAGTCGATGTCCGCGGCGAACGACGTGGCCTGGCCGGACGGCAGGTAGTGCGCCTGGAAGTCGTCGACGCGGATGCAGATGGGGTGCAGCGAGGTGCCGTCGACGGTGTTGCCGGCGCGGAACGAGTCGAAGGCGGCCGGGGACGCCGAGCAGAACCCGGGCCCGCCGTCGGCGATGACGATCACGTTGCCCTCGTAGCCGAACAGCTTGCCGACGGCCACCGCGACCAGCAGTCCCAGCAGCGAGAAGTGGAAGACGATGTTGCCGAATTCCCGCAGGTAGCCCTTTTCGGCGGACACCTCCACGGCTTCGGGGGCGACTTCCGAAGCAGCGGGGCCCGCGTGCCGGATGACGGTGCGCCAGCCGCGCAGCCGTCCGGTGATGGCGTTCGCCAGGGCGTTCACCTGCTCGGCGTCGGCGACCAGCCGGGCTTCGGCATGTTTGGGCAGCCGGCCCAGGTTGCGCGGGGCCGCGACGGGGGTGGCGCGCAGGCTGCGGGCGTGTTCGACCATCCGCGGAGTCAGGCACCCGACGAGCGACACGAACAGCAGCACGTAGACAGCGGTGAACCAGAAGCTGGAGAACACGTCGAAGACCTGCAGCCGGTTCAGCCAGGGTCCGATCACCGGGTGGGCGGTCAGGTAGTCGTTGACCTTCTGCGCGTTGAGGTTGCGCTGCGGCAGCAACGCGCCGGGTATCGCCCCGAGCGCCAGCAGGAAGAGCAGCACCAGCGCGGTGCCCATGGAGGTCAGCGCGCGCCACGTGTTGCGCCCCTTTTGCGCGAGCCGCGCTATGGCACTCAAATCGGCAGCCTCACGTCGGACACGAACGCGTCGCGCAGCCAGGAGACGAAGTCGTTCCACACCCCGGTGACCAGCAGCGCGCCGACGGTGATCAGCAGCACTCCGCCGAAGACCTGGATGGCCCTGGTGTGCCGCCGCAACCAGCCGAGGCCCGCCACGGCACCGGCCGAGCCGAAGGCCAGCAGCACGAACGGGATGCCCAGCCCCAGGCAGTAGGCGATCACCAGCACGATTCCGCGGGCGACGCTCGCGCCGTCGGTGGCCGACGCGACCGTCACCACCCCGGCCAGCGTCGGCCCCAGGCACGGCGTCCAGCCCAGCGCGAACACCGCGCCCAGCAGCGGCGCCCCCGCGACCGTCGTCACCTGCCGCGGGCTGAACCGGGCCTGTCGTTGCAGCGCGGGGATGAGGCCCACGAACGCCAGGCCCATGACGATGGTCAGCACTCCCCCGACCCGCTGCAGCAGCAGCTGGTTGGTGATGAGCGCGGTCGTCATCCCGAGGACGGCGACGGTGCCCAGCACGAACACCGTGGTGAACCCGGCGACGAACAGCGCCGCGGACCCCGCGACCCGCCACCGCGCGGCGGGCGGGGCCTTGAGCGCGCCCGGTTGGGGCTGCTCCTCGACGCCGACGACCGCGGCCAGGTAGGACAGGTAGCCGGGCACCAGGGGCACCACGCACGGCGAGGCGAACGACACCAGCCCCGCCAGCAGGCAGACCCCCAGGGCCACCAGCAGCGGCCCGGCGGCGGCGAGCTGGGTGAAGCCGTTCACTGCCGTGCCGGCGTGGTCTGGCCCGCCGGAGCCTCCTGCGCCAGCCGCTGGACGACGGGCTGCAGGTCCTCGGCGAGCAACGTGCGCAGGAACACCGCCGCGACCCGGTGCTGGCGATCCAGCACCAGCGTGGACGGGATGACGGTGGTCGGGTACTTGCCGCCGAAGGCGATGCAGGGTGCGCATCGCGGGGTCGTAGATCGACGGGAACGTCACGTGGCGGTCGTCCACGAAGTCCAGGGCGGCCTGCCGGTTGTTGTCGCGCACGTCGATTCCCAGAAAGGAGACCCCGGAGGCGCGGGTGGCGTCGTACACGCGTTGCAGTTGGCTCACTTCGGCCCGGCACGGCCCGCACCACTGCCCCCAGATGTTGATGACGACGACCCGGCCGGCGAAGATCGGGTCGTCCAGCGACAGGGTGTGCGCGGGGTCCGCCAGGTCGGGCCCGGACAGCGGGCCGGGGCGGCCGCGGGCCGACGGCGGGTCGTAGGAGATGTCCGTCTTGCCGCCGGGCGAGACGAATTCGAAGGTGCCGCCCTGCGCCACCGCGTCGCGGCCGGACGAACAGCCGACCAGGGCCGCGAATACGGCCCCGGCTGTCGCCAGTCGCCAGATCATCGCCGGCGCGGTCATCCGGGCGCCGGTTGGCGGTATTCGACGTCGACCAGTCGGTCCCCCTCGTAGATCAGGGTGGTCACCGACGCGAGCCCGCACTCCCGTCGCCGCGGGTCGTGCCAGAGGCGCCGGCCGGTCAGGTGCAGCCGCAGCGTCCACACCGGCAGCTGGTGGCTGACGCACACCACGTCCTGGCCCGCGCCCCGCGCCCGCGCCTTGTCCACCGCGCTCGTCATCCGGGCCGCGATGTCGGCGTACGGCTCGCCCCACGACGGGGTGAACGGGTCGCGTAGCCGCCACCAGAACCGCGGGTCTCGCCAGGCCCCGTCACCGGGTCCGACGCGGCGGCCCTCGAAGAAGTTTTCGGACTCGATCAGGTCGGGGTCGGTGTCCACGGCCAGGCCGTGCCTGGCGGCGATCGGCGCGGCGGTTTCCTGGGCGCGTTGCAGCGGGGAGGCGATCACGGCGGCGACGTCGCGGTCGGCGAGCGCCTCGGCGACCGCGTCGGCCTGCGCCCTGCCGGTATCGGACAGGCGGAAGCCGGGCAGCCGGCCGTACAGGATGCCGCTGGGGTTGTGCACCTCGCCGTGGCGGACCACGTGCACCCGGGTTTGGTCGGCCATCAGGGCCTGTCCTCGCGGGCGGCGGCGCGAGCCGCGGCGACCAGGGCGTCGGCGATGCGGTCGAACGCGGCGTCATCGAGTGCGGTCGAGACGAACCACGCCTCGAAGGCGCTGCACGGCGGGTACACCCCCGCGTCGAGCAGCGCGTGGAAGAACGGCGGGTACCGCCAGGTCTCGCTCGCGCGGGCGGACGCGAAGTCAGTCACGGGCGCCTCGCCGAAGAACACGCTGAGCATGTTGCCGGCACGCGGAACATGGTGCGCCACACCGGCTTCGGTGAGCGAATCGGACAGCAGCCGGGCCAGCCGGTCGGCGTTGGTGTCCAGCGTGGCGTACACCGCGTCGTCGGCGGCGCGCAGGGTGGCCAGCCCGGCGGCCACCGCCACCGGGTTGCCGGACAGCGTGCCGGCCTGATACACCGGCCCCAGCGGCGCCAGCCGCTCCATCACTTCGGCGCGCCCGCCGAACGCGGCCGCGGGCAGGCCGCCGCTCATCACCTTGCCGAAGGTGAACAGGTCGGCGGCGACGGGATCGATTCCGTACCAACCGCTTCGGCTGACCCGAAAGCCCGTCATCACCTCGTCGACGATCAGCAACGCGCCGTGCTCGGCCGTGACCGCGCGCAGCGCCGCGTTGTAGCCGGCCGCGGGCGGGACGACGCCCATGTTGCCGGGGCTGGCCTCGGTGATCACCGCGGCGATCTGGTCGCCGAAGCGCGCGAAGGCTTCCCGAACGGCGTCAATGTCGTTGTAGGGCAACACGATGGTGTCGGCCGCGGCCGCGCCGGTGACCCCGGGCGAGGACGGCAGGCCCAGCGTCGCCACCCCGGAGCCCGCATCGGCGAGCAGGGCGTCGACGTGGCCGTGGTAGCAGCCGGAGAACTTGACGATCTTGGCCCGGCCGGTGAAGCCGCGGGCCAGCCGGACGGCGCTCATGGTGGCCTCGGTGCCGGAGTTCACCAGCCGTATCCGCTCGACGGGCGCGACCCGCCCGATGATCTCGGCGGCCAGCCGGCTCTCCGCCGGCGTCGGCGCCCCGAACGACAGGCCGCCCGATGCCGCCTTGACGACGGCCTCGACGACGGCGGGGTGCGCGTGGCCGAGGATCATCGGGCCCCAGGAGCAGACCAGGTCGACGTAGGAATTGCCGTCGGCGTCGGTGAGCCAGCAACCTTGCGCCCGGGTGATGAAGCGCGGGGTGCCGCCGACCGCGGTGAACGCGCGAACGGGGGAGTTCACCCCGCCGGGAATGACCGCGCACGCATCCTCGAACAGCCGGGCGGAGGCTTCGCAGGTCCTAGTGGACGTCCCGGCCTGAGCCGTGGCCCGGTCACTGCTTCCCATGACAACCAGTGTCCCAGCCTCCGCCGCCCGTTCAACTACAGGGTGTAGCAGAACGGCTACCGGTGCCCTTTCTGGCCGGCTTCCCGGGCTGCTTCCTGGACTGCTTCCTGGGCTGCGAGGTAGTTGCGGCGGGAGGCTTCCCGTTCCCTTTCGGCCGCGCGCTGGTGGGCGGCGACGTCGCCGAGGCCCTCTCGGACCGCGCGCTCCTGGATTTCTGCGGCGTGCTCGTGCACGACGGCGGCCTCGTAGTGGCGCAGCCGGTCGCGCCGGTGCGCGTCGACGTCACGCTGGTGAGCGTGCTCGGCACGCTCGGCGGCGCGGGTGGCGTCGTCCCCGGTGACGGCTTTGCGCGCGGCGAGATCCTGCTCCCTGCGCTGCAGTTCCGCGGCGCGCTCGGCGGCTTTGTCACCTGGTGATTCGGCCATGAAACGAGACTAGACGCCGGGGCGGTGAAACGCGGGTTGAGTCAGACGGGCGACCACGGGTTGGATGGCGGTATGCAAATGCCGCAGGGCCTCGCCCGATTCAACCGTTACGTCACCAATCCCATTCAGCGGATGTGGACCGGCTGGCTGCCCCCCTTCGCCACCCTCGTGCACAAGGGACGGCGCTCGGGCAAGGTGTACCGCACGCCGGTCAACGTGTTCAACGCCACCGTCGACGGCAAACCCGGCTTCGCGATCCTGCTGACCTACGGTCCGGACCGCGACTGGCTGAAGAACATCATCGCCGCCGGCGGATGCCGGATGCGCCACAACGGCAAGACCTTCGACGTCGGGAACCCGAAAGTGGTCAGCAAGGCCGAGGCGGCCAGTCACATAACCTCCAGGGCGCGATCGGCTTTCGCCCGGCTGCCGTTCGAGCAGGCAGTGTTGCTCACGCGGACTGCTTAAGGCCGCAATGCGCATCGCCGCGGTCCGGGAGCGGCCGGTCGCCCTGCGCGGCAACCCGGCCAACGCCGTGGTCAACTTCGCCGGTCACACCGTCTCGCTGATCGCGGTGATCAGCGACGTGATCCGCGGCGGAAAGCCCGTCGTCGGTGTGGCGTTCGACTCCATCGGGCGCTTCGCGCAAAGCGGGATCCTGAACGACCGGATGATTCCGCGGGTGCTGGCCACGCCACCCGATGCACTGCTGGACGCGTCCGGACGCATCGACCCGGCCGCGGTGGTGGCGTCCGCATTGCGCGACGAGAAGCCCGGCGGCCACGGGGACCGGGCCGCGGCCGCCGGAGCCCTGGAATTGGCCTGCTGGGACTTGAACGCCAAACTGGCCGACGAACCCGCCTCGGCGACCATCGCGCGCCACTTCGGGCGGCCGGCGGCGCGGGATGTCGCCGTCTACGCGGCCGGCGGCTACTACTATCCCAACTATCCGACAGTGGGCCACGACCGCCTGCGCGCCGAGATGCGCGGCTACCTCGATATGGGCTACGCCGCCGTCAAGATGAAGATCGGCGGCGCTCCGTTGACCGAGGACTTGGCGCGCATCGAGGCGGTCATCGACGTCGTCGGCGACGGGGGGTCGGTCGCGGTCGACGCCAACGGCCGGTTCGGCGTGTCCGAGGCGACGCGGTGGGCCGCCGCGCTGGCCCCCTACGGCCTGCGCTGGTACGAAGAGCCCGGCGACCCACTCGATTTCGAGCTGAACCGCGCGGTGACCAGCGGGTACGACGGCCCCGTCGCCACCGGCGAAAACCTCTTCTCGGTCCCGGACGTGACCAACCTGGTTCGCTACGGCGGCATGCGCCCGGGCCGCGACGTTTTCCAGATGGACCCCGGGCTGAGCTACGGGTTGGGCGAGTACGCGCGGATGCTCGAGGTCCTCGCGTCGCACGGCTTCGACCGCCGTTTCGCGTTCCCGCACGGCGGGCACCTGATCAACCTGCACGTCGCGGCCGGGCTGGGTCTCGGTGGGTGCGAGTCCTATCCCGGGGTGTTCGCGCCGTTCGGCGGTTACCCGGAGGCCTGTGCGCTGTCGGGCGGCCGGATCGCACCGACCGACGCACCGGGGTTCGGGCTCGAGCAGAAGGACGGGTTGGCCCCACTGATCGCCGACCTGACCACCTAGGAGCGTGCCGATGAAAATCGCGGTGATCGGCTGCGGCGCAATGGGTTCCATCTACGCCGCCAAACTTGCCGCGGCGGGCCACGACGTGCTGGCCATCGACCGCCACCGGGCCAGCGTCGACCAGATCGCCCGGCACGGGTTGCGGGTCACCGGCCCGACGTCCGATCGGGTGGTGCCGATGCGGGCGAGCGGCACCGCGCCGCACGAGATCATGGACCTGGTCGTGCTGGCCGTCAAGGCGGCCGACGTGGCAGCCGGTGCCCGGCAGGCCCTGCCGATGCTCGGCGCGGTCACACCGGTGCTGACCATCCAGAACGGCCTCGGATCGGCGGAAACGGTCGCCGGCGTCGTCGGTGAGCAGCGCGTGGCGGTCGGCATCGCCAGCGGGTTCGGGGCCGCGCGGGTGGCCCCCGGGCACGTGCAGCACAACGCCATGCGGGCCATGCGCTTTGGTCCCTACTCGTCGCTTCCCCACGCGACCGTGGAGTCGATCGCACAAGCATGGGCCGGCGCGGGGTTCGACGCCGCCGCGGTCACCGACATCGCCGCGATGCAGTGGGAGAAGCTGATCTGCAACGCCGCCTACAGCGCGCCGTGCGCGCTGACCGGGTTGACGGTGGGTCAGGTGATGGACGATCCGGAGATGGGTCCGGTCAGCCGTGCGGCGGCCACGGAGGCGTGGACGGTGGCCCGGGCGTCGGGCATCGCAATCGCCGTCGACGATCCGGTCGCGCATGTTCGCGCCTTCGGCGCGCAGATGCCCGGCGCCAAACCGTCGGCGCTGCTCGACCACGAGGCGCGCCGCGTCAGCGAGATCGACGTCATCAACGGTGCGGTGCCGCGGCAGGGCGCGAAGGTGGGCGTGGCGGCGCCGGTGAACGCGACCCTCGTCGCGGTGATCAAGACAATCGAACGGCGATGGGCCTGACGGACTGACCACGTGGTTTCAAAACCCGATAGCACCTGCGGTATCGCTCCGGATAGGCAGGCCCTATTCCGCGGAGGCCGCACCGATCAGGCCGCGGGTCCGCGCGGTGAAGTACAGCCCGATCACCACCGCCCACGACAGCAGGCTGAGCCACAGCTGGCTGCGCGCCGCATGGTCGAACGCCATCTGCACCAGCACCGCGGTGATCGCACCCAGGGTCAGGATGGACAGCGCCGGAAAGAACCACATCTTCACCCGCAGCTTCTCGGGCGGTGACCGGCGGCGAAGGATGATCTGCGACAGCGCGATCAGCCAGTAGACGAACAAGATGATGGCGCCCGAGGAGTTGAGCAGGAACAGGAAAACCGTGCCGGGCGCCACCCACGCCATCACGACGCACAGGAAGCCGACCGCCGAGGACGCCAGGATCGCGATGTGCGGGACGCCCCGGCGGCTCAGGGTCACCAGCCGGGCCGGCGCCTCGCGGCGGTCGGCAAGCACGAACAGCATGCGCGACGCCGTGTAGAGGCCCGAGTTCAGGCAGGACAGCACCGCGGTGAGCACGACGGCGTTCATGACCTGAGCCGCGCCCGGCAACCCGATGTGCCTGAGCGCGGCGACATAGGGCGAGGCGCCGACTTCCACGGAGTTCCACGGCAGGATCGCGACGAGCAGAAAGACGGAGCCCACGAAGAAGATCCCGATGCGCGCGACCACCGACCTGGTCGCCCGCTGGACGGCGAGCTCCGGGTCGCGGCTCTCGGCGGCGGCGACGGTGACGATCTCGGCGCCCACCATGGAGAAGATCACCACCACGATGGCAGCGAAGACCGCCCCGACGCCCTTCGGGAAGAAGCCGCCGTGCGATGCGAGGTGGGAGAAATCCGCGCCGCGGCCGGGCATCAGGCCGAGCACGAATATGGAACCGACGACGAGGAAGAGCACGATGGTCGCGACTTTGATTCCCGCGAACCAGAATTCGAATTCACCGAACGACGTCACCGAGAACAGGTTCGTCGCGGTCATCAGCACCATCAGGCACAGGGATAGCAGCCACAGCGGCGCGTGGAACCAATAGTTGAGCACCTTGCCGCCGGCGACGGCCTCGAACCCGACCACGATGACCCAGAAGTACCAATAGAGCCAGGCGACGGAAAACCCCGCCCAGCCGCCCAACGCCCGCGCCGCATAGTCGGCGAACGACCCGGTCGACGGATTGGCCGCGGCCATCTCGCCCAGCATCCGCATCACCAGGACGATCAGCAACCCGCACAGAGCGTAGGTGAGGAACGCCGCGGGCCCGGTGTCCCTGATCACCACACCGGACCCGACGAACAGCCCGGCGCCGATCACGCCGCCGATGGCGATCATGTTCAGCTGCCTTTGCGACAGTCCTTGCCGCAGTTGCGGACTGCTACCCATGCCGCTCGCCTTGCGACGCCATGCCGGTCATTATCGCCCGAGTGCGGCGGCGCGTCTGCGGCCGCGGCGCCGAGCCGGCGCAGGCTCGGCGCGGGCCGAACGCACCCGCGGGCCCGCCACCTGCACGAACTCCGCGGTGCGGGCGCATGCCCTGGTCCGGGAAGTCCCCGTACGCCCGTTGCGCGTGCGGTTCCCCACCCGTGACGACGTCGGCCCCGCCGACCGGTATCGCCGTCGTCAACTCGCGGCGTTGCAGGCGCATTCGATGTCCTCGTGCTCACCGCGTCACCACCGTGTGACCGACAGGTCACGCCAGATCACGCAATGCTTCCAATTCGGCTTGGCTCGGGCCGAATTGCGCGGTCAGGGCGGCATTATTGCGATCATGCCTGACCTGAACCGCCGGGCGGTGCTGAGGATGAGCGCCGGCTTGGGAGCCGCCGGCGTGTTCGCGTTGAGCGGCCTGCTGGACCCGATCAGGTCGCAGGCGGCGCCGCCACCACAGGGACCGGCGCCGTTCGAGCCACCGACCGCGGGCACCACGCTGCCCACGAAGGTCACCGGCTCGTTCGTGTCGGCGGCCCGCGGGGGCATCAAGACGAACTACGTCATCGCCGTGCCGCCCGGCCAAACCGGGGCGCTGCGTCCGGTGATCGCGCTGCACGGCGTGGACGGCGACGCCAACCAGATGCTCGACATGGGCGTCCCGGAGGGCCTGGCCCGACTGGTCAAAGCGGGCAGGCCGCCGTTCGCGGTCGTCAGCGTCGACGGCGGCAACACCTATTGGCACAAAAGGGCTTCCGGCGAGGACTCCGGAGCGATGGTGCTCGACGAGTTGCTGCCGATGCTGTCCACCATGGGCTTCGACACCTCGCGCGTGGGCTTCATGGGGTGGTCGATGGGCGGCTATGGCGCGCTGCACCTGGGCGCCAAGCTGGGGCCGTCACGCACCGCCGGCATCTGTGCGATCAGCCCGGCGCTGTTCGCCTCGTTCGCCGACGCCACCCCGGGGGCCTTCGACAGCGCCGACGACTGGGCGCAGAACAGCGTGCTGGGTGTGCCCGCGCTGAATTCGATTCCGCTGCGCGTGGATTGCGGGCTCTTCGACCGTTTCTACCCGGCCGCAAGACAATTCGTCGCCCAGCTGCGGACTCCCCCGGCCGGCAGCTTCTCCATAGGCGGGCACGATGTGGTGTACTGGCGCACTCAACTGCCCGGCGAGCTGGCCTGGATGGCGACCTAGCCCGCGCCGATGACGATCCGGCAGGAAGTCCCCAGTCCCCCGCGCCGAGTACAGCTGCGCCCCAAGGGATCCCGGCCCGATATCGAAGGATTGCGTGCGGTCGCGGTGCTCGCGGTCGTGCTCTACCACGCGGAGATCCCGGGCATCACCGTTGGCATCGCCAGCGCCCTGTATGTCGGCAACTACCGGTTCGCCACGCAGGGCACCGACTACCTGGCTTCGGGCACGGCATCGCCGTTCCAGCATTACTGGTCGCTGGGCACCGAAGAGCAGTTCTATCTGTTGTGGCCGGTGCTGATCATCGGCACGGCGTGGCTGCTCGGGCGGATCGGTCGGGGTGACACGGTGTTGCCGGTGCTGGGCACCGGGCCGCGAAAACAGCGAGTGCGAGCAGTGGCGCGGCCAGGTGATGGCCCGCCTGCAGACCGAATATCCGCGATTGGTCGTGCTGGATATGAGCCGGCGTTACGGCGCCGACTTCGGCTTCACGTCCTACGACCCGGCCTGGCTCGACGCCCTGGGCCGCGCCGTGGCGACGTTGCGGGGCACCGGCGCGACCGTCCTGGTCTTGGGGCCGGCCGCGGATCCGCACGGACCCGTGCCGGCGTGCCTGTCCGCCCACCTGGACGACGCGAAGGTCTGCGCGCCGGCGCGGTCGACCGCGATTCGACGGGGACGGAATCACCGCGGAGCAGGCCGCGACCGCCGGTGCCGGCGGCCAGTACGCCGATCTGACCGACATGTTCTGCGTCGCAGACCGGTGCCCCGTGATCGTCGGCAGCACGCTGGTCTTTCGGGACGACAACCACGTGACGAGCGAGTACGCGCGGCTGCTGGCACCCGTGCTGGGCGCGCTCGCCGATCACGAATCGGCCGACAAATAAGTCGAAATGAACCAAATTCGGGCGAACGAACGTCATACTGGGCAAAGCATTTTGGAGGTTTGAGATGAGTCCCCTGCTATTGGCCTGCATCGCGATCGCCGCACCGGTCGCCGGAATGGGCCTGATGCAGTTGCAAACGCGCCTGGAGCGCTGGGACTACGAGCGCCACGCCGACGACTGAGCCGCCGACGGGCCGCCGCTTACGGATGAGCCGCTAGCTTCGTGGCCGCGGTCGAACACGTCGTTTTGATTCACGGCAACTGGAGCCGTGGAGATCAGCTGGCTCAAGCTCGGACGGCGTTCGAAGAGCGTGGGTACTCCGCTCACACCCCGACGCTGCGCCATCACGAACTGCCCATGGCGGAGGGCGCAGCCAGGATCGCGTCGCTGAGCCTCCGCGACTACACCGACGACCTGGTGAAATTCGTGAATTCGCTTGATGCCCCGCCGCTTCTGATCGGCCATTCGATGGGCGGGCTGCTGGCGCAGCTGGTCGCTGCGCGAACACGCCACGTCGGCGTGGTGGCGGCATGCCCGGCACCGGCGGCGGGAATCTTCGCCACGAACCCGACAAACGTACGGATGGCAATCCCCGGGTATCTGCGCCCACGGGCCTGGGCCAAGCCGGTGCGTCCCCCGGCGCCTGAGCGGTTTCGGCGGTGGGTTGCCAACGCCCAGACCGACGAGGTGGCGCGCGAGATATACGACGGTCTGGTCTGCGAATCCGGGCGGGTGAATTTCGAGATGCTGCTCGCGACTTTCAGGCTGTCCAAGGCCACCGTTGTCAACTTCGCGGCGGTCACCGGCCCGGTGCTGGTGCTGGGCGGCGAGCGCGACCGGATCGTGCCGCCTGGAGTGGTGCGTCAGACCGCGGCCCGCTATGCGCGCGGCACGCACGTAGAAATCCCCGAGTCCGACCACATGGTGTTCTCCGGGGCGGCGCTGCCCGTCACCATGGGCCACATCGACGACTGGATCGCCAGGAACCGCGTGTTCGCCAACTCCTAGCTTGGCGGGGTCGCGGTGCCCGCGGGCGCCCGGCCAGCGGGTGGGAATGCTCTGACGCCCGCCGAGCGCGACGTCGTCCGGCTCGTCACCGAAGGGTTGCCCAGCAAGGACATTGCCGCGCAGCCGTTCATCTCGCCCCGCACCGTGCAGTCCCATCTCACGCACGTCTACAGCAAGCTCGGTGTGTCCTCGCGGGTCCAGCTCGTGCAGGAAGCCGCTCGGCACACCTAACGCCTACGGCGCCAACTGCATGCGCATGAGCGGCGCGATCATGTCCGCCAAGTATTCATGCCCCGCGTCGGTCGGGTGCACGCCGTCGGCGCCGATGAGGTCGGGCCGGTCGACGAACCAGCGTTCGGCGATCGGGTCGACGAACGCCGCCCCCGCGGCCCCGGCCGCGGCGCCGAGCACGTCGCGGATCGCGAACATGGCCGGCGGCACGTCGGCGGTCGGCCACGGCGGCCCGATCACCAGGAACTTCGCCGACGGCGCCACCCGACGCGCGAGAGCGAAAGCGCTGCGGACGTTTTGGGCGAGCAGGCCGGGATCGACGCCCTGGTCGTTGCGGGAGCCGAAGAAGACCACCAGCGCATCGTCGGGCTTGACCGCGCGGGCGGCGAGATCCTCGAAGACACTGCCGTGGTCCCCGCGCACGACGTAGCCGGCCCTGCCCTCGGCCGCCACATCCGGCGCAATGCGCTCCCCGCCCTGGGCCAGCATCTGCCACGCCCGGGCAGGCCACGACCGTGGGCCCTCGCCGCCCTCGGCGGTCCCCGTGGTGTACGAATCGCTCACGACGGCAACGTGGTTCAGGCGATAATCCTGGGTCAGCGTGGCGTAATCGTTTCCGGCCTGCACCCGTGCCGGGCAGCCGACCAGGCCGACCGCGAGGGCCAGCCCGACGACGAACGTGGCCAGACGAGTCAACAAATAACACCTCCCCCTGTGAACGGCGCAACGCAAGGCCCGCCCGTCGGCGCAAACCGCCACCCCGGTATCCGTCACACCGCGCGGGCCGAAACCGCTTCCCGCGCGCGGTCGAGCTGATGGACCTTGGTGCCGTCGGACTCGACTCTCGCCGGCACGGGTCTCAAGTCGACCATCCTGCGCATCCAGCGGCGCGCGGGCTCCTCGACAAAGTGATACAGCAGGACAGAAATGGCCACGGCGATCGCGAGTAGGGCGATCACATTCCATTTCCACGGATTGTCCTGTGGGACGAGCTCGAATTGCTCGACGGCCCACCCCCAGGCCGTGTGCACCAGCTCATGAACCATGTACAGGCAGAACGAGATCTCGCCGCCGTAAACCAGCAACCGCGTCGACAGCATTCGCGGCAGGCTGCCAACGCCGACCGCCAGTGCCATCACCAGCGGAACGAACAGCAGGTCGACCACCCCGCCGCTGTCCACGACCCCGCTGATCGGGTGGGCGTCCAAGAAGTAGAGAACGCCCACGATGGCGACGAGAACCAGGACCGAGCCGTAACCCGTGAGGCGGCGCGCGCGGTCGGTCAGCCGCAGCCTGCGCACCGCGGCGCAGGCCAGCGCCCCGGCGACGAACTGCGTCACGATGCGGGGCAGCCAGCTCCACGGCGTGTAGAACAGGCCGCTGGACAACAACAGCGCCACGGGCGGCAACGATGCCGCGAAGGCCAGCCACACCAGACCGCGGGCCCGGGTGGCGTGCTGCATCCGGAAGATCACCAGGACGAGAACACCGAACAACAGGTAGGCCAGCCATTCGGCGCTGATCGACCACGCCGGCCCGTCCCAGCTGGAGTCGTCGAAGTACGGCTGGAACCAGAGCTGCACCAGCAGAATCTGGCGCACGTAGCTGATCGCGGTGAGTCGACCGGCGTCAGGTGACGGCACATGGCCGACGTGCAGGGTGAAGATCACCCACAGGGCGGCCAGATGCAGCGTGACCAGATACACCGGCCAAACCCTGGCCAGCCGCAGCCACAGGAAGTGCAGGGTGGCGCGCGTCGACCAGGCGCGGCCCATCCGGTCGAGGTAGTTGTACGCAAGCACGAATCCGCTGAGGATGAAGAAGAGGTCGACGCCCTGGGCGCCGCAGTTGAGCACCGGCGCCAGAGCGTCCCGGAAATCCGGAGACGCGTCGGCCAGCATCGGCCGGAAGTGGAACAACACCACCCAGAGCGCGGCGACGATGCGGAGCCCGGTCAGGGCCCTGATCTCTCCGGTGCGCACGTTGCTCTACCCGCCTAGGCTGTGCTGGTTTCGGTCGCCGTGGTCGGCCGGCCTTGAAACGACCCCGTTGCGATGACAACCCCCCGTCCGCAACCGGCAGCGTTGGCAGCCTAGCAGCGCGAGGGGCCCAACCAGGTAAGGGGTTTCGGCGTGGCCGCGCCGCCCCTCGCGATCCTGAGCGCCGGTCTTTGCCCGCAGGGGGCACGCGCACTCCGATCTGGCCTCTTAGCAAAGAGTTAGAGCGGGTTGTCGGTCCCCTTAGGTTTGCGCTTTAGCGTTGGGCCTAAGACCCGGAGGTTGCCCATGGCGAGCACGATCACCACCTTTGACTGCGGTGGCGCGCGGATTCGTGCGCACTGTCGCCACCTGGCGACGGTGGTCACCATCCAAGGCGAGATCGACGCCGACAATGTCGAGCGGATCGCGCAGTACCTTCGCCGGTTCCTGCTGGGCAACGGTCCGATGGTGCTCGACATGAGCGATGTCAGCCGCGCCGGCGCCGCCGGTCTGTCGCTGTTGTCGACTTTCGACGACGACTGCAGCGCCGCGGGATTGGAGTGGACGTTGGTCCCCGGCCGTGCGGTCCGGGAAATGCTGGGTGACGCGGATGCCGGGGACACGTTCCCGGTCGCGGTGTCGCTGCACGACGCGCTTCACAACCTGGCCGACGCCATCGTCCGCCGCCGTCAGTTGGTGCTCCCGCTCATCAAGAAGACGGCTTAACCCGTCCGGGAACGTCCCCGAGAACGCCGCAACCCGGCGATCCCCACCACCGCCAGCACCCCGGCGGCCGTGATCAACAGCATGGTCAGCAGCAGCTGTTGAGGGTCGTACACCAACGACCACGTGGCGGGCTGGCCCTCGGCGACGGGCGCGACCGGGACCGGGTGGCGCGCGTGCAGCCAACTCACCCCGGCGCCGGCCAGCGCCGCGCAGGCAAAGGCGAGTTCGACGAGAGCACGTGACGCCCGGCGCCGGGTGGTCACGGTGCGGAACCCAGGTCGTCGTCGTGATCGGCGTCGCCGCCGAACTCGAACCGGGCCGGCTCCACCCGCTCCTGCACCAGCGGAGTCAGCGCCTCCCGCAGATCACGGTGGCGCCGCGCCCAGGCCTGCGCGGTGCGGCCCCCGGTCAGCTTGAGCCCGATGCCCACACGGCCCCGAGGGACCCCGACCAGCTCGCCGAGCGCCCGCGCCGACTGCCATTTCGCCAGCTCCTTGCCGGACGCCTCGTGGTTCTCGGCCTCCGGATAGACCTTGACGATCTCGCGGACCAGGATGGTCTCCGTGCCCTCGCGCAGGGCATCCTCGGTCAGCTCGACCGAGACGTGGATTCGGGCCGCCTTGACCTGCAACGCGACGAACGCCGACACCATCACCAGGAAGACCGCCGGGACCACCAGGCCGACCCCGGCGCCGCTCCACACCTCGATGAGAACCATCGACACCGCCGACAGCGGCCCCAACGCCACCCAGTACCAGCTGGCGCCCGGCTCGTAGAACAACCGCTTCGGCTCCGTGTCCCTCGGTGCAATCGGTGATGTCACAGCACGCCCCATCTCACGAGAGCCACGCGGCGGCGGCCGCTGCCCAGTAGGTGAGCACGATATCGGCTCCGGCGCGGCGGATGCTCGTCAACGACTCCAACGCCGCGGCACGCTCGTCCACCCAGTTGTTGGCCGCCGCCGCACAGATCATCGCGTACTCCCCCGATACCTGGTAGGCGGCCACCGGCACCGGAGACATCGAGGCCGCCGCAGACACCACGTCGAGATAGCCCAGCGCGGGTTTGACCATCACGATGTCCGCGCCCTCGTCGAGGTCCAGCGCGATCTCGCGCAGCGCCTCGCGGGCGTTGCCCGGCTCCTGCTGATAGGTGCGCCGGTCGCCCGACAGGCTGCAGCTGACCGCCTCGCGGAACGGGCCGTAGAACGCCGAGGCGAACTTGGCGGCGTAGGCCAGGATCGCCACATCGGTGTAGCCCGCGGCGTCCAGGCCGTCGCGAATGGCGCCCACCTGGCCGTCCATCATCCCGCTCGGACAAACCAGGTGTGCACCCGATTCTGCTTGAGCCACAGCCAGTTTCACGTAACGCATCAGCTGTGGCGTCGTTGTCCACCCGCCCCCGGTCATCGAGGACGCCGCAGTGCCCGTGATCGGTGAACTCGTCCAGGCAGGTATCGGCCATCAGCACGGTGGCCTCGCCGAGATCCTTGGTCAGGTCCCGCAGGGCCACGTTGAGGATGCCGTCGGGGTCGGTGCCCGCCGAACCGGTCGGGTCCTTGTCCTCGTCGCGGGGCACCCCGAAGAGCATCAGCCCGCCGACCCCCGCGGTGACGGCGTCGGCGGCGGCGCGTCGGAGCGAATCCCGGGTGTGCTGCACGACGCCCGGCATCGACGAGATCGCCCGCGGTTCGTCGATGCCGTCGGCGACGAACATCGGCAGCACCAGATGCCTTGGCTCCAAGGACGTTTGCGCCACCAAACGACGTAACGCGGGGGTGGAACGCAGCCGGCGGGGACGCTGCCGCGGGTAGGGACTCATGCTGACCGCGCGTCGTCGCCGCGAGCGTGCGCAAAATGCCAGCCCCGACGGCGTGTCGGTGTACAAACACGCACGCTCGCCTGCAGCGGGCTCAGCACTAGCGCCTGCGGCTCTTCTTACGCGGCGGCGGCAGCGCGCCCTCGGCCCGCAACCGCGCGGCGTGTTCGGCGAGGGCGTCCACCAGCGGACCGACCGCGGCGGTATCGGGCTGGACGTCGACCCGCAGCCCGAACTCGGCGGCCGTCTCGGCGGTCTTCGGTCCGATGCAGGCGATGATGGTCCGCGCGTGCGGCTTGCCCGCGATGCCGACCAGGTTGCGCACCGTCGAGCTGGACGTGAAGCACACGGCGTCGAAGCCGCCCGTCTTGATCATCTCGCGGGTGGTCGCCGGCGGCGGGGCCGCGCGCACGGTCCGGTAGGCGGTGACGTCCTCGATCTCCCAGCCAAGCTCGCGCAGGCCCTCGGCGAGGGTCTCGGTGGCGATGTCGGCGCGCGGCAACAGGACCCGGTTCACCGGGTCGAAAATGCTGTCGTACGGCGGGAAGTCGTCGAGCAGGCCGAGCGAGGACTGCTCACCGGCCGGCACCAGCTCGGGGCTGATGCCGAACGCGCGGACGCGGTCGGCCGTCTGCTCGCCCACACAGGCGATCTTCACGCCGGAGAACGCGCGGGCGTCCAGGCCGAATTCGCCGAACTTCTCCCACACCGCGCGCACCGCGTTGGTCGAGGTGAACACCACCCATTGGAACCGGCCGTCGACCAGCCCCTTGACGGCCCGTTCCATCTGGGCGGGGCTGCGCGGCGGCTCGACGGCGATGGTGGGCACCTCGATGGGCAGCGCCCCGTAGCCGGCCAGCCGTTCGCTCATCTCGCCGGCCTGGTCCTTGGTGCGGGGCACCAACACGGTCCAGCCGTACAGCGCGCGGCTTTCCCACCAGTTGAGCTTGGCCCGGCTCGCCACCGTCTTGCCGATGGTCACCACCAGCGGCCCGGTCAACGGACCGGCGGGATCGGCACCGCACAGCACGGCCGAGTCGGTGAGCCCGTGCAGGGTGGTTTCGACCGACCGCTGCTGACAGGTGGTGCCCTGCGCGGTCACCACGCAGGGGGTGGCCTCGGCCAGTTCGTGCTCGATCAGCGCGCGCGCCGCGTCCGCCAGGCGGGACGCGGTGGCCTGCAGGATCAGCGGTCCGGGAGCCGCGGCCAGTGCGTCCCAGTCGATGCCCTGGGGGTCGCCGCTGACGTCGGCGACGGTGTGCGACGAGCCCAGCGGCAGTCCCGCGTAGGTGGGCACGGCGCTGGTGGGCGCCAGGCCGGGCACGATCTCGATGTGCAGGTGGCTGCGCGCGACGGTGTTCACCTCGGCGATGACCCAGTCGAGCGTCAGCGGGTCGCCGGCCACCAGCCGCACCACGTCCGCGCCGGCGCGGGCCTCGGCGACCAGCGTCTTGGCCACCTCGGCGGACTCACCCAGCGCGGGGCGGACGTCGGGGCCGCCGGTGATCACCGCGGGCGAGGCCGGGTCGTGCTCGGCGTCGGCGCCACCTTCGGCGGCCCCGCCGGCATTCGCGGGGGCCGGCGTGGCCGGCGCGGGGCCGGAGACCGGCGGCAGATCCTTGCCGATCAGCGCCAGCACCGGCTCGGGCACGTCGGGATCAGTGAACACCAGTGCGGCGTTGGCCAGCACCGTGGCGGCCCGCGTGGTCAACAGTCCCGGGTCGCCGGGACCGGAACCCACGTAAGTGATGTGGCCGGGCCTCGGCTTGCGCCCTCGCATTGTTGATTGGCGCGTCATCGTGCCTCCCACGTCGCTCTCACGTTTCACTCTCACGTCCCATCCAAGTTTTCTCGCGCGGGTTCTGCTTTCCGCGCTGCCCGCATCAGCTCCCGGGCGCCAAGCTCGAACAACTCCGCGGCCACGGAGAGACCGAGCTCCCGGGCCCGGCCGGGGGTGCCGATGCCGGACGCGCGGATCACGTCGGACCCGTCCAGCGCCGCCACGCAACCACGCAGCGACAGCTCCTCGAAGACACGGCCGTCTTCATCAATGGACTCGACCACTTCGGCGATCGCGCCCACCGGTGCAGAGCAACCGGCCTCCAATTCGGCCAACAGGGCTCGTTCCGCGGTGACCGCGGCGCGCGTGTCCGCGTCGTCCAACTCCGCCAGCACCGCCGCCAACGCAGCACCGGCGCGGCACTCGACGGCGAGCGCGCCCTGAGCAGGTGCTGGCAACATCTGCACCGGCTCTAACGTCTCGGTGACGTCGTCGAGACGACCCAACCGGGCGAGGCCGGCCCGAGCCACCACGATCGCGTCAAGATCACCACTGCTTACCCTGTTCAACCTGGTATCTAGGTTGCCTCGTAGGGGGCGGATTTCCAAACCGAGACCCAATGCTCTAAGCTGCGCGGCCCGCCGCGGGGACGACGTGCCCACCAGCGAGCCCGCCGGCAACTCCCCCAGCACCAGCCCGTCGCGGGCCACCACCGCGTCGCGGGGGTCGTTGCGGGTCGGTATCGCCGCGATCGTGAACCTCGGGTCGTCGGCCGTCGGCAAATCCTTGTGCGAGTGCACGGCGGCGTCGACCCGGCCATCTTCGATGGCCTCGCGCAGCGCGGTGGTGAACACGCCCACGCCCAGGCTCTCGATGGGGGCGGACGACCGGTCACCGGCGGTGCTGATGGTCACCAGCTCCGCGGGGTGGCCGTTGGCGATCAGGGCGTCCCTGACGACGCCGGCCTGGGTGGTGGCCAACAAGCTGCCCCGGGTGCCTATCCGGATCACGTGCGCCAATCGGCTACTCGGTGGTGGGCTGGGCCGTATCCGCGTCGAATCCGCCTGCCGCCGCGGGCAATTCGCCCGCGGCAACGGCGGCTACGGAATTTATGGCGGTTGGGTCGAGTTCGAAGAGCTCCCGCAGCGCCTCCGCGTAGCTGTCGCCACCGGGGGCGCTGGCGAGCTGCTTGATCCGCACGGTGGGCGCGTGCAGCAGCTTGTCCACCACCCGGCGCACGGTGCGGGCCACCTCGTCGCGCTGGGCGCCGGCCAGGCCGGGCAGCCGGCTGTCCAGGCGCAGCAACTCCGCCTCGACCACGTCGGCGGCCCGCTGGCGCAGCGCCGTCACGGTCGGGGTGACCTCGGCCATCCGCTGGCCGGCCAGGTAGGTCGCAACCTCGGTGGCGACGATGAGGCGGGCCGCCTCGACGTCGGCCGCCGCGGCGTGGGCCGACGGTTCGCTCTGCACCCGGTCCACGTCGACGACCCACACGCCGGGCAGTCCGGCCACCGCCGGGTCGACATCGCGCGGCATGCCCAGGTCACAGATCACCAGGGGGCGGGTGATCTCGTCAACACTCGAGGGGCGACCGGCGGCCAGCGCGTGGTGCACGTCGGCCAGCGACACGACCGGGCTCACCGCCCCGGTGCAGCTGACCACCACGTCGGCGTCCGCCAGTGCGTCGGCCACGCGGTCCAACGTCATGGCCTCGGCCCGGACCCCTGTTTCGCGGATCCTGCGGGCCAGCCGCTGCGCCCGGGACAGTGACCTGTTGAGCACGTGAACGTGTGCGATGCCGGCCCGGGTGAGGTGCGCGGCCGACAACGCCCCCATGGCGCCGGCGCCGATCACCGCGGCCGTCTTCCCCTGCAGGCCGCCCAGGCGGCGCTCGGCCATGGTCAGGGCGACCGACACCACGGAGGCGCCGGCGGCGTCGATGGCGGTTTCGGAGTGCACCCGCTTGCCGACCGACAGGGCCCGCTGCGCCAGCTCGTGCAGCACCCGGCCCACGGTGCGGTTGGCCTCGGCCGCGGCGTAGGCGCGGCGCACCTGCCCGAGCACCTGCTGCTCGCCCACCACCGCCGAATCCAGGCCGCTGGCCACGGAGAACAGGTGCTCGACGGCGGCCTCGCTGTAGCGGACGTACGCGTGTTGCGTCAGATCGCCCATCGGCAGCCCGGAATATTCGGACAGCACCTGCCCGATGACGGCCAAACCGCCGTGGAACGCGTCGACCACCGCGTAGACCTCGACCCGGTTGCACGTCGAGAGCACCATGGCCTCGGTCACCAGCGGCGACTGCAGCACGCGGTCCACGATCTTGCCCTGATCGGACTCGTCGATGCTCAGTTGTTCCAGGACGGATACCGGCGCACTGCGGTGCGAAACCCCGAAGAGCAAGACGCTCACGGCAGCATCACCTGGCCAGCTCCCTTGCTTCGTCCAGTGACTTAACTGCTGTCCACGGTAATCGTTTATCAGCTGGGCCACCAAATATTTGCCCAGCATCACAGTCGACCGGCAGCCTCGTCATCGGGCGGGACCCGATGGCCCGCTTCCTCGAACGGGTTCCTCAGCGGGCCAGATCCGCGCGCAGCCGCGCCTCGTCGATCTCCCAGTAGCTGTGCTCGCGCCCATCGAGCAGGATCACCGGCAACCGGTCGCCGAACTCGGTCCGCAGCGCCGGGTCGCCGGCCGCGGCGGCCGCGTCGACGTCGGTCGCCGAGAGGTCGAAGCCCAGCTCTGCGGCCAGTTCGGCCAGCCGGGCCTGCACGCGCTCGCAGATCGCGCAGCCGGCGCGGGTCAGCAACTCCACCCGCGGTCGCCCTGAGGGCCGGCTGATGAGGTGACTCATGTGTTGAATTGTGGCACCGGGCGCCGTGCGCAGGGCACGGTCGGCCGGGGGATCCCCGTGCGACGGCAACGAATCCGGCCACGACGTCGTGGTGATCAGCCCCCTCCGCAGGCGTAAACCCGCGCATCGCGCCCACCCGACGAGGCCGGATAGGGTTTGGATACCGCCGCCCACTGACTGGGCAGCGGGCGAGAAGCGACCTAGGAGGTTCGGTGATGGCTTCCTCCGACCCCGACGCCGGTCGCGTCGACCTGGCGTCGCTGGCCGCCGATGCCAGCGCCGCCCGCGCCCTCGAGGGCATGCGGGAGGCGGCCGCCACCGGTAAGTCCGTCGAGGGCCGCCCGCAGCCGCCGGTCGACCTGACCGCGGCCGCCTTCTTCGACGTGGACAACACGCTGGTGCAGGGCTCGTCGGCGGTGCATTTCGGGCGCGGGCTGGCCGCGCGCCACTACTTCACATACCGCGACGTGCTCGGGTTCATCTACGCGCAGGCCAAGTTTCAGCTGTTGGGCACGGAGAACAGCGACGACGTCGCCGCCGGCCGGCGCAAAGCGCTCGCCTTCATCGAAGGGCGGTCGGTCGAGGAGCTGGAACGGCTGGGCGAGGAAATCTACGACGAGATCATCGCCGACAAGATCTGGGCCGGCACCCGAGAGCTCACCCGGATGCACCTCGACGCCGGGCAGCAGGTGTGGCTGATCACCGCCACGCCCTACGAGCTGGCCGCGACGATCGCGCGCCGGCTGGGCCTGACCGGCGCCCTGGGCACCGTCGCCGAGTCGGTCGACGGCGTGTTCACCGGCCGGCTGGTCGGCGACATCCTGCACGGCACCGGCAAGGCGCACGCCGTGCGGTCGCTGGCGATCCGGGAGGGACTCAAACTCAAGCGCTGCACCGCCTATTCGGACAGCTACAACGACGTGCCGATGCTCTCGCTGGTCGGCACCGCGGTCGCCATCAACCCCGACGCCCGGCTGCGCGCCCTGGCCCGCGAACGGGGCTGGGAGATTCGCGATTTCCGCACCGCGCGCAAGGCCGCCCGGATCGGGGTGCCGTCGGCGCTGGCCCTCGGCGCGGCCGGCGGCGCGCTGGCGGCACTGGCGTCGCGGCGCCAATCGCGCTGATAAGCTGCGCCGCTAGCAACTAATCGAGCGGGGAGCGTAGGGGCATGACAGTTTCCGAATCGGCCCAAGGGATCATCGGCAGCAATTACCGGGCACCGGACTACTTCGAAGTCGGACGGGAGAAGATTCGGGAATTCGCGGACGCGGTCAAGGACGACAATCCGGTGCACCACGACGAGGCGGCGGCGGCCGAAGCCGGCTACCCCGCGCTCATCGCGCCGCTGACTTTCGCCGCGATCGCCGGACGCCGGGTGCAGCTGGAGATCTTCACCAAGTTCAGCATCCCGATCAACATCGCCCGGGTCATGCACCGGGACCAGAAATTCCGGTTCCACCGCCCGATCCTGGCCCACGACAGGCTCTACTTCGACACGTACCTAGACTCGGTGATCGAGTCGCACGGTACCGTGCTCGCTGAAATCCGCAGCGAGATCACGGATGCCGAGGGCAAACCGGTCATCACCGGCGTCGTCACAATGCTGGGTGAAGCCGCGAACCAAGAGGCGAGCGCCGAAGAAACCGTCGCCGCAATTGCATCGATATCTGCCGGAAAGTAGGGTCGTTTTATATGACGTCACAGGGTGAAACGGGTGGCACCCAGCTGAGGCCACCGATAGAAGCGGTGCGGTCGCACTACGACAAGTCGAACGAGTTCTTCAAGCTCTGGCTCGACCCGTCGATGACCTACAGCTGCGGCTATTTCGACGAAAATCCGGACCCGCAGAATCTGACCAAGACGCTGGAAGAGGCGCAGTACGCCAAGCGCAAGCTCGCGCTGGACAAGCTCAACCTCGAGCCCGGCATGACTCTGCTGGACATCGGCTCCGGCTGGGGTTCGACCATGCGGCACGCCGTCGAGGAATACGACGTCAACGTCATCGGCCTGACGCTGAGCGAGAACCAATACGCCCACTGCATGGCCGAGTTCGAGAAGATGGACAGCCCCCGCCGCAAAGAGGTGCGGATCCAGGGCTGGGAGGAATTCCCCGACGAGCCGATCGACCGCATCGTGTCGCTGGGCGCGTTCGAGCACTTCGCCGACGGCGCAGGTGACGCCGGGTACGAGCGCTACGCCACCTTCTTCAAGAAGTACTACGACTTGCTGCCCGAAGACGGCCGCATGCTGCTGCACTCGATCGTGGTTCCCAACCGCAAAGAGGGCGAAGCGATGGGCTTGAAGGTGAACATGACCCTCCTGCGGTTCATCAGCTTCATCCTGAAGGAGATCTACCCGGGCGGGAAGCTGCCTCAGGTCGATCTGGTCGACAAATACGCAACGGACGCGGGCTTCAAGATCGAGCGACACCACTTCATCGGCAAGAACTACGTGCCGACGTTGACCGCTTGGGCAGATGCCCTCGAAGCGCACAAGGAAGAGGCGATCGCCCTCAAGGGGCAGGAGACCTACGACATCTACCTGAAGTACCTGCGGGGTTGCTCGGACCTGTTCCGCGACGGCTACACGAACGTCTGCCAGTTCACGATGGTCAAATAGTCCCGCCCGCACAACGCCCCCGCGCCGTTCGCGCCGGGGCGTTTGCTTTCGTTCGCGGGCGTAACGCCACCGCGAGATCCGCCCGGGTTTTTCGCGGTGGGGTTACATTCGCGGGCCGGACATGGCGCCCGGGGATTCAGCCGAGGAAGATGTTGCGCCGGCCGGCGAGCAGCCGGTACAGCGTCTGCTGAATGGTTTCGCGCACCTGGTCGGTCAACTCGAAGGTGACCATCGGGTCGTCGGCGTCCGAAGCGGCATAGTCGCTCGTGTAGATCGGCTCCCCGAACGCGATGCGCCACTTCGACGGCAGCGGCACCAGACCGGCGGGGCCGGCCAGCGGGAAGAGCGGTGTGATCGGGAAGTACGGCAACCCGAACAGCCGCGCCAGCAGCTTCACGTCGGTCAGCATCGGATAGATCTCTTCGGAACCGATGATCGAGCAGGGGATGATCGGCGCCTTGGTGCGCAGCGCGGCCGTCACGAACCCGCCGCGGCCGAAGCGCTGCAGCCGGTAGCGGTCCTCGAAGCGCTTGCCCAGCCCCTTGTAGCCCTCGGGGAAAACGGCGGTGAGCTCGCCGGCGGCGAGCAGCCGGTGCGCGTCCGTCGTGCAGGCCATGGTGTGGCCGGCCTTGCGGGCGGCCGCCCCCACCACCGGGAGGTCGAACACCATGTCGGCGGCCAGCAGCCGCAGGTCGCGGTGGGCCGGATGCTCGTCGTGCACGGCGACCGACAGCATCAGGCCGTCGAAGGGCAGGACCCCGGCGTGGTTGGCCACCACCAGCGCGGGCCCGTCGTCGGGCAGGTTCTCGATGCCGCTGACCTCGGCCCGGAACCACGACCGGAAGAAGAACCTCAGCAACGGCCGGACGACGGCGGTGTTGAAGTGCGGATCGAAGCCGAAATCGTCGACGGTGTAGTCGCCGGTGATCCGCTGTCGCAAAAACCCGGCCACCCCGGCCACGCGCTGCGCGAGATCGTTCAGGGGCGCCTCGGCGGCGGGCGCCGCGCCCGCGGCGCGCCGGTGCTCGTCGATCTCACGGACGACGGCGGCGATCTGCTCGGCCGACGCACGGTCGCGCGGATCGGACAGCAGTGAGGGATGTTGCCGGGCCGAGTCCGCCCGTTGATCGGCTCTGCGACGCGCCGCTACCCGACCCCGATTGGTGTGCAGTGGAATGACGTTGGCTCTGGTTTCACCCGCCATAATTACCTAGCCCCGCCCCATGGAATTGGATTTCGGCTGCCCCAGCGCTGCGCTAAGGCGATGGCGCGATCTTCCCAGGAGCGTACCCGATGAGGGTCGACAATGGGAGCCAGGCCGCGGCCGCGGACGTAGTCGTCGAATGCCTCCGCCGTGGTCCATTTGGGCTGGTAGCCAAGCTCCGTGCGCATCCTGGTGGTGTCCATGACCCGGCCGTAACTCAAATAATCGAACTGATCGCGACTGATCTCGTTGTAGCGGTTGGCCCGCCGCAGCGAGTCGAGCGCCCAGACCCCGAAACCCGGTACGGGCAAGGGAATCCGGCCGGCCCGCCGGATCGCCTGCGAGAGCATGATGATGCCGTCGGCGCCGATGTTGAACGTGCCCGCCTTGCCGGCCATCGCGGCGCGCTCCAGCGCGCCCAGCGCATCCTGCTCGTGCAGCAACTGCAGCCGCGCGTCGCGGCCGAACATGGTGGGCACCAGCGGCCCGGCCAGGTACCGCGACAGCGTGGTGTCCATCGCGGGGCCGATCATGTTGGCCAGGCGCAGGATGGTGACCGCGATGTCGGGGCGCCGCCGCCCCAGTCCGCGCGCGTAGCCCTCGATATCGAGGCTGTCCTTGGCGAAGCCGCCGCGGAAGGGCCGGCGGCTGGTGCTGTCCTCGGTGAACACGACGGGGTCGTGCGGACTGGAGCCGTACACCTCGGACGTCGACTTGAGCACCACGCGTCGCACCGACGGCGCCTTCTGGCAGGCCGCGAACAACTGCATCGCGCCCATCACGTTGATTTCCTTCAGCGCCGCGGTGCCGCCGGAGCGCGGCGCGTAGGACGCCGCCGCGGCGTGCACCACCGTGTCGACGTCCCCGTTGCGAATCACCTTGGCGATGAAGGGATTTCGAATGTCGGCGCGGACGAACTCGGCGCGGCCCATGCGGCGCAGCATGTCCTTGCTGGGGGCGATCGCGTCCACCGCGATGACCGATTTGATCAGCGGGTTCTGCGCGAGACGGGCAGTCAGGTAGCCGCCGAGGAACCGGCAGGCGCCAGTGACCAGCACCACCCTCGGATAGTGCACGGTGCCGCTTCCGGCACCACCGGTGCCGGAGCCTTCGCCGCTCGACGAGTCCACCCAGACAGCCTACGGCCAGGTGCGCTTGGGGCGCGTAAAGGCAGCGAGGGGTTACTTGCCGAGTTTTCTGCGCTGCACCCGCGTGCGACGCAGCAGTTTGCGGTGCTTCTTCTTCGACATGCGCTTGCGCCGCTTCTTGATTACTGAACCCATGCTGAACCCATTAACTCCGCTATCTGACCGAGAGGCGTCCAAGGACGTGAGAATGACCCCGCCACTTTACCCGGGTCGTCACGCCCAGCACCAAACGGCGCCGGTTGGCCCAGCACCGTGCAGGCGTGACCGGCACGCCATCCGGCGCGGTAAAGCGGCTGCCGGGTCCGGGTCAGCCGGCGTCGAAGTACGACGTCTCCAGCATGTCGTGAACGGCCTTGGCGTGCACTCGGAAGGAGCGCCCGACGCGCACCGCGGGCAGCTCGCCGTTGTGCACCAGGCGATACACCGTCATCTTGGACACCCGCATCAACGCCGCCACCTCGGCGACGGTGAGGAATTGCGTCCTGGCCTGCTGGCCTTCGGCGGCGGTCTCCCGCCCCTTGCCCGCAGAATCTCGCGCTGATGGCCCGTTCGTAGACGTCATCGCAACCCAATCGTGTCAGGCACGCGCAGCGCCAGCGGCTTCCCCTCCGCCGGCACCCACACGTGCTTACAGAATGGAGAATAGCGGGACTGATGGGGTTACTGGTACTGGTGAGGGACAATCTCTCCAAAAAACCTTAATTATTCCGCTGTAATTCTTAGCTGCTCAGAGCGCTTTTTCGCGGCCTGAACTGCCGCGTCGACGGCGATCCGCAGCCCGCCGCGCTCCAGTTCGCGCAGCGCAGCGGCGGTGGTGCCGCCCGGCGAGGTGACCGTCGCCCTCAGCTGCGTCGCGGTGGCGTCGGGCAGCACCCCTACCGTCTCCCCGACCCGCGCCGGCCGGTCGGTCTGCATCCGTTCCAGCAGCATGGCCGCCGAGCCCGCCATGGTCTGCGCGGTCAGGGAAGCGGCGACCTGGCGGCTCAGGCCGGCCGCGACGCCGGCGTCGACCAGCGCCTCGACCATCAGGAAGAAGTACGCCGGACCCGATCCGGACAACGCGGTGACCGCGTCCATCTGGGACTCGGGAACGGTCAGCACCCCGCCGACGGACTCGAAGAGGGCCGAAACCTCCTCCAGTTGCGGGTCGGTGACGAAGCGGCCCCGGGCCAGCGCGGTGACACCGGCGCCGACCAGCGCCGCAGCGTTGGGCATCGCGCGCACCACCGGCGTGCCGGCCGGCAGTTTGGCTTCGAAGTACGCGATCGTGATGCCCGCCGCCACGGTGACGAAGACCTGCTCCGCGCTGTCGCTTTCGGCCGCCGCGGCCACCCGGGCCACCTCCCCCATCACCGACTCCACGTCCGCGGGCTTGACGGCGACGACGACGAAGGACGCGTTGTCCACGGCATCCGCAACCGAGGTGACCAGCACCGAGTAGGTGTCCGCCAGGTACTTGGCGCGCTCGGGCACCCGCTCCGCGACGACCAGGTCTTTCACCTGCCTTCCGGCGCGCAGCAGACCCGACAGCAATGCCTCCCCGATACTGCCGCCACCGATGATCGCGATTCTCGCCATGCCGGACAGCATCCCAGACCGGCCGAGTTCCCCCGGCCGGCGGGGCATTACCTGTCCGGGGGGACCAGCGCCAGTTGCCGCGCCTGCACCACAAGGCGGTCCAAGCTGTCGACGACGATGTGGTCCTCGTCGAACCAGTCGTGCCCGATCTCCACGCAGGTGGCGATGATTCGCAGCCAGCCGTCGGCGGGGACGGCGC
Source organism: uncultured Actinomycetota bacterium (assembly GCA_963824505.1). GTDB lineage: Bacteria > Actinomycetota > Actinomycetes > Mycobacteriales > Mycobacteriaceae > Mycobacterium. The sequence continues at coordinate 110,054 of CAWGPS010000003.1, forward strand.
GCAGGAAGGCGGTGAGCTGGACGGTGGGCGCCCAGCCGGTGCGGCCGACGGCGAAGGTCACCGGCGCCGACAGGTCGCCGCACATCAGCGCGAACAGCGCGTCCGGGGCCACGCCGCGGGGGCGGGCCCACATCTGGATCATCGGAGGACGCCCGTCGTCACGGAGTTCCATGGTGGACAGTAGCGGCCGCACGTCGCAGCCTTCCCCGAGGTGCACCAGGCCGGCCAGCGGGTGTCCGGGCCCGATCGGCGGGATGTCGTCGGGCGGTTCCGGCGCCATGAGGCCCAGCACCGGGTTCGCCGACAGCAGGGGCGCGCTGTCGCCGCCGGGCGGAAAGTGCTCGGGCTCGCCGAGATTGACCACGGCGTGCACCGCGGTGCGCTCACCCTGGGTCAGCTCCACATCGACGACGCTGATCCGGCGCCCCCGCTTGCGGACCGACGTCACCAGCCGCATCGGACCGGGATCCGGCGCCGACAGGAAGCTTGCCGACACCGTCACCGGTTCCAGGGCCGGGGCGGACTCCCCGCCGCAAGCGGTGCGGGCGGCCTTGGCGCACAGCGCCAGCATCGCCCCGCCGTGCACCTTGGGGCCGATGGTCCAGTGCCGGTTGAGCTCGCCCTCGAATACGCCGGGCTCGGCCTCGCGCAACGCCATCGCCGCGCTGAATAAGGCGGTCATGTTCTCCTGGGTCTCGATCAGCGCAGCAGGTGCGTGCGGGCGAACTGCAACGATTCGGCCAGCATGCTCTCGCGCTCACCGGCCGAACGCGCGCTGGAGGTGGACACTTCGAGGATGACGTGGCCGGCGAAATGGCCGCCGGCCAGCATCTGGCACACCTCGGCGGTCGGCTGCGTGCCGCGGCCGGGTATCAGGTGCTCGTCGGCGGGCAGCCCGCTGCCGTCGCACAGGTGCAGGTGAACCAGGCCCGCGCCCATCCGCCGGGCCATGTCCAGCGAGTCGGTGCCCGCGGTCGCGGTGTGCGACAGGTCCAGTGTGTAGTGCGCGTGGTCGCCGTCCAGCGGGTCGTAGGACGGCGCGAAGGCCGAGATCGCCGGCCCCGGGCCGCCGCCGCGCCTGCGCATCCGTTCCAGCGACTGGCCGGCCCCGAAGAACCGGTCCGCGCGGAACGGGAACATGTTCTCCACCGCCACCAGGACGTCACTCGACGCCTCGAGGGCCGCCACCTGCTCGGTGAACCCCTCGGCGTAGCGCCGTTGCCAGCGAAACGGCGGATGCACGACGACGGTCTGCGCGCCGAGTTGCTCGGCGACCCGCACGCTGCGTTCCAGCTTCGGGATCGGGTTGGCGCCCCACACCCGTTGCGAGATCAACAGGCACGGGGCGTGCACCGACAGCACCGGCACGCGGTAGCGCCGGGACAGCTTCTCGACCGCGGCGACGTCCTGGCTGACCGACTCGCCCCACACCATGAGCTCGACACCGTCGTAACCGAGCCGGGCCGCGTACTCGAAGGCGGCCTCGGCCCGCAGCGGGTACACCGAGGCCGTCGACAGTCCTACTTTGATTGCGGGGCGCAAGGTTCCGTGTGGTTCCGACTAGTTTCCCGGCGAGAGCGTCAGCCGGACTGCAGCGACAGCGCCAGCGGCCCCAGGGTGATCAGCGCCCCCACCGCGACCGCGATCAACGTGCTGGCGATGTCCTCGGTTTTGCGGACCACCCGAACCCCGACCACCAGGCCGAGGATGACCAGGACCGAGAGCACCAGCGCCACCATGCTGTTCCAGCGCCACAGCTGGTCGAACGCCACGAACAGGCCGGCCCCGAACGCGACGGCCAGCACCGACTGCACGACCACCACGACGCCGCGCCACAGCGCCTCGAGGCGCTCGCGCAGGCGGCGGGCCCGCCCCGGGCGCTCCGCCTCCTCGGCCTCCCAGTCCGGGCTCTCCCCTTCCGGCTTCTCCCCTTCCGGGGATGTCTCGGCCTCCACCGCCCTGTCCGCGCCGCCCCGCCGGGCCAGCTCGTCGGCCAGCGTCTGGCCGCCGAACAGCGTCGAGTCCGAATCCCGCAGATAGGAGCGCACGTAGGCGGAATCCTCGGACGCCGGTTCGGCCTTGCGGACCTCGGAGTCCATCACGTCCACCGAGGCGTTCGCGTAGTGGTCCACCGGGTCCGGGCTCATGTCCTCGGCGCCGGATTGCCCCGCGGCCTCCGCCTCGTCGTGAGGCAGCGGCCGCGGATAATCGCTGCGCTCCGGTCCCGGCGCGCGGTGCGGTTGCGGTTCCCACTTGGGCCAGCGCGGCTCGGGCGCCGACCAGTACGGGGACGCAGGCCGCTCCTCGGTCTCGGCGTCGGCTTCGGGCGCCTCCTCGGCAACCTCCGCCGACGCCTCGGCAACCTGCACCGGCGCGGCGGCCGGCTTGTCGGCCGACTCATCGGCCGCGACGTGCGGGGCATCCCGGATCAGCGGGATCTCACCGGTCAGTTCGGCGACCGTGACCGCATCGCTGTCCCCGCGCCGACGGCGGCGACGGCGGGTGACCGCGGGGGCGCCGATGGTCCCATTCCTGGCCAGGAGTTCGGCCACCGAGATGGGCCGGGTGCCGGAGGTGTCCGATTCAGGTCCCGTCATGCTTTGTCGCCTCTCGACCGGTTCGCGTCCCGATCAACTGCCTGGCCTCCAGCATCCCGCACGGAAGTCTCCATGAGGGAGGTTCCGTCGGCTTCGCTGTCGAGTTTGCGCAGAATGAGACCTTCCCGTAATGCCCACGGGCAGATATCCACGGTTTCGATCGACAGCGCTCGCATACTCGCCTCCGCCACCAGGGCACCGGCGACGATCTGCGGCGCCCGCTCGGCGCTCACTCCCTCCAACTCCGCGCGGTCAGCGGTGGTCATCCTAGAGATGAAAGATATGAGTTGCCTGAGGCCGTTTGCTGTGAGGGTTCGTTTGACCCGCGGCCCCGCCGCCGACGGGGCCGCGCCGGTGAGACGGGCCAGCGAGCGGAAGGTCTTCGACGTCGCGACCGCCAGGTCCGGGGCGCCGGCGTCGAGCACCTGCTCGCTGGCCTCGGCCAACTCGGCGTCCAGCCAGTCCCGGAGCATCCCCACCCGGCGCCGTCCGGGCGGGTCGTCGGGCAGCCATTCGCGCGTCAATCGCCCGGCGCCCAGCGGCAGCGACAGCGCCACCTCGGGCTCCTCGTCCACGCCGCTGGACATCTCCAGGGAGCCGCCGCCGATGTCGAGGTTGATGATGCGCCCGGCGCTCCACCCGTACCAGCGGCGCACCGCCAGGAAGGTGAGTCGCGACTCGTCGACCCCGCTCAGCGCCTTGAGTTCGACGCCGGTCTCCTTGCGCACCCGCGCCAGCACGTCATCGGAGTTCACGGCGTCGCGCAGCGCGGACGTCGCGAAGGCCATCAGCTCGGCGCAGCCGGAGCTGTCCGCGATCTTGGCGAACTCGCCGATGGTGGAGATCAGCTTCTCGGCGCCGCGCTTGGTGATCTTGCCCGAGCCGTCGATCGACTCGGCCAGTCGCAGCGTGGCCTTGGTCGAGCTCATCGGTGTGGGATGCCCGCCGCGGTGGGCGTCAACCACCAGCAGATGAACCGTGTTGCTGCCCACGTCGAGCACGCCCAATCGCACGGTAAACAAACTAGTCGGGCGGCGTGGATCGGCGTGTCGCGCCCCGGCGTCTCGGCCCGCGGGTGTCGTCGGGTGGGGCGGCGCGGATCGTGGTCTAACGTTGACTCCGTGGCGGATTCGCACCCGGAGCCCGGTCAGGAGGTCGAGCTGGACTTCGCCCGCGAGTGGGTGGAGTTCTACGACCCGGACAATCCCGAGCACCTGATCGCGGCCGACTTCACCTGGCTGCTGTCGCGTTGGACCTGTGTTTTCGGCACGCCGGCCTGCCAGGGCACGGTGGCGGGTCGCCCCGACGACGGGTGCTGCTCGCACGGCGCGTTCCTCTCCGACGACGACGACCGCGCCCGGCTCGACGACGCCGTGGGCCGGCTCACCGACGACGACTGGCAATTCCGCGACAAGGGCTTGGGCCGCAAGGGCTACCTGGAACTCGACGAGCATGACGGCCAGGACATGTACCGCACCCGCAAACACAAGGACGCGTGCATCTTTCTGAACCGGCCGGGCTTTCCCGCCGGGGCGGGCTGCGCCCTGCACATCAAGGCCATCCAGCTCGGCGTGGCACCGCTGACCATGAAGCCCGACGTGTGCTGGCAGTTGCCGATCCGGCGCAGCCAGGAGTGGGTGACGCGGCCCGACGGCACCGAGATCCTCAAGACCTGGGTCACCGAATACGACCGGCGGGGCTGGGGCTCCGGCGGCGCCGACCTGCACTGGTACTGCACCGGCGATCCCGCCGCCCATGTCGGCGCCGGGCCGGTGTGGGAAAGCCTCGCCGACGAGCTCACCGAGCTGCTGGGCGCGAAGGCCTACGCGGAGCTGGCGGCAATGTGCAAGCGCCGCAGCGGCTTAGGCCTTGTCGCGGTGCACCCCGCGACGCGGATCGCCGAGTAGCGGCGGCCCGTCAGGTCGCCCGACCCCCCAGGTAGGACAGCACCATCCGCTGCGCGCTGGCGCGCAGGTACGCCTCGACCGCCGCGGCGGCGGCCTCCTCGTCGCCCGCCACCACCGCGTCGGTGATCGCCCGCAGGTCCGCCACCACGGCGGCGGCGTCGGCGTAGGCGGCGGTGAGCTCGTGCTCGCGCCCGCCGAACGCCTGCTCGACCCAGCGATACAGCAAGCCGAGCGCGCGGTTGCGGCTGCCGTGGATGAGCAACCGGAAGAACGCGAGGTCGGCGGCCTGCCGTGCCGCCGCCCCGTCGGCCTCCTGCACGGCGCGCAGCGCGGCGCGCAGCGCGCCGGCGTCCTCCGGGGCGCGCCGCCCCGCGGCCAGCCGACCGATCATCGGCCCCAGCGCCGCACGGACCTCCAGCAGTTCGACCAGGAACTCCGGGCCCAGCCTGCGGACCAGCGCTTCCACCACCGCGGGATGGGTGAGACCCTGCGGGTCGCGCACCACGTTGCCGCTGCCGTGCCGGGCCTCGATCAGGCCCATCTGCTGCAGCCGGGCCAGGCCCTGCCGCAGCGAGGTGCGGTTGACGCCGAGTTGTTCGGCCAGGTCCCGCTCGGGCGGCAGGGCCGAACCCGGCGCAAAGGCGCCGTCGAGGATGGCGTCGGCGATCGACGCGGCGATCTGCTCGTCGATGCGCTGGCGGTCGAGCGGGGGAAGCGGGCTTGACTGGTTCATTGGCTCAACCAATATAGTGGGGCGACCGGGCGGGGTCATCCACCGCCTCGGCGTGTCGGTGCGACGCCCGCACCGCCAACCGATCGGAGGTGAGCGATGGACGAGGAACTGCGGTCGGCCGCCGGCCCGCGCTGGCGGGGCAGGGCCGGGCGCCTGGAGGTCTGGTACGCCACCCTGTCGGATCCGGCCACCGGCGCGGGCCTGTGGGTGCACTGCGAGACCGTGGCGCCGGTCGCGGGCGCCGCGTACGCGCACGGCTGGGTGACCCGGTTTCCCGCCGGCGGCCCGCCGTGCACCGCGCGGTTCGGCCCCGAACCCGTCCAGCCCGCGACGGGCCCGGTCTGGTTCGACGCCGCGGGGGTACAGGTGGCCCCGGAACGCTTGCGCGGGCGGGCCGGGTCGATCGCCTGGGACCTGTCCTGGCGGGACAGCGCCCCGCCGCTGTGGACCTTCCCCCGCGCCGCGTGGGAGCGCGAGTTGCTCCCGGGCGCCCAGGTGGTTTTCGCCCCCACCGCCGACTTCACCGGTGCGCTGACCGTCGGCACCGACACCCTGCGCGTCGACGGCTGGCGCGGCGGGGTCGCCCACATCTACGGGCACGGCAACGCCAAGCGCTGGGGCTGGGTCCACGCCGACCTCGGCGGCGGGGACGTCGTGGAGGTCGTCACCGCCGTGTCGCACAAGCCGGGCCTGCGCCGGCTGGCGCCGATGGCGTTCGTGCGCTGCCGCATCGACGGAAAGGATTGGCCGGCAAGCCCTTTAAGAGGTCTCCTGCCCGCGCTGCGGATGCGGACCACGCTCGACGTGCGGCATTGGCAGCTGGAGGGCCGCATCGGCGGCCGCAAGGTGCTGATCCGGGTGGACCAGCCGGCGGACCGGTGCGTCAGCCTGCAGTACACCGATCCCGACGGCGGCACGGCGGTGTGCACCAACACCGAGCAGGCCGACATCTACATCGACATCGACGACCGGCACTGGTCGGTGCTGGGCACCGGGCACGCCGAGGTCGGCCTGCGCGGCGCCGGAGCGCCGGAGCCCAACGAGAGGATCGCGACATGAGTTTTCTCTTCGACCCGCCGCTGCTGTTCGCCGCCGGCGTGCTCATCGAGCGCCGGCTGCCGTCGGACCGCCGCGACGTCGCCGAGGCCGCCACCCTGGGGGTGTTCTTCGGCGGGTCGTTCGGCCTCTACAACGACGTGCCGGGCCTCGGCCTGTTGTGGCGCCCCTTCCGCGCCCGCGGCGGCCGCGACTTCATGTGGAACAGCGGGGTTTTCGGCGTGCACACCGAGGAACTCGGCTGGCCGATGCACGCCGCGGCGGCCGCCATCTTCGCGACGTATCCGTTCTTCATCAAGGTGGGCCGCCGGCTCGGACGCCTGCTGTGAGCGGACTCGCCGCGTCGTTCGGCGCCGCGCTGCTCCCGGAGGAGCACGGTGGCCCGGCGCGGGCCCAGCTCGTCGAGCGCGTCGACCGCTACCTGCGGCAGTTGCCGGCAACGTCGCGAACAGCGTTGCGGGCCGGGCTGTTCGGCGTGTCGGCGGCCAGCTACCTCACCACCGGCCGGTCGCTGTCCCGGCTCGACGCGGGCGCCCGGGAACGGGTGCTGCGCCGGGTCGGTGCGCTCCATCCCGAGGCGGGAGCGGCGCTGGAAGCCATGAAGGCGATCGTGCTGCTCGCCAACGGCGCCGACACCTACGCGCCCGAACTGCTCGCCCGCGCGCGAGAGCACGACGTCGCCCGGCCCGACGCGCCCCTGACCGTCATCGGATCGGACGACAGCCCGTCCGTCGTCACCGCGGACGCGGTGATCGTCGGGTCCGGCGCCGGCGCCGCCATGGCGGCGCGCACCCTCGCGCGTCGCGGGCTGGACACCGTGCTGGTCGAGGAGGGGCGGCGCTGGACGGTCGAGGAGTTCCGGACCACCCACCCGATGGACCGCTACGCCGGCCTGTACCGGGGGGCGGGGGCGACCGTGGCGCTCGGACGGCCGTCGGTGGTGCTGCCGATCGGCCGGGCGGTGGGCGGCACGACCGTCGTCAACTCCGGCACCTGCTACCGCCCGCCGCCCGACGTCGCGCGGCGCTGGCGCGACGAATTCGGGCTCGTCCTGGCCGACGCGGACCGGCTGGCCGAGCGGCTCGACGACGTCGAACGCACCCTGCGCGTGGCGCCCGTGCCGCTGCAGGTCATGGGGCGCAACGGGCGGCTGTTGCTCGACGCCGCCGCGACCCTCGGGTGGAGCGCGGCCCCGATCCCGCGCAACGCGCCGGGCTGCGAGGGCTGCTGCCAGTGCGCGATCGGCTGCCCGCGCAACGCCAAGTTCGGGGTGCACCTCAACGCGCTGCCCCAGGCGTGCGCGGCGGGCGCGCGGATCATTTCCCAGGCCCGCGTCGAGCGGGTCCTGCACCGCAACGGCCGCGCCCGCGGCGTGCGGGCCCGCCGGCCGGGCGGCACCGCGCTGGACGTGCTGGCCGACACGGTGATCGTGGCCGCCGGCGCCACGGAAACGCCGGGGTTGTTGCGGCGCAGCGGTCTTGGCGCGCACCCGCGCCTCGGCCGCAACCTCGCGCTGCATCCGGCGACGATGCTCGCCGGGCGCTTCGAGGACGACGTCGTGGCCTGGCACGGCGTGCTGCAGAGCGCCGCCGTCGACGAGCTGCACGAGTCGCACGGCGTGCTGATCGAGGCCACCTCCACGCCGCCGGGGATGGGTTCGATGGTCTTTCCCGGCTACGGCGCCGAACTGCTGGGCTGGCTGGACCGGGCCAGTCACGTCGCGACGTTCGGCGCCATGGTGGCCGATCGGGGCGTCGGCTCGGTGTCGTCGGCGCGCGGTGAGACCCTGATCCGCTACAACATCGCCCGCGAGGACGTCGCCAAGCTGGTGGTGGCGATCGAGGCCATGGGCCGGCTGCTGTTCGCCGCGGGTGCGGTGGAGGTGCTCACGGGTCTCCCGGGCGCGCCGACCGTGACGTCGATGCCCGCGCTGCGGGACGCACTGCGCCGGTGCGACGCGCGAACGCTGCACCTGGCCGCCTTCCACCCGACGGGCACCGCGGCCGCGGGCGTCGACGAGCAACGGTGTCCGGTCGACGCGACCGGCCGGCTGCGCGGCGTGCGCGGCGTGTGGGTGGCCGACGCGTCGATCCTGCCCAGCTGCCCCGAGGTGAACCCGCAGGTGTCGATCATGGCGCTGGCGCTGGGGGTGGCCGACAACATCGCCGACGAGGTGGTCGAGGGGACCCGCAGCTGCTAATCGATTGTGTGCCCGGGGCTTTGGTTGTGCATTCGTGGCTTCGCCTGGGTAGCCAGGTCGGGCGATCGCGGCGTGTCGTCACCCTGGCCGCACACTGGAAGCCAAGGAGGCACGCTCATCGCCCCATCCGAACTTGGCCCGGCTAGCCCTCCAGCTTGTAGCCCAGGCCCCGCACCGTGACCAGGTGCACCGGATTGGCCGGGTCGGCTTCGATCTTGGACCGCAGCCGCTTGACGTGAACGTCGAGCGTCTTGGTGTCGCCGACATAATCGGCGCCCCACACCCGATCGATCAGCTGGCCGCGGGTCAGCACCCGGCCACTGTTGCGCATCAGGTACTCGAGCAGATCGAACTCCTTGAGCGGCAACGTGATCGGGTCACCGTTGACGGACACCACGTGGCGCTCGACGTCCATCCGCACCGGGCCGGACTCCAGCACGCCGTCGCCGATCTCGGAGTCGTCGTCGCCGCCACGGCGCAGCACCGCCCGGATGCGGGCGATCAACTCCCGCGCCGAGTACGGCTTGGTCACGTAGTCGTCGGCGCCGAGCTCCAGGCCGACCACCTTGTCGATCTCGCTGTCCCGCGCGGTCACCATGATCACCGGCACGCCGGAACGGGCCCGCAGCTGTTTGCACACGTCGGTGCCGGACATGCCCGGCAGCATCAGGTCCAGCAGCACGATGTCGGCGCCCGCACGGTCGAACTCGGCGAGCGCGGCCGACCCGTCGGTCACCACCGTGGCCTCGAAGCCCTCCTTGCGCAGGAGAAAGGCCAGCGGATCGGCAAGCGACTCCTCGTCCTCCACGATCAACACACTGGTCATCAGCGCCACTCCTCATCACTTCGTTCTGCACGGTCGCAGGCGCGGGTCATCTGCTTAACTCTTCCTCTCTGTCCGACCTGCTGGGCCGCAACTCGCGGCCCGGCAGTTGCTCACCTGGCTCGTCGCTGTCGCGGCAGGCGGGGATCGACAGCGTAAACGTGGAGCCCGTCCCCGGCTTGCTCCACACCCCGATGCTGCCGTTGTGGTTGGCCGCGACGTGCTTGACGATCGCCAGCCCCAGCCCGCTGCCACCGGTGGCGCGCGATCGCGCCTTGTCCCCCCGGAAGAAGCGCTCGAAGACGCGCTCCTGGTCTTCCAGGGCGATGCCGATGCCCCGGTCGGTGACCGCGATCTCGATGTTGTCGCCCCGGCGCCGACGGCTGATCGACACCAGCGAACCCCTCGGCGAATACGCGATGGCGTTGGAGACCAGGTTGGCCAGGGCGGTCACCAGCAACGTCTCGTCGCCCAGCACCCGCAATCCGCTGGGCGCGTCGGTGCGCACCTCGATGTCGGCGTTGTCGGCGGCCACCTTGTGCCGTGAAATCGCTTCGGAGACAACGGTATCGACGTCGACTTCGGTGACGTTGGGCAATCGCTCGGCGCCCTGCAGCCGGGACAGCTCGATCAACTCGGCGACCATGTCGCCCAGGCGGTTGGCTTCGACGAGCACCTTCTCGGCGAACCGGCGCACGGTTTCGGAGTCGTCCGCCGACGCCAGCAGGGCCTCGGCGAGCAGGGCCATCGCGCCCACCGGCGTCTTGAGCTCGTGGCTGACGTTGGCCACGAAGTCGCGCCGGGTCGCCTCCATGCGGGCGTACTCGGACTGATCGTGGGCGAAGACCACGGCAAAGCGGCGGTCCTCGTCGCTCAGCAGCCGGGCCTGGCAGTGCACCGACAGCCCGGACCGGCCCGCCGCGCGTTTGGCCGGCCGCAGGTCGAATTCGACGTCGACGCCGGTCAGCGCCTGCTGCGCGGCCTGCCACGCCTGGTCGTCGAGCTGCCGGTCGCGGACCAGCCCCAGCTCCTTGGCCCGCTCGTTGAGGTAGACCACGTCGCGATGGGCGTCCACCACCGCGACGCCCAGCGGCATCAGCGCGCCGATGCGTTGCAGCATCTGCGCGACGGTGATCCCGGACCACTGGCTGGCCGCGCGGGCCGCCCGCTGGCTGCGCTCACGCGACCGCGACGACAACCGGACCCCGGTCGCGATACCCACGACCAGCGCCAGCGCCGACAAGACCCCGGCCAGCAACAGCGCCGAGAACACAGTCACATAGCAAATCCTACAAATCTTCCTGAACGGCGCCCTAGCGCAACGAGGCCAAAATCGGACAAGTCACACCCTGCGCTACAGGTGTTCGGCTCCCGTTCACGCGATGTTACGCAATTGGGCCTTTGAGGGGGGCCGAGGGCCTGATCCGGCGTTACGCCCCGCCCTGGCCGGCAACCGCCGCTGCGCCGGCGGCGGCCGCCTCGGGATCCAGATAGGTGCCGCCGGGGCGCACCGGCCGCAGCCCGGCGTCGAGGTCGTAGCGCAGCGGTATCCCGGTCGGGATGTTCAGCCCGACGACCTCGTCGTCGGACATCCCGTCGAGGTGCTTGACCAGCGCGCGCAGCGAATTCCCGTGGGCGACCACCAGCACGGTCTTGCCGGACCGCAGGTCCGGGACTATGACGTCGGTGAAATAGGGCAGGAAACGGGCCACCACGTCGGCCAGGCATTCGGTCAGCGGGCCGCCGCCGATGTCGGCGTAGCGCGGATCGGTGTCCTGGCTGAACTCGCTGCCCTTCTCGATCGGCGGCGGCGGGGTGTCGTAACTGCGCCGCCAGGCCATGAACTGCTCGTCGCCGTAGCGCGCCTTGGTCTCCGCCTTGTTCAGCCCCTGCAGCGCCCCGTAGTGGCGTTCGTTCAGCCGCCAGCTGCGCCGCACCGGGATCCACAGCCGGTCGGCGCTGTCCAGCGCCAGGTGGGCGGTGGTGATCGCGCGGCGCAGCAGCGACGTGTACAGGACGTCGGGCAGCAGGCCCTGCTCGGCCATCAGCTCGCCGCTGCGCACCGCCTCGGCCCGGCCCTTGCCGGTCAGATCGACGTCCACCCAGCCGGTGAACTGGTTGCTTGCGTTCCATTCGCTTTCGCCGTGGCGCAACAGCACCAGCGTGGCCGTGTCGTCGTGTTGCATCGGCCTAGCATTTCACGGACGGTCGCCGTCAGTTCGAGCCGTTCGAGCCCTCGGCATCGTCGTCGTCGTCGATGAGGTGCGCGAACGCCTGCAGGTTCTTCAGCGACTCGCCGCGGGACACCCGCCACTCCCACTCTTTCTGGATCGACGAGCGAAAACCCAACTCGAGCAACGTGTTGAAGTCGGAATCCACCGCCTCGAGCACCTGCCCGAGGATGCGGTCGAGCTCGTCGGCGTCGACCGACGCCAGCGACATCCGGCCGATCAGGTAGATGTCGCCGACCTTGTCCAGCGTGTACGCGACACCGTAGAGCCGGCGGTTGCGCTTGAGCAGGAAGCGGTAGACGCCTTCGCGGTTCTCGTCGGGTTTGCGGCACACGAACGCCTCGACGCGAACCGAGTGCTCGCCGACGCTCAGGATGGTGTTGGTCTTCAGCTTGCGCTCGCCGGGCAATTCCACGACCAGTCCCGGCAGCCCGCCGTGCGCACCGGGAAAGTCGGAATAGGCCAGGCCGCTGGCCCGCAGCGTGTCCTCGATCACGCGCCGCACGGCCTCCGGGGAACGCGTCATGCGCCGACCCCCCGGCGCTGCGACCAGTGCCGGGGCCGGCGGGTGGCGGCCCGGGGGCGGACGCGGCGCTGGCGTTCGGCGGGGAAGTCCCCGATCGCGCGCCGATAGCTGTCCAACAGCGCGTCGGTGGTGTTGTCCCAGGAGAACGTCGCCGCGTGCGCGGCGGCCGCCCGCCTCGTCGCCTCCGCCCGCGCGCCGCCCTGCCGCAGCAGCCCGGCGAGCGCATCCGCCCACTGGTCGACGTCGTGCCCCGCCACCAAGGTGCCGGTGACCCCGTCGCGCACCGCGACCGGCAGGCCACCGACCGCGGCCGCCGCCACCGGCGTGCCGCACGCCTGCGCCTCGAGCGCCACCAAGCCGAACGACTCCGAATAGCTGGGCACGGCAACGAGATCGGCGGCCCGGAACAGGGTGGCCAGATCGGGGCGGGACTGCGGCGGCAGGAAGGTCACCCGCTCGGCGATGCCGAGGTCGTCGGCGAGCCGCGCCAGCCCGTCCGGAGCGGCCAGGCCGCTGCCCGACGGCCCGCCGGCCACGACGACGCGCACCCGGGGCAACTTCGCCGCGGCACGCAACACAATGTCGGGCGCCTTCAGCGGCTGGATCCGCCCGACGAACGCCACCACGTCCTGCTCGGGCGGCAACCCGAGGGCGGCACGGGCCGCGCGCCGGTCCCCAGGTTGGAAGACGTCCAGGTCAACGCCGGGATGGACGACGTCGATGCGCGTCGGGTCGGCGCGGTGCAGCGTGATCAACTGCGCGGCCTCGTCCTCGGTGTTGACGATCAGCCGGTCCGCCTCGTCGACCACCTGCTGTTCCCCGACCGTGCGCAGCGGGGGCTCGGGCGCCTGAACGGCATTGCCCCCGGCCAGCGCGGCGTTCTTCACCGCGGCCAGCGTGTGGGCGGTGTGCACCAGCGGGACCGCCCAGCGGTCGCGGGCCAGCCAGCCGACCTGCCCGGACAGCCAGTAGTGCGAGTGCACGATGTCGTAGTACCCCGGTTCGTGGGACGCCTCGGCCCGCAGCACCCCGGCCGCGAACGCGCACAGCTGGGTGGGCAGGTCGTATTTGTCGAGGCCCTCGAACGGGCCCGCCACCACGTTGCGGACCAGCACGCCCGGAGCCACCCGCTGCACCGGCGGGTCGGCGGACGCCGTGGCCCGGGTGAAGATCTCCACCTCGATGCCCCGCCGGGCCAGATGCAGCGCGGTCTGCAGCACGTAGACGTTCATGCCGCCGGCATCGCCGGTGCCGGGCTGGGCCAGCGGCGAGGTGTGCACCGACAGCACCGCTACCCGGCGCGGGTCGTTCCGCCGGAGGACGTCGTCGTGCCGCACACATTCATCTTTACAGGACGGTCCGCGCGCCGGGTCCAAGCGCTACGCGGTCGACTCCTCGTCGACGTCCCGCAGCCGGGTGTTCAGCGCGCCGGCACGCCGCATGGCGCCCAGCGGGTCGGCGTACAGCCTGGCCAGCGACACGGTCCCCGCCCCTGCCTCCTGCACCCGGTTGCCGAACGCGGTGACGCGGATCTCGCGGTGCGGCAGTATCGAGCGCGCGGCGAATGCCGCCTCGACGTGTTGCATCGCTTCGGGGTACTCGGTGAACGCCTGGCCGCCGACCACCAGCTCGTCGGGGTTGAGCATGTCGCGCAGCAGCGCGACCGCCTCGCCGAGCATCCTGGCCCGCTCGTCGAGCAAATCCTTCGCCGGCTGGTTGCCGGCGCGGGCGGCCCGCAGCAGGTCGGTGATGGCCGACGTTGACCCGTTGGCCCGGCCGACGGGAGCGGGCGGGATGACCTTGAGCCGGCGCGCCGCGGCCACGACGGCTTCGTCACTGACGGTGGATTCCAATTGCCCTGTGCCACCGAGTAATTCGGAGTTTGCGGGCAGTCCGGCGATGGTGCCGGGGCCGCTGGCGGGGCAGTGCACCCGCCCGCCGATCACCAGCGCATAGCCCACGGTCTCGCGGGCGTAGACGTACAGGCTGGTCGGCGAACTCGGCGCGAACCGCCGCATGCCCAGCAATAGCTCGGCTCCGGCCATCGCGTCGACGTGGGACGCCACCGACACCGGCAGCCCCAGGGCGTCGGCAAGCGCTGGCCCGACCGGGGCTTGCCGCCAGCCCAGCCGCGGGTGGTCGACCTGGCCGGTGGCGCCGTCGACCGTGCCACCGATGGCCACCCCGGCCCACAGCGGGCGGCGCCGGTGCCAGCGCCTCAGGTACCGGGCGGCGCTCTCGGATAGCGACGCCAGCGCCGCGGCCGGGGGGCTCAGCGGCGTCGGGGTCTCTACGGTGTCCAGCGTGCGACCGAACAGGTCGGTGGCCACGATGCTGGTGGTGCGCGCGCCGATATGGATGCCCAGCGTCACGAACGGTTCGTGGTTGATCTCCACGGGCACGCGCGGGCGCCCGATCGCGCCCGCGACGGCCAGGTCGGCCCGCTCCCGCAGCAGGCCCGCGTCCAGCAGGGCGATGACCTGGCGGTTGACCGTCGCGATGCTCAGCGACGTGACCGCGGCGATGACGTCACGGCCGACCGGGCCGCGCAGCCGGACCGCCCGGAAGACGGAGGCCGCGGCCGAGTCGGGGATGTGCAGCGCCGGCGGCAGGATCTGGCGGTCGGTCCGCCGGTTCAGGTTGGGATGGCTGTGGGTGAGGGTATTCGAGCGCACGAGCGTCCTTTGTCCGAGTGTGTGAGGGCCGGTCTTGGCCACGCCTGCAGGTCAGGAGCGGCGAAGTGCGCGGCAACAACACGCACCCGCCGCGCACAGACACGCGGTGATGGTGGTGGGCAAGGCGCTGAGGTGCACCACAAAAATTTAGCATGCTTACTAAGGTTGTTTCTATGGTTAAAACGATCAGGAATAAACGCGTGGCGGTGGTCACCGGCGCCAGCTCGGGAATCGGCGAGGCGACCGCCCGGACCCTCGCCGCGCAGGGTTTTCACGTGGCCGCGGTCGCCCGCCGGGCGGACCGGATCAACGCCCTGGCCGACGAGATCGGCGGCACCGCCGTGGTGGCCGACGTCACGGACGACGCGGCCGTCGCCGCGCTGGCCGACGCGCTGCCCCGCGTCGACGTCCTGGTCAACAACGCGGGCGGCGCCCGCGGAGTGGAGCCCGTCGCCGACGCCGACCTCGAGCACTGGCGGTGGATGTGGGAGACCAACGTCATGGGCACGCTGCGGGTCACCCGGGCGCTGCTGCCCAAGCTGGTCGATTCCGGCGACGGCCTGATCGTCACCGTCACGTCGATCGCCGCGCTCGAGGTGTACGACGGCGGCGCCGGCTATACGGCCGCCAAACACGCCCAGGGGGCGCTGCACCGCACGCTGCGCGGTGAACTGCTGGGAAAGCCGGTGCGGCTCACCGAGATTGCGCCGGGCGCCGTGGAGACGGAGTTCTCACTGGTCCGCTTCGACGGCGACGAACAGCGGGCCGACGCCGTCTACAGCGGGATCACACCGTTGACGGCGGCCGACGTCGCCGAGGTGATCGGGTTCGTGGCCGCGCGCCCGTCGCACGTGAACCTGGACCTGGTCGTGATCCGGCCCCGCGACCAGGCCAGCGCGACGCGATTCAACCGCCGGAGCTAGACGTCGGACCGGACGAAGTCGGGCTGGAGGTGGTGGTCGTCGCCGGACTGGACGTGGTGGGCGTCCCCGACAGGCTGGGCGCGGTCGACGGTGTGACCGGCGCGGTGACGGGGATCTGAGTCGACGGGGGACGCGCGGTCGGCGGCGGCAGCGCGGACATCGACACCCAGGTGTCCCAGTCGACCGCCCAGTCCCAGATGTCGCCGTCGGAGTAGGAGAGCTGGATCGAGCTCCCGGTGACCTCGACCGGGTCGCCGTAGATCGCCGACTCGTAGTACTGCTCGGCGTCACCGGTGGACAGGTTGATGCAGCCGTTCGTGACGTTCGTGTTGCCCTGCGCGCCGGCGCTGGCCGGGTTGGCGTGAATGAACTCGCCGTTGTTGGAGATGCGCACCGCCCAGCGCTCGTGCACGTGGCTGTAGCCGGCGGCCGGGTTGGACATGTAGAAGTCGGAGTACTTCTCGGTGACGACGTGGATGCCGTTGCGAGTCACGTTGCGCGCCTTGTCGGCCTCGCCGTAGCTGCACGGGAAGTCCATGATCACGCCCTCGTCCCGGAGGACCTGGATGCGGTGCGACGTGACCTCGGCCCTGACCACCTGCCGCCGGCCGATCTGGATGTTCAGCGAGATGTCCTGCGCCCCGTAGGCGCCGTCCCCGAACGGCAGGCCGTACAGCTTGGCGTCGACGTTGACGGTGGTGCCCGCGGGGTAATACTCCCGCGTGCGGTAGTGCACACGGGCGCCCTGCGCCTCGTCTGGCAGCCACGCCCAGCTGCCCTCCACGGGCGGGTTGGTGGTGACGGTGAGGGCCCTCTCGACCGCCGCCTTGTCGCTGATCGGCGCGTCGAACTGGATGATGATCGGCGCCGCGACCCCGACGGTCTGGCCGTCGGCCAGCTGGAATCCCCCGCCGATCTTCTTGGTGGGGGACACGGTGGTGAACTTGCCGGCGACCGGGACCGCCTTGCCGTTGTGCCCGACGGCCGAGCCGCTCCAGGTGTAGGTCGCGTCGTAGCCCAGCGGCTCGGTGGTGGCGAACACGGTCCGGTCCCGGTTGAACGCCCCCGCGACGGGCTTGCCCGACGAGTTCGTCAGCGCGACGCGCTGGAACCAGCCGTCGCTCACCTCGACGCTGATCGGGGCGATCGGCACCACGTTCTCGGCCGTTGGTCCGTCCAAGGCCGGCTGGAACTTGACGCTCGGCGCCGGCGGCTCCTTCTTCTCCGCCCGCTTGGCGGTGGTCCCGCCGCAGGCGGCCAGGGCGCCGGGAGCCAGCACGCCGAGGCCGAGGGCCGCCAACGCCACGCGCCGGTTGACCGGCGGGGGAACGCGCGAGGGGCTCACGTCAACCAAAGATACCGGCAGAAGCCGACGTGGCCCGCCGCGCGACAACTCCTGGTCGGCAGGTGAATCGCGGAAATCGGAGCTAGAGCCCGCAGCCCAGCAGGACCGGCTCGGGCTGCAGTGTGACACCAAACACATCCCTGACCCCGTCGCGGACGGCGCGCGCCAGGGCGATCACGTCCGCCGCGGTGGCCCCTCCGCGGTTGGTCAGCGCGAGCGCGTGCTTGGTGGACAGCCGGCACGGCGCTTCGAGGCCGCCCGGGTGCGGGGCCGGATAGCCCCTGCCGAAGCCCGCGCGCTCCACCAGCCAGCCGGCGGCCAATTTGACGCCGTCGGGCGCCGGGTAGTGCGGCACCGCGCCGTCGACGGCGCGGGCCAGCCGCTCGTAGACCTCCGGCGCGACCACCGGGTTGGTGAAGAACGAACCCACGCTCCAGGTGTCGTGGTCGGCGGGGTCGAGCACCATCCCCTTGCTCGCGCGCAGCCGCAGGACCGCCTCCCGGACCGCCTGCGGGTCGGCGCGCTCGCCGGGGGCGGCGCGCAGCGCGGTGGTCAATTCGCCGTACCGCAGCGGGGCGCTGCGGCCCGAGGGGTCCAGGGCGAACTCGACTTCCAGCACCACCCGGGGGCTTTCCAGCCCGGTGCTGTTGGCCCGCTTGAACGCGCTGGTGCGGTAGCCGAAGCCGAGTTCGGCGCCGGGCACCCAGCGCACCGCGCCGCTGCCGCGTTCGAGCACCCGGACCCGGGTGATGGTGTCGGACACCTCCGCCCCGTAGGCGCCGACGTTCTGCACCGGCGTGGCCCCGGCCGACCCCGGGATGCCGGACAGGCATTCCAGCCCGCCGAGGCCGTGCCGGATCGCCGCGACCACCACGTCGTCCCACACCGCGCCCGCCTCCGCGCGCAGCACGTTGCCGTCGACGCGGATGCCGTCGTTGGCCAGCCGCACCGCCGTCAGGTCGGTCAGCGTTTCGGCGATCACCAGGTTCGAGCCGCCAGCGAGCAGGAGCACCGGATGACGTTGCCCGCCAAGGCCTTCCGCATCCAACTCGCGAACCGCGGCGATCACCTGCCCGGTGTTGACGCAGGTGATCAGGCGCCGCGCGACCGGCCCGACCCGCAAGGTCGTCAGCGGCGCCAGCGACACCCCCTCGGCGACGTGCGCACCGGCGAAAAGCGATCCGGCACCGCTCCGCGTCATGGCCCGTAACGGTAGCCTGGCCAGCTATGCCGCGTTCATTCGACTTGTCGGCCGACTACTCCGAAAGCGTCGAGGACGTGCACCGGGCCTTCCTCGAGGAGCGGTACTGGCAGGCCCGGCTGGCCGACATTCCCGTCGACGAGGCGCGGCTGGAGTTGCTGCGCGTCGGCAGGCAGCACGAGGAGTCCGCCGACATCGGCGCCAATGGCGTCAATGGCACCGTCGAGGTCGTCACGCTGCAGGTGGTACGCAGCCACAATCTGCACGCCGTCGTCAAACAGCTGCACCGCGGCGACCTCTGCGTCCGGCGCACCGAGGCGTGGGGACCGGTCGTCGACGGCACGGCGACCGCCTCCATCGGGGGTTCGATCGTCGACACCCCCGTCGAGGTGTCCGGCACCGCGGAGCTGAGGCCTCTCGCGGACTCCGGCGGCGCAAGGCTCGCGGTCCGGATCGCCGTGCACGTGCGCGTCCCGCTCATCGGCGGCAAGGTGGAGCGGCTGATCGGCACCCACCTGGCCGAACTGGTGAGCAGGGAACAACGGTTCACCACCGACTGGATCGCCAATAACGCCTGAGTGGCCGCCGGGCCTAAGCTGGCGCCCATGCGCATCGCGTTGGCCCAGATCCTCAGCGGCAGCGATCCGACCGCCAACCTGCAACTGGTGCGCGACTACACGGCCCGTGCCGCCGACGCGGGCGCCCGGCTGGTGCTGTTCCCCGAGGCGACCATGTGCCGCTTCGGCGTCCCCCTGCGCCCCATCGCCGAGCCGATCGACGGGCCGTGGGCCGACGGTGTGCGCCGCATCGCCGCCGACGCCGGCATCACCGTCGTCGCCGGCATGTTCACCCCCGCCGACGACGGGCGGGTGACGAACACGTTGGTCGCGGCCGGGCCCGGCAGCCGCAACGAACCGGACACCCACTACGACAAGATCCACCTCTATGACGCGTTCGGGTTCACCGAATCTCGGACCGTCGCGCCGGGCCGCCAACCGGTGGTGATCACGGTCGACGGCGTCGGGGTGGGCCTGTCGATTTGCTACGACGTTCGCTTTCCCGCGCTCTACACCGAGCTGGCGCGGCGGGGCGCCCAGGTGATCGCCGTGTGCGCCTCGTGGGGGGCGGGCAGGGGCAAGCTCGAACAGTGGACACTGCTGGCCCGGGCGCGCGCGCTGGACTCCATGAGCTACGTCGCGGCGGTGGGTCAGGCCGACCCCGGACCCGCCACCGGGGTGGCCCCGACCGGCGCGGGCGCGCCGAGGGGCGTGGGAGGCAGCCTGGTGGTCTCGCCGTTCGGCGAGGTCCTCGCGTCCGCCGGCCCAGAACCGCAACTGGTGGTCACCGACATCGACGTCGACCGCGTCGCGGAGGCCCGCGAAAGCATCGCGGTGCTGCGTAACCACTCAGAGTTTGCTCAGGCCGATAGGGCAGAATCGCTTGGGTGACGACACCACAGGGTCCGCAGGGACCACCACCGAACGAAGGCCCGTCGACGTGGTCCCGTCCCGCCAACCAAGGTCCCTTCGGCCAGCCGCCCACCGAGCGCCCCACTGAGCGCATCGGGACCGGCGGCCCGGTTCAGTCGCCGCCGCCCGCGCCCGCCCCGGCGCCCGGGCAGACCGACCGGATAGGTGCGCCGCACCCGAACGCCCAGGGACCCGGCTACCCGCCTCCGCCCATCCCGCCCGCGGGACCAACCGAGAAGTTGGCCGCTCCCAACGAAGGTCCGCCGCCGGTGAAGAGAAAGCGACGCTTCCTGCGCGACCCGCTGTCCATCCTGCTGGTCTGCATCATCGTGTTCGCGCTCGTCATCGCCGGCCTGGTCGGACTCGAGCTCTATGCCCGGCACGTCGCGGACAGCAAGGTCGCCGAGGCCGTGGCGTGCGAGGTCAAAGACAAGGCCACCGCGTCCTTCGGCGTCACCCCGCTGATGCTGTGGCAGCAGGCCACCAAGCACTACACCAATATCTCGGTGCAGACGGCCGGCAACCAGATTCGCGACGCCAAGGGCATGAAGCTCAACCTGGACATCCGCAATGTCCAGCTGAAGTCGACGGCCAACTCCAAGGGCACGATCGGCGCGCTGGACGCCAGCATCACCTGGACCAGTGACGGCATCAAGGAGTCCGTGCAAAACGCCATCCCCGTCCTGGGTCCGTTCGTCACCAACAGCGTCACCACCCACCCCGCCGACGGCACCATCGAGTTGAAGGGGATGCTGGACAACATCACGGCGAAGCCGGTGGTGTCCGGCAAGGGTCTGGCGCTGCAGATCGAGACGTTCAATGCCCTCGGGTTCACGATGCCCAAGGAGTCCGTGCAGTCGACGCTGGACGACTTCACCTCGAACCTGACGAAGAACTTCCCGTTGGGCATTCACGCGGACAGCGTGCAGGTGACCTCCAGCGGAGTGACCGCCCACTTCTCCACGCAGAACGCCGCCATCCCGACCGGCGGCAGCAACAACGACCCCTGCTTCGCCAACATCTGACGGCTAGTCAAGCCCGTCGAGCACCGCGCGGGTGCCCGAAAGGCCGAGCCTGGTGGCGCCCGCGCCGAGCATGGCGAGCGCGTCGGCGGCCGTGCGGATGCCCCCGCTGGCCTTGACTCCCAACCGCCCCCCGACGGCCCGGGCCATCACCGTGACGGCGCGCACGGACGCGCCGCCCGCGGGATGAAAGCCGGTGGACGTCTTGACGAAGTCGGCGCCGGCGTCCTCGGCGGCGTGGCACACGGTCGCCAGGGTGGCCTCGTCGCCGTGCGCCAGGAGCACCGCCGACTCGACGATCACCTTGAGGACGGCCGCCCCGGCCGCGCGACGCACCGCCGCGATGTCCGAGCGCACCGCGGCGACGTCGCCGGCGAGCGCGGCGCCGACGTCGATGACCATGTCGATCTCGCTCGCACCGGATCCCACGGCGAGCGCGGCCTCGTTCGCCTTCACGGCCGAGACGTGCTTGCCCGACGGAAAGCCCGCCACGGCCGCCACCCGCACCCCGCCGGCCCGCACCGCGACCGGCACCATCGACGGCGAGACGCACACCGCATACACGCCGAGTTCGCACGCCTCGGCGACCAGCGCGACCACGTCGGCTGCGGTGGCCTCGGGTTTGAGCAGGGTGTGGTCGACGAGCGCCGCCACCTGAGCCCGGGTCGGTCGGCCCGCCACTAGAACGCCTCCTCCGGCCCGCCGGGATTGCACCCGGATGCCACCATCGCGGCGTCGTCGACCACCGGCCGCCACGGCTCCAGGTTCCAGCTCGTCTTCCCCGGTTGCGCCAGTTCGGCGAAGTCCCAGTGGCAGATGAACTGGGCACGCATTCCGGGCGTGTCCGCGTCCGGCGACAGCGCGAGCACCTCGGCCCAGGCTTCGTTCGCCGACGCGTCGGACGCCGGCCGCCCGGCGGCCGTCCGGCCGGAGGGGGTCGGGAACACCCGCAGGCTGGGCAGCCCGTGCCATCGGGCCCATTGCGTGTGGTCGATGAACGGCGGGAGGTAGGGCGGGGTAGCAGGGTTCGCGGCACCGGCACCGGGATCGCCGAGGGCGGTGGACGGACACGGGCCCAGCAGGGCGACCACCGCCGCCGCGGGCGCCGTCAGCAGGGCCTTCATCCCGCTAGCGGGACTTCCCCTGAATCTCCAGCAGCTTGGGCCGCACGTCGACCAGGTACACGCCGGCGGCGCAGGCGGCGATCACCATCCCGAGCACGCCGAAGACCGGGTAGAGGAACGACGTCATCGCAACGGCCACACCGAGAATGATCAGCCACACCGGCTTCGTCAGCTTTTCCGCGGCCGTGTAGGCGTCCGCCCGTTGCAGCGCGGCGTGGACGAACGCGTACACGGTCGTCACCAGGACGGCGACGAGCAGAACCAGCATGACGTTATCCACGAGGCGGGGCACGCCTCAAGGGTATGCGGGCCGCGTCCAAAACGTCGACCCGGAGTCGCCGTGGCGGCGACCCCGGGTCGAAACGTGCTTCGGCAAGCGCCGGAGGGCGGCCGCCTTACTTCTGGGTGACCTTCTTGGCCGGCGCCTTCTTGGCCGGAGCCTTCTTGGCCGCGGCCTTCTTCGCCGGAGCCTTCTTGGCGGGGGCCTTCTTGGGCGCCTCGGCCTTCTTGGGCAGCTCGATGCCGACCAGCTTGGCCGCGCGCTCACCGACGGCGCGGGTCTGCGAAGCGACGGTGCCCAGCGCCTCCTGCGTCAGCTCGACGGCCTGGTCGACGTAGCCTTCGGCGCGCGCCGACGCGTCCTCGATGGCGGGCTGGCTGCGCAGCCGCTGCAGGGCGGCCTCGCCCCGCTCGACCAGCTCGTTGTAGCGGCTGGTCGCCGCCTCCAGGTAGCCCTCGGCAGCCTTGCGCAGCTCGTCGCTGGTGAACTTCTCGCGCAGCTCGGTGAACTGCTCGGGCAGGTCCTCCTGCAGCTTGGTCAGGCGAGCACGGCTCTCCTCGACGCGGCTGCGGGTGTCGGTGCGGGTCTCTTCGGCGCGGTCGCGAAGGTTCGCGATCAGATCGTTGACGGTGGCCAGCGCCAAGTCGGCCGCGCCCAGCGCCGCCAGCAGGGGGGCCCGCAAGTCGTCGATGTTTGAGTTCTCGGCCATTATTTTTCCTTTCATACTTCTGTTTTCGGTATCAGCGTTACTACTTGTGTGGTGCGGAAGCTAGGGGGCGTTTGGTCCCCTCCTTTCGGGGTAACCGGAGCAGCCGGTGGGAAAGCGCGGTCTGGCGGATCGGCGGGCGGAATTCACACCGCGCCCGCGCCGCAGGCGCTCCTCACGCGTCGCGGTCGTGCGTCGGACACTCCTCGTTGGTCTTGGTCGGATTCGTTTTGCTGGGTGAAGGAGGCGTAGATGTCGAGCAGTGCCTGTTTCTGGCGCTCGGTGATCGCGGCATCGGTGATGATGGCGTCGCGGACCTGGCTCTTCTCGCTCGGCTCGAGGATTCCCGCCCGGACGTAGAGGACCTCGGCGGAAATCCGCAGCGCCTTGGCGATCTGGTTGAGGACGTCCGCGGACGGTTTGCGCAGGCCGCGCTCGACCTGGCTCAGGTAGGGGTTGCTGACGCCGGAACGCTCGGCGAGTTGCCGCACCGACACCTGCGCGTTCTCCCGCAGGTCCCGGATGAAGCTGCCGATGTCGGACGCCATGTCGGAGGCGGCGGTGGACACCTTCGCGGAGAGCTTCTCCTCGGGTGCCATTGCGTGCTCCTGGGTCCGATCGGCGTGGTGACGGACATCAGACTAGTAACAAGTGCTTGCAAATGCAAGCACTTGTTAGCACCCCTAGAAGAGCAGCTGACCGGCGGTGTAGATGACCAGGCCCGCCAGCGATCCCACGACGGTGCCGTTGATCCGGATGAACTGCAGGTCGCGGCCGACGTGCAGCTCGATCCGCCGACTGGCCTCACCGGCGTCCCAGCGCTCGATGGTCTCGGTGATGATGGCGGTGATCTCCACCCCGTACTGCGAGACAAGGTGCTCAGCCGCCCGCACCAGCCAGTTGTCCACTTTGTCGCGCAGGTCGGCGTCGTCGCGCAACGATTCACCGATCTGCACGACCATGTCCGCGATGCGGCTCCGCAACGTGCTGGACGGGTCGGCCAGGCCGCCTGGCCCCTCGAGCAGCAGCCTCTTGAGCGTCTTCCACGCCGTCGCGGCCGCGTTCGCGATCTCGTCGCGCGCCATCAGCTGGTCCTTGATCTCGTCGGCGCGCGTGATCGTCGCGTGATCGTTCTGCAGGTCGTCGGCGAACTCGAACAGGAAGCGCGTCGCCGAACGCCGCAGTTCGTGGTCGGGGTCGCGCCGCACCTTGTCGGTGAAGTCCATCAGTTCGCGGTGGATGCGGTCGCCGACGAGGTGGTCGACGAATCGCGGCGACCAGCTGGGCGAGTCGCGCTCGACCACCCGCTGAATGACTTCTCCGGCGTTCAGCGACCATTGGAACGCGCGGTCGGCCAGCAGCTGGATCAGCGCCTCCTGGCGGTTCTCCGCCAGGAGCGTGGCCAGCACCCGGCCGACCGGGGGGCCCCACTGCGGCTCGGCGATGCGGCGCACGATCATCCGGTCGATCACCTGCTGGACGTCATCGTCCCGCAGCAGCTCCACCAGCACCCGCAGCACGGTCGCGGTCTCGCCGGCCACCCGCTGGGCGTGCCCGGCGTCCGACAGCCACTTGCCGAGCCGGCCGGGCACCTGGGCGTCGCGCAACTTGGTCTCCACCACGGCCGGCGACAGGAAGTTCTCCCGCACGAAGGTGCCCAGGCCCTCGCCAAGCTGGTCTTTTTTGCGCTTGATGATGGCGGTGTGCGGGATCGGGATGCCCAGCGGGTGCTTGAACAGCGCGGTGACGGCGAACCAGTCGGCCAGGGCGCCGACCATGCCGGCCTCCGCCGCCGCGCGGACGTACCCGACCCAGGCGCCCCCGGCGGCGTGGGACTGCGCCCACCGACACGCGAGGAACACCACGGAAGCACCGATCAGGAAGCTCAGCGCGACCAGCTTCATCCGCCGCAGCGCCGCCCGCCGCTGCGCGTCGGCGCCGGGATCGGCGCCGGCAAACGACTCCGCAAAGGACGCGCGCGGCCGCGCCGGCGGCGGGCCGGCGCTTGGCTGCGCGCTCGGCCCGGAGGCGCCGCCGCCCCGCGAGGTCCCGACTGAGACTCTGTGTGCCACCCGTCCATCATCTATCGCCGCGACGAGTTGGTGTGGCGGCACGGCAGGACGCCTCCCATACGCCCCTGGACGGTGGCGCAACCGGGGCTCCGTTGGCCGTACTATCGAGGGCGTCTAGTGGATGGGAATCGGCGGACAGTGGCAGAGCAAATACCGGCTGCGACCGTGAAGATGGACGGTCGCAAACGGCGCTGGCACCAGCACAAGGTGGAGCGCCGAAACGAGCTGGTTGACGGCACGATCGTCGCCATCCGCCGACTCGGCCGCTTTCTGAGCATGGACGAGATAGCCGCGGAGATCGGCGTCTCCAAGACGGTGCTGTACCGCTACTTCGTCGACAAGAACGATTTGACGACCGCGGTGCTGATGCGCTTCGCGCAGACCACCCTGATCCCCAACATGGCGGGGGCGCTGTCGTCCAACCTGGACGGCTTCGACCTGACCCGCGAGATCATCCGGGTCTACGTCGAAACGGTGGCCGACGAACCGGAGCCGTATCGGTTCGTGATGGCCAACAGCTCGCCCACCAAGAGCAAAGTGATCGCCGACTCCGAGCGCATCATCGCGCGCATGCTCTCGATGATGCTGCGCCGCCGCATGCAGGAGGCCGGGATGGACACCGGCGGCGTGGAGCCGTGGGCGTACATGATCGTCGGCGGCGTGCAGCTGGCCACCCACTCCTGGGTCTCCGACCCGCGGATGAGCGCCGACGAGCTGATCGACTACCTGACCATGCTCAGCTGGAGCGCGATCTGCGGGATCGTCGAGGCGGGCGGCTCCCTGGAGAAGTTCCGGGAGCAGCCGCACCCCTCGCCGATCGTCCCCCCGCGCGAGCACCGCATCGGTTCCGTCGAGTAGCACCGCGCGCGTCGGCGCCGGCGGCGACCGACCGGTTCCGCGTCCACCTGTGATCCATGTCCCGGTCAGGGATGCGACTTGAAACCCGCGAGCAGATAGCATGCAGGGGATGCATCGGGGGTAGCGGGGTATTCGCGCCACTTGCGCCGCTCGTCTGGTTCTCGCATACAGAAAGGCCCACTTGGTTATGTCCGTGCAGCTCACGCCGCATTTCGGGAACGTACAAGCGCATTACGACCTGTCCGACGACTTCTTCCGGCTGTTCCTCGACCCCACCCAGACCTACAGTTGCGCGTACTTCGAGCGCGACGACATGACGCTGGAAGAGGCGCAGATCGCCAAGATCGACCTGGCGCTGGGAAAGCTTGGACTGCGACCCGGGATGACACTGCTCGACGTCGGCTGCGGCTGGGGCGGGACCATGCGGCGCGCCATCGAGAAGTACGACGTCGACGTCGTGGGCCTGACGCTGTCCGAGAACCAGGCCAAGCACGTGCAGGAGATGTTCGAGGGAATGGACACCCCCCGCACCAGGCGGGTGCTGCTGGAGGGCTGGGAGAAGTTCGACGAGCCGGTGGACCGTATCGTCTCGATCGGCGCCTTCGAGCACTTCGGCCGCCAGCGCTGGGGTCACTTCTTCGAGATGGCCCACCGGGTGCTGCCGGCCGACGGCGTCATGCTGCTGCACACCATCTGCCGGCCCACGTTCAAAGACGCCCGCGCGCAGGGCCGCACGCTGACCCACGAACTCATTCACTTCATTCAGTTCATCCTGGCCGAGATCTTCCCGGGCGGCTGGCTGCCGACGATCCCGTCGGTGCAAGAGCACGCGGCGGCGGCCGGTTTCACGGTGACGCGGACGCAGTCGCTGCAGTTGCACTACGCCCGGACGTTGGAGATTTGGGCCGCCGCGCTCGAGACCAACCGGGAACAGGCCATCGCCATCCAGTCGCGGGAGGTCTACGACCGGTACATGAAGTACCTGACCGGGTGCGCGAAGCTGTTCCGGGAGGGCTACACCGACGTGTGCCAGTACACCTGCGAGAAGTGACTACCGGGGCCCGCTACTTGTAGAGGGCGAACTGGCCCACGTTGCAGATGCCCTTGCGGAAGAATTGCTCACACCCGGTCAGATAGTGCAGGTAGCGCTCGTAGACCTCTTCTGACTGGAGCGCGATCGCCTGCTCCTTGTTCGCGACCAGATTGGCCGCCCACATGTTGAGCGTCCGTTCGTAATGACGCTGCAGCAGCTGCATGTTTTCCACTTTGAACCGGGCCTTGCCGGCGTACTCGAGAATGTCCTCGATAGCGGGCAGCTGCCCACCCGGGAAAATCTGCGTAGCGATGAACTTCATAAATCGCAGGTCGCTCATTGTCAGCGGGACACCGCGGTCGCGCTGCTGTTTTTGCGGGTAGCCCAAAATTGTGTGCAACAGCATCCGCCCGTCGTCGGGCAGAATGTCGTGGGCGCGTTCGAAGAAGGCCGCATAGCGCTCCTTCTTGAAGGCTTCGAAGGCGCCGATCGAGACAATGCGGTCGACCTTGTCCTCGAACTCCTCCCAGCCCTGCAGGCGCACTTCGACGTGGCGTTGCGTA
The DNA here is from genome assembly GCA_963824505.1 of uncultured Actinomycetota bacterium. GTDB lineage: Bacteria > Actinomycetota > Actinomycetes > Mycobacteriales > Mycobacteriaceae > Mycobacterium. Next base: position 137,398 of record CAWGPS010000003.1, read on the forward strand.
GGGATCGCGGACAGCTTGGCCTTGCTGTAGTCGAATTGGTTGCGACTCAAGGTGATTCCGATGACGTTGACGTCGAATTTTTCTATCGCGCGCTGCAGCGCCCCGCCCCAGCCGCAGCCGATGTCGAGCAATGTCATCCCGGGTTCAAGATTCAGCCTGCTCAGCGCGAGGTCGAACTTCGCATTCTGGGCTTCCTCGAGGGTCATGTCGTCGCGCTCAAAGTACGCGCACGTGTAGCCCATCGTGGGGTCTAGGAACAATGCAAAAAAATCATCGGAAACGTCGTAAATCGATTGCGACTCTTCATAGAAGGGTCTTAAAGCGGTCATGCTTGCCGTATACCTCTCGCTGTTTGACGCGAGTATAGTAACCGACTATCGGCATGCTGTCATACGTTGAACGGACCCAGCAGAAACAGTCCCCGGGGCGTCAGTACTTGTAGAAGCCCTGGCCCGATTTCTTTCCCAGGCGACCCGCCTCCACCATGCGCAACAGCAGCGGCGGCGGACCGTAGTGCGGCTCCTTGAACTCCTCGAACATCTTGTCCGCGATCAGTTTCAGGGTGTCCAGGCCGACCAGGTCGGACAGCCGCAGCGGACCCATCGGGTGCGACAGGCCGGCGACGACGGCCTTGTCGACGTCCTCGACGGTGGCGAAACCGGCCTCGACCATCCGGATGGCCGACAGCAGGTAGGGCACCAGCAGCGCATTCACCACGAAACCCGACCTGTCGGAACAGCGCACCACCTGTTTGCCCAGGACCGCGCTCGCGAACTCCTCGGTGCGCGCGGCGGCGTCGGCGTCGGTCACCAGCGTGCAGACCAGCTCGACCAGCGGCAGCACCGGGACCGGGTTGAAGAAGTGCAGGCCCAGCACGCGCTGCGGGTTCTTCGTCGCCGCGGCGATCCTCATGATCGGGATGCTCGACGTGTTGGACGCCAGGACGGCGTCGGGGTCGGTGATGACGCGATCGAGCTCGGCGAAAATCTTCGCCTTGACGGCATCGTCCTCGACGATCGCCTCGATGACCAGTTGGCGGTCGGCCAGGTCGCCGATGTCGGTGGTGAAGGTGAGCAGGCCCAGGGCGCGATCGCGCTCCCGCTCGGTCACCTTGCCGGCGCTGACGCCGCGCTCCAGCGACTTCACGATGCGGTTACGCCCGGCGGCGATCAGCGCATCCGTCGGCTCGAACACCGTCACGCCGACGCCGGCGCGGATCGAGACCTCGGCGATGCCGGACCCCATCTGCCCGGCGCCGACCACACCTACCCGCTGAATCGCTCTGTCGCTCACTGTTCCTCCTCAACGCCGAGCAGACGCAAAAGCACCACTTTTGCCGCACAAAAGGGTGCTTTTGCGTCTGGTCGGCAGAGCTAGCTCAGTGGAACTGGCCCTCTTCGGTGGAGCCGGTCAGCGCGGTCGTCGAGGAGTTGGGGTCGACCGTGGTGGCGATGCGGTCGAAGTAGCCCGCACCCACCTCGCGCTGGTGCTTGGTCGCGGTGTAGCCACGCTCCTCGGCCGCGAACTCGCGCTCCTGCAACTCGACGTACGCGCTCATCTGGTTGCGCGCGTAGCCGTAGGCCAAGTCGAACATCGAGTAGTTCAGCGCGTGGAAGCCGGCCAGCGTGATGAACTGGAACTTGAACCCCATTGCGGCAAGCTCCTTTTGGAACTTGGCGATGGTGCCGTCGTCCAGGTGCTTGCGCCAGTTGAACGACGGTGAGCAGTTGTAGGCCAGCATCTGGTCGGGGTGCTCGCGCTTGACCGCCTCGGAGAACTTCCGCGCCAGCTCGAGGTCCGGGGTGCCGGTCTCCATCCAGATCAGGTCCGCGAACGGCGCGTACGCCTTCGCGCGGGCGATGCAGGGCTCGATGCCGTTGCGGGTCCGGTAGAAGCCCTCCCGCGTGCGCTCGCCGGTGATGAACGGCCGGTCGGCCTCGTCGACGTCGGAGGTGATCAGCGTGGCGGCCTCGGCGTCGGTGCGGGCGATCACCAGGGTGGGGACGTCGCACACGTCGGCGGCCAGCCGGGCCGAGGTCAGGGTGCGGATGTGCTGCTGGGTCGGGATCAGCACCTTGCCACCCAGGTGGCCGCACTTCTTCTCCGACGCCAGCTGGTCCTCCCAGTGGGTGCCTGCGACACCCGCGGCGATCATCGCCTTCTGCAACTCGAAGACGTTGAGCGCGCCACCGAAGCCGGCCTCGCCGTCGGCGACGATCGGGGCCAGCCAGTTCTCCACCGAGGTGTCGCCCTCGACCTTGGCGATCTGGTCGGCGCGCTGCAGCGCGTTGTTGATCCGGCGAACGACCTGCGGCACCGAGTTGGCCGGGTACAGGCTCTGGTCGGGGTAGGTGTGGCCGGACAGGTTGGCATCCCCGGCGACCTGCCAGCCGGACAGGTAAATGGCCTTCAGGCCGGCGCGGACCTGCTGTACGGCCTGGTTGCCGGTCAACGCGCCGAGTGCGTTGACCCACTCCAGGTCGTGCAGCTCGTCCCACAGCACCTCGGCGCCGCGGCGGGCCAGGGTGTACTCCTCGACCACGGTGCCCTGCAGGTCGACAACGTCCTGGGCCGAGTAGGTACGGGTGATGTCCTTCCAGCGCGGGTTGGTGTCCCAGTCCTGCTGGATCTGTTCGGCGCTCTTCGGGGTGCCAACGACAGACATTGGGCTTACTCCTTAACGGTCTTCACTATTGACTGGTTGAGGCCCCACCGGCGGTAGCTGGCAACTCAACTTCACTGGTGTGCTAACTCGACCATGGCACAGCCTGTTGATGCAGGTCCACCCATTTCAGTTGCCAATTTCAGCCATACGCCTGGGGCAGTTTGCAAACCTTGCGAAGGTGCGCGAAAACTTAACCGTTTCAGAAGCTACCCGCCGGTAACCCAAATCCGCAGGTCACCCAGCCATTCGGCCGGACTAGAGGGAAAACAGCGCCGCGACGGCTTTCGTCTCGTCGCCGACCGCATATGTGAGCGTCGTAACAGTCCGGTCGGCCAGGTCGGGGCCGAATTGATCGGTCGAGCCGGGCGGGTAGACGTGCGAGATGATCTCCAGCTTGTCGCCCAGTGCGACGGGCGCCTCGTGCTCGATGGTCGTGCGCAGCGGCGCGTCCAGCAGTTCGGAATGTGACGCCAGGTAGTCCTCGATCACGCTCCAGTACACCGCGTTGTTCATGTGGTCGAACAGGTCGATGTCGGTGACGCGGACGGGGAACTCGTGAATCTCCGCCGCATCCTCGCGGCTCCCCGGCTTCAGGTAACCCTTCCACCGGAGCCGCTGCACCGACGTGGTCTTGTGCAGGCCCTCCAGGAAATCGTCGGCGATGCGCGACGGCATCTGCGTCTCCCGGTTGATGTTGATCCAGAACGCCTCGGACTCGATCAGGCCGCCCTTGCGCCCGTCGATGCGCACCCGCATCTCACACCACCTGTTGGAGGTGCCCGAACACCACCGGCGGCAGCGCAGCATGTCCTGAAATTCGATGGGCCGGATCAGGTCGACCATGGTGCGCCGGACGATCCACAGCGGATGGGTCTCCTCGAAGCCCATCTCGCGCAGCTGGTCCTGGCCGATGTCCTGGATGTGCCGGGCGGCCGCGTCCAGCCGCAGCCGGCCCGTGCGGTCGATGTCGCCCACGCGCAGCGGCCACTCGCGTCCGAACACGTCGGGGTGGCCGTCGGGCACCGGCATCAGTGTTTTGTCCAGGCTCACGACTTCGCTCCCCGCTCACTTTCCGTCCGTGTCCCCGCGCGCCACCGCGGGACCCGATGCGAATCATGCCAACCCCGGGTTTCAAACACCAACCGACTGGCCTGCGAACTCTGCTAAGCATCCCTTCGCAGCTGGGGGTACGCTGTCGCGCAATGGCCAAAACCTTCGTCGGCGCCCGCGTGCGCCAGCTGCGCAACGAGCGGGGATTCAGCCAGGCCGCGCTGGCCCAGATGCTGGATATCTCGCCGAGCTACCTCAACCAGATCGAGCACGACGTCCGCCCGTTGACGGTGGCCGTGCTGCTGCGCATCACCGAGGTGTTCGGGGTGGACGCGACGTTCTTCGCCTCCCAGGACGACACCCGGCTGGTCGCGGAGCTGCGCGAGGTGACGATGGACCGGGACCTGGACGTCGACGTCGACCCGACCGAGGTCGCCGAGATGGTCGGCACCCACCCCGCCCTGGCCCGCGCCGTGGTGAACCTGCACCGGCGCTACCGGATCACCACCGCACAGCTGGCCGCCGCGACCGAGGAGCGGTTCTCCGACGGCAGCGGCACCGGTTCGATCACCATGCCGCACGAGGAGGTGCGCGACTACTTCTATCAGCGGCAGAACTACCTGCACGAGCTGGACACCGCCGCCGAGGACCTCACCATCAAGATGCGGCTGCACCACGGCGATCTGGCCCGGGAGCTGACCCGCCGGCTCACCGAGGTGCACGGGGTGCACATCAACCGGCGGATCGACCTGGGTGACACCGTGCTGCACCGCTACGAGCCGGCGACCAAAACCCTGCAGATCAGCAATCACCTGGCCCCGGGCCAGCAGGTCTTCAAGATGGCCGCCGAGCTGGCGTACCTGGAATTCGGCGGCCTGATCGACAGCCTCGTCGACGAGGGCAAGTTCACCAGCGACGAGTCGCACACCCTGGCGCGGCTCGGGCTGGCCAACTACTTCGCCGCCGCGGCGGTGCTGCCCTACCGCCAGTTTCACGACGTCGCGGAGAACTTCCGCTACGACGTCGAACGGTTGTCGGCGTTCTACGCGGTGAGCTACGAGACCATCGCGCACCGGCTTTCGACGCTGCAGCGGCCGTCGATGCGGGGCGTGCCGTTCTCGTTCATCCGGGTGGACCGGGCCGGGAACATGTCAAAACGCCAGTCCGCCACGGGATTCCACTTCTCCTCCAGCGGGGGCACCTGCCCGCTGTGGAACGTCTACGAGACCTTCGCCAACCCGGGCAAGATACAGGTGCAGATCGCCCAGATGCCCGACGGCCGCAACTACATGTGGGTGGCCCGCACCGTGGAGCGCCGCGCCGCCCGGTATGGTCAGCCCGGTAAAACTTTCGCGATCGGGCTGGGCTGCGAACTGCGCCACGCCCACCGGTTGGTCTACTCGGAAGGACTCGACTTGTCCGGGGACCCCAATGTCGCGGCGACGCCGATCGGCGCGGGCTGCCGGGTCTGCGAGCGTGACAACTGCCCGCAGCGGGCATTCCCGGCGCTGGGCCGGGCATTGGACTTGGACGAGCATCGGAGCACCGTGTCCCCGTATCTGGTGAAGCAACTGTGAGCACCGTCGGCCGGATTCCGTCCGGGCGGTTCCGTGAGCTGGGGCCGCTCAACTGGGTGATCGCCAAGGCCGGTGCGCGCGCGGTCAGCGCGCCGGAGATGCATCTGATGACCACCCTGGGCCAGCACCGCTTGCTGTTCCTGGTGTGGAGCCTCTACGGCGCCCGCCTGATGCGCGGCCGGCTGCCGGCGGTCGACAGCGAGCTGGTGATCCTGCGGGTCGCGCACCTGCGGGCGTGTGAATACGAGCTGCAACACCACCGCCGGATGGCGCGGAACCAGGGCCTGGACGCCGACAAGCAGCGCGCGATCTTCGCCTGGCCCGACTCCGGCAACGGCCTCGCCGGAACGTTGAGCGCCCGGCAGGTCGCGCTGCTGCGGGCGACGGACGAGCTGGTTCGTGAGCGCACCATCACCCAGGCCACCTGGGGGCAGCTCGCGAGTCACCTGGACCGGCGGCAACTCATCGAGTTCTGCTTGCTCGCAACCCAATACGACGGGCTTGCCGCGACCATGTCGGCGCTCGACATCCCGCTGGACAACCCGCGGTAGCTACACGTACACGTCGGCGAGCACGGCCAGCGTCAGCGCGAGCGGCAGTAAGGGCAGGGCGAATCCGAACCCCGCCCACAGGTAATGGCCGCGCCGGCGCAACACCAACCCCCACAGCGCGGCGGCGACCGCCAGCGCCACCGACAGGAGCAACACCGTCGGGGCCCACCGGCCCACCGCCGCGTTGTCGTCGGCGATCGAAAAGGCCACCAGCCACAGGACGTAACCGGCGGCGGCGCCCGCGACGGCACCCATGACCGTGTCGGTGCGGACCATTGTCAGAAGTTGATCATGTGGCCGGTCAGGCCGTGGAAGCACTCCTGGAGCGCCTCGGACAGGGTCGGGTGCGTGTGCACGTTGCGGGCCAGCTCCGTGGCGGTCAGGTCCCACTTCTGGGCCAGCGTCAGCTCGGGCAGCAGCTCGGACACGTCGTGGCCGATGAGGTGGCCGCCCAGCAGCTCGAGGTGCTTGGCGTCGGCGACCAGCTTGACGAAACCGGTGGGGTCGCCCAGGCCGTGCGCCTTGCCGTTGGCGGTGAAGGGGAACTTGGCCACCACGACGTCATGGCCCTCGTCGCGGGCCTGCTGCTCGGTGAGCCCGAAGCTGGCGACCTGCGGCTGGCAGAACGTCGCGCGCGGCAGCATCCGGCAGTCGCCGAGCGGCAATGTTTCCGCGCCGGCGATGGTTTCGGCCGCCACCACCCCCATGGCCTCCGCCACGTGGGCCAGCATCAGAAAACAGGTGACGTCACCGATGGCGTAGATGTGTGGCACGTTCGTCCGCATGTACTCGGTGATGCCGATGCCCCCGCGCTCGTTCAGCGCCACGCCGACCGTGTCCAGTCCAAAGCCCTCGACGTTGGGCGCAAAACCGATGGCCTGCAACACTTTGTCGGCCTTGAGTTCCTCCGACGAGCCGTCCTTGCTGACGACCACGGTGACCTGCGACCCACTGGATCCAGTCGGAAATGGACTCGACCCTGGTCCCGGTCAGGATCTTGACGCCCAGCTTCTTGAACTGCTTCTCGATCTCCTTGGACACCTCGGCGTCCTCGTTGGGCAGCGCCCGCGGCAGGAACTCCACGATGGTGACGTCGACGCCGTAGTTCTTCAGCACGTAACCGAACTCCATGCCGATCGCGCCGGCCCCGGCGATGACGATCGAGCCGGGCAGCTCCCGGGAGAGGATCTGCTCCTCGTAGGTCACCACGTTGGCCGACAGCGACGTGCCGGGCACCAGCCGGGTGCTGCTGCCGGTCGCGATGATGGCGTTGTCGAACGTGAGGGTCTCGGTGCCACCGTCGTTGAGGTCGACGGACAGGGTGTGCGCGTCGGTGAACCTGCCGTACCCGTGGATCTCGGTGATGTTGTTCTTCTTCATCAGGAAGTGCACGCCGGCGACGCGGCCGTCGGCCACCTTGCGGCTGCGGTCGAAGGCGACCCCATAGTCGAAGGTCGCCTCGCCGCTCATGCCGAAGGTCTTGGCTTCCTTGGTGAAGATGTGCACCAGCTCGGCGTTGCGCAGCAACGCCTTCGACGGGATACAGCCGACGTTGAGGCAGACACCGCCCCAGTACTTCGGCTCGACGATTGCGGTGTTGAGGCCGAGTTGCGCGGCGCGAATGGCTGCGACATACCCGCCCGGACCGGCCCCGAGGACGACGACGTCATAGTGAGAAGTCACCAGCCCACCCTAGTGGGCGGGCGGGTCCGGCGTTAATACGGAATGAAGCCGACCAGGCAGTGGCCCACCCGGGCGCAATGGTAGTAGCCGTAGAGGGGCGCGGCGGCGGCGAGGGAGGCGAACGGCGCGGACAGCAGCGCGACCGACAGCGCCGAGACCAGCGGCCTGCCCTGCGCCATCGCCAACATGACCGCGCCCACGACGCAGGCCACCACGTAGACGAGCACCACGAACAATGCCGCCGTCTGGTTGGCGGAGTGATACCACCAGTAGAGGAGCCCCAGTCCGACCTCGACCGCCACGAACCACACGGCGAGGATCACCAGCAAAAGCTTCCACCACTTCAGGTAGACGTAGCGACCCGGCACGGTGACCGGGGGCACCGGCGCGCCGGCGGAATCGGTGGGCGAGTCCCGGTCGGCTTCGTCCCTGCCCGGCGAGGACCCGGGCGGGGGCTCCTCGGCCCGCTTGATCGGGGGCTGGGCGCCGGTGTCGTCGGAGTCGGAGAAATCGGGGACCCAGGATTGGGTGCCGGTCTCCTCGTCAACGGAGGAGCCGGAGGAGACGTCGGGGGAATCGTCGTCGGAGAAGTCCGGCGTGAATGCCGCGGTCGCCGGGTTCTCGTCCCGTTCCTGGTCAGCCACCGCAGGCCACCCGCACGGCGACGAGCACGCCGAACCAGCCGGGCGCCAGCGCCAGGACGAACGCGCCCACCATGGTCACCCAGCGGCGCCCGGAGAACAGGATGGTCGCCAGCCCGGCGACGGTTGGGATCGCGACCACCAGCGCGATGGCGACCTCCGGGCGGAGCCGGGCGTGCGCCGCGGTGAATCCCACCCCGGCCAACAGCCCGACCGCGGCGCCGATCAGCATGGCGCCGGCCAGGATCCAGGGCCGCGGAAGAGGGATCATGGCCCCACCCCCTCCCCGGCCTCCACCACCGGGCCGCGCGCCGACGGGCGTTCGCCGCGCTCGTAGCCGGCGCCGGTGATGACCGGCGCGGCCCGCAGCGAGGCCTGCTCGTCGTCGCTGAACACCCTTCCGCGGCTGAGGAAACGCATGCCCTCCGGGGCTTCCAGGCTGAACCCGCCGCCGCGGCCGGGCACCACGTCGATGACCAGCTGGGTGTGCTTCCACACCTCGTACTGCGGACCCGAGATCCACACCGGCACGCCCTCGGAGTCTCCCACGTCGACGACGCCCAAGAGCACGTCGCGGTCGCCCACGATGAAGTCGGCGCGCGGGTAGCACATCGGCGACGACCCGTCGCAACAGCCGCCGGACTGATGGAACATCACCGGGCCGTGCCGCTCCTGCAGCCGCGCCAGCAACTCGGCGGCCGGGGCCGTGATGACCGCACCGGGCGGCGGCCCCGCCACAGGTCCCCCGATCATCAGAACAGGCCGAGCGCCTTGTCGGAGTAAGACACCAGCATGTTCTTGGTCTGCTGGTAGTGCTCGAGCGCCATCTTGTGGCACTCGCGACCGAAACCCGACAGCTTGTAGCCGCCGAACGCGGCGTGCGGCGGATACACGTGATAGCAGTTCACCCATACCCTGCCGGCCTGGATGTCGCGGCCGGCACGGTAGGCGGTGTTGCCGTCGCGACTCCACACTCCCGCGCCCAGGCCGTAGAGGGTGTCGTTGGCCATCGAGATCGCGTCGTCATAGTCGGCGAACGACGTCACCGATACCACCGGACCGAAGATCTCCTCCTGGAAGATCCGCATCTTGTTGTTGCCGGCGAAGATCGTCGGCTGCATGTAATAGCCGCCGGACAGGTCGCCGCCCAGCTCGGCGCGTTCCCCGCCGGTGATCACCTGCGCGCCTTCCTCTTTGCCGATGGCGATGTAGGACAGGATCTTCTCCAGCTGGTCGTTGGACGCCTGCGACCCCAGCATCGTCTCGCTGTCCAGCGGGTCGCCCTGCCGGACGGCCTTGGCGCGGATCGCGGCGAGTTCGAGGAACTCGTCGTAGATGTCGGCCTGGATGAGGCTGCGCGACGGGCAGGTGCACACCTCGCCCTGGTTGAGGGCGAACAGGGTGAAGCCCTCGAGCGCCTTGTCCTGGAAGTCGTCGTGCGCGGCCATCACGTCGGAGAAGAAGATGTTGGGGCTCTTGCCGCCGAGTTCGAGGGTGACCGGGATCAGGTTCTGCGACGCGTACTGCATGATCAGGCGCCCGGTGGTGGTCTCCCCGGTGAACGCGACCTTGGCGATGCGGTTGCTCGACGCCAACGGCTTACCCGCTTCGGCGCCGAAACCGTTGACGACGTTCACCACTCCGGCCGGCAGCAGATCGCCGATCAACGACATCAGGTAGAGCACCGACGCCGGAGTCTGCTCGGCCGGCTTGAGCACCACGGTGTTGCCGGCCGCCAGCGCGGGCGCCAGCTTCCAGGCGGCCATCAGGATCGGGAAGTTCCACGGGATGATCTGGCCGACCACGCCCAGCGGCTCGTGGAAGTGGTAGGCCACGGTGTCGTCGTCGATCTGCGAGAGCGAGCCCTCCTGCGCGCGGATCGCCGCGGCGAAGTACCGGAAGTGATCGGCCGCCAGGGGAATGTCGGCGGCCAGCGCCTCGCGGACCGGTTTGCCGTTGTCCCAGACTTCGGCCACGGCCAGCGCGGCCTTGTTCTCCTCCATCCGGTCGGCGACCGCGTTGAGGATCGCCGCCCGCGCGGCCGGGGCGGTCTTTCCCCAGGCCGGCGCCGCAGCGTGCGCGGCGTCGAGGGCCGCGTCGACGTCGGCCTCGTCGGACCGCGGCACCTCGCAGAACGGCTGACCGGTGACCGGTGACGGGTTCTCGAAGTAGCGGCCGCCGGCCGGCGCGACCCACTGGCCCCCGATGAAGTTGCCGTACCGGGACTCGTAGGACATCAGCGCTCCGGGCGCCCCGGGACGTGCGAAAACAGTCATCTGCTCGGCTCCTCTTTAATCCGTGTAATACAGCTCACACTACCGTCGAGGCCACAATGGCTCCATGACATCTGACGCTCCCGGCGGCGGCGCCGACCCCTACCTGTGGCTGGAGGACATCGCCGGCGACGAGGCGCTGGACTGGGTGCGCGCGCACAACGAGCCGACCCTGGCGGCGTTCTGCGACGGGGAGTTCGAGCGGATGCGCGCCGAGGCGCTCGAGGTGCTCGACACCGACGCCCGGATCCCGTACGTGGTGCGCCGCGGCGACCACCTCTACAACTTCTGGCGCGACGCCGCCAACCCGCGCGGCCTGTGGCGGCGCACCACCCTGGACAGCTACCGCACCGACTCCCCCGACTGGGACGTGCTGATCGATGTGGACGAGCTGGGTCGGACGGACGATACGAAATGGGTGTGGGCCGGCGCCGGCGTCATCTACCCGGAGTACACCCGGGCGCTGGTGGGCCTTTCCCGCGGCGGTTCGGACGCCTCCATCGTTCGAGAATTCGACATGACCACAAGGGAATTCGTGGCCGACGGGTTCGAGCTGGCGGAAGCCAAGTCGCAGGTCGCGTGGGCCGATCCGGACACCGTCCTGGTGGGCACCGACTTCGGCGCCGACTCGCTCACCGAATCCGGCTACCCGCGCATCATCAAGCGGTGGCGCCGGGGAACCCCGCTCGGTGACGCGGAAACCCTGTTCGAGGGCGCCCGCTCCGACGTCCGCGTGTCGGTGTCGGTGGACCGGACGCCCGGCTTCGAACGCACCGTGCTGGCGCGGGCACTCGACTTCTGGAACGACGAGGTCTACGAGCTGCGCGGCTTCCCAGAAGGCCCGGAGCTGATCCGGATCGACGCACCCACCGACGCCAGCCTGTCCCTGCATCGCCAATGGCTGCTGATCGAGCTGCGCACCGACTGGTACCGCGGTGACGCCACCTACGCCGCCGGTTCGCTGCTGGCGGCCGACTACGAGGAGTTCCTCGCCGGCACCGCGGAACTGCGCGTGGTGTTCGAGCCCGACGAGCACACCTCGCTCAACCACTACGCCTGGACCCGGGACCGCCTGCTGATGGTCACGCTGGCCGACGTGGCCAGCCAAGTGGAGATCGTCACGCCCGGCGGTTGGCGCCGCGAACCCCTGCCGGGCATCCCCGCCGCGACCAACACCGTCGTCGTCGCCGCCGACGAGACCGGCGACGAGTTCTTCCTCGATTCCAGCGGATTCGTCACGCCGTCGCGTCTGATGCGCGGCACCGGCAGGGTGCCGCTCGCGGAATCGCTCGAGGACGTCAAGTTCGCGCCCTCATTCTTCGATGCCGAAAACTATTCCGTGGCGCAATATTTCGCCTCTTCGGAGGACGGCACGAAGGTCCCGTACTTCGTCGTGCGGCGCACGGACGCGACGGGGCCCGGCCCCACCATGCTGTACGGCTACGGCGGGTTCGAAACCTCCAACACACCGGCGTACGGCGGCGTGCTGGGCCGGTTGTGGCTGGCCCGCGGGGGGACATACGCGCTGGCCAACATCCGCGGCGGCGGCGAATACGGGCCCGGCTGGCACACCCAGGCGATGCGCGAGGGCAGGCACAAGGTGGCCGAGGACTTCGCCGCCGTCGCAACAGATTTGGTGGACCGGGGCATCACAGACGTCGCGCAGCTCGGCGCGCAGGGCGGCAGCAACGGCGGGCTGCTCATGGGCATCATGCTGACCAGGTACCCGGAGAAGTTCGGCGCCCTGGTGTGCAGCGTGCCCCTGCTGGACATGAAGCGCTACCACCTACTGCTGGCCGGCGCCTCGTGGATGGCCGAGTACGGCGACCCCGACAACCCCGACGACTGGGCGTTCATCTCCGAATACTCGCCCTACCAAAACATTTCGGCAGAGGAAAGCTACCCGCCGGTGCTGTTCACCACCTCGACCCGCGACGACCGGGTCCACCCCGGCCACGCCCGCAAGATGGCGGCGGCCCTGGAGGCCGCCGGCCACCGCGTGTTCTACTACGAGAACATCGAGGGCGGCCATGCCGGCGCCGCCGACAACCAGCAGGTCGCCTTCAAGTCGGCACTGAGCTATTCGTTCCTGTGGCGGATGCTGGGCCCGCGGGATGACCTGGCGCGCACCGCGGTCGCCTGACCTGCTGCTTGCCCCCCTCCACGCCTAGGATCGGCACGTGTCCGCGACCGAACGTATCGAAGTCACCATGCTCGCGACCGGACTGATCCTCGTCGCGGCCGGGGCGACGCAGGCGCGCTTCCGCTACATCAGGCACCGCCGCGCGGGCCGGCGGTACTACTGGACGACCTCGGCCATCGGCATCGTGTGCTTCACGATCGGTGTCGGCAAGATCTGGCCGAACGGCGTCCTGGCGGCGTTGGTCTTCACCGCCATCGTCGTCGTGTCGGCGTACCTCACCACGCCCTACCTCAAGATCGGTGGCCGCATCTACGCGGCGTCGCCGGAGAATCGACTGCCCGACCAATGAGTCCCGCTGGACACCGGGCCGCCGACCGACTTCGCTTGGGACATGCCGACACCCGACTTCGAGACGCTGCTCTACGCGACGGCCGGCCCGGTCGCCACCATCACGCTCAACCGCCCGGAGCAGCTCAACACGATCGTCCCGCCCATGCCCGACGAGATCGAGGCGGCGGTGGGCCTGGCCGAGCGGGACCCCGCGATCAAGGTGATCGTCCTGCGCGGCGCCGGCCGGGCGTTCTCCGCCGGTTATGACTTCGGCGGCGGTTTCCAGCACTGGGGCGAGGCCATGATGACCGACGGGAAGTGGGACCCGGGCAAGGACTTCGCCATGGTCACCGCCCGCGAGACCGGCCCGACAAGAAGTTCATGGCGATCTGGCGGGCCTCCAAGCCGGTCATCGCCCAGGTGCACGGCTGGTGCGTCGGCGGCGCGAGCGACTACGCGCTGTGCGCGGACCTGGTGATCGCGAGCGAGGACGCGGTGATCGGCACCCCGTACAGCCGGATGTGGGGCGCCTATCTGACCGGGATGTGGCTCTACCGGCTGAGCCTGGCCAGGGTCAAGTGGCACTCCCTGACCGGCCGGCCGTTGAACGGTGTGCAGGCGGCCGAGGTCGAGCTGATCAACGAGGCCGTGCCCTTCGAGCGGCTGGAGGCCCGCGTCGCCGAGATCGCCGCGGAACTGTGCCGCATCCCGTTGTCGCAGCTGCGGGCCCAGAAGCTGATCGTCAACCAGGCCTACGAGAACATGGGCCTGGCGTCCACCCAGACCCTGGGGGGCATCCTCGACGGCCTGATGCGCAACACCCCCGACGCGCTGGAGTTCATCAGGAGCGCCGAGACCGGGGGCGTGCGCGCGGCGGTCGAGCGCCGCGACGGCCCGTTCGGGGACTACAGCCAGGCTCCGCCGGAGCTGCGCCCCGACCCGCACAGTCATCGCCCTGATCAAGCTGGATAGTGAGATGGGCTACGAAGGTGACCAACAGCCCTACTCGGGGGCGCAGAAAGTGTTACGGTAACAACTATGTCTCGGCTGAGTTCCGGCCTGCGTGCAGGCGCTGTGTTGTTGTCCCTCGGTATCGCCGCTGCGGCCTTCCCCAAGGCGGCAGTCGCGGATTCCACGGAGGATTTCCCGATACCCCGCAGGATGATCGCGACCACGTGCGACGCCGAGCAGTACATGGCGGCCGTGCGGGACACCAGCCCGGTGTATTACCAGCGGTACATGATCGACTACAACAACCACGCGAATCTCCAGCCCGCGGTGAAAAACAAGGTGCATTGGTTTTTCTCGTTGACGCCGGCGGAGCGCAGGGAATACTCCGAGAACTTCTACAACGGCGACCCGCTGACCTTCGCCTGGGTCAATCACATGAAGATCTTCTTCAACAACAAGGGCGTCGTCGCCAAGGCCACCGACGTGTGCAACCAGTACCCGCCCGGCGACATGTCGGTCTGGAACTGGGCCTAGGCCGTTCGGGTTATCCAGTCACCGGAGGCGGTGGCGTCGTCAGGAGCTGTCGAGGTCACCGATGTACCGGGAGGGTGTGGCCATGGGGGCATTGAGGTTCGTCGGCTTCGCGGCAGTGACGGCGATCGCGCCGATCGCGGTCCTCTTCGGAAGTGTTCCGGCGCATGCCGACAGCGACATCGGGGCATCCTGCGCGCAGGAGGGCGCGAAGTTATGGGGCGACCCCGGGCCGATATATTGCCAGCGCAAGCCCGATGGGCAACTGCAATGGGTGTCCATGCCGGTCTCGGGGATGTGCGTGGCGTTCTGCGTGAATCACCCCTAGCGGCACGCGGTTCTCAGCCGCTGATCGTGGCTCCCCTGAGCCGTCTGGACCGGTAGTTGGCTGCGCCAAGCGTTTAGGGGTTTTCCCATGCAATCCCTGAAGCCGGGCTTAGCAATCAGTAGTGCGGCGACGCCGCCGGGAACCGGTCGGTGTTGGCCGACTGGGTGTCATCCTCGCGGGGCAGCAGCAGGGCCCGCACCAGCGGACGGGACCCGTACGGCTGAAGCATCTGGCTGGCGGGGCGCGTGCGCACGCGCTGCGGCCACCAGAACCAGCGTCCCATCAGCGCGGCGATGGACGGCGTCATGAACGAACGCACGATCAGGGTGTCGAACAACAGACCGAGGCCGATGGTGGTCCCGACCTGCCCGGTGACCTTGCAGGTCGCTGAAGATGAACGACGCCATCGTGAAGGCGAACACCAGGCCCGCCGAGGTCACCACGCGCCGGTGCCGGCCATCGACCGGATGATGCCCGTCTTCAACCCGGCATGGATCTCCTCCTTGAACCGGGACACCAACAGCAGGTTGTAGTCGGACCCGACGGCCAGCATCAGGATGACGGACATGGCCAGCACCATCCAGTGCAGTTTGAAGCCGATGATGTCCTGCCAGAGGAGCACCGACAGGCCGAACGAGGCGCCCAACGAGAGCAGCGACCGTGCCGACGATGGTCACCGCGGCCACCACGGCTGCGGGTGATGATCAGCATGATGATGAAGATCAGGCTGGCCGCGGCTATTCCCGCGATCATCAGGTCGTACTTGGATCCCTGTGGCGCATGTCCTTGTAGACCGCGGCGGTGCCGGCAAGCTAGATCTTGGCGCCCTCCAGCGGGGTCCCCTTGATCGCTTCCTTGGCCGCATTCTTGATCGGGTCGATGTGTGAGATGCCTTCGGGCGTGGCCGGGTCGCCGTCATGGGAGATGATGAAGCGGACCGCGTGCCCGTCGGGCGACAAGAACATCTTCAGCCCCCGCTTGAAATCGGGGTTGTCGAACACCTCCGGTGGGATGTAGAACGAGTCGTCGTTGTGCGCCGCGTCGAAGGCCTGGCCCATGGCGGTCGAGTTCTGGCTCATCACGTCCATCTGGTCATACAGCGACGACATCGAGCTGTGCATGGTCAGCATCATCGTCTTCATGGTCTGCATGGTCGCGATCATCGGCGGCATCTGCGCCAGCATCTGCGGCATCAGCGCGTCCAGCTGCGAGATGTCGTTCGAAAGATACTGGAACTTCTCGGTGATCTGGTCCAGCCCGTCGAGCGCGTCGAAGATGGACCGGAAAGCCCAGCAGATCGGGATGTCGAAGCAGTGCCTCTCCCAGTAGAACATAGCTGCGGATCGGCCGGAAGAAATCGTCGAAATCGGCGATGTTGATCCCGCAATTCGCTTGTCACAGCGAGCATTTCATGGGTGAGGCCGTCCATGTGGTGAGTGACTGCGGCCATCTGCGAGGTGATGTTGTACATGCGCTGCATGGTGTCGATGGACTCCTGCATCGCGTCGGCCTGCTTGAGCATGTCCTTCATGCGTTGGTGCATGTACTGCTGGTTCTCGACCTGCGTCGTGTTCTGCATGCTGATCTGGAACGGGATCGACGTGTGCTCGATCGGCGTGCCCAGGGGCCTGGTGATCGCCTGGACCCGCGCGATGCCCGGGGTGTGGAAGACGCCCTTGGCGATCCGGTCGATCACCAACATGCTCGCCGGGTTGCGCAGATCGTGATCGGTCTCGATCATCAGCAGTTCCGGATTCAGCCGCGACTGACGGGAAATGGCGTTCGGCGGCGGCGTATCCGACGTTCGCCGGGGACGCTCGGGGGCAGGTACAGCCGGTTGTCGTAATTGGTCTTGTAACCGGGCAGGGCGAGCAGGCCGACGAGGGCGATCGCGACGGACACCGCGAGGACCGGCCCGGGCCAGCGCACGATCGCGGTGCCCACCCGCCGCCAGCCCCGGGTCCGCATCGCCCGCTTGGGGTCGAACAGCTTGAAGAAGCTGCCGACGGTCAGCACCGCCGGGCCCAGGGTGAGCGCCGCGACGACCGCGACGAGCATCCCCACGGCGCACGGAATGCCGAGCGTCTGGAAATACGGAAGCCGGGTGAAGCTCAGGCAGTACATCGCGCCGGCGATGGTCAGGCCCGAGCCCAGAACGACGTGCGCGGTCCCGTGGAACATGGTGTAGAAGGCCTGTTCGCGGTCCTCGCCCGGCGAGCGCGCCTCCTGATATCGCCCGAAGATGAAGATCGCGTAGTCCGTCGCCGCGGCGATGGCCAGCAGCACCAGGATGTTCACCGCGAAGGTCGACAGCCCGATGACGTTGTTGTGAGCCAGGAACGGCGATGACTCCGCCGGGCCGCCATCAGTTCGATGAACACCATCAGCATGGTGGCGACCACGGTGACGATCGAGCGGTACACCCACAGCAGCATCAGGACGATCACCACGAAGGTGATCATCGTGACCTTTTGGACGCTCTTCTCTCCCGCGTCGGACTGATCGGCGAGTCAACGCCGCGGCGCCCGGTCACGTAGGCCTTGACCCCTGGCGGCGGCGGCACGCTGTCCACGATCTTGCGGACCGCCTCGACGGACTCGGTGGCCAGGCTCTCGCCCTGGTTACCGGCGAGATACACCTGGACATAGGCGGCCTTGCCGTCCGTACTCTGCGAGCCGGCGGCGGTCAGCGGATCGCCCCAGAAGTCCTGGACGTGCTCGACGTGCTTCTTGTCGGCCTCGAGCTTGCTGGACGATCTCGTCGTAGAAGTGGTGGGCGTCGTCGCCGAGCGGCTTGTCGCCCTCCAGCACGATCATGGCCGCGCTGTCGCCTTTGAATTCGTTGAACACCTTGCCGATGCGTTTCATCGCCTGCATCGACGGCGCCTCGTTGGGGGCTCATCGAGACCTGGTGCGCCTTGGCCACCTGGTCCAGCGGCGGGACGAAGACGCTGAGGACGACGACAAGCCCTAGCCAGAACAGGATGATCGGCACCGCCAGCTGGTGCACCGACCGCGCGAAAAGCGGCATGTGCGGGAGGCCCGCCGCCTGGTTGGTCGTCATGCGGACTTCACAATGCAGAAGGTTTGCGCGTTCACTCCGGTCGTCGACCTTTCGTCCTTGACGACGTCGTTGACGATGATGCGGCAGCCGATCTGGTCGCTGTCGCCCTGCGCCACCACGTTGACGCTCACCGAGGGCAGCGTGGTGGTCGACCGAAAGCGTCCAGGGCAGCGGCACGTTGCTGGCTCGCTGCGGCGGTGGCATTGATGTCGAGATAGTTGATGTTCGCCACCGTCCCGGGCGGGCCGTATACCTCGTAGACCACGTGCTTGGGGTTGAACGGCTTGATGTCCTCGGGGACACCGCTGCCGCTCGCGCCGGCGTCGTGGGCGCCGAAGACGCCCGCGCAGCCGGTAGACGCAGAAACCCGCCACCGCGACCACCGCCGCGATGACCAGCACGATCCAGATCTTCTTGAACGCGGCGGCAACCGGCATTCTGCCCATCCGATTACCTCCCCCGCTTCTCTGCGGTCCGCGCGAACCCCTCGGGCGCGACTGACCGCCTTGGCGCGCCGGTGCCGGCAAGGGCCCGCGTCGCGATCCGGCGCCGCGGCATCGAAGACGCTCGGCGTCGGTCTCGTCGGTTGCAGTTCGCCATGCCACGGAAGTCCCGTCTCCTTTGCTGTTCATGACGATCCAGAGATCGAGGCCGACGCACGTAGCCGTCAGCACCCGGGTGAGGGCCGACGCGAAATCGATGTTCCACTCGGGCGGCAGCGCTTCCGGCTCGTCGGCATAGGCGTCGGTGAGCCGCTCCGGCGGATTGGCGATATGCCAGAAGGCGGCCGCCAGCGAGTAGGCGGCGATCACCACGTCGAAGGCACCCGACCGGCCCGAGCGCGGGCAGCGCGCGCTCGACCGCGTCGGCGATCGCGATCGCGGCGGCGGAGATGGTCCGCCGGATGTCGACCACCCTCTCGACGGCCACCTCGTGCTCCAGGTGCAGGTGCAGGTTGGCGAGCAGGTCGCAGAACAGCGGGTCGGCGGCCAGGCCGTTGGCCAGCGTCTCGGCGACCCGCGCGGGCGACATGGGCGCCGGCTCGGCGAGCTCCGCGCACACGGTCGTCGACCAGCGCACCCACCCTTCGGCCGCGAGGTGCAACAGGACCTCTTTGTGCGAGGTGAAGTAGCGACGCACGGCGGAGTAGTGGATGCCGGCGCGGTTGGCGACGGCGGTCAGGGTGACCGACGCGACGCCGGTTTCGAGCGCCAGGGAGCGCGCCGCCTCGACGAGCGCCTCCGCACGTTGCCGCTTGTTCTCCTCCGTGCGGGCGCGTTGAAACGTGAGTTGCGCCACCGGGGGAGCGTAACGCACAGAGTGTGATTTGTATAACGCACGGGATGTGATTTGCGATGGGATAATCCGTGGTGAAACTTCTGTTACGCACGTGATATGCGTTACACTTTCTGCGCGAGGGAAGGAGTCGACAGTCCGGCCGGGCACCAGCCCCGCGCATTTTTTAGGTTAGGCTTCGTTACCCTCGACGGGATCGCGCCGCCTCCGGGCCCGGCGGAGCGGCCGCGCTCGTTTCGCAGTGAAGACGTTCGAGCGGACGACGACTAGTTCGCCGGCCGAAATGCCGGCAGTGAAAGGGACACAGATTTTCAGGTTTCTGTCGCGGTGGTGGATTCCGCTGTTGATCCTCGCGGTGGTCGCCGTCGGGGGATTCCTGGTGAATCGCGTCCATGGCTATTTCGGCTCCGCGAAGCGCGAATCGTATGCCGACAGCAACCTGCAAAACCCGAAGCCGTTCAACCCCAAGCGGATCACCTACGAGGTGTTCGGGCCGCCCGGAACCGTTGCCGACATCAGCTATTTCGACGTCAACGCCGATCCCAAACGGGTGGACGGGGCGCAGTTGCCATGGTCGCTGCACGTCAGCACCGACAAGGCCGCGGTGATGGGAAACCTTGTGGCGCAGGGCAATAGCGACAGCATCGGGTGCCGGATCACCGTCGACGACGTGGTCAAGGCCGAGCGGGTTTCGCACGGCGTCGACGCTTTCACCTTCTGTGTGGTGAAATCCGCGTGAGCACAACCCTCGCCCCCGACGCCGCCACACACGCGGAGCGGCCGCTCATCGCGCGCATGATCCACCGCCTCGCGGTGCCGATCATCTTGTTCTGGGTCGCGGTCGCGGCCGCCCTCAGCGTGTTCGTCCCCTCGCTCGAAGAGGTCGGGCAGGAACGCTCGGTATCGCTGAGCCCCAGGGACGCCCCGTCCTTCATCGGGATGAAACAGATCGGCCACGACTTCAACGAAGGCGAGACCGACAGCGCGGCCATGATCGTGATCGAGGGCGACAAGCCGCTCGGCGACGACGCCCACCGCTATTACGACGTCCTGATCCGCAAGTTGCGCGCGGACAAGGCCCACGTGCTGAGCGTCCAGGACTTCTGGGGGGATCCGCTCACGGCGGCCGGCGTGCAGAGCAACGACGGCAAGGCGGCCACGGTGCAGGTGACCCTCGCCGGCAACCAAGGCGAGCCGCTGGCCAACGAATCCGTGCTGGCCGCCCGCAAGATCGTGGACAGCACGCCGGCGCCGCCCGGCGTCAAGGCCTACGTCACCGGGGCGTCGGCGCTGACCGCGGATCTGCACCGCAGCGGCGACAAGTCCATGCTCAAGATCACCATCACGACGATCGTGGTGATCCTGGCGACGTTGCTCTTCGTCTACCGCTCAGTCCTCACCGTGGTCGTGCTGCTGATCACGGTCGGCTTCGAACTGACCGCCGCGCGGGGCACCGTCGCACTGGTCGGCCACAGCGGGCTGATCGGGCTGACCACGTTTGCCGTCAGCCTGCTGACGTCCCTGGCGATCGCGGCCGGCACCGATTACGGGATCTTCATCCTCGGCCGCTATCAGGAGGCCCGCCAGGCCGGCGAAGACAAAGAGACGGCCTTCTACACCATGTACCGGGGGACGGCGCACGTCATCCTGGGCTCGGGTTTGACGATCGCCGGGGCGACCTTCTGCCTCAGCTTCGCGCGGATGACGTATTTCCAGACCCTGGGCGTGCCGTGCGCGGTGGGGATGCTGGCCGCGGTGGCCGTCGCGCTGACGCTGGGGCCGGCGGTGCTCACCGTCGGCAGCCGGTTCGGCCTGTTCGACCCCAAGCGCAAGCTCAAGGTCCGCGGCTGGCGGCGGGTCGGCACCGCCGTGGTCCGCTGGCCGCTGCCGATTCTGGGCGTCACGCTGGCCGTGGCCCTGGTCGGCCTGCTGGCCCTGCCCGGATACCGGCCCGACTACAACGACCGGGGGTATCTGCCCGCCAACATTCCCGCCAACCAGGGCTTCGACGCCGCCGACCGGCACTTCTCCCAGGCCCGGATGAAGCCGGAGATCCTGATGGTCGAGTCCGACCACGACATGCGCAATCCGGCGGACTTCCTGGTGCTGGACAAACTCGCCAAGGGCATCTTCCGGGTTCCCGGGATCTCCCGGGTGCAGGCGATCACCCGGCCCGACGGCACGCCGATGGACCACACCTCGATCCCGTTCCAGATGAGCATGCAGAACGCCGGTCAGATGCAGAGCATGAAATACCAGCGCCACCAGATGGACAACCTGCTCGCGCAGGCCGACGAGATGACCACGACGATCGCGACCATGCAGCGGATGTATGACCTGATGAACCGACTCGTCGGGGTCACGCACAAGATGCTCGGCGACACCGAAGAGATGCAGCAGATCACCAACCAGCTGCGCGACGAGATCTCCACCTTCGACGATTTCTGGCGGCCGGTGCGCAGCTATTTCTATTGGGAGCGCCACTGTTTCGACATCCCGATGTGCTGGTCGCTGCGCTCGATCTTCGACGCGATCGACGGCATCGACCAGATCGACGAGAAGCTGGACACCCTGGTCGGTGACATCAGGGAGCTGGACCGGCTGATGCCGCAGATGGTCGCGCAGTTCCCGATCATGATCAACACCATGGTGAACATGCGCACGATGATCCTGAGCATGCACAGCACCATGTCCGGGATCTTCGACCAGATGGACGAAATGAGCGACGACGCGATGGCCATGGGGCACGCGTTCGACGCCGCGAAGAACGACGACTCGTTCTACCTGCCGCCCCAGGTGTTCAAAAACGCAGACTTCAAGCGCGCCATGAAGAGCTTCCTGTCGCCCGACGGGCACGCGGCGCGGTTCATCATCCTGCACCGGGGGGATCCGGCGTCGGCCGAGGGGATCGCGAGCATCGACAAGATCCAGACGGCGGCCGAGGAAGCGCTCAAGGGCACCCCGCTGGAGGACGCGAAGATCTACCTGTTCGGAACCGGGGCCGTGTTCAAGGACATCTCCGACGGCGCCAAATGGGACATGGTGATCGCGGGCATCTCCTCGCTGTGCCTGATCTTCATCATCATGCTGCTCATCACCCGCGCCCTGGGGGCGGCCGCGGTCATCGTCGGCACGGTCGCGCTGTCCCTGGGATCGTCCTTCGGGCTGTCGGTGCTGGTGTGGCAGCACATCCTCGGCATCCCCTTGCACTGGCTGGTGCAGGCGATGTCGGTCATCGTGCTGCTGGCCGTGGGATCCGACTACAACCTGCTGCTGGTGTCGCGGTTCAAACAGGAGATGCACGCCGGCCTGAACACCGGCATCATCCGCTCCATGGGCGGCACCGGCAAGGTGGTCACCAACGCCGGCCTGATCTTCGCGTTCACCATGGCATCCATGGTCGTCAGCGACGTCCGGGTGGTCGGCCAGGTCGGCACCACCATCGGGCTGGGCCTGTTGTTCGACACGCTCATCGTGCGCGCGTTCATGACACCGGCGATCGCCGCGCTGCTGGGACGCTGGTTCTGGTGGCCCATTCGCGTGCGGTCGCGACCGCCGCGCACCCCCGCGCAGCCCGTCGGACCCCATCCGCCGGACCGTTCGCTCGCCTATAGCGACTAGCCCGTCCCCCCGATGCACACCATCGCACTGATCGGGTTGCTCGGAGGCCTGATCACCGGCATCTCGCCGTGCATCCTGCCGGTGCTCCCGGTGCTGTTCCTCTCCGGCCTCGGCAGCGACCGCGGCAGCGCCCCCGCCGCCCGCCCGTACCTGGTGATCGCGGGCCTGGTGTGCAGTTTCGGCCTGGTGACGCTGGCGGGTTCGGCCCTGCTGTCCGCGCTGCGCCTGCCGCAGGACGCGATCCGCTGGGCCGCCCTGGCGCTGCTCACCCTCATTGGTCTCGGCCTGATCTTCCCGCCGCTGCAGCACCTGATCGAGCGGCCGTTCGCCCGCATCCCACTGCGCCAAAAGAACCGCGGCAGAACCGGTTTCGGCCTCGGGCTGACGCTGGGTGCGCTGTACGTGCCGTGCGCGGGACCCGTGCTGGCCGCCATCGTGGTCGCCGGCGGGACCGCCCGGATCGGCGTGCCGATCCTCGTCCTGACCGCGACGTTCGCGGTGGGCACCGCGATTCCGCTGCTGATCTTCGCGCTGGCCGGGCGCCGAGTCGCCGAACGCGTCGCGGCGTTCCGCCGCCGGCAGCGGGCCATCCGGATCGCCGGCGGGGTGGCGATGATCGTGCTCGCCGCGGCGCTGGTGTTCAACCTGCCCGCCATGCTGCAGCGCGCCGTTCCCGACTACACGGCCGCGATGCAGCGGCGGATCGGGGCCGACGAGCTCCGCAGCGAGCTGAACCCCGGGCCCACAGGCCAACTGGCCGACTGCACCGACGGCGCCGACCGGTTGCAGCAGTGCGGCCCGGCCCCCGCCGTCACCGGGATCACCCAGTGGCTCAACACCCCCGGCGGCGCACCGATCAACCTGGCCGCGCTGCGCGGCAAGGTGGTCCTGATCGACTTCTGGGCGTACTCCTGCATCAACTGCCAGCGCGCCATCGGTCACGTCGTCGACTGGTACAACCGCTACCGCGACATCGGCGAGGGCGGATTCGTCGTCATCGGCGTGCACACCCCGGAGTACGCCTTCGAACGGGTCCCCGGCAACGTCGCCAGCGGGGCCGCCGCGCTGCACATCGACTACCCGATCGCGCTCGACAACGACTACGCGACGTGGAACAGCTACCAGAACCTGTACTGGCCGGCCGAGTACCTGATCGACGCCAACGGGACGGTCCGGCACACCAACTTCGGCGAGGGCGACTACGACGTCACCGAGAAGCTCATCCGCCAGTTGTTGGTGGACGCGAACCCGGGCGTCCGGCTGCCCGGGGCGACCCGATCGCAGGACACCACGCCGCGCGCGCGGCTCACCCCCGAGACGTACCTGGGCGTCGAGCGCGCCGCCAACTATGGCGGCGTCGGCGAATACCGCGCGGGCACGGCCACGTTCAGCTACCCGCCGACGCTGGCGGCCGACCGATTCGCGTTGCACGGCCGCTGGAAGCTCGACGACCAGGGCGCCACGGCCGAGGGGGCCGATGCCGCCGTCCGGCTCGACTACACGGCCGCCGACGTCTACGCCGTGGTCGGCGGCACCGGCACGATCACCGTGACCCGGGACGGAAAGACGACCACGACCCAGATCGGCGGGCCGCCCACCCTGCACCAGATCGCGGCCGCGCCGGTCGCGGGACGCGATCAGCTCGACATGCGGGTCAGCACCGGCTTGCAGGTGTTCTCGTTCACATTCGGCTAGCGGCCAGCCCGCCGGCCCGGCGGCTCCGAATAACGTTTCGTACAAAGGGGTGAGGGCAAGCGATGAACCACACGACCACGGCAAACCTGTTGGCGGTGTCCGGCGTCTCGGCCCTCGTGCTCGCGGCGCTGCAGGCGGTCGCGTTCGGCGTCGGGCGCCGGATCGGCCGCTACAACGTCGTCGACGTGGCCTGGGGCCTGGGCTTCGTGGCCGTCGCGGCGGTTGCGGCGGCGCTCGGGGACGGCGCGGCCAACCGGCGCGGGTTGCTGCTGGTCCTGGTGGCGGTGTGGGGCTTGCGGTTGAGCTGGTACATCCAGCGCAAGACCGTCGGCCGGGGCGAGGATCCCCGGTACGCCGCCCTGTTGCGCAACGCCACCCCCGCTCAGGTGGTGCGCAAGGTTTCCGTGCCGCAGGGCGTGATCGGCTGGTTCGTCTCGTTCCCGCTGCAGCTGTCGGCGGTCTTGGGCCCGACGCCCCGGCACCTGACCGCCGTCACGGCACTGGGGGTGGCGGTGTGGTTGGCCGGCTTCGCCTTCGAAGCGATCGGCGACCGGCAGCTGAGCGCCTTCAAATCGGATCCGGCGAACCGGGGCCGGATCATGGACCGCGGCCTGTGGGCCTGGACCCGCCACCCCAACTACTTCGGCGACGCCGCGGTCTGGTGGGGCCTGTGGTTGATCACGGTCGACGGCTGGCCCGCCCTCGTCACGGTTGGCTCGCCGCTGCTGATGACCTACTTCCTGATGTACCAGACCGGTGCCCGGCTCACCGAGAAGATGATGGCGGGCCGTCCGGGCTTCGACGAATACACCTCGCGGACGGCGTTCTTCTTTCCCCGGCCGCCCCGGAAGGCGCTGCGATGACGACCGCCGTCGCTGACGTAGGCTACCGAGCGATGACCGGACCGCCGCGCCTGAGCAACGAGCTGGCCGCGCTGCTGCGCCAGGTCGCTCGCGGCGACCGCGCCGCCTTCGCCGAGCTCTACGACCTCACCAAGGGCCGGGTGTACGGGCTGGTCCTGCGGGTGCTCGGCGACGCCGGTTACAGCGAGGAAACCACCCAGGAGGTCTACCTGGAGGCGTGGCGCACGGCGGCGCGATACGACCCCGGCAAAGGCACCGCCCTGGCGTGGCTGCTGACGATCGCGCACCGCCGGGCCGTCGACCGGGTGCGCGCGGAGGAGGCCGGCAGCAGGCGGGAGTCGCGATACCACGCGGCCGGCGCCGGACCGCCCGTCGATGTCGTCGCCGACGCGGCGATCGCCGGCGACGAGCGCCGCCGGGTGAGCGGATGCCTGGGCGCGCTGACCGACACGCAGCGGCAGTGCATCCAGCTGGCCTACTACGAAGGGCTGACGTATAGCGAAGTGTCGCAACGGTTATCCGCGAATCCGTCGACGGTCAAGACCCGCATCCGCGACGCGCTGCGTGCCCTGCGCAACTGCCTGGACGCGTCATGACCGAACCCACCGACTTCGAACTGCTCGGGCTCGCCGCACCGTATGCGTTGCACGCGGTGTCCGACGACGAGCGGGCCGACATCGAGCGGCGGGTGGCCGCGGCGCCCGCGCCGGTCGCGGCCGCCTTCGACGACGAGGTTCGCGCCGTCCGCGAGACCCTGGCCGCGCTCTCGGCGACGACGGCCGTCGAGCCGCCGGCACGTCTGCGGGCTTCGACGCTGGCCGCCGCCGGCGCCACCGGGCGCCGCCAGATCACTTGGCGCACAGTCGCCCTGGCGTCCGCCGCGGCGGCCGTCGTGGTGGGCGCGGTGACCTTCGGCATCGGGGTGCTGGCGCGTCCGCCGGCCGCCTCCACCGTCGCCGCGCAAGTGCTGGCGGCACCGGACGTCCGGACGGCCTCCCGCCCGCTCGGCGACGGGACGGCGACGGTGATGTTCTCCCGGGACCGCAACGCGGGCGTGCTCGTGATGAACAACGTGCCGCCCCCGTCGCCGGGCACCGTCTACCAGATGTGGCTGATCGGCTCGACGGGCCCGACGTCGGCGGGAACGATGGGCGCCGCGGCGGTGAGACCGTCGACCACCGCGACGCTGTCCGACCTCGGCGGCTCGACGGCGCTGGCCTTCACCGTCGAGCCGGGGGCCGGCTCGACGCAGCCGACCGGATCCTTTTTGGCCGAAATACCTTTGCGCTAAGCCTTGTTCGCCGAGCCGCCGACGATCGCGGAGCGCGGCGCGCCGCGAGCAGCGTCACGTCAAGCCATTGATGCCGGCCGGCTTCGGCGCGGCCGACCAGCGCCGCGGCGATGTGGCGGATGTCGCCGGTGGTGTGGTTGAGGGCGTCGTTGACGTAGCGGCGGCCGATCTGGATGCCGCCCACGCGACCGCGCCGGCGAGCAGCGCCGAGAGCCGAGCGCGCTCAGCGCCTTGCCGCGGCGCCGGGCGGCGAGCAGCGTAGCGGCGGCGCAGCGCCAGCTGAGGATCGCCAGCGCCGAGGGTGACCCACGGAGCCCAGGCGGCTGAGCCGGCGCAGCTGCCCCCGGCGCAGTGCGTGCGGCATCGACGCGGTGACGGGCACGGTGAGCGTGGGGGGCACGGTGACGTGCTGGCGGCTCAACAGCGGCGCGATGGCGCTGTCCGCAGCATGGGGGCCAGATCTACCGCCCATTGCCGTGGCTGCGGCGGCGGGTCGGTGGAACAACCAGCCGTGCACGGCACGGTTGGCGTGCGCGAACAGCGGCGGAAACGCTCGCCCGGCGGTGAAGGCGACGGCCGCGTCGTGCACCTGCGCACGTCGACCGGGAAGCGTCCCCCGGCGCGCGCGGCGACGAGCGCTATCGCCCGGGTGGTGAGCTCGGAGGCCATCGCGGACTGCAGGGCCGGGTCGGCGGCCGCCCGCTGGGCGAGCGCCGCGTAGCCGTCGGCGTCGACGACGTTGCAGCTGCGTCCAAGCCGCGGGAACGGCCGCGGCCAGCGCAACCGTGGTGGCCAGCCACAGCACCACCGTCACCGCGAATCGCACGCACTAGAACCGCCTGGATCCCCCGCACGTACGCCGCCTGCCCGAGGTGCTGGGCGCAGTCGTCGATGATGCTCACCAACCGCGCGCTGGCCGTCACCGGCGGGTCCCAGTTGGTGTCGACGACGCGGGACAGCTCCTCGGCGGTCACGCTGGCGATGTATTCGAGGGTGAGCTTGTGCACCGCGTGGTAGTAGCCGGACAGCAGGTCGGCGGGCGCGCGCACCTTCGCGACCTCGTCGGGGCCGTGGCCGTAGCCGGTGTCGTTGCGCGGCAGGTCCAGGCCGAACCGGTCCACCCAGCCGTCGCGGGTCCACACCTGCTCGACGCCGGCCACGTCGGCCAGCTGGATGTCCTGCACCCGCGCGCTGTGCCACAGCAACCACGCGATGCTGTTGGCGGCGGGGGTGGGCCGGTAGCCCGACTCCTCGTCGGTCAACCCGTCCGTCAATTCGTCGACGTGCTCGATCAGCCGGGTGAACGCGTCGCGGAGCAGTTCCTGGACAGAAGAGTCGGTGCCGGCCATAAATGCGACAGTACGGGCAGCGACGGAGCCTGGCATGACCACCGGCGCGGTCGTAGATTATTTAGATGGCCTATGACCTCATCATCCGCAATGGCACCATCGTTGACGGCCTGGGAGGTGAGCCGTACGTCGGTGACGTGGCCATCCACGACGGCCTCATCGCGGAGGTGGGCTCCGTGAACGGCGCGACCGCCGCGCGGGAGATCGACGCCACCGGGCTGCTGGTCACCCCGGGCTTCGTCGACCTGCACACCCACTACGACGGTCAGGCCATCTGGTCGGAGCGCCTGACGCCGTCGTCGGCGAACGGGGTGACCACGGTGGTGATGGGCAACTGCGGGGTCGGCTTCGCGCCATGCCGCCGGGAGGACCACGACGTGCTGGTCGACGTGATGGCCGGGGTGGAGGACATTCCCGGGGTCGTCATGACCGACGGGCTGCCCTGGAGCTGGGAAACCTTCCCCGAATACCTGGACGCGCTGGAGGCGCGGCGGCGCGACATCGACGTCGCGGCCTTCCTGCCGCACTCGCCGCTGCGGGTCTACGCGATGGGCCGGCGCGGCGCGGACCGCGAACCGGCCACCCCGGAGGACCTCGCGACGATGCGGGCGCTGGCCACCGAGGCGATCGAGGCCGGCGCGCTCGGTTTCGCGACGTCGCGGTTCACCATCCACAAGACCGAGAGCGGTTCGCCGATCCCCAGCTACGACGCCGCCCGCGAGGAGATCGAGGAGATCGCCAAGGGCGTCGTCGACGGCGGCGGCGGGCTGCTGCAGTTCGTGCCGGACATCCCCGCCGGCGGCTACCAGCCCGTGCTGCAGACGGTGTTCGACGTGGCCGAGGACGTCGGCTTGCCGGTCACGTTCACCCTGATCGTCGCCAACTCGGGCGATCCGACCTGGGAGGACGCCATCACCATGATCGAGAAGGCCAACGCGAACGGCGGCGGCGAGGTCCGGTTCACCGCGCAGTTGCTGCCGCGGCCGATCGGCCTGATCATCGGGCTGGAGCTGTCCGCCAACCCGTTCGTGCTGTACCCCAGCTACCGCGAGATCGCGCACCTGCCGCTGGCCGAACGGGTCGCCGAGATGCGCAAGCCCGAGGTCCGCGCCCGCATCCTGGCCGACAAGCCCGGCCACGGGCACCCGATCCTGTACGTGGCTCAGATGTGGGATTGGATCTTCCCGCTGGGCGAGACGCCCGACTACGAGCCCGACCCGTCCACGTCCATCGCGGCCCGGGCGCGGGCCCGCGGGGTCAGCCCGATGGAGGAGGCTTACGACAGGCTGCTCGACGACGACGGCCACGCGATGCTGTTGGTCGCGACCAGCAACCTGGCCAACAACTCGCTGGACACCGTCGGCACGTTGCTGCACCGCGACGACGTGGTGCTGGGACTCGGCGACGGCGGCGCCCATTACGGCATGATCTGCGACGCGAGCTACTCGACGTATTTTCTGGCGCACTGGGCCCGCGACCGCAAATCCGGGCGGTTCACCGTGCCCGAGGCGGTGCGGGAGCTGACCTCCGTGCCGGCCCGCGTCGCCGGGTTGGGCGACCGGGGCCGCATCGCGGCGGGGTACAAGGCCGACTTGAACGTGATCGACCATGCGGCATTGCGGGTGCACAAGCCGGTTATCCGGTACGACCTGCCGGCCGGCGGGCGCCGGCTGGACCAGACCGCCGACGGCTACGTCGCGACCATCGTCTCGGGGGAAATAATCGCCGAGAATGGCGCTCCCACCGAGGCCCGTCCGGGAAAGCTGGTCCGGGGTCGGCAGCCGGGCCCCCTAGCTGCGCGATAACGCCACGAAGGGGGGGCCATTCCAGTTAAGTTGGGTCCGTGACGAGCCCGCATTTTGCGTGGTTGCCGCCAGAAATCAACTCGGCTCTAATTTTTGCCGGTCCTGGTGCGGCACCGCTGCTTGCTGCGGCAGAGGCGTGGGACGGCCTGGCCGAGAACCTGACGTCGTCGGCATCGTCGTTCTTCTCGGTGACCTCGGATCTGCTCAACGGGTCATGGCAGGGCGCGTCCGCCACCGCCATGATGGCCGTCGCCACGCAGTACGTCAGCTGGCTCGGCGCGGCGGCGGCGCAGGCCGAGGCGGCATCCACCCAGGCGACGGCCATCGCGGCGGCGTTCGAGGCCGCGGTGGCGGCCACGGTGCAGCCCGCGGTGGTTGCGGCCAACCGCGCGCTGGTGCAGGCGTTGTCGTCCACGAACTGGTTCGGATTCAACATCCCGGCGATCATGGACACCGAGGCCGCCTACGAACAGATGTGGGCAGCGGACGTCGCGGCGATGTTCGGTTACCACGCCGGCGCGTCGTCGGCCGTCGCGCAACTGCCGCCGTGGCAGCAGGTCATGCAGAAGCTCGGTTTCTCGTTCGGCCACGGCGGGCACATCGCTTCCGGCACGTCGACCGCCCCGGGGACCGCAACGCCGGGAACCACGGCCCCGGGAACCACGGCCCCGGGAACGACGAGCACCGGCACCGGCAACGTCGGGATGGCGAATAACGGCAACCAAAACATCGGTGCGGGAAACTCCGGTAACAACAATGTCGGTTTCCTTAACTCCGGTAACGGAAATGTCGGTTTCGCAAATACCGGTAACAACGACTTCGGCTTCGGGCTGACCGGCAATAACCAATTCGGCTTCGGTGGATTCAACTCCGGCACCGGCAACATCGGCTTGTTCAACTCGGGCAACAACAACATCGGCTTTTTCAACTCCGGCAACGGAAACTTCGGCATCGGCAACGCCGGCAATCTGAACACCGGCCTCGCGAACGCCGGGTCCGTCAACTCGGGCTTCTTCAACACCGGGACCGCCAACTCGGGGTTCTTCCAGGACAACATGATGGCGTCCCAGGTCAGCCCGGACGCCAGCGCGATCGCCTCCGGCCGCTACGTCACGGGCGGCCTGGGCGCGGCCAGCCTCAGCACCGGGCTGCTCAATACGGCCGCCGCCACCACCGGCGGCCTCAGCCCGGGGATTGCCGGCACGTCCTTGCTCAACCCGGCATCGGCGACCGCCGCTGCCTTCGCCGGCCCCGCCGACGCGGGCGCCGTCGGCGGCGGCGGGGCCGGCAGCGCCACCGCCGGGGTTGCGAGCGCGGCGAGCGGGGCCACGCCCGTTCCGCCGGCCCTGCGCACCACCGCGGCCGGTCCCTCGGGATTCTTCACCGCGGCCGGCGGCAGCCCCGCAGGCGGCCCCGCGGCGGGCGGCCCCGGGCGGCGCGGCGGCCCCGCCGCCGGCGGCAACGCGGGCGACGTGCGCAGTTCGCTCCCGGCGCGCGAGCCGGGCATTCCCAACTCGGGCTTCTTCCCGAAGGATCAGCGCGGCGTAGATCCCTCCCCGCCGGCCGGGGAGCCCGGGCTGCCCGTCCTGCCGGACTAACCTCGAATTCGTGCGCGCGAAGAAGAAGGTGGACCTCGGGCGGCTCGCCGCCGCTCTCCCCGACTTCCCGTTCGCCTACCTGATCACGGTCGACGACGAATATCACGTGCACACCGTGACGGTCGAGCCGACGCTTCGCGAGCTACCCGCGGGGCCGGACGGACCCCGCGCCATCGTCGACGTCGGGCCCATCGGCGGGCACACGCGCAGCAACCTGGCCCACCGCAGCGAGGTCACCCTGCTGTGGCCCCCGCGCGAGCCGGGCGGCTACTCGTTGATCGTCGACGGACGCGCCGAGGCGACCGGCGCCGACGGCGACGTCGCCCGGTTCGGTGTCGTCCCGACCCGCGCGCTGCTGCACCGCGAGGCCGACTCCCCGAGCGCGGCCAAGGGCTGCCTGCACGACTGCGTCGTCTTCACCGAAACGGCTCCGTCCGCGTGAGCCGCGTCGCGCCACTCGCCCCGCCGTGGAGCGCGCAAGATGCCGCCGGCATCAACAGCTGGGGCCACCCGGACCGCACTTACGAGCCGCTGCTGTTGGTGCGCTGCCTGCAGCGCCATCCGGCGCTGGCCACCCGGCTGCGCAAGCTCGGCGAATCCCTCTACACCGCGGCGCTGCTGCCGCCGCGGACGCGGACCATCGCGATCCTCCGCGTCTGCGCCCTGGTGCGCTGTGAGTACGAATGGGGCGGACAGGCCGCGTTCTGGGGCCCGGTCGCGGGCGTCAGCGACGCCGAGTGCGACGCGCTGGTGACCGGCGGCGTGGGCGCCCCCGACGATGCCCGGTGGAGCCCGGCCGAGCGCACGCTGATCGGGGCGGTCGACGAACTCGAGCGCACCGGCTCGTGGTCGGAGGAGACGTGGAAAGCGTTGGGGCGCTTTCTCGATGACGAGCAGCGCATCGAATTGCTCACCGTCGTCGGCTGGTACCGCACGGTCTGCACGCTGTGCAACGCTCTCGCCCTCCCGCTGGAGGGCTGGATGCGGCGCTGGCCGTCAGCCGGCTGACCGGTCCCGGCCTGCGTCCCGTTTGAGGCCGGGATGCTGGTTCTTCAGCAGCGGCAGCAGCAACCGTCTTGGCATGAACTGGAACAGGCGGGTGGACAGTTGGCTTGGCAGCCCGGCGATCACTGTGCCGCGGTCGCCGTCGAGCGCGTCGACCCCGACGCGCGCCACGTCCCGCGACGGCATCCACATGAACTTCGGGAAGGCGTCGGCGAAGCTGCGCTCGTCCATGCCGGCCCGCTCGAGGAACTCGGTGCGCACCGGCCCCGGGCACAGCAACGCCACGGTGACGCCGGTGCCGGCGAGCTCCGCGCGCACCCCTTCGGTGTAGGTCTTCACGAAAGCCTTGGTGGCGGCGTAACCGGCCTGGCCCGGGAAGGGGTGGAAGCCCGCCGTGGATCCGACGTTGAGGATCGACCCGCGTCCGCGCGGCACCATCTGCTGGACCGCGCGGGTGGTGAGGTCGATGACGGCCTCGACGTTGACCCGCACCTGCGCGATCTCGTCGGCGACCGGCGTCCTGGTCACCGATCCGATGGTGCCGATGCCGGCGTTGTTGACCAGGATGTCGGTGCTCAGCCCGCGCCGGCCGACCTCGTCGAGGAGGCCGGCCCGCGCGGCGGAATCGGCGACGTCGCAGCCGATCACCTCGACGCGCACGCGGGGGGCTAGCTCGTCGGCCAGTTCGCGCAGCCGGTCTTCGCGGCGGGCGACGAGCGTGACGCCGTGGCCGCGGCCGGCCAGCTCGCGGGCGATGTCGGCGCCGATGCCCGACGAGGCCCCGGTCACGACGGCGGTGCTGGTGGGTGAGGGAGTCGGAAGGGCCACGGGTCAAACTTACGGTCGCCGAGTGGCGCCCGACCGTAAGCCCCACGCCGCGGAGCTTGGACGTGACGCGTTGGACGAGCACAGCATCTCGGCGCTGACGTGACCACGACCAGCTGGCCGTTTCAGCGGGGCGATCCGCTCGATGTACGACGACCGCTGATAGCGGTCCGACCAATGCTGGACGCCGTCACACTGGACGGCAACCTTCCACTCGCGCCAACCCATGTCGACGCGGATGCGCAGCTCGCGGAACTCAATCTGCTTCTCCGCCTTGGGAAGTCCGGCGTTGGCCAACAACGGCCGCACGCCCGGCCCCGCGGCGCCGCGCCGCCGCGGCCGGCCCAGCGCGCCCGGCCGGCGGAGGCGCTCGGGCACCCCGGAGCCGGTCGGCCACAGCGGGACCGGGCTTTTTCGTGGATGAACAGCGCGTCGAGGATTAGAATCCTGCCGCCCATGCCGCCGGTCGGGTCGCCCGCGGGAGCGGACGCCTTCTCCGGCTTGTCGGCGACGACGGCCTCGGTCGTCAGGAACAGCGCCGCGATCGACGCGGCGTTCTGCAGCGCCGAACGGGTCACCTTGACCGGGTCGGCCACGCCGGCCTTGAGCAGGTCCTCGTACTCGTTGGTGGCGGCGTTCAGGCCGGTCCCGGCGGGCGAGTTGCGGACCTTCTCGGCGACAACCCCGGGCTCCAGCCCGGAGTTGAAGGCGATCTGCTTCAGCGGAGCCTCCAGCGCCACCTTGACGATGTTGACGCCGGTGGCCTCGTCGCCGGAGAGCTTGAGCTCGTCCAGCGCCGGAGCGGCCTGCAGCAGGGCCACGCCGCCACCGGCGACGATGCCCTCCTCGACGGCCGCCTTGGCGTTGCGCACCGCGTCCTCGATGCGGTGCTTGCGCTCCTTGAGCTCCACCTCGGTGGCGGCGCCGGCCTTGATCACCGCAACACCGCCGGCCAGCTTGGCCAGGCGCTCCTGCAGCTTCTCGCGGTCGTAGTCGGAGTCGCTGTTCTCGATCTCGCTGCGGATCTGGGCCACCCGCCCGGCGATGGCGTCGGTGTCGCCGGCGCCCTCGACGATGGTGGTCTCGTCCTTGGTCACGACGACCTTGCGGGCCTTGCCGAGCAGCGCCACGTCGGCGCTCTCCAGCGACAGGCCGACCTCCTCGCTGATCACCTGACCACCGGTGAGGATCGCCATGTCCTGCAGCATCGCCTTGCGGCGGTCACCGAAGCCGGGCGCCTTGACGGCCACCGACTTGAAGGTGCCGCGGATCTTGTTGACGACCAGGGTGCTCAACGCCTCGCCCTCGACGTCCTCGGCGATGATCAGCAGCGGCTTGCCGGCCTGGATGACCTTCTCCAGCAGCGGCAACAGGTCCTTGACCGTCGACACCTTGGAGCTGACCAGCAGGATGTAGGGGTCCTCGAGGACCGCTTCCTGCCGCTCGGCGTCGGTGACGAAGTAACCCGAGATGTAGCCCTTGTCGAACCGCATGCCCTCGGTGAGCTCGAGCTGCAGGCCGAAGGTGTTGGACTCCTCGACGGTGATGACGCCCTCGTTGCCGACCTTGTCCATCGCCTCGGCGATCAGGTCGCCGATGGACTGGTCGCCCGCGGAAATCGCGGCGGTGGCGGCGATCTGCTCCTTGGTCTCGACGTCCTTGGCCGACTTCAGCAGCGTCTCGGTGACCTTCTCGACGGCCTTCTCGATGCCGCGCTTGAGAGCCAACGGGTTCGCGCCGGCAGCGACGTTCCGCAGACCTTCTTTGACCAGGGCCTGGGCCAGCACGGTGGCCGTCGTCGTGCCGTCACCGGCGACGTCGTCGGTCTTCTTGGCGACTTCCTTGACCAGCTCGGCGCCGATCTTCTCGTAGGGGTCCTCCAGCTCGATCTCCTTGGCGATGGACACACCATCGTTGGTGATCGTGGGGGCGCCCCACTTCTTCTCGAGGACGACGTTGCGGCCCTTGGGACCCAACGTCACCTTTACCGCGTCGGCGAGGGCGTTGAGCCCCCGCTCGAGGCCGCGACGGGCCTCTTCGTCGTACGCAATTGTCTTGGCCATTGCGAAGTGATTCCTCCGGATCGGGAATGAAACTGGGGTCGCCGGGTGACGGCGACCTCGTTACTTACGCTGGCCGGGTGCAGTGCCCGCGACGGACGGCCGAAGTGGCCTCACCGTCCCGACCTAGCACTCAGCGGTCGCGAGTGCCAAAGCCATTATTAGCACTCACCCATGCCGAGTGCAAGAACGCCCCCGCCTTTGGCGGGCCTTATCGCTGCGCGCGTAAACCGTCGATGACGACGCCGGTCGCCCGATCGGCCAGCGGCGGCTCTGGGAGGTCTCGGAGAGGCTCACCGGGGTGGTCTATCCCCTGAGCTGACCGGCAGGTCGAGCAGCTGCTCGTAGAAGCCGCCGAAGCCGCGGCCGCGATCGACCAGATGGATCTCGAGGATCCAGTGGCACAGGTGGCCGCGGGGGTCGGTGCGCCGCATCGGCTTGTCCGACCCGGGCATGATGTACCACTGCACGCCGGTGCCGGCGATCTTGCGGTGCGGGAACTCCCCGACCAGATGACCGGCGATCGGGCTGCCCCACTCGAAGCCCCCGGCGTGACTCACCCCGACGACGAAGTCGAACAGCTCGGCCCCGGTGACGTCGGCGTGGGCCTCGAAATACTCGCGGCCCGCCTCCCACACGCGCGGCAGTGCGTCGCGGAGGGCGAGCTTGGCAGGGTCGTCACCCAGGACGAAGGTGCGGCCGAAGTCCGCCTCCCACTCCTGAAAGATCGGCCCCAGGTCCAGGAAAACGATGTCGCCGTCGGCGACCACCCGGTCCGGCGGGCGCTCGGCGAACGGTTGCAGCGTGTTCTCGCCCGCGCGCACGATCCGCCGGTGCCAGTGCCGGGTGACGCCGAGCAGCTGCGCGGCGAGGTGGTTGATCTCGTCGGACAGCTGCCGCTCGGAAACGCCGGGCCTGATCATGGCGCGCCGCTCGATTTCGTCGAACAGCTGCGCCGCCAGCGCCTGCGCGTGCAGCAGCCGTTCCGCCCGATCCCCTTCCCCCGCCACCCTCGCGATGCTATAGCCGCACACTGGAAGCATGTCCCTCGTCGTGCCGCCCTACCCGCCGCCCCGCTACACCAAGGACGAGCCGGAGGTCAGCGCCTGGCTCAAGCGGGCCGGCTCGCCGCCCGATTACGAAACCGCCGGGGTGCAGTACCACTACCTGGCCGACCAGCAGGCCACCGGCGGCGACTACGGTCTCTACCGCGTCGACCTTCCGCCCGCCGGCGGCGGGCCCGGACCGCACTTTCACCGCGCCATGTCCGAGGCGTTCTTCGTCCTGTCGGGGACGATGAAGCTCTACGACGGCAACCGGTGGGCCGACGGTCACCAGGGTGACTTCCTCTACGTCCCGCCCGGCGGGGTGCACGGCTTCCGCAACGAGGCGGACGAACCGGCGTCGGTCCTGATGCTCTTCGCCCCGGGCGCCCCGCGGGAGGCCTACTTCGAGGGTTTCTCGGCGCTGGCCGACATGACCGACGACGAGCGCAGGGAGTGGTTCATCCGGCACGACAACTACTGGATCCAGTAGTCGTTCCGAATCAGCGTACGAGTCCGTTCGAAGAAGGTCCGCCCGCTGTACGGCAGCTGCGTGACGACCTTGCCGCTGGAATGGCGGAAGTAATTGCTGCAGGCGAGCCACACCTTGCCCGCCATGGCGGCCTGGATCTCGTCGTTGTAGCGGCGCTGCGCCGCGGGCGTCACCTCGACCGTGCGTGCCTGGCGGGCGCCCACGACGTCGAGGAGGTGGCGGACGAAGGTGGTCTGCGCCTCGTGGATGTAGATGATCGAGTTGACGCCGTTGGTGTTGGGGCCATAGAGCGTGAAGAAGTTCGGATACCCGGCCACCATCGTGCCCAGGTAGGCCTCCGCGCCGTCGCTCCACTCGTCGTGCAGGCGCCGGCCGGCGGCCCCGTACACGTCGATGCTGGCCAGATAGTCGGCCGCTTTGAATCCCGTGCCGTAGATGACGGTGTCGACGGGGTGTTCGACGCCGTCGGCGGTGCGCACGCCCCGTTCGGTCAGTTCGGCGATCGGGGTCGTCTCCAGGGTGACGTTGGGCAGCGCGAACGTCGGGTACCAGTTGCGGGACATCAACGGGCGCTTGCAGCCGACGGGATAGTGCGGCGTCAGCTTGGCGCGCAGCTCGGGATCCGCCACCTTGCGCGTGAGGTAACTGCGGGCGAGCTCGGTGGCTTCGCGGGTCTGTGCGTCGTCGACGTCGAAGCTGGCCGACTCGTAGGCGTCGAAGGCCTCGTCCCGCAGCTTGCGTGCGGCGGCCGGGTCGCGTTCGAACAGCTCCTGTTGCTCGGGGGTGAACGGGAAGTCGAAGCGCGGCGCGATCCAGATCGGTGTGCGCTGAAAGACGGTCAGATGCGCGGTCTTTGGCGCGATCGCGGGCACGTACTGGATCGCGCTGGCGCCGGTGCCGATGGAGGCCACCCGCTCCCCGTCGGTCGGCTTGCTGTGATCCCAACGCGCGGAATGGAATTGGCGGCCCCGAAACCGCTGCGCCCCCGGGAGATCGGGAACGTACGGCACGTCGAGCATCCCGACGGCGCTGACCACCGCGTCGAAGTGGTGCTGCGATCCGTCGTCGCCGGTGAGCGTCCAGCGGCGCCGCTCGTCCGACCAGCGCGCCGTGCTGATCGTGATCCCCGGCCGCAGGCGCGCGCCCAGCCCGTGCTCGGCGGCCACCCGTTCCAGGTAGGCCAGGATCTCGGCCTGGCCCGCATAGGTCTTGCTCCACCGCGGGTTGGGCGCAAAGGAATACGAGTACAGGTGGGACGGGACATCGCATTCGGCGCCCGGGAAGGTGTTGTGCCGCCAGGTCCCCCCGAACCCGTCGGCCCGGTCGAAGATGGTGAAATCGTATCCGGCGTCGGCCAGTTGGATCCCCATCGCGATGCCGCCGGCGCCCGCGCCGATGACCCCGACCGTCGGCGACCCATTCACGCCCAGGCGAAGTAGGGTCGCTCGGGCCGGCTCTTCTCCACCAGGATGAACACCACGCCCCAGGGATCGACGAACCAGGTGGTGCGGACCCGCGCGACGTCGGCGATCCCGCTGACGAGGAAGCGCACTCCCTTGCTTTCCAGGTCCGCGCGGGTGGCGTCGAGGTCTTCGCAGACGAGCCCGACGTGCGACAGCCCGTGATCGGTGAGGGCCGCATCGGCGCGCTGATCCGAGCCTTTGACGCCGAGATATTCGATCACCTCGAGCACCCGGTCGCCGTCGTCCCCGAACCCCACGATGGCCGCCTTCATGCTGGGGTCGGAGACCAGCTCCCCCATGTCGTCGCGAATGGCGTTACCGGTCATGACGTAGGGCGGCGAAAGCACACGCAGGCCCAACACGTCGCGATAGAACGCCACCGCGGCCTCGCAGTCGGGTACGCACACCCCGGTGTGGGCCAACCCGGTAATCACGTTCTCAACCTTACGTCCGAGTCACGCCCAACCAGCGGCGCCCCGTGCGGGTGGGTAGTTTTGGGCCATGGCTGCAACCGACAAACAAAACCGCAAATGGTCGCAGGCCGACGTGCCGGACCAGAGCGGCCGCGTCGTGATTGTCACCGGCGCCAACACCGGCATCGGGTACCACACGGCCGCCGTCCTGGCCTTCCGCGGCGCGCACGTCGTGCTCGCGGTGCGCAACCTCGAGAAGGGCAACGCCGCGCTCTCGCGCATCGTCGCCGCCAGCCCCGACGCGGACGTGACGCTCCAGCAGCTCGATTTGAGCTCGCTGGACTCGGTGCGTTCGGCCGCCGACGCGCTGCGCTCGGCCTACCCGCGCCTCGACCTGCTGATCAACAACGCCGGGGTGATGTGGACGCCCAGGCAGGTCACCAAGGACGGCTTCGAGCTGCAGTTCGGCACGAACCACCTCGGGCACTTCGCGCTGACCGGGCTGCTGCTCGACCACCTGCTGGGAGTGCCCGGCTCCCGGGTGGTGACGGTGAGCAGCATGGGGCATCGGCTGCGGGCCTCGATTCACTTCGACGACCTGCAGTCCGAACGGCGGTACGACCGGATCGCCGCCTACGGGCAGTCGAAGCTGGCCAACCTGCTGTTCACCTACGAGCTCCAACGACGGCTGGCCGCCCACCCGGACACGAAAACCGTCGCCCTCGCCGCGCACCCCGGCGGCTCCAACACCGAGCTGGCCCGCAACCTGCCCGGCGTCTTCCAGCCGCTGAAGGCGGTGCTGGGGCCGGTGCTGTTCCAGAGCCCGGCGATGGGCGCCCTGCCGACGCTGCGGGCGGCCACCGACCCCGGCGCCCACGGCGGCGAGTATTTCGGCCCGGACGGCTTCCTCGAGCAGCGCGGCCACCCCAAGGTCGTCGAGTCCAGCGCGCAGTCCCACGACCAGGAGCTGCAGCGCCGGCTCTGGGCGGTGTCCGAGGAGCTGACCGGCGTCAGGTACGGGGTCTGACGCCCGTGCGGTCGGTCGACGAACACCGGCGCGCCGTGGCGGAACTGATCGGCGCCCGCCCGCCGGAGCCGGTGGCGCTGGCGGACGCCCTGGGGCTGGCCCTGGCCGCCGACGTCGTCGCCCGGTTGGCGTTGCCGGTCTTCGACAACTCCGCCATGGACGGCTACGCGGTGCGCGCCGAGGACACGGCGCGCGCGACCCCCGAACGCCCGGTGGTGCTGCCGGTCGCCGAGGACATCCCGGCCGGGCGCACCGACGAGCTGAGGCTGCAACCGAACACCGCGCACCGCATCATGACCGGCGCCCCGGTGCCGGCCGGGGCGACGGCCGTCGTGCCGGTCGAAGACACCGACGGTGGCGCGGAATGCGGCGGGGCCTCGGTGGCGATCCGCACGCCCCGCCCGGCCGGCGCCCACATCCGCCGGGCGGGAGAGGACGTCGCGCCGGGCACCACCGTCCTGCGTGGGGGGCAGGTCGTGACGCCCGCGATGCTGGGCCTCGCGTCGGCGCTGGGCCTGCCCGAGCTGACGGTGGTCCCGCGCCAGCGCGTGCTGGTGCTGTCCACCGGGTCGGAGCTGGTGCCGCCCGGCACCCCGCTGCGGCCGGGGCAGATCTACGAGTCCAACGCGACCATGCTGGCCGCCGCCGTGCGGGAGGCGGGCGCGGAGGTGGTGGCCGTCGCCACCGCCGAAGACGATGTGGCGCAGTTCGATTCGCTCCTCGACCGCTACGCCGCCGACTGCGACCTCATCGTCACCAGCGGCGGGGTGAGCGCCGGCGCGTACGAAGTCGTCAAGGACGCCTTCGGCAGGGACGGCGGCCAGGGCGTGGAGTTCGTCAAGGTGGCCATGCAGCCGGGCATGCCACAGGGCATCGGGCGGGTGGCCGGCACCCCGATCGTCACGCTGCCCGGCAACCCGGTCAGCGCGCTGGTGTCCTTCGAGGTGTTCATCCGGCCCGCGCTGCGCACGGCCATGAGCCTGCCCCGTCACGAGCGGCCACGCCGGCCCGCCACGCTCGCCGAGTCGCTGACCTCGCCGCGGGGCAAGCGCCAGTTCCGCCGCGCGTTCGTCGACCACGAGGCCGGCACCGTCGTCAGTTACGGCCCGCCGGCGTCGCACCACCTGAGGTGGCTGGCCTCGGCCAACGGGCTGTTGGAGATCCCGGAGGACGTCGTGGAGGTGCCCGCCGGGACCGAGTTGCAGGTGTGGGACCTGAGCTGAGCCGGCCCCGTTCGGCCATCGACAAGATACGTTCCCGCTGGACACCCCAACCGGTGACCGCCCCTCCGTAAGATGGCCGCGTGGCACGACGCCCCCGCCCGATCGGTCCGACGGCCGAGGAACCTTCCTTCAGCCCGCAGCACGCGCTCGAGCTGGTGCGCGACGCCGTCCCACCGGTCCATCCCGCCGGGCGGCCGTTCGTCGCCGCCGGCCTCGCGGTCGCCCTGGCCGGCCACCGGCACCGATGGCTGGTCCGGGCCGGTCTGCTGGCCGCGGGCGCCTGCGCGGGGTTCTTCCGCCACCCGCCGCGGGTGCCGCCCACCCGGCCCGGCGTCGTGGTCGCACCGGCCGACGGAGTGGTCTGCGTGCTCGATGCCGCCACCCCGCCCGCCGAACTCGGCATGGGCGACGCGGCGCTGCCGCGGGTCAGCATCTTCCTGTCCCTGCTGGACGCCCACGTGCAGCGCGCGCCGGTGAGCGGTGAGGTGGTCGCCGTGCAGCACCGGCCCGGCCGGTTCGGGTCGGCCGACCTGGCGGCGGCGAGCACCGAGAACGAGCGCACCAGCCTGCGGATCCGGACCGACTCCGGCGCTGACGTGGTGGCCGTGCAGATCGCCGGGCTGTTGGCTCGCCGCATCGTCTGCGACGTCCGCCCCGGGGACAAGCTGTCGGTCGGTGATACCTACGGCCTGATCCGGTTCGGCTCCCGGCTGGACACCTACCTGCCGGCCGGCACGGAACCGGTGGTGCGGGTCGGCCAGCGCACGATCGCGGGCGAGACCGTGCTGGCCGACCTCTCATGATCAGCAGGCCGCACGGCATGCGGGGGGTCAACCTGCAGATCCTGCCCAGCGCCATGACGGTGCTGTCCATCTGCGCGGGCCTGACCGCGATCAGGTTCGCACTCGAACACCAGCCCAAGGCCGCGATGGCGCTGATCGCCGCGGCGGCGATCCTGGACGGCCTCGACGGCCGGGTCGCCCGCATCCTGGACGCGCAGTCGCGGATGGGCGAAGAGATCGACTCGCTCGCCGACGCGGTGAACTTCGGCGTGACGCCGGCGATCGTGCTCTACGTGACCCTGCTGGGGAAGTCCCCGGCCGGCTGGGTGGTGGTGCTGCTGTACGCGGTGTGCGTGGTGTTGCGGCTGGCCCGGTACAACGCGCTGGCCGACGACGGGACGCAGCCGGCGTACGCGCACGAGTTCTTCGTCGGGATGCCCGCGCCGGCCGGCGCGGTGTCGATGATCGGCCTGATCGGGCTGAAGCTGCAGTTCGGTGAGGGCTGGTGGACGTCGACGGTCTTCCTCTGCATCTGGATCACCGGGACCTCGATGCTGCTGATCAGCAAGATCCCGATGCGCAAGATGCACGCCGCGGCCGTGCCGCCGAACTGGGCCGCCCCGCTGCTGGCGCTGCTGGCGATCTGCGCGGCGGCCGCCGTGCTGGCCCCCTACGTGTTGATCTGGGTGATCATCATCGCCTACCTCTGCCACGTGCCCTTCGCGGTGCGCAACCGCCGCTGGCTGGCCGCCCACCCCGAGGCGTGGGCCGACGCACCCAGGCAGCGCCGCGCCGCGCGCCGCGCGATCCGCCGCTCGCAGCCCCACCGGCGGTCGGTCGCGCGGCTGGGGCTGCGCAAACCGGGCGGGCGCCTGCGGTGAGCGCGCTCCGGCGGCGATGCGGGCCGGTCCGGCCCGAGGAGGAGCGGAGCCGTGTCTGACGGCGCGGTCCGTCAGCTCACCCTCACCGCCCGGCTGAACACCTCCGCCGTGGACTCCCGTCGCGGCGTCATCCGCCTGCATCCCAGCGCCGTTGCGGCCCTCGGCATTCGCGAATGGGACGCGGTGTCGCTGACCGGGTCGCGCAGCACCGCGGCCGTCGCCGCCCTGGCCGACCCGGGCAGCCCCGTCGGCACCGTGCTGCTCGACGACGTGACGCTGTCCAACGCCGGCCTGCGGGAGGACACCGCGGTGATCGTCAGCACGGTCACCGTCTACGGCGCCCGGTCGGTCACGCTGAGCGGCTCGACGCTGGCCACCCAGTCGATCTCGCCGGTCACCCTGCGCCAGGCCCTCCTGGGCAAGGTGATGACGGTCGGCGACGCGGTGTCCCTGCTGCCGCGCGACCTGGGGCCAGGCACCTCCACGTCGGCGGCCACCCGCGCACTCGCCGCCTCGGTCGGCATCAGCTGGACCTCGGAGCTGTTGACGGTCACCGACGTCGACCCCCGGGGACCGGTCAGCGTGCAGCCCAACACCCTGGTCACCTGGGGCGCCGGCGTACCGGCCGGCGTGGCAGATTCACGCAAGGCGGCACACCCGCAGCTGAGCACCGGGACCCCGGAGATCCTGGTCGAGGAGCTCAAGGGCTCGCAGCCGCAGGCCGCCAAGCTCGCCGAATGGCTCAAGCTGGCGCTCGACGAACCGCACCTGCTGAAGAGCCTGGGCGCCGCCACCAACCTCGGGGTGCTGGTATCGGGACCGGCGGGGGTCGGCAAGGTGACGCTGGTGCGCGCGGTGTGCGACGGCCGCAGGCTGGTGGAGCTGGACGGCCCGGAGGTCGGCGCCCTGGCCGCCGACGACCGGCGCAACGCGGTGAGCGCGGCCGTGCAGCAGGCCCGCGACGGCGGCGGCGTGCTGCTGATCGCCGACGTCGACGCCCTGCTGCCGGCCGACCCGGAGCCGGTCGCCGCCCTGATCCTCGGAGAGCTGCGTACCGCCGTCGCCGCCCCCGGCGTCGCGCTGGTCGCCACCTCCGCGCGACCCGACCAGCTCGATGCCCGGCTGCGCGCCCCCGACCTG
This sequence comes from uncultured Actinomycetota bacterium, assembly GCA_963824505.1. GTDB lineage: Bacteria > Actinomycetota > Actinomycetes > Mycobacteriales > Mycobacteriaceae > Mycobacterium. The sequence goes on from CAWGPS010000003.1 coordinate 181,057, forward strand.
TGCGACCGCGAGCTGAGCCTGCCGCTGCCCGACGCCGCCACCCGCAAGGCGCTGCTGGAGGCGCTGCTCAAACCGGTGCCCGCCGCCGACCTCGACCTCGACGAAATCGCTGCCCGCACACCCGGTTTCGTCGTGGCCGATTTGGCCGCCCTGCTGCGCGAGGCGGCGCTGCGGGCGGCGTCGCGGGCCAGCGCCGACGGCCAGCCGCCGCAGCTCGGTCAGGACGACCTGATCGGGGCGCTGTCCGTCATCCGCCCGCTGTCACGTTCGGGCAGCGAGGAACTCACCGTCGGGAACGTCACGTTCGACGACGTCGGCGACATGGCCGACGCGAAGCAGGCGCTGACCGAAGCGGTGCTGTGGCCGTTGCGGCATCCGGACACCTTCTCCCGGCTGGGCATCGATCCGCCGCGCGGGGTGTTGCTCTACGGGCCGCCCGGCTGCGGCAAGACGTTCGTCGTCCGCGCCCTGGCCAGCACCGGCCAGCTCAGCGTGCTCGCCGTCAAAGGCCCGGAGCTGATGGACAAGTGGGTGGGCTCCTCGGAAAAGGCCGTCCGCGAGCTGTTCCAGCGGGCCCGGGACTCCGCCCCCGCGCTGATCTTCCTCGACGAGGTGGATGCGCTGGCGCCGCGCCGCGGGCAGAGCTTCGACTCCGGCGTCACCGACCGGGTGGTGGCCGCGCTGCTCACCGAGCTCGACGGCGTCAACCCGCTGCGCGACGTGGTGGTGCTCGGCGCCACCAACCGGCCCGACCTGATCGATCCCGCGCTGCTGCGCCCCGGCCGCCTGGAGCGGCTGGTGTTCGTCGAACCGCCGGACGCCGAGGCCCGCCGCGAGATCCTGCGCACGGCAGCGAAATCGATCCCCCTGAGCGATGACGTCGACCTCGACGAGGTGGCCGCGGGCCTGGACGGCTACAGCGCGGCCGACTGCGTGGCGCTGCTGCGGGAGGCCGCGCTGACCGCGATGCGGCGATCCATCGATGTCACCGACGTCACGGCCGCCGACCTGGCGGCGGCGCGCAACACCGTGCGGCCCTCGCTGGACCCGGCCCAGGTCCAGTCGCTGCGGGCCTTCGCCAAGGTCCTGTGACGGCGCGGCATGGCCGGACGTCTCAGCGCCCTGCAGGTCGTCGACGGAATCGACCTGTCCGGCACGGCATGCGTGATCACCGGGGCCTCGTCCGGGCTGGGCCGCGAGTCGGCGCGTGCGCTGGCCACCGCCGGCGCCCACGTGATCTTGGCGGCGCGCGACCCCGACGCCCTGGGTGAGACGGCCCGGTGGGTAGCGGCCGAGGCGCCCGGCGCTCGGACGTCGACGGTTCACCTCGACCTCACGTCGTTGGGCAGCGTGCGGGCGGCGGCGGCGGCGATCCATGCCATCACCCCGGCGGTGCGCGTCCTGATGAACAACGCCGGCGTCATGTTCACCCCGTTCGGTCGGACCGCGGACGGGTTCGAATTGCAGATCGGCACAAACCATTTCGGCCACTTCGAACTGACCCGGCTGCTGGCACCGCTGCTGGCCGCGGCGGGCGGGGCCCGCATCGTCAACCTCTCCTCGCGGGGCCACCGCCTCGGGGACGTCGACTTCGACGACCCGAACTGGGAGCGGCGGGACTACGACAAGTTCGAAGCCTACGGCGCGGCCAAGACGGCGAACATCCTGCACGCGGTGGAGGCCGACCGGCGCCTGCGCGACGCCGGAATCCGCGCCTATGCCGTGCATCCCGGGACGGTGGCCACCGCTCTGGCGCGGTACATGTCCCGCTCGGACTTCGCGCGGCTGCGCGAACTGGCGGCCGGAGGCGCCCTCGACCTGACCACCCCCGAACACGGCGCGGCGACCCAGGTGTGGGCCGCGGTCGCCCCGGAACTCGCGGACGAGGGTGGGCTGTATCTCGAAGACTGCCGGATCAGCGCGGCGGCCGCCCCGTACGCACGCGACCGGGAACGCGGGGCCCGCCTGTGGGAACTTTCCGAAATCCTCTGCGCGACAAGCTAACGCGCGCTCACGGCTCGGGCAGCGGGGTCCACTCGCGGGACACCCGCGCCGTGAACCGAGGCGGGCGGCGGTCGAGGAACGCGGCGACGCCCTCGCGGGCGTCGGCGCCGCCCATCACGCGATGGTGCAACCGGGTTTCCAGCGACGCGACCTGCTTCGGGGTGTAGTGATTGATGGCGGTGTCCCACAGCAGCCGCTTGGACAGCGCCGCCGACATCGGAGCCACGTTGACCGCGATGTCGCGGGCGACGCCCAGCGCGTGGTCGAGCACCCGCCCGGCGGGCAGGGCCCGGCTCGCGATGCCGAGCGTCACCGCCTCGTCTCCCGTGAACGTCCGCCCGGTCAGCAGGATGTCGGCGGCCACGCCCAGGGTGGTCAGCCGGGCCAGCGTCCAGTGCGACATGCAGTCGGGGAGCACGCCCCGGCGCACCTGCACCACACCGTATTTGGCGTCCCCGGCGACGACGCGGATGTCGGCCTGCAGCGCGATCGTCAGGCCGATCCCGATGGCGTGTCCGTTGAGCGCCGCGATCACCGGCGTGCGCAGCTCGAAGGCGGCCGGGCTGATCGGCGACGCGGAGAAGGCGTCGTCGCCGGGGGCGTCGAACGGGTTTGCGCCGCCGGCGAAGTCGGCCCCCGCGCAGAAGGCCCGGCCCGCCCCGGTGACGACGATCGCCCGGACGTCGTCGTCCTCGTCGCAGTCCCGGTACGCGCGGCCCAGCAGCGACCCCATCTCGGCGGTGTAGGCGTTGAGGTGGTCGGGACGATTGAGGGTGAGCACCGCGACGCCGGGGTGGGCGCCGCCGACGTCGACCACCACGTCCGGGCTCACCGCGGAACCGGGGCCCGGTGCAGGGCGGCGATCAGGTCGGCGACGTCGGCGCTGCGCGCCGTGTAACCCGGGAAGTAGCAGCACACTTCGGCGGCGTGCTCGCCGAACCGGGCGACGATCTGCCGGGCGCAGTCCTCGGGCGTGCCCACGATCCCGATCCGGGCGACCATCGGGTCGGTGATCAGTCGGCGCATCTCGGGGAACCGGCCCTGCTTGGACAGCGCGTTGAGTTCCGGCTGGATCTCCGACCAGCCCTCCGTCTCCAGCACGGGCAGGTAGGCGGGGGTGGAGCCGTAGAACGAGATCAGCGACGCCACCCCGTCGACCGCGGCGGCCAGGTCGGCCTCGTCGCGGCCGACGGCGACCATGGCCTGGGCGATGATCTGGAAGTCCCGCGCCGGCCGGCCGGAGCGGCGCAGTCCCTCACCGACCGCGGGCATGGTGCGCTCGGCGAAGTGGCGGGCGCTGTTGAACGGCATCACCAGCAGCCCGTCGGCGACCTGGGCGGCCGTGCGCGTCATGATCGGGCCCAGCGCGCCCAGCAGCACCGGGGGCGGCCCGAACGGGTTGGGGCCGGGGTTGAAGTTGGGCGCCATGATGGTGTGCGTGAAGAACTCGCCGCGAAAGTTCAACGGCTCCCGGCCTTCCCAGGCCGCGAACACCGCCTTGATCGCGGCGACGGTTTCGGCCATCCGGGGCGCCGGCCGTTCCCATTTGCTGCCGTAGCGCTTCTCGATGTGCGCCCGCACCTGCGACCCCAGCCCGAGGCGGAACCGGCCGCCGCTGTACAGCTGCAGGTCGTAGGCGGCGTGCGCCAGGTGCAGGGGGCTGCGGGGTGGGGCGATCGCCACGTTCGTCATCAGTTGCAGGCCGGTCGCGTCGGCGGCGATCAGCAGCGGAAAGAACACGTCGTGCTGGCCCTCGAAGGTGAACAGGCCGTCGGCGCCGGCGGCGGCGATCTCGGCGGCGCTGGACCCGGCCTCGGTCGGTGAGCCGTCGACCTGCAGATGTACTTTCATGCGCCCGTCATTCGGAGAGCTGGAACTCCACGATCTCGGCGACCGCGTCCACCGCCTCGCTGAGCGCGACGAGTCGGTCGGCGGCCGACGGCGCCGCCAGCACCGTATAGCGGTCGGCGGTGCCGATCGGGATCCGGGACGCCAGCGCGAACAGGCGCTGCCCGGGATCGCCGCCGTCGTCCTGTCCCAGCAGCACCTCGCGCCCCGGCAGCACGATGTCGCGGGCCTGCGCGATCCGCTCGAACAGGGCCAGGGCCCGGTCTTCGACGTCGAGCAGTTGCGCCCGGGTCACCGGCTCCCCCGGCTCGTCGGGCCAGAGCGTGACGTCCGCGCGCGGGTAGGGCTCGTCGGGCAGCCAGCGCACCACCCGGATCCGCTCACCGGTGCGGCAGCGCAGCGAGTAGCGGTCCGCGCCGTGGTCCGCCCATTCGCCGATCCGGCACACGACGCCGACGTCGCAGCGCGCATCCTCGCCGCCGACCTCGCGGCCCGCGGCGATCAGCACCACCCCGAACGGATCCCCGGTGCCGGTGCAGTGCCGCACCAGCGCGCCGTAGCGGGGCTCGAAGATCCGCAGCGGCAGGTCCTCGTCCGGCAGCAGCGCCGACTCCAGCGGAAACATGGCCAGCTCAATCGATTCGGGAAAGTCCATCAGATCTCCAGCTCACCCACCAGCGCGTCGACGACCGCGCGCAGGTCGCCGTCGTGTTCCTCGGCCACCCGGCGCTGCCGCTGATACGAGCCGCCCAGGCGCGGGATGTCGGCCACCGCGGCCAGCTCGTCGACGCATTTCAGCGATCTCGCGACCGGCTCCAGCCGCGTCAGCACGTCGGTGAGGTCGTCGGTGACCAGCCGCTCGTTGCTGTCGGCGTCCAGGATGATCACCGCGTCCAGGCCGTAGCGGGCCGCGCGCCACTTGTTTTCCTGAACGTGCCAGGGCGGCATGGTCGGCAGCGTCTCGCCGGCGTCGAGCCTGCGGTCGAGGTCGACGATCAGGCAGTGCGTCAACGCGATCAGCGCGCCGAGCTCGCGCAGGTTGGACACCCCGTCGCAGACCCGCACCTCGAGGGTGCCCAGGTGCGGCGACGGCCTGATGTCCCAACGGATCTCGTTCATGTGGTCGATGATGCCGGTCTTCTTCTGGTCGTGCACGAAGCCTTCGAACTCGGTCCAGGTCTGAAACTGAAACGGCAGCCCCGCGGTGGGCAACTGCTGGAACATCATCGCCCGATTGCTGGCGTAGCCGGTGTCCTCGCCGCCCCACCACGGGGACGACGCCGACAGCGCCAGCAGATGCGGGTAGTACTTCAGCAGCGACGACATGATCGGCATCACCTTGTTGGCCGAGGAGATTCCGACGTGCACGTGCACCCCCCAGATCAGCATCTGCCGGCCCCACCACTGGGTGCGCTTGATCAGCTCGGCGTAACGCGGTGCGTCGGTGAGCTTCTGGGTGGACCACCGCGCGAACGGGTGGGTGCCGGCGGAGAACAGTTCCATGCCGCGGTCCCGCACGATCCGCCGGGCCGGCCCCAGGGTGCCGCGCAGATCCTCGACCGCCTCCCCCGCGCTCTCACACACCCCGGTCACCACCTCGACGGTGTTGCGCAGCAATTCCTTGTGCACGCGCGGGTTTTCGCCGATCTCGGCAATGACCGAGGTGGCCTCGTTGCTGAGGTCGCGGGTGTGCGCGTCGACGAGCGCGAACTCCCATTCGACGCCGATGGTCGGCCGCGGCGAGGGCGCGAAATCGATCCGATGGGCGGCGCTGCTAGCCGGCACCGATGACACCGCACGCCACCCGCTTGCCGGCGTCACCGGTGGTCATCGTCATGTCGTCGGGGCCCGGCGCCCCGTTGGCCTGGCTGTAGCGATCGGCGGGGATGTTGGCGAAGTTGTCGGCGCCGGCATGGATGACGATCGCGGTCTTCTCGCCGCTGATCAGGTCCTCCATGGCGAAGGCGTCGGTGGTGGTGAGCAGCACCCCGGTGCCGTCCTTGCGGACCTGCAGCGCGGTGAGGTCGCCGCTGGCGGGCTCGCCGGCGTGGCCGGGTGCCTGGAAATGTCCGCCGGCGGACAGGAAGTCGCCGGGAGGGCCGCCGGTGGGGCCGACCGAATTCGGCTCGCACCTGCCCGCCTGGTGGATGTGCACACCGTGGAATCCGGGCGCGAGCCGGCCGGGGCCGCTCGTCGCGATCGTGATGGTGGCGAAGCCGTCACCGAAATCGAATTTCGCCGTCGCGACCTCGAGACCGTCGGGACCCCGCAGCCGCGCCATCATGCCGTGCGCCCCGGGCCGCACGGGCTCCGCGCTGGAGGGCCCGGGCACGCCGGTCCAGACCGCCGGGGTGGTGCCCGGGGACGACGACGGCAGTTGGTTCGGCGAACAGGCGCCGACCAACCCGACGCACGCCAGGATCAGCAGGGGCCGCGCGGACTTGGTGGCGGCGGCTTGGCGGAGACCGAGGGGGCTGGGCATAGCCGGAAGCGTAACGCGTGTCGCCTGCGTCAGCCGGCAACCAGGACGATGACGCCGGGCGGCTGGTTGCTCAGGGCGGGAATGCGCGGTTCGACGGCCACCCCGAGGTTCTTGCCGACCGCATCGGCGGTGTCGTGCTCGCCGTCGGCGTCGGTGTAGTACACCGTGGTGGTCGAGACGTCGGACAGCGAGAGGTTGCCCACGTCGGTGACCTTGAACCCGGCGGCGGTGAGCTGATCCTTGGTGCGGGCGGCGACGCCCTCCTTCGAGGAGATGTTGTAGACGCGCACCTCGGCCTCGTTGGCGGCGGGTTTGCTGGTCGGCGTGGGTGACGCGGTGGAGCTGACGCTGGTGGCGGGCGAGGCGGAGTCGTCGTCGGACTTCCCGGACGAGCTGAGGGCCTGCCAACCCAGCAGGAGGAAGATGACGCCCAAGAACAGCAACACCATCACCATGGCCCGCAGCGGGAGGCCCGTGGAATCGGGAACTCGCTCTTTCACGAACCCACTGTAGCGAGTCAGGTCACCTCGAAGCCCAGTCGCCGCGCGGCCCGCGCCTTCTGACGGCTGGCGCGCAGCCGACGCAACCGCTTCACCAGCATGGGGTCGGCGGCCAGCGCCTCGGGCCGGTCGACGAGAGCGTTCAGCACCTGGTAATAGCGCGTCGCCGACATCGAGAACAGCTCCTTGATCGCGTCCTCCTTGACGCCGGCGTACTTCCACCACTGACGTTCGAAGGCCAGGATGTCGTGCTCGCGGCGGGTGAGGCCATCGGCGATCTCAGCGTCGTCCCCCGCTCGATTTGCCCGCGCCATGGCGCTGTCCATATCGCTTCCCCTGGACCCTTCCGGCGATTCTCGAAGTGCTCTGCTCGTTTGACTTACCTAGGGGCATGTTTCGGCGCTTATTGAATCACGCCGCGAACTCTCAAGCCGTCATCAAGACCCGCGAGTCGGCCGATTGGCATCGATTGCCCGTGCCCGGATCGCCCGGTGGCCGCGCGCCCGGGTGCGGTAGCTTAGCCGACCATGGCAGTCGTACCCATTCGCATCGTGGGCGATCCGGTCTTGCACACCCCGACGACGCCGGTGCCCGTCGCCGCCGACGGATCCCTGCCGGCGGAGCTGTCCGACCTCATCGCCACGATGTACGACACCATGGACGCCGCACACGGGGTCGGCCTGGCCGCCAACCAGATCGGCCACGGAGTGCGGGTGTTCGTCTACGACTGCGCCGACGACCGCGGGATGACCGAACGCCGGCGCGGTGTGGTGGTCAATCCGGTTCTGGAGACGTCCGAGGTGCCCGAGACCATGCCGGACCCCGGCGCCGACGAGGAGGGGTGCCTGTCGGTCCCCGGCGAGTCGTTCCCGACCGGCCGCGCGAAGTGGGCGCGGGTCACCGGGCTGGACGCGGAGGGCAAGCCGGTGGACATCGAGGGCACCGGGTTGTTCGCGCGGATGCTGCAGCACGAGACCGGGCACTTGGACGGCTTTCTCTATCTCGATCGCCTCATCGGCCGGTACGCCCGCAGCGCGAAACGGGCCGTCAAGTCGCGCGGCTGGGGCGTTCCCGGCCTGTCGTGGCTGCCGGGTGAGGGGCCGGACCCGTTCGGTCACTGACGATCTCGCGGTTCGCCGATGATTGAGTGGCCGCGGCCCGGGACCCGCGTCACGGTTCGCTACCGGCGCCCGGCCGGCTCGGTGCCGCCGCTCACCGACGCGGTGGGACACCTGCTCGCGGTGGAGCCACTGGTGCGGATCGAGACGAAAACCGGTGCGGTCGTCGAGTTCGCGCCCGCCGACGCCGTCGCGCTGCGGGAATTGACCGACGCGCCGGTACGCACGTCGGACATCCGGGCGTTGGAGCACGCGGCCGCGGCCGCGTGGCCCGGGGTGGAGCAGCAGTGGCGGGACGGCTGGCTGCTGCGCGCCGCGCCCGGGGGCGGCCTTGCGGCTAATTCGGCTGTTCCCCTTGATATTTCGGCTGGCGTCGGCGGCATTCCGGCCCTGGTGGCGTGGTACCGCCGGCGCGGCCTGACACCGCGACTGGCCGTTCCCGATCGATTACTGCCGCTGCCGCCGGGCCTGTCGCCGCTGCGCACCGAGCGAGTCCTGGTGCGCGACCTGCCCGAAGCGCCCGCGGGCAAGCCCGACCCGACGGTCGCACTGTCGGCCCGGCCCGACGAAGCCTGGCTGCGCTCGTACGGGCGCGACATCCCCGTCGGCGTGCTCACCGCGGTCCGCGACGGGGAGGTGGTGTTCGGCGCGCACCCGGGCCCCGGACACCACCGCGCGGTCGCGCGCGCGGCCGTCACCGGCGCGCCCGGTGCGCGGTGGGTGGGCCTTTCGGCGGTGCGAGGGACCGACGGGCCGTCCCTCGTGACGCTGTGCCACGCGCTACTCGCCTGGGGCGCGAACCGCGGCGCAACGCGCGGGTACGTGGTGGTTCGCGACGTCACGGCGCTCACCGAGTCGCTGGGCTTCCGCCCGCACCATCGTCGCCGCTACGTCCCGGCCGAGCCGCATCCCTGGGATAGCGTCTAGTCCCATGATCGATGGCGGCGACCCGCAGCGCCCGGCAGCGCCGCGCTTGCGATCGCCGCTGCCCGACGGCGGCGACCCGCAGCGCCCGGCAGCGCCGCGCTTGCGATCGCCGCGGCCCGACGGCGGCGACCCGCCGCTGCTGCGGCTGGCCACCTGGAACGTGAACTCGATCCGCACCCGCCTGCCCCGCGTCGTCGACTGGCTGGCGCGCGCCGACGTGGACGTGCTGGCCATGCAGGAAACCAAGTGTTCCGACAGCCAGTTCCCCACCCTGCCGTTCTTCGAACTCGGCTACGAGGTCGCGCACGTCGGCTTCAACCAGTGGAACGGCGTGGCCATCGCGTCGCGCGTCGGGCTCGACGACGTGCAGGTCGGCTTCGAGGGGCAGCCCACCTGGAGCAGCAAGCCGGACGCGTCGCCCAGCGCCGAGGCCCGCGCGCTCGGCGCCACGTGCGCCGGAATCCGGGTGTGGAGCCTGTACGTGCCCAACGGCCGCGCGCTGGGCGACCCGCACTACAGCTACAAGCTGGAATGGCTTGCCGCCCTGCGTGATACCGCGGCCGGTTGGCTGCGCGACGACCCCGCCGCACGGATCGCCCTGGCCGGCGACTGGAACATCGCCCCCACCGACGACGACGTCTGGAGCACCGAGTTCTACGCCGGCGCCACCCACGTCTCCGAGCCGGAGCGGCGCGCGTTCGCCGCCATCGTCGACGCGCAATTCGCCGACGTGGTAAGGCCGTTCACCCCCGGGCCGGGGGTGTACACCTACTGGGACTACACGCAGTTGCGGTTCCCGAAGAGGCAGGGCATGCGCATCGACTTCATTCTCGCGTCACCGGCGCTGGCGGCCCGCGTGCGCGACGCGCAGATCGTGCGGGAGGAGCGCAAAGGCAAGGCGCCCAGCGATCACGCTCCGGTTTTCGTCGACGTAGGCGAATCCGGTCAACCGCGAGCGAAATAGATGCGGCTGCGCGTTGTCTGCGCGTATCCGACGTGGCAGGCTTCCGCCTGTCAGGTGCGTAGACATATGTTGCCGTTGCTGTTCACTTCGCGTTCACTAGGTAGATAGCAAGTGCCCTCGCGAATCGAAGCGGGAGCACCCAAGGCCAGGGAGTCATCATGAGTGTCATCGGCGGGGCAGTCCGAGGGGTGGGTCAGGCCGTGAATCGCGCCGCTAACGCGACCACCGCGGCCGCGGGCGCCGTCGGCGGCGCGGCGGTCAACGGGGTTGTCGGCGGCGTGACCGGGGCGGCCGAGGGCGTCAAGCGCGGCGTCAGCAAGGGCAGCCACTCGGCACCGGCCGCCGCGCTGGCCTTCGGTGCGCTCGGTGTGGCCGGGCTGGTCGAGTGGCCGGTGCTGCTGGCGGTGGGCGGCGGGGCGTTGTTGCTGCAGCGGCTCAACCGCAACGGGCACCCGGCGCCACCGGCGAAAGCGAACCTCAAGCCGGTGCCGGTCGAGTCCGCGCCCGAGAAGCCCGCACCGCAGAAGGCCGCAAGCAAGCCGGCGGCCAAGAAGGCGGCCGGACGCCGGGCCGGCGGTGCCACCGCGTTGCGCAGCACCAACTGACAGGATCGTTCGAGCAACGACTTGAGCATTGCCACTTCAATACGACAATCGCTGCCGCTGCGCGCCGTCACGACCGGCGTCGGCGCGGCCACAACCGTCGCCCGCATCGCCGCCATCCCGCTGAGAGAGGGCGCCCGCGCCCTCGCGCCGGGCGACGTCTCGCCCGAAACGCTGAGCCGGCGCTGTTGGCGCGGCGAGCACCGCGCCTGGATCGAGGTGCGCGGGCTCGACGGCGACGGCGACGGGGACCGCGGGGACCTGGCAGATCTCGGACAGCGCGTGCTCGACGCCGTCCGCGCCCACCCCGGCGTGGTCAGCGCGAGCCTGAATCGCCCCCTGTCGCGCGTGGTGGTCGGCATCGAGGGGCGGGACACGTCGCTGCGCGAGCTGTGTCGCATCGTCAGTAACGTCGAAAATTCCTGTGGCGCAGGCAAACACATCGGCCGGGTCGCGCCGGCGGCGAACCTGCCGGGTGACGGCGTGGTGCTCGCGACCAGGGCGGTGACGGTCGCCGCGACCGCGACCGGGCTGGGCATCGCACTCACCGGGCGGGCGCTGCGGTGGCCCCGCGTGCCCGTCAGCGCCCTCGCGGGCGTCGTGGCGGTGGACTACCAGCCCTGGCTGCGCCGCCTGGTCGAGAACCGCATCGGCCGGCCGGCCACCGACACCCTCATGACCCTGGCCGTGGCGGCCGCGGAAACGGCCACGCTATCGCCGGCCTCGCTGTCGGTGGGCTTCCTGATGCAGTCACTCAAGGCGGCCGAGGCGCGCGCCGAGGCGCACGCGTGGCGCCGCCACGAGCCGGAACTGGCCCGCCACGCCGACCAGCCGCGCGCCGACCCGTCGACCGGGCTCAAGCCGCCGCGCGGCCGGCCGGTGGAGAGCCACGCCCGCGACTTCGCGTTGCTCCAGGCGCTGAGCGCGGGGCTGGTCGGCGGCCTCACCCGCAACCTCGGCATGGCCGCGACCGCGCTGCTGGTGACCACGCCGGCGGCCAACCGCACCACACCCGAGGCCTTCGCCGCGGCGCTCGGCCAGGGGTTGTCCGAGCGGCACGCGGTGCTGCCGCTGCGGCCGGAGGCGCTGCGCCACCTGCACCGGGTCGACGCCATCGTGATCGACCCGCGCATGCTGTGCACCGACACGTTGCGGGTGGCGCGCCTCCGCGGCGCCGACGACGGTGAGCTCCCCGCGGCGTGGAACCGCGCCCAGCTGATGCTGGAGAAGAGCGGCCTGCGCCCGGGCTGGCACCCGGTTCCGGGCATCTCGCCCAGCGGTCCGGGCTCGAAGGTGGAGGCGCTCTTCTGCCCGGCGCACGATCCGCTCGCGGCGGCCGTGGTGGCCGAGGCGCACCGGACGGAAGCCGAACTGGTGTCGGTCGACCACGATTCGCTCGACGAACTGCGCCCGGCGTTCGACGACATCAAGCCCCTGCGCAGGGGGTCCGTCGACGCGGCCCTCGGCCGTGCGGTGGCCGACCTGCAGGAGGCGGGCCGGACCGTGGCGGTGCTGTCTTCGTCTGCGGCGCAGGCGATTTGGTCCGCCGACGTGGCCCTGGCGCTGCTGCCGCAGCCCGGCGCCGGCCCCCCGATGTGGTCCGCCGACCTGCTCCTGCCCGACTTGGCGGCCGCGTGGCGCGTGCTGCACGCCCTGCCCGCCGCGAGGGCCGCCGCGCAACGGGGCGCCGGGATCTCGGCCGGCGCCACGGCGATGGGTTCGCTGTTCATGATCCCGGGCGTCCGGGGCATCGGGCGCGGCCCGGTGACCACCGGCGCCGCGGCGGGCCTGCTCTCGGGCTACCTGCTGGCGCGCGGGATCGTCGGCGCCGACGCGCCCCGCCCGGCGGCGGTGCACGAATGGCACGCCATGTCGCCCGACCAGGTCCGCCGGCTCCTGCCGGCACCCGACCCCGACAGCCACCCCGCCCGGCGGGAAGCGCTGCCCACCCAGCCGCACGCCGTCTGGCAGTTCCTGAACGCGGTGCGCGCGGAGCTGACCGACCCGCTGACGCCGGTGCTGGCGCTCGGTTCGGCGGCCAGCGCGGTGCTGGGGTCCCCGGTCGACGCGGTCCTGGTGTTCTCGGTGCTGGCGGGCAATTCCATGCTGGCCGCCAGCCAGCGGCTGCGCGCCGAGAACCGGCTGAACGTGCTGCTGGCCCAGCAGATCCCGCCCGCCCGGAAGGTGACCATCGGACCCGACGGCGAGCGGGTCTACACCGATGTGATCGCCGCGCAACTGCAGCCCGGCGACGTCGTCGAGGTGCGGACCCACGAGGTGGTGCCCGCCGACGCCCGGATCGTCGACGAGGTGGACGTCGAGGTCGACGAGTCGACACTGACCGGCGAGTCGCTGTCGGTGGAGAAGCAGGTCGAGGCCACGCCCGGCGCCGATCTCGCCGAGCGCCGCTGCATGCTGTACGCCGGCACCACCCTGGTCGCCGGCACCGCGCTCGCAGTGGTGACCGCCGTCGGCGCCGACACCCAGGAGCGCCGCGCCGCCGAGCTGGTCTCCGCCGACATCTCCTCCGGTCTTCCGGCATAGGGCTGCAACACCAGCTCAGCCAGCTCACCAACCGGGCCTTCCCCGTCAGCATGACCGGCGGCGGGCTGGTCGGCGCGCTGGGCCTGGTGCGGGGTGCGGCCCTGCGCGACGCGGTGGCCAGCGGCATCGCGATCGCCGTCGCCGCGGTCCCCGAGGGAATGCCCCTCGTGGCGACGCTGGCGCAGGCGGCGTCGGCGCGGCGGCTGACGAAGTTCGGGGCGCTGGTCCGCGTCCCGCGCTCGGTGGAGGCGCTCGGCCGCATCGACGTGGTGTGCTTCGACAAGACCGGAACGCTCAGCGAGAACCGGCTGCGGGTGGCGCAGGTCCACCCGGCGCGGGGCCGCTCCCCCGACGACGTCCTGCGCTGCGCCGCGCACGCCGCGCCCGCGTCGAACGGCGACCCGCACGTGCACGCCACCGATGCCGCCATCGTCGAGGCCGCCTCGGCCGGTGCGGGCCCGGACCCGCTGCCGGCGCCCACGGCCCACCTTCCGTTCCGCTCCGGCAGGTCGTTCTCGGCCTCGGTCACCGACAGCGAGCTCACCGTCAAGGGCGCGCCCGAGGTGGTGCTGGCCGCCTGCGCGGGCCTCGGCCCCGAGGTGCACGAGACGGTGACCGACCTGGCCGCCAACGGGCTGCGGGTGATCGCGGTGGGTCGGCGCTCGCTGAGCGCCGAACAGGCCCGGGTGATCCGGGAAACCCCCGACGACATCGCCGAGTTCGCGCGCGAGGGCCTGGAGCTGGTCGGGTTCCTCGGCTTGTCCGACACCCCGCGCGCCGAGGCCGCCGGCCTGCTCGCGGAGCTGCGCCGCCTCGACGTGGGCGTCAAGCTGATCACCGGAGACCATCCGATCACCGCGAAGGCGATCGCCGGTGAGCTGGGGCTGTCGGTGACCGCCGGGCAGGTGATCAGCGGCGCCGAGTGGGACTCGTTGTCACGCAAGGACCAGGAACGGGTGGTGACCGAACGGGTGATCTTCGCCCGGATGACCCCCGAGAACAAGGTTCAGGTGGTCCAGACGTTGGAGGGCGCCGGGGTGCTGTGCGCGATGGTCGGCGACGGCTCCAACGACGCCGCCGCCATCCGGGCCGCGACCGTCGGCATCGGCGTGGTTGCGGGAGGCAGCGACCCGGCCCACATGGCGGCCGACGTGGTGCTGATGGACGCCCGGATCGAGGGCCTGCGGCACGCCATCGAGGAGGGCCGCCAGCTGTGGCAGCGGGTGCAGTCGGCGGTGTCGGTGCTGCTCGGCGGCAACGCCGGTGAGGTGTTGTTCGCCATCATCGGCAGCGCGATCACCGGCACCTCGCCGTTGAACACCCGGCAGCTGCTGTTGGTGAACATGATGACCGACGCGCTGCCGGCCGCGGCCCTGGCGGTCAGCAAGCCCAGCGGCCCCCTCGACACCGGCAGGCGCGGCCCGGATCAACCCGAGTTGTGGCGCGCGGTGGCCATCCGCGGCGTCACCACCGCCGCCGCGACGACGGGAGCGTGGGCCATGGCGGGCGTCACCGGTCGGCCGCAGCGGGCGTCGACCGTGGCGCTGGTCGCGCTGGTGGGAACGGAACTGGGGCAGACGCTGCTGGATTCGCGCGCCCCGCTGGTGGTGCTCACCGCGGCGGGCTCGCTGGCAGCGATGGGAACGTTGATCAGTATTCCGGTGGTCAGCCAGTTGCTTGGCTGCACACCGCTAGGTCCCCTGGGGTGGACACAGGCTCTGGGCACCGCAGCAGCGGCGACCGGCGCGATAGCCGTTCTGAACCGTGTCTCGGAAGGTTGGGGCAGTTCGGGCACGCCGCCACCACTACCTGAGGCTGACGCGCCGAGCGATGACGCCGCCGACCGGGATGCCGAATCTCCACCACCCCCACCCGCCACAGCAGCGCATAGAGTTCCACCAGGGGCACCCGCAACAGGGAGGCGATCGACGAGGCGAGCGGATCGGCCACGGATTCGGCCGCGAAGTCGGTCCTAGCCATGAGCCCGACGCTCGTCGCGGCACCCGGCGGGCGGGCAAATCCTTCGTTACGGAAAGGCAAATGATGGCGGAAAAGAAGGCGCGCACCAAGGCGTCACAGCGCGAAGCCGTTGAGAAGATCCGCGAGGGCGAGACGTTCGTCGTCAACCTGCCGGTGGTGGGATCGGTGGAGATTCCGCGCCCGGAGCAGTTGGCCTACTTCGGCGGGCTGGCCGCCCTGGCAGCGTTCGAGCTCATCGACTGGCCGGTGGCCGTGGTCATCGCCGCGGGGCACCTGCTGGCCAGCACCCATCACAACAAGATCCTCGAGGAGCTCGGCGAGGCGATGGAGGAGGCCTGAACTGCCGCGACGAGCTAGCGCTAACCCGTCAGGGCGAACTCCAGCGTCACCGAAGTGCCCGCCCCGGAGCGCACCGTGTCGACGCGGTCGGCCAGGCCGCTCATCAGCGTGAGCCCGCGCCCGCGCCGGCGGCTGCGCAGGCTGGCCGACGAATCGCCCACCCAGCGGCCGGTGTCGCTGACGGTGACCGAGACGGTTTCGTCGCGCAGAAACGCCTCAACCGACACCGTCTTGCGGGGCTCGCCGTGACTGCCGTGTTCGATCGCGTTCGTCACCGCCTCACCGGTCGCCAGCAGGATGTCGATCTCGCGTCGCGCCGGTACGGCGAGGGTGGTGAGCCATTCGCGCAGCCGGTCGCGGCCGACGGGAATCTGGGCCGGCGCCGCCGGAAGCACCGTGGCGAAGCTGCGCGCTGACGCGTGCACGGGGCGCAGCGCGAGGACGGCGACGTCGTCGCGGTAGCCGCCCGACGGAACCATCCGGTTCAGCAACTCCGAACAGATCGCTTCGACGGGGCGGCCGGAACATTCTGCGACCGCGGATTTCAAGCGCGCGAGCCCTGCGTCGAGTGTCTCGCCGACCCGTTCCACGAGCCCGTCGGTGTAGAGCAGGATCAGGCTTCCCGGCGGCAGCTCCGCGGTCGCGGTCGCGTCGGCCGAGCGGTCCGCCGCGTCGTTCTCGTGAACGGCGACCGGGGGACGCCGGCCGGACTCGAGGAAGACCGGCGGCCGGTCCGGGACGAGCAACACCGGGTAGGGATGACCGGCGCAGCTGTAGCTGATGGTGCCGGCGCCCGTCTCGGCGTCGGTGTCGACGAGCGCGTAGGCCACGGTCGCGCAGCGCGCGCCGGTGACGCTGGCCGCGTACTTGTCGAGGGCGCCCAGCACGGCGGTGGGTTCCGCGGCGGTGAGCGCGGAGGCCGCCACCGCGGCACGCAACCTGCTCATCACGATGGCGGCGGGCAGGCCGTGCCCGACGACGTCGCCGACGGAGATCGCCGTCGGGCCCGAGCGGTCCAACGGGGTGACCGAATACCAGTCGCCGCCGACCCGCATCGCTTCACCGGCCGGTTGGTAGACGGCCGCCACCACCGCGGCCGTGGAGCTGCGGTCGAGCTCGAGCAGGTGCTCCTGAAAGTCGATCGCAATGCGGTGCTCCTGCGCCATCACTCGGATCCGGTCCACCGCCGAGGAGGTCAACTCGGCCATCCGGGTGAACATGTCGAGCTCGGCCGGCTCGAAATCGCGTGGCGCCGACCACAATAGGACCAGCACCCCGACGACGCGACCGGCGCGGTCGCGCAGCGGGTGAGCGACACACGCGCGGACACTGTCGGCCGTGTCCTGCGCCGCGTGCCGATAGCGGGCCGGGAGTTCCAACGTGTCGGTGACGATCATCGGCGCACCGGTGCGGACGACGTCCGCGCCGACCAGCGGCGCGTCGAGCGCGGTCACGTGGTAGCGGTCACGCAGCTCGACGGGCAACTCGCCGGCGTACTCGAAGCGGATCTGCTGCCCGTCGTCCAGGACCCCGATCGTCGCGGCGGTGGCATCGCGCGGACCGAACGGCGAGTCCAGCACGGCCGCAAGGACTCCCGCGACGGAGTCCGCCGCCTGCAGCGCGGCATCGAGCTGCACGAACTCGGAGGCGAGATCGCGCTGTACCTCGCGCCTCCGGCGGTCGCGTTCGCGCGCGGCGGCGGACAATCTCGAAGCCACCCGGTCCACCAACTCCTGCGAGCGGAAGGGCTTGGGCAGGTAATCGTCGGCCCCGCCCGCGAAGCCCTGGGTGATCGCCTCCGCGCCGGCCCGGGCGGACAGCATGAGGACCGGCGTGGTCGCGAGCGCCGGATCCGCGCGAATGGCCGCGACGAAATCGAGGCCGTCCAGACCGGGCATCATGACGTCGGTGACGATCGCGTCGGGGTGCAGCCTGCGGGTCACGGCCAGCGCCGACGCGCCGTCGGCAACCAGGACCGTGTCCCAATGGGCCGACAGGACGCGGTCCAGATGGGCCCGCATGTCTGCGTTGTCGTCGGCGACCAGCACCAGCGGGCGGGCCCGATCGGACGCCACCGCCTCGGGCTCCGCCGAAGCGGTCACCCACTGGCGGGCCTCGGCCACATAGGGATTGGTGTCGTCCGGCAGCGCGGCGGGCGACGTAGCGGCCGCGACGCCCGCGAGGGACCGCGGCAGGCGGATGGTGACCGTCGTGCCGCGGCCCAGTTCGCTGTCGAGCTCCACCGATCCGCGCTGCAGCTCCACCAGTCCCCGGACCAGTGACAGCCCGATACCGCTGCCCTCCACGCTGCGGCCCCGGGCGTTGTCGGCGCGGTAGAAGCGCTCGAAGAGGCGGTCCAGGTCTGCACCGGCTATTCCGACTCCGGTGTCGCGCACCGCGAGCAGGCAGTGCGTCGCGTCGGTGCCCACGCTCACCGAAATCGCCCCTGTCATGGTGTATTTCACCGCATTCGACAGCAGGTTGAGGACGATCGTCTCCCACATGCCCGGGTCGATGTCGGCCAGGGCGGGCCGGCAATCCAGCTCCAGGTCGAGTCCCGCCCGCCGGCACAGCTCCGTGAACGATGACGCGATGTGCGCCGTGAGCGCACCCACGTCGGTGCACACCAACCTCGCGTTGGCGCGGCCCGCCTCGATCCGGGAGAAATCGAGCAGCGAGTCGACGAGGCGCTGCAGCCGCCGCGCGTTCCGCGCGGCGGTGCTCAGCCGCTCCGCCTGGACGGTGCCCGGCGCCGCCTCGGCGAGCGCGTCGTCGATCGGGCCGAGCAGCAGGGTCAGCGGGGTGCGGAACTCGTGGGTGACGTTGGTCAGAAACGCCGTCTTCGCCCGGTCCAACTCGGCCAGCGCGTCGGCCCGCCGCCGTTCCTGCTCATAGGACCAGATCGAGGCGAAGGCGGCCGACAGCTGGTCGGCCAGCAACTGGCAGAAGCCGCGGTACTGGGTGTCGAGCGGACGGCGCGCGCTGATGCCGACCACCAGCGCCGACGGGGTCGAACCCTCCCCCAGCGGCAGCACCAGGGCCCGCTCGCACCGAGCCCCCGCAAAGATCTTGTCGATGCCGGGGATAGCGGCCGCCACCCCCTCGATGAGTCGCCCCTCCGCCCGGGACCGCGGCCCGGCGTCCCACGCGGTGAGCCCGCTCAACTGCCGTGGCAGCAGCGGCAGCACCGCGGGCGTCGCTCCGCGCAACGTGATCCCGCCCGTTTCGGCGTCCTGGACGTAGACGGCGACGAACGGCAGGTCTGCGGGCTGCGTTGCGCACGCGGCAACGGTTGCGCTCACTGCCTCGTCGATGGTGCGGGTCTCCACGGTCGCCGAGGCGACGGAATTGAGCAGGTGCAGCCGGCGCTCGCTCAGGACCCGCTCGGTCGTCTCGATGACCGCGCAGAAGATGGCCGTGACGACGCCTTCCCCGCCGATGATCGGGCTGTAGGTGAACGTGAAGTACCGCTCCACCGGGAGGCCGCCGGTCACGAGCGGCAGCATCAGGTCGTCGGACCACGTGGCCTCGCCCGTCGCGAACACGCCCGCGAGCATGGGACCGATCTCGTCCCAGATCTCCGACCAGACCTGCTGCCCGGGGCAGCCGAGTGCCGCGGGGTTCTTGTCGCCCAGGATCTGCGCGTAGCCGTCGTTGTAGACCAGGAAGAGGTCGCTCTGACCCAGCCACAGCACGATGGGGAACCGCGACGTCAAGGCGGTGGCCACCGCGGCGCGCACCTCCGACGGCCAGGTCGTCGGCTCACCCAAAGGGTGTGCCGCCCAGCCGAATTCCGCGAAGCGGCGACCCATCTCACCGCCCAGCTCGACCGCGGCGGCCAAGTCAGCCGACAGGCGCGAGTTCATCGCTCTTGCTTGCGTTGCAGCGCTTCGGACAGGGTCGGGTAGATGTCGAGGACGCGGTCGAGTTCCGTCACCTGGATCGGCCGAAGGACGTGGTCGTGATCGGCGACCAGGCGAACCGACGTACCGCTTTCCTTGCCCTCCTCGTGACAGTCGAGAACCGCGTTCAACGCCGCGCTGCCGAAAAAGGTCACCGGCTGCAGGTCCAGCACCACCAGCCGCGCGGGATGGGTCGCGGCGAGCTTCAGCGCTGCCGTCAGGTGCGGGGCCAGTTCGTCCACCGTGCTCGAGTCGACTTCTCCCTGCACCCGCACCAGCACGGCGTCCGCACGGGACTCGTGATCGACAGCCAGCATCTCCACGCCTCTCACCGCCTACGAACTCAACCCTGAGCCTTCAGCCGAGCCTAACCCTCGGCGGGAACTCGGTCATGGACCGTCAGCAACACGTGATCGAACTGGCTTTGCAGGTCGGCGGTGGGACTGGGCAGGGTCGCAACGTCCGCGAGCAATTGCTTTGCCAGCGCGCGCAGCTTCACGTTGGTCTCCTGCGAGCGCCACTGCAGAACCCGGAACGCCTGCTCCGCGCTGACCCGATACACGCACATCAGTACCCCTTTGGCCTGTTCGATCGCCGCGCGGTTCTCGAAGAGGTCGGGCAGGGCCGTGTCGAGGACTTCCCGGCGCGTCTCGTGCCGGGTCTCGTCGAAGGTGTTGGTGAGGTCGATGTAGTAGCCGGAGGTGCCCACCACCGCGCCGGCGTCGTCGAGCATGCGATCGGCCACCACGATCGCGTCGTGCACGTTGCCCGCGGTGTCGACGAAGCGGTGCCGACTGGAGAACGACCCCTCGGACTGCAGGGCGTAGTCGAGCAGTTCCTGCACGTGCGCGCGGTCCTCGGGATGTTTGTGCGCCAGCAGGAGCTTCGTCGTCGGCTCCACGGCGCCGGGTTCGTAGCCGTGCATCCGGGCCACCTCGTCGGACCATTCCCACCGTTGCCCCACGAACCAGAAGCGGATCTCGCCGACGTTCAGGTATCTCTCGGTGGGCTCCTCGGTGGGCTCCTCGGCAGGCACCGAGCCGTCCTGTCGAATGGGCATGTTGCACGTTTACATCTTTCCACCCGGGGGATACCACCGGCCACCGCACATGACGGGGTAACGTCGCGTGCGGATCATCCACCAGGCACGGGAGCGCACGCCGAGTGCGCTGAGAGGACGGCTCGGGGCCGTCGACCGTACGAACCTGACCGGGTAATGCCGGCGTAGGGAGATAAAAATGACCGTCACGATCGAACCGTCCGTCACCACCGGGCCCATCGCCGGCAGCGTGAAGGCCTACCGCCCGCTCGAGGGCGTCCCGGGCGCCCGGGTGCCCTTCCGGCGGGTGAACCTGTCCACCGGGGATCACTTCGATCTCTACGACACATCCGGGCCCTACACCGACCCCGACGCCGCGATCGACCTGTCGTCCGGGCTGCCGGCGCGACCCGGTGTGGTGCGTGACCGCGGCACCCAGCTGCAGCGTGCCCGCGCCGGCGAGATCACCGCGGAGATGGCGTACATCGCCGCCCGCGAGGGCTTGCCGGCCGAGCTGGTGCGCGACGAGGTCGCCCGTGGTCGCGCGGTGATCCCCGCCAACCACAACCATCCCGAGAGCGAGCCGATGATCATCGGCAAGGCGTTCGCGGTCAAGGTGAATGCCAACATCGGCAACTCGGCGGTGACGTCGTCCATCGCCGAGGAGGTCGACAAGATGGTGTGGGCCACCCGCTGGGGCGCGGACACCATCATGGACCTGTCCACCGGCAAGAACATCCACGAAACCCGCGAGTGGATCCTGCGCAACTCCCCGGTGCCGGTCGGCACCGTGCCGATCTACCAGGCGCTGGAGAAGGTCAACGGCGACCCGACCGAACTGACGTGGGAAATGTACCGCGACACCGTGATCGAGCAATGCGAGCAGGGCGTGGACTACATGACCGTGCACGCCGGCGTGTTGCTGCGCTATGTGCCGCTGACGGCCAAGCGGGTGACCGGCATCGTCAGCCGCGGGGGTTCGATCATGGCCGCCTGGTGCCTGGCCCATCACCGGGAGTCGTTCCTGTACACCAACTTCGAGGAGCTGTGCGACATCTTCGCCCGCTACGACGTCACCTTCTCGCTGGGCGACGGGCTGCGGCCGGGGTCGATCGCGGACGCCAACGACGCCGCGCAGTTCGCCGAACTCCGCACCCTCGGCGAGCTGACGAAGATCGCCAAATCCCATGGCGTACAGGTGATGATCGAAGGGCCCGGGCACGTGCCGATGCACAAGATCGCCGAGAACGTGCGGCTGGAGGAGGAGCTGTGCGAGGAGGCTCCGTTCTACACACTGGGCCCGCTTGCCACCGACATCGCGCCGGCCTACGACCACATCACGTCGGCGATCGGCGCGGCGATCATCGCCCAGGCCGGCACCGCGATGCTGTGCTACGTGACGCCGAAGGAGCACCTGGGGCTGCCGGACCGCAAGGACGTCAAGGACGGCGTGATCGCCTACAAGATCGCCGCGCACGCGGCCGACCTGGCCAAGGGGCATCCGCGGGCGCAGGAGCGCGACGACGAGTTGAGCAAGGCGCGCTTCGAGTTCCGCTGGAACGATCAGTTCGCGCTGTCGCTCGACCCCGACACCGCACGGGAATTCCACGACGAGACCATGCCGGCCGAGCCGGCCAAGACCGCCCACTTCTGCTCGATGTGCGGGCCGAAGTTCTGCTCCATGCGCATCACCCAGGACGTCCGCGACTACGCCGCCGAGCACGGGCTGGACAGCGAAGAAGCGATCGAGGCGGCCATGAGCGAGAAGTCGCGGGAATTCGCCGAGCACGGCAACCGGGTGTATCTGCCGGTCACCCAGCGGTGATCGCAAGCGCGGCGCTGGGGGCACCTCCCGCTTGCGGGGGACCGGGCGCGGCGGGTCACCGCCATCCGGCACAGTGAGTCAGCCGCCTTCCGCTCTGCCCGTCCCGCCACCGGGTGTGACCCCGCTGCGAGTGTTGACCATCGCCGGGTCGGACTCGGGGGGCGGCGCCGGGATCCAGGCGGACATGCGGACCATGGCGCTGCTGGGCGTGCACGCCTGCGTCGCCGTCACCGCGGTCACCGTGCAGAACACGTTGGGCGTCAAGAGCTTCCACGAAGTCCCGGCCGAGGTCGTGGCCGGGCAGATCGAGGCGGTGGTCGCCGACATCGGCGTCCAGGCCGCCAAGACCGGGATGCTGGCGTCGTCGGCCATCATCAGTGCGGTGGCGGCCACATGGCGACGGCTCGAGTTGACGGTTCCGCTGGTCGTGGACCCGGTGTGTGCGTCCATGCACGGCGACGCGCTGCTGGCGTCGTCGGCACTGGGCACCCTGCGCGAGCGGCTCTTTCCGCTGGCCACGCTGGTCACGCCGAACCTCGACGAGGTACGGCTGCTGGTGGGCATCGACGTCGTCGACTCTTCTTCCCAGCGCGCGGCGGCGAAGGCGCTGCACGGTCTGGGCCCGCGCTGGGCGCTGGTCAAGGGCGGGCACCTGAGGTCGTCCGAGCGCAGCTGCGACCTGCTCTATGACGGGGCCGACTTCTACGAGTACGACTCGCCGCGGCTGCCCACCGGCAACGACCACGGTGGCGGCGACACGCTGGCTTCCGCGGTCGCCTGCGCACTCGCGCACGGATTCACCGTGCCCGACGCCGTCGGGTTCGGAAAGCGCTGGGTCACCGAATGTCTGCGCGCCGCCTACCCGCTGGGCCGCGGGCACGGCCCCGTGTCCCCCTTGTTCAGGCTCACATGATTGCCCGCCTCTCCCCCGCAAGCGGGTGGTGCCCCCACCTCGCTCCGTTCCAGACCGCATCGTCAGCTGGCGCATGAACCTGGACCGCATCGCCGGGGTGGCGCATGAACCAATCGGCCCCCCGAACGGTGTCGTCGTCCTCACCCACGGCGCCGGAGGAAACCGGGATTCCGCACTGCTGCAGCAGGTTTGCGACGAATGGGCGCGCCGCGGCTGGCTCGCGGTCCGGTATGACCTGCCCTACCGCCGCCGCCGGCCCACCGGTCCGCCGTCCGGGTCGGCCACCGCCGATCGCGCCGGAATCGTCGAGGCGATCGCCCTGTGCCGCGGGCTGGCCGGTGGCCCACTGGTCGCCGGCGGCCATTCCTACGGCGGCCGGCTCACGTCGATGGTGGTCGCCGCCGGCGACGCGTCCGTCGACGTGTTGACCCTCTTCTCCTATCCGGTTCACCCGCCGGGCAAACCGGAACGCCTGCGCACCGAGCACCTGCCCGACATCGGCGTGCCGACCGTGTTCACGCACGGGACGTCGGATCCGTTCGGCACGCCCGCCGAGGTGCGCGCCGCGGCGGCGTTGGTCGGCGCGCGCACCGAAGTCGTCGAAATCGCCGGCGCCCGACACGATCTGCGCTCGAAGACCCTTGACGTGCCCGCGCTGGGCGTCGACGCGGCACTGCGTCTGCTGGGGCGGGCCCGTTAGCCCGGATAGCGGGAGTAACAGGCGTCCATCTTGCCGATGACACCGCTGCGGAACGCGGCGATCCGGGTGAAGCCGGCCGGCACCGACGTGCCGTCGGCGTCGCTGGCGACGAGGTGGTTGGTGAGCAGCCCGGCGACGGCCTCGTCCAGATCACCTGCGGTCAACAGCAGTTGCTTGTGGTCGGGCAGGTCGATGGGTTCGGCCATCTTGCGGTGCACCACACCGGTCAGGCAGGCCGTTCGCAGCGCCGTCCACGGGCTCTGCATGGGTAGCCCGCGCTCGTGCTGTACCGCGAGCGCGTACCTCGACATCACGACCGACAGGGCGGTGTCGTCGCCCTGCGGCAGGGTTTGTTCCTTCTCGTCGGCGACCTGACCCATGGCGGCCAACGCCTTGAGGTCCACCGCGATGGTGTTGGTGGCCGGGCAGTAGGACGCGGGCGGGCTGGGCTTGGCGTCGGCGCAGTCGGCCGGGCTGTAGGACAAGGTCGGCGGGCTCTTGGGCGCGAAGATCTGCCCCAGCAGCTCCATCAGCGTGGACAGGGTGTCTTCGTTCATCGGAACCTCGCCGGTTTCCGTGTCCCCGGAGGTGTCGACGCGCAGGGCGTTCGGCAGGTCTCCGCGGCGCTGCTCGATCTCCTTCGAGCTGATCCCCGCGCACGCGGTGGCACCGGTGGTGAAGCCCATCTGAAAGGCGCTGATCCGGTCCAGCGCCGACCCGTGCTCGTCGTCGTTCTCCGTGTCGGAGTCCATCACCGGGTCGCGGGTGGTGATGATGCCCGCCAGTACGTGGTCGAGACCGTCGGCGGTACTGAGGGTGAAGCGCGACGACTTCCCGTCGGCCACCCAGAATAGATAGACACCGGCGAAGCAGTCGGCTTGCTGCTCGCGGACGATGGTGGGGTCCCTCCGTGTCACCAGTTTCGCCATTTGTTGCAGCGCGTGCCCGAATTCGTGCGCCAGCACACCGTTGACGGACATGTCGCCGAAATATTTTTGCGCGACGGGCATGAACACGCCGCGGTCCCAGGCGATCAGGTTGCAGCGGGATGTGTAAAAGGCGTTGACGAGCTTGTAGGTGTCGTTGTGGCAAACGATCGGGCTGTTCGGGTCATCGGAGTCGTAGGAGATGAACTTGCTGACCGGGACGAACGTTCCCTTCAGCGACTCGCCGTACGACGCTTTCCAGTAGTCCTCGATGTCGTTGATCGACAGCAACGACAACTTGTCGATCGGCCCGTTGTCGGTGTTGACCACGGTCCCGGTCGGACTGGGGGCGTCCGAGCGGATGCCGCTGGGTCCGTTGGTCGCAGGCAGCCCCGCCACCCGGAACGGGTCGTTGAGGGTGGACAGGGCGCGGCCCTCGACGAAGGTGGTGCAGCCGACCGCCGCGATTGCGCTCGCCGCGCACGCGATGGCCGCCCTCAGACGTCGACTACGCCGGCGCTCATTCATCAAGAACCTCATCCCGGCCGGGCTGCGCGGCAGCATCGAAGGGAACTCATTGTAGATCCGTCGGCGAATGCTGACAGCCCGAATTAATGGGCCGCTATGCGCCCGCGTAACGCAGCGGACAAATGGACCCCGAACGTTTGCCGACCGTGAATGCCAATGGGCGAATCGGTATTCGCAGCGCAAATTCCCGATGCACGAAAAGCGCGAGGCATCGACCGTGGGCATGCCCCACACGGCTCGACCCGCTCCTGGGCCGCGAGGGTGGGTCGAACCGATGAACGCGACGCGCGGCGACGACGGGAGACCGCGACTGGCGCCTGTTCGCCCCCGGTGTCAGAAGGGTGGTGGTTCGCCGTCGCCGGTGGCGTCGCGGGGTCCGGAATCCCAGGCTTGTGAGGCATGTTGGGCTTGGCGGGCCTGTCGGTTGTGGCGGCGTTCGGTGGCCACCCGGGTGGCGTGGTGTTGGGCGCGGGTGCGGGTGCGGCGCGGCATCATGGCGGTGCGCTCGGCGCAGTAGTCCTGCGGGTGCGGGTCGGCCTCGACGGTGGGCATCCCGCCCACCGCGTAGCACAGGCTGGGGAACAACAGCGCGCTGCCCGGGGTGGTGACATAGGTCTGTCCGGCCGGGGAGGTCACGATCAGCGTCCCGTCGGCCAGCTGCTGGTCGGTCCAGCCCCAAAACGTTTTCACCAAATGATGGCAGCGACTGTTTGAAGGACCTCTTAGCGTCGGGTTCATCGAAGCGGGGCGATAGTTGCTGTGCGGCGACCTAAAGAGCTTCGGGCGTCAAGCGGAGCACCTGGATGGTGCGAATACCATTGGTGTTGGCCGCGTAGGACTTGTAGCTGGAGACGTAACTCTCAGCCAGCGCGAACAGCCGATCATGGTCAGCACCCTCGGTTGGGTGGGCGATGAAGGTACCGCCGCTGTCGCTACGCCCGTCAGCGAAAAGCTGGCACTTCGGGTTCTTGAGCAGGTTGTGGTACCAGTTTGGCTGTCTGGCTTGTCCGTAGTTCGAGGCGATCAGGATGACGTTGTCGCCGTCGGTGAAGTAGCCCAACGGCACTTCCCGCTGCATTCCCGACTTCGCCCCCGTCGTGCGCAACAACACAAGCGGGACCGTCCCTTTGGCAGAATGGACGTGGCCACGGCTTAGGCGCATCAGCGGCGCATCGAGCGGTGCAATTAGCCTACGGTGGATGGCAGAACCGATTGTCGACTCGAGGATGCGGCCCACGACGCGCCGCATAATCGTCGGCTCACTCGTCGGGTCCACTCGGGGGATGCCGTTCAACAGATCGGTCATGGTCGCGAACTTACGCTCGGCGTGTCGCCAACGAGGGGCTTCATGCTAGGCGCCGATTGGATGGTCCATCAGGGAATACGCCACTCCGGTCGATGCTGTGGTGGCAGCGACTGGCCGAAGAACATTCAGGCAGGCGGAATGCGTCGCTTATGAGAAGTACCGACAGGTCACTGTCGTATCGGCTCAGGACCGCCCATTCATGGGCTCGAAGACGAATACTTTGCGTGTGCCGCTGCGTTTGACATAGGTGTCATGTGCTGGCCACATCGCAATCAGCTTCGGCATGTTGCGGTCCACTTCTTCCTCGGTGGCTGGTCGCGCGAGATAGTCCGCGGCGATGCCCTTGATCTCAAGGCGGGCCTTGGGGTCGGCGAGCAGGTTGTAAGGCCAACTTGAGGCCGTATCCAAACCGAAGTTCTCACATACCGCGACCACGTTCGAGCCATCCCGCACGTAGTTCAGCGGGACAGTTCGCTTTTTGCCGGTTTTTCTACCTGTCGTCGTAAGCAGCATCGTCGGCAACTCGGAACCGCCCATGGACAGTCGGCCCCGGCTCATGCGCATAAGCGCCCGATCCGCCGGTGTCCCGAGGTGCTTGAACATGAGCCCGAACCATCGGTAGTGCCCCAGTCGGCGCATCGCGCGGAGGTAGAGGCCATACAGCGGATTCGGTCCTTCATTAGCCATTGGACAATGTTCCGTTGAAAACGAGCTGAGTGTGTGCAAATCGCGTTGAATTGTGCTGATTGATCGCGCGTGGTCGAGGTGTCATCAGCCGGTGATGTCATCGATTACGTAAAGAACATTTCAACTTCCGAGACCGGAGCCCGTCTGGAACGACGCTCTTGCGCTGCAAGCTTGCCATTTCCTAATGGGGGTGAGGGCGTAAACAGCGTTGAGGATCAACGCACCTCTGCTCATCTGCGGTGGGCGGGCGGGGCGAGGCGGGCCATCCCGCGCAGGATCCACGGGGTGCGCCTGGCGATCACGGCGACTGCGCGGTCCGAGCGGCGCATCGTGATTTGAGGGCCGGGGGTTGGCGTCGACGCCAGCATCTCCTCGGCCGTTCCCGCCGGAGCGCCGTGGCGACCGACCGCGAGAAGCTCCCAGGTGCCGGGCACTCCGCGCAACTCGACGGTTCCGCGGTCCTCGAAGCCTATGCCGGAGCCGACGACGAGGTCGCGGACTGTGCGGGACACCAGGATCTCACCCGCGCTGGCCTGACCGAGGATCCGCGCGGCGATGTGGACGGCGATACCGCCTATGTCGGACCCGAGCAGTTCGCACTCACCAGTGTGGATGCCCACCCGGATCTGGATGCTTAGCGTCTCGGTCTCGGCGCGTAGCGCCTCGGCGCAGCGGATGGCCTGTGTCGGGCCGTCGAACGTGGCGAGGTGTCCGTCGCCCGTGCTCTTCACGACTGTGCCACCGAATCGTTGCGTAAGCGTGGCTGTGACCTCGTCAAGGCGGTGAAGTACGGCCCGCCACCGCTCGTCGCCCGTGGCCGCGGCGCGCTCGGTCGATGCGACGATGTCGGTGAACAGTACGGTGCGTAGGGCACGGTGTGACTGGGCCGGCGCGGCGTGGCTGCCGGTGAGGAACTCCTCGATCTTGGTGGTGATCATGTCGGGATCGCTGAGCCAAGGCGCATGGTCTGTCCCCTCGAGCTCAAGCATCCGAGCCCCAGGGATGTGGTCGGCGAGATACCGGCCCGACTGCACAGGAATTGGGTCGCCGCGGGCATGAATGACCAGGGTTGGCGCGGTGATCGTCGGCAGGATCGATCGTACGTCGATCCGAAACATCGCTTCGAGCGTCGCTCGCGCCATCCCCGGGCTCGCGCCCATGCGCTCGAACATTGCCAGCTGGCGCATGGACCCGACCGACTGCAGCAGATTTTTGACCGCCGCACCGCTGCCCCACGTCGAGCGACCCGCGCGGGGGAATTCCTGGAAGCGGGCAAGCTGCTCCACCGACGGCGTGTAGTGCTCACCAAGCTCTGGTAGCAGGCGTGCCCGTAACTCGACCGGGTCACGGTCGACGTCGTCCCACCCAGCGAAGCCGAAGTACGCGAACGCGCCGCTAAGGATTAACGCCGCTGTTCGGTCTGGTCGTGTTGCGGCGAAGGCCATTGCGGCGGGCCCGCCCTCGCTGACACCGAAGACGACGGCACGTCCGAAACCGGCGGCGTCCATGACGGCCTCGATCTCGGCAGCTCGATCGTCGAGCGTGCGAACTTTCGGTACTGGGTCCGATAGCCCGACGCCAGCCTTGTCGAACAGGAGTACGCGGCAGAACGTAGACAGCCGCTCCATGAAGGCCTCGAATTCGGGTGCGGTCCAATACAACTCGACGTGGCTGACGAACGATCCACAGAAGACGAGGTCGACGGGCCCGTCGCCGAACACCTGATAGGCCAAGCTGAGATCGCCGCAGGGTGCGTACGACGTTTCCGGCATGGCATGAGGGTACTGCTTCATGTGGCTACCACTAGGGACTTCAGGCGCACTGGGAAGCTCGTCGGCGGTCGATTTAATCAGCCAATTGCGCAGCTCACACCATGCCAAGGCGGGTTGCACACCGGCGAATGCGAGGTCCGCGGTGATGACATCGGTGGGATCGGCGTGCACATCGGAGCGCGCGTGAGCGCCCTGGCGGGGCCCGAACGATGTGCTCCTGTCCAGCGCGCGACCTCTGGATCAACGCTGCGGCGCTCACAGCGGCGTCGGCATGCTCCGCGAGGTCGTTCGGGGCGCCGAAGACGGCCAGCGCCCCGTCGCCGAGGAATTTGTTGACGTGCCCTGCCCCGCTCCCGCCCGACTTTCGCCGCGTGGTCGAACCTGACCGTGCTCGCGGCTGCGTTCACGTTCGCCGTCGTCGGCGCGATGCTTGTGACCGTGCTCGACCGGGTTCGGCAGGCACCCGTGCTCGTCGTTGTGATCGGGTGTGGGTTGGTGCTTTTCTTAGCGGTGCCGCTCACTGTTGGAGCCTCATTCGCACCGTACATCGCGGTCGGCCGAAAGCCTGCGAACCGTAGAGACCTATGACCTCGTGGTCAGGGCCCTGAGGCGGCCCGGCCAGAGGCGTACCCGCAGACTCCGAGCAGCCCAGGTCGCCAGGTCTCAGGGCATTCGGGTGCGGTGCCGCTTGTCGTGCGCCGGGACACCATTGACGCCCCCGACCGACTCGGCGTAGGTGCCGACCGCGAACGCCACGCCAGCGCCCATCACGGCCAACGCGGCCCGATTGATGTTGTCGACGGTGTCCCTGGGGCTCTGGTAGTTGGGATCGAACGGCGCGCCGGCCTGACCGCCCCACAGGCGGGCCTGCACGATCGTTTTCGGCTGGGAGGCGCCGGCGGTCATCCCGCCGATCGGCACGCCCGCGACCATGAACGGGTGGTAGTCGGCTGCGGTGGTCAGCGGCATGTCGGCGGGCCGCTTGCCCGCCAGGTTCAGGTAGCCGCCCAGGGTGCGCTCGATGCCGGCCGACCCCTCGGGGACGTCCCCGGAGGGGACGCCGGGGTTCGGCGGACCAGACTGGTCGCCGTCGTCGGTGAAGAAACCGGCATTCGGAGAACCCAGCATGGTGAAGTCCAAATAAAGCGCGATGTCGTTGAGCTGATCGCTGTCCATGCCGAAGACGTAATCCGTTGCGCCGTTGAGCCCGTCCTCCTCGGCCCCCCAGAACACGAATCGCACCGCGTTGTTCACCGGCGCCAGCGGGCCCAGCTGCAGCGCCGTCTCGAGCACAGCGGCCACTCCCGAACCGTCGTCGTTGATGCCCGGGCCGGCACGCGGGCTGTCGAGGTGCGCACCGACCATCACCACCTCGTGCGGCGACCCGGTTCTGGTCTGCGCCAGCACGTTTCGCGAGGTGATCGCGATGTTCCGGGCATCCAGCACCAGACGTATCGGCCCCGTGGCGCCCGCCAGCGCGCCGACGGCCGAGGAACCGGCGACGGCGACGGGGACCTTGAGCTGCTTGAAGTAACCGGGATTGAACAATGTCGGCGGTGCCCCCTGGCCGTTGGGCCGGCTGATCACGATCAGGGCCGCGGCGCCCCTGGCCACCGCGCTGTTCTGCTTGTCGACCACCGAGCAACGCGCGTCGTCGACGACGGCGATCGCCCCTTTCGGCACGGTGGGCGGGTAGTCACTGGCGGCGCAGCCGGACGGTTGCGTGGGCCGCACCGGCTGACCGGTCAGGCCGCCGGGCGGTGTCTGAACCAGCATCGAGGCCTGGTCGACCTGGTAGCTGCGGCCGGCGACGGTCATCGTCGGCTTGCCGGGTGAGATGGCGTAGAGCCGGTCGAACTGCGGGGTTGAAACGTCGAAACCCCTGTCCCGTAATGTCTTTGCCACGTAGTCGACGCTGCCGTCGTAGCCGGGGGTGCCCTCCGCCCTGGTGCCTTTGTTGGCGTTGGCGACGTTCTGCAGCGCGCGCAGGTGGACGAACATTGCGTCCACCCCCACCTTCGCGGCCAGCCCGTGACCCAGGTCTTTCGCCGCCGTCGGGTGCGCGGGCCGCGACGACGAGCACCCCGCCAGCAGTCCGGTCAGCAGCAGCGTCGCCACTCCCAGTCGAAGGATCATGACTTCGCGAGCACGTGACGCGTGCGGTCGTCCATGACCGGAACCCCGTTTCGCCCGTTCAGATCCTGCGCGTAGCGACCCACGGCGTAGGCGACACCGCCGCCGTTGATGCCCAGGGCCGCGCGGTCGATGTGGTCGAGCGTGTCTGTCTTCTGGTGATAGTTGGGATCGAACGGCTGATCCGCGGTCCCGCCCCACAGCTTGGCCTGCTCGTCCGACATCTTGGTCTCGGCGCCCGAGAACAGGCCGCCCGCCGGGATGCCCGCCAGGGTGAACCCGTCATAGTCGGAACGGCCGTCGAACGACGTGTCCTGCGCGGTCTTGCCGGCCGATTTCAAGTACGCGACGAACGTGCGCTCGATGCCCCCCGAGCCTTCGGGGACCACGGGCTGGCCGCGTTTGTCCGCGGGCAGCGACTGGTCCCCGTCGTAGGTGAAGTATCCGGGATTGGGCGACGCCAGCATGTCGAAGTTCAGGTACAGCGCAATGTCTTTGAGGCCCGACAGGTCCAGTGACTCGACGTAGTTTCGCGAACCGATCAGACCCAGTTCCTCGGCACCCCAGAAGCCGAACCGCACCGCGTTGTGCACCGCCGGTGAGCTACCCAGTTGCACCGCGGTTTCCAGGATCGCGGCGACACCGGACCCGTTGTCGTTGATGCCGGGTCCCTCCGGCACGCTGTCCAGGTGCGCGCCCGCCACCACCACGTCGGTCGGCGATCCCGTCTTGGTTTGGGCGATGACGTTGCGGGCCTTGAAACTCTGGACGCTGGCGGTCAGCTTGATGGTGGTCGGTCCGGGTTGCGCGCGCAGTTGCACGCCGACGGACTTGGCCACGCTCAGCACGGGGATCTTGACTTCCGTGTTCGGCCCCAGGGTGCCGCCCATCTGCTGCTCGTCGACATTGTCGGCGATGACCATCGCCAGGGCGCCCGCATGCGCCGCGGCATCCTCCTTTTGGGCGAAGGGGCAACCGCCCCGGTCCACCAGCACCACGGCGCCCCGCACCGGCAGGTTGGCGTAATCGGCGGCCGTACAACCCGGGCTGTCGCTTGCGGGTGCGGCGACCAACGGGCCGCTGACCCCGTCCGGCGGGGTGCCGAGACTGAAGTCCAGTGCGCGCGACTCGACGGGCTTGCCGGCGACCGTCATCGCCGGCTTCTCGCCGTGGAACACCCGCGCCGAGAACTCGGGTGTCTGGACGTCGAAGCCGCTGCGCCGCAGAGTATTTGCCACATAGTCGACGCTGGCCTCGTAGCCGGGCGTGCCCACCGCCCGCGTGCCGTTGTTCGCGTTGGCGATGTCCTGAAGCTTCGACAGGTGGGCCATCATCGCGTCGACGGTGACCTTCTTGTGCAGGGTCGTGGCGAACTCGCCCGCCGCGGGGCTGCTGATCCCGGGGTCAGCCGACCGGTGCGAGCAGCCTGCGGAAAACGCGGTCAGGGTTGCGACGAGCACCGCCAACACCGCCGGGAATTTGTGCACCATTGCGCCCAAGGTTAGACCGCGGCGCAAGGGTCTTGCTCAGGGACACGATCAGACATACAGGGCGCTGAATGGCGCAAAGGGAACGTTCCGCACGACGAACCAGGCGACCGTCAGCACCAGGGCCAGCGCCGCCGACCAGCGACCGTGTTGCCAGCTTCGGATCTGCCTGCCGGTCACGCGGCCGTACGTCCACCCCCCGTAGGCCCACACCAGCAGCACCAACGCCACCACGGCGAGAGCGTTAAACCTCGCAGCCGCCAGCAGATTGCCGTGCATCAGCGAATACAGCATGCGCATGCTGCCGCACCCGGGGCAGTCGATGCCCAGCAGCGCTTTGGTGGGACAGAGGGGTAGCGGGCCGCCCGGGGTGGTCGGGTCACCCAGCCACACCGCCGCGCAGACGCACGCCGCCGAGGCGGCCACCACGAGTGGCGCACCCAGTCGCAGCGGCGCCGCCTGACGGATCACCATTGCGGGCCCAGGGTCACAGCCCCAGGAGCATCATGGCCGCGGCGTTGGTGTTGGTGTTCATACTCATGAGGTTGACCGCGATGACGATCACGTTGACGATGAGACCCACCACGACCGCCCAGATCACCCACTTCTTCGCGGCGTCTGCGGCCGCCTGCGCGTCGGCGTAACGGCCTTGCGCCCACAGCCCGTTGACCTGGCTGGACTTGACGATCGCGACGATGCCGAACGGGATGCAGCAGAAGATCGTCACCAGAATCGACCACACCAAGTAATTGTTGGGCGCTTGCCCGGCCGGCTGCGGCGGCGGGTAACCGGGCGGCGGGGGGTAACCGGGCGGCGGAGGTGGTGGAGGAGGGGGCAGCTCAGTCATTGGTTCTCCAGTCGCGAAGAGTTAGCTGGCGTGAGGCGGTGCTTACCCTACCCGAGCCGCGACGCCACGTCATCACTCATCGGTAAACCGGCGCCGACCACGCTCGGCCGACGGTGTTGGTATTCGGGAATCCATCCCGGACCGCAGGAACCCGTCAAGCCGCACAGGTTGCGGCACAGGGCTGGTTCGCTTCTTTCGCGTAAACCGCGCTACTGTGACGCACCGGAGCATTTCCAGCGGGCTGTGGTGGAGAGTGGGAGATACCCCTACGATCCTGCGCGGTGACTGAGCACGAGAACAGCAGCGATCCGAAAGTCGTTAAGGAGCAATAGATGTGCCGCTTGACCAACGCGCTACGGGCCGGGGCCGCCGCAGCGCTGTTAGGCGGCTTCGCCGCGGTGGGCAGTGGCGCGGCTTTCGCTGATCCCGACTCGCCAGACGTCGACACTCTTGCCGCTTCGCTGTCCAAGGGCTACAGCCTGAGCAATTGCGCAGCCCAGCCGACGGAGGGCAAAGCGCTGGCCCAGATTGCTTGCGACCAAAACGATGACCCCAACGGACCGGCCAGCGCACAGTACTTCCTGTTCCCCAGCGCCGACGCACTGGCCAGCGCCTTCAAGGCGGGAATGAATCAAGACGGGCTGAAGCTGACCAATTGCGGCGATTCACAGTCGCCTGCGCCGTGGTCCCAACGGAGCGGCCCGGGAGGGCAGGTGGCGTGCGCCACGGCGCAACAGCAGGGCGGGGTTGCCCAAATCTTGTGGACCACCGAGGCGAAGAATGTGATGAGCCTCGTCCGTGCGTCCAACGGCGACGTCGCCTCGCTCTACAAATGGTGGCTCACCAAGGGCTGACCTCTCCGTCGAGTCCGTGCGGGTTTACTCGAATCAATCCGTCACACGCCATCATTCGTTCCATCGACTACCACGACGGCGGCACCATACCCAAGGGGCCCACTGCGCCGCGCCACCGGCCAATCACCTGATGATCGGCTCGCGTTACTTATGAGGCTCGCGTGACCAACGCCGCTGTCGGTGGTTCACCCTTGCGCCACAATCATTTCCGCCACCGCCCGCATCCCGGCGCCGTTGGGGTGCAGCGGCGCGGGCCGGCCCGGTAGCGGCACGGCCGGCCTGGTGGTCCAGGGGTCCGTCGACCAGGCGTGGTGTTCCCTGCTGGCCGCGGCCGCACGGACGACGTCGCAGCCGGTTGCCGCCGCGGCGTCCGCCGTGAGCCGTTCCAGCGACTCCGCCACGTGGCGGCCCAGGTCGGCGTCGGCGTCCGACAGTGGCGGGGCCGGAGCGCCGTGCGGCGGCAGGATCGTCAGGTAGTCGACGAAGAGGATTCGGGCTCGCGGTGCGCCCTGACGCAGCGCCGACCCGACGGCGCACAGTGAGTCGGCCACCGAGGCGAGGGCCCGGTCACGCGAGTCACGATCCAGCAGTTCGGATATCCGCTTGCCCAGCAGCGGCACCCGCCGCGTCCACCGCGGCAGCGAGGCGGCCATCAACAGCGGCACGTAGCCGACGTCGTTGCCGCCGATGGTGACGGTGACCAGGCTCTCCGAACCGTCCAGCGCAGCGATCTGCGGTGGCACGCCGCGCTGACGATCGGTCAGCACGTGGGCGGTGGTCGCGCCGGAGAAGGTGACGTCCGCCAGGTCGAGGTTCAGTCGGTCGGCGACCAGATGCGCGTAGTTGCGGGCGGACCGCCCCGACCCCCACGGCGCGCCCGCGGCCCCGGGCCGGATCCCCGGTCCGGCGGCCATCGAACTGCCGAGTGCGACATACCGTTTCATCGACTCAGGCTCAATTGCCCGCTCCTCAGCGGCCCGCGGCGCGGGCCGCATCGTCGCCGGGCGGGCTGGACGCCTGCGCCCAGAAGCGCTTGGGAATCCGGCCGGCCCGCCGCGCCAGATAGCCGGCGGTGACGGCGGCCGCCATCGCCGCGGCCATCGCCGCCGGATCCGCGGCCCGGGTCACCGCGGTGGCCAACAGCACGGCGTCGCAACCCAGTTCCATCGCCAGCGCCGCGTCGCTGGCGGTACCGATGCCGGCGTCGAGCACCACCGGGACTCCGGCCCGCGCGACGATCATCTCGATGTTGTGCGGGTTGGTGATGCCAAGGCCGGTGCCGATCGGCGAGCCCAGGGGCATGACCGCCGCGCACCCGGCGTCCTCGAGTCGGCGCGCCAGCACCGGGTCGTCGTTGGTGTAGGGCAGCACCACGAAGTCGTCGTCAACCAATTGCTCGGCAGCCCGGACCAATTCGACGGCGTCGGGCAGCAGCGTGCGTTCGTCGGCGATCACCTCGAGTTTCACCCAGTTGGTGTTCAGCGCCTCGCGGGCCAACTGCGCGGTGAGCACCGCCTCGGCGGCGCCGCGGCAGCCCGCGGTGTTGGGCAGCGGCGTGATGCCGAGCCGGCCCAGCAGGTCCAGCAGCCCGG
The DNA here is from genome assembly GCA_963824505.1 of uncultured Actinomycetota bacterium. Taxonomy (GTDB): domain Bacteria; phylum Actinomycetota; class Actinomycetes; order Mycobacteriales; family Mycobacteriaceae; genus Mycobacterium. The sequence continues at coordinate 216,876 of CAWGPS010000003.1, forward strand.
TGCCGCCCTCGGCGTCGACCCGGCGTATCGCGACGGTGGTCAGTTCGGTGCCCGACGCGATCAGCGCCTCCTCCAGCACCGCCAGGTTGGATGCGCCCCCGGTGCCCATGATGAGCCGCGAGGCGAAGCTGCGGTCGGCGATAGTCAGTTCTGAGTCAGCCACCCTGCACCGCCGTCACCACCTCGAGTCTCGCGCCATCGAAAAGTTCTGTGCCCCAGTCTGAACGCGGCAGCACCGCGGAGTCCATCGCCACCGCCACGCCCCGCGCCGGGTAGCCCAGCGACTCCAGGAGCGCCGCGACGGTGGTCTGCGCGTCGACCTCGACATGCTGTTCGTTGACCGTGACCATCATCGGCGGGCTCCAACGGGGGCGAGTTCGGTGAGGATCTGCTCGGCTGTCCACGGCGCCAGCAGGAAGCCGGACCGGCCGTGTCCGGCTGCAACCAGAGTCCGCGCATCCAGGCGCCGCACGATCGGCAGGTTGTCGGGGGTCATCGGGCGCAGCCCGGCCGCGCACTCGGCCAGCTCGTACTCACCGAGCGCGGGCAGCACGGCGCAGGCGTCGTCCAGCAGGTCACGCACTCCCGACACCACCGGGGCGGTGTCGCGACCGTGCTCGTACTGGGTGGCGCCGACCACCACCCCGTCCGACCGCGGAACCAGGTACACCTGCCGTCCGTGCACTCGGGCGCGAATGACGCGCCGCGGCAACGGCATACACCCCTTCCGCCAGCGCAGCCGCAGCACCTCTCCCTTGACGGGGCGTACCGGCAACCCGGGCCACAGCGCGGGCGCGTCGATGCCGTTGGCGATCACCACCGCGTCCCCCGCGACCCCGGACAGGTCGTGCGCCGGCCCTGCCCACCCGACCCCCAGGCGCTCGCAGTCGGCGCGCAGCGCCTCGAGAAGCGCACGATTGTCGACGGCCAGCTCGGTGGGCGCCCGGAAGCCGTGCCGGATGCCTTGCGCCAGCAGGGGTTCCAGGTCGCGCGCCGCGGATTCCCAGACCACCGGATGCCCCTGCCCGGACAACCAGTCGGCGACGGTGCGCAGGTCCGCGACGTCGGCCCGATCCACGGCCACCACCAGCGACTCCCGCGCGGTGATGACCCCGGCCGGCAATCCGTCGGCGAAGCCGCCCTCGCGCCACAGCCGCAGCGATTCCAGGCCCAGCCGCAGCAACCGCTCCTCGCCGGGCCAGCCTTCGCTGTGCGGCGCCAGCATCCCCCCGGCAACCCACGACGCGCCCGTGTCGGCGGTGCGGTGCACGCGTACCGACCAGCCGGCCTGCGCGGCGCGGCGCGCGACCGACAGGCCGATGACGCCGCCGCCGATGACGGCCAGCGAGCCGATCGGTGGCATCCTGTGCCTCCCTTCGCCGGCATGACCCGGATCAGGTGTGACGGTAAGGGCAGGTCCAGGCGCCCTGGTTGTGCCCACTCTCAGCCCCGCCGGTGACGTACCCGGGACTCCCGTGTCTGGTAATTCTCCCGTTCCACGCTAGCGCGCTAGCGTCGCGGTGTGCAGAACGCTACGCGCCTGGCCATGCGACTGGCCCGAGCGACCCTGTACCTGTGCACCGACGCGCGGCGGGAGCGCGGCGACCTGGCCGACTTCGCCGACGCGGCCCTGGCCGGTGGCGTGGACGTCGTCCAGCTGCGCGACAAGGGATCGGCCGGTGAGCGGCGGTTCGGCCCGCTGGAGGCGCGCGACGAGCTCGCGGCGTGCGAGATCCTCGCCGACGCGGCCCGCCGGCACGGCGCGCTGTTCGCCGTCAACGACCGGGCCGACATCGCCCGCGCCGCCAGCGCCGACGTGCTGCACCTGGGGCAGGGCGACCTGCCGCTGGACGTGGCGCGCGGGATCGTCGGGCCCGAGACGCTGATCGGCCTGTCCACCCACGGGGCCGACGAGGTCGCCGCGGCCGCCGGGAGTGCGGCCGACTACTTCTGCGTCGGCCCCTGCTGGCCCACCCCGACGAAGCCGGGCCGCCCGGCGCCGGGCCTCGGGCTGCTGCGGACGGCCGCCCAAATTGGCGGCGAGAAGCCCTGGTTCGCCATCGGCGGCATCGACGCGGACCGGCTCCCGGAGGTGCTCGCCGCCGGCGCCCGGCGAATCGTGGTGGTGCGGGCCATCACGGCGGCCGAGGACCCCCGGGCGGCGGCCGAGTTGCTCAGCTCGGCGCTTGCAGCAGCGAGCTGATCCGGCGGCTCAGCTGCGACGGGGGGTGATCGGCGTCCCCGGGCATGCACCACACGAAGACCCCGGCGTCGAGTTCGAGCGTGCGGGGCAGGTGCCGGCGTCGTTCGTCGCCGCGGCCCAGCGGCACCAGCGCCGGCGCCGTGCGCAGCCGATGCCAGCTGGCCGCGAAGCCGGGGTGCAGCGGCAGTTCGGCCACCTCGTGCTCGGCAACCCAGCGCATTTCGGTGCTTTCCCCGTTCGGCACCGTCCGCAGCAACTCAGGGGCGTCGGCGACGACGGTGGTGTAGGTCCAGCGGGTGCCGCCGATCCCGGCCACCTCGGACGTGACCACCGTCGCGCGCAGGGCGAGTCGCTCGCCGCGCAGGCCGGCCTCTTCGTGCGCCTCGCGCACCGCCGTCTGTTCCGGGGTCTCGTGGCTGTCGCGCGCGCCGCCCGGCAGACCCCACGTGCCGCCCTGATGGCTCCATACGGCCCGGTGCTGCAGCAGCACGGCGGGGGTGCCGTCGGGCAGCGGGGCCCGCAGCAACAGACCGGCCGCGCCGAACCGGCCCCAGAAGTGGGCGCCGCGCTCGGATATCACCCATCCGTCACCGTCGCCGTCCACGAGATCAGGATATGCAGCCAATCCACCGGGTCAATTGGGTCGGCCTCCCCCCATCCGCCGCGACATCCTCTTAGACTTCGCTTATAGACGTTCATGCAGCGAACTAGTGGCCGAAAGACGAGGCTGATCCGACGTGACGGTTGAGCTGGCGCATCCGTCGACCGAACCGCCCGGTTTGCGGTCGCCCGCCGAACCGGCCCACCCCCGCTGGTGGTTCATCTCCACGACCCCGGGCCGCATCTTGACCATCGGGATCGTCCTGGCGGCCCTCGGCGGCGCCAGCGCCTTCGCCACGTCGACGACGATCAACCACCGGCAGCAGGTGCTGACCACGGTGCTCAACCACACCGAACCGCTGTCGTTCGCCGCCGGCCGGCTGTACACCACGCTGTCGGTGGCCGACGCCGCGGCCGCCACGGCGTTCATCGCCGAGGCCGAACCCCGTCCGGTGCGCGAGCGCTACGAGCAGGCCATCACCGACGCCGCGGTCGCGGTGACCAGGGCATCCAGCGGGCTGACCGACGAGCCCCTGGTGGAGTTGCTGGGCCGGATCAACGCCGAACTGGCCGTGTACACGGGGCTCATCGAGATTGCGCGCACCAACAACCGGGAGGGCAACCCGGTCGGCTCGTCGTACCTGTCGGAGGCGTCGGGGCTGATGCAGTCGACGATCCTGCCCGACGCGGCGCGGCTCTACTCCGAGACGTCGCAACGGGTGGACTCGGAAACCACCGCGTCCACCCAGATCCCGCTGCCGGTGATCCTCGTCGTCGTCACCACCGTGCTGTTCGGCGCGTTCGCGCATCGCTGGCTGGCCGATCGGACCAGGCGCCGAATCAACCCGGGCCTGGTTGTCGGCGGCCTGGCTATTCTCGTCATGGTGGTATGGGTAGGAACCGCGCTCACCATTTCGACGACCGCCAGCCGCAGCGCCAAGGACACCGCGGCCGAGTCGCTCAAGACGGTGACCAGCGTCGCGATCACCGCCCAGCAGGCGCGAGCCGACGAGACTCTGTCGCTGATCCGCCGCGGCGACGAGGAGAAGCGCAAGGAGGCCTTCTACAAGCGCATCGACTCGATGCACTCCCAACTCGACCAGTACATGTCGCGCAGCGACGCCGTCGACAAGCCCGACCTGCAGGGCGCCGAGCAGTTGCTGTTGCGCTGGCGGCAGGCCAACGACCGGATCAATTCCTACATCTCGGTGGGCAACTACCGCGCCGCGACCCAGATCGCCCTGGGCAGCGCCGAGGACGACTCGACCCCGGCGTTCGACAAGCTCGAAGACGAGTTGAGCAAGGCGATGGACCAGAGCCGCACCCACCTGCGCAACGACGTCCTCAACGCCCGCAGCGGGCTGTCCGGCGCCCAGGTCGGCGGCGTGGTGCTCAGCCTCGGAGCGGCCATCGCCGTCGCACTCGGCCTGTGGCCCAGGCTGAAAGAGTACCGGTGATGACCCGCCTGGCCGCGGGGCTCGCCACGCTGGCCATCGTGGCCGCGCTGGCGGGTTGCGGGCACCCGGAGTCGCTGACGGTGGCCACGGCGCCGACCCTGCCGCCGCCCACACCGGTCGGCATGGAACAACTGCCGCCGGAGCCGCCGCTACCCCCGGACGACGCCAGCCAGGGTTGCGACCTGACCGCCAGCCTGCGGCCGTTCCCCACCAAGGCCGAGGCGGACGCCGCCGTCGCCGACATCCGGGCCCGCGGCCGGCTGATCGTCGGGCTCGACATCGGCAGCAACCTGTTCAGCTTCCGCGACCCGATCACCGGGGAGATCACCGGCTTCGACGTCGACATCGCCGGCGAGATCGCGCGCGACATCTTCGGTGCGCCCTCGCACGTCGAGTACCGAATCCTGTCGTCCGACGAGCGCATCACCGCGCTGCAGAGCTCCGAGGTCGACGTCGTCGTCAAGACCATGACCATCACCTGCGAGCGGCGCAAGCTGGTGAACTTCTCGACCGTCTACCTGGACGCCAACCAGCGCATCCTGGCGCCGCGGGACTCGCCGATCAGCAAGGTGGCGGACCTGTCCGGCAAGCGGGTCTGCGTGGCCAAGGGCACCACCTCGCTGCACCGCATCCGGCAGATCGACCCGCCACCGGCCATCATCTCGGTGGTGAACTGGGCCGACTGTCTGGTGGCCATGCAGCAGCGGGAGATCGACGCGGTCAGCACCGACGACTCGATCCTGGCCGGCCTGGTCGAGGAAGACCCCTACCTGCACATCGTGGGACCGAACATGGCCACCCAGCCCTACGGCATCGGGATCAACCTGAACAACACCGCGCTGGTCCGGTTCGTCAACGGGACGCTGGAACGGATCCGCCGCGACGGCACGTGGAACACGTTGTACCGCAAGTGGTTGACGGTGCTCGGCCCCGCGCCCGCCCCGCCGACGCCGAGGTATGTGGACTGATGGCCGAGTTCGGCGAGTCCGACGAAGCGCGCCCCGGCACGCAGCCGGCCGACGCGCAGCCGATGTCGGACGCTGTTTCGGGGCCGGCGTCAGGGGCGCGGCCGCAGGCCACCCAGGCGCTGTTCCGTCCCGACTTCGACGACGAGGACGAGGACGACGACTTCCCCCACATCTCGCTGAGCACGCTGGATTCCGAGCCGCAGGAACGGATGACGGTGGCGACGCGCGTGCTGCCCCCGGTCCGGCAGCTCGGCGGCGGTCTGGTCGAGATCGCCCGGGTCCGGGACATCGATCCGGTCGAGGCGCTGATGACCGATCCGGTGGTGCCGGAGTCCAAGCGGTTCTGCTGGAACTGCGGCAAGCCGGTCGGCCGCTCCAGCAAGGACCAAGAAGGCTTGTCGGAGGGCTGGTGCCCGGCCTGCGGCAGCCCGTATTCCTTTCTGCCGCAACTGAATCCGGGCGATATCATTGCCGGCCAGTACGAGGTGAAGGGTTGCATCGCGCACGGCGGGATGGGCTGGGTTTACCTGGCGGTCGACCACAACGTGAACGACCGCCCGGTGGTGCTCAAGGGCCTGGTCCACTCCGGTGATGCCGAGGCCCAGGCGATCGCGATGGCCGAACGGCAGTTCCTCGCCGAAGTGGTGCACCCGCAGATCGTCCAGATCTTCAACTTCGTCGAGCACGTCGACCGGCACGGGGACCCGGTCGGCTACATCGTGATGGAGTACATCGGCGGGCAGTCGCTCAAGGGCTCCCGCGAAGGGAAAGCCGAGAAGCTGCCCGTCGCCGAGGCGATCGCCTATCTGCTGGAGATCCTGCCCGCCCTGGGCTATCTGCACTCGATCGGCCTGGTCTACAACGACCTGAAGCCGGAGAACATCATGCTCACCGAGGAGCAGCTGAAGCTCATCGACCTGGGCGCCGTGTCGCGGATCAACTCATTCGGCTACCTCTACGGGACACCGGGCTTCCAGGCTCCGGAGATCGTGCGCACCGGGCCGACGATCGCCACGGACGTCTACACGGTGGGCCGCACGCTGGCGGCGCTCACGCTGAACCTGCCGACCCGAAACGGCCGCTATGTCGACGGCCTGCCCGATCACGACTCGGTGCTCGAAACCTACGACTCGTTCCGCCGGTTGCTGTTGCGCGCCACCGACCCGGACCCGCGGCGCCGGTTCGGCACCACCGAGGAGATGTCGGCCCAGCTGCTGGGCGTGTTGCGCGAGGTGGTCGCCCACGACACCGGTGTGCCGCGACCCGGCCTGTCCGCGGTCTTCAGCCCCAGCCGCTCGACGTTCGGGGTGGACTTGTTGGTGGCGCACACCGACGTATACCTGGACGGCCAGGTGCATTCGGAGAAGCTGACCGCCCGGGAGATCGTCACCGCGCTGCAAGTGCCGCTGGTCAACCCGGTCGACGTCGCCGCACCGGTCCTGCAGGCGACGGTGCTGTCCCAGCCGGTGCAGACGCTGGACTCGCTGCGCGCGGCGCGGCACGGCACCCTGGACGCCGACGGGGTCGAGCTGTCGGAGTCGATCGAGCTGCCGCTGATGGAGGTCCGCGCGCTGCTGGACCTGGGCGACGTCGCCAAGGCCACCCGTAAGCTCAACGACTTGGCGGAGCGGGTCGGCTGGCAATGGCGACTGGTGTGGTACCGCGCCGTCTCCGAACTGCTCACCGGCGATTATGACTCGGCCACTGAGCATTTCACCGAGATCCTGGACACCTTCCCCGGCGAGCTGGCCCCGAAGCTGGCCCTCGCGGCGACCGGCGAGCTGGCCGGCAAACCCGACGAGCACAAGTTCTACCAGACGGTGTGGCGGACCAACGACGGCGTGATCTCGGCGGCATTCGGGCTGGCCAGATCCCTGTCCGCCGAGGGCGACCGGGCCGGTGCGGTGCGCACGCTGGACGAAGTGCCCGCCACGTCGAGGCATTTCACGACCGCGCGCCTGACCAGTGCGGTCACCCTGCTGTCCGGCCGAACCACCAGCGAGATCACCGAGGACGACATCCGCGACGCCGCCCGCCGCGTCGAGGCCCTGCCGCCGACCGAACCGCGCGTGCTGCAGATCCGCGCGCTGGTGCTGGGCGCCGCGATGGACTGGCTGGAGGACAACGAGGCCAGCACCAACCACATCCTCGGTTTTCCGTTCACCGGACATGGGCTGCGGCTGGGCGTCGAGGCATCGCTGCGCAGCCTGGCCCGCATCGCGCCCACGCAACGCCACCGCTACGCCCTCGTCGACATGGCGAACAAGGTTCGGCCCACCAGCACCTTTTAGCTTTCCGTTGCGCGTCTTCAGTGTGCGCTCCGGGGCGTCCGGGTGTGCCACCAAGGCGACGGGTGTGCGCCCAGGGCGACGACACGCCGACGAACTCCGCCCAGGAGACACAACGAAAGCCGTCACAGCACAGTCGAACACCGGGTATCCAGCGCGGCCCGCACCCGGCGGACGATCTCGGCGGGTCGGTCCTCCGCGACCACCCGGATGATGATCCAGCCCATCCGCTCTAGTTTCTCAATGCGCCGGATGTCCTTGACGTATTGCCGGCGGTCCGCCCGATGATGGTCGCCGTCGTATTCGACGGCGACCATGTATTCGGGCCATCCCAGGTCCAGGTAGGCGAACGGGATGCCGTCGTCACCGAGCACGGGTATCTGGGTCTGCGGCCGGGGCAGGCCCGCGTCGATGAGCAGCAGTCGCAGGTAGCTCTCCTTCGGCGACTGCGCGCCGGGGTCGACCAGCTCCAGCGCCTTCTCCAGCCGCCGCAAGCCGGGCGAGCGCGGGTGGCAGCGGACGACCCGCAGCACGTCGTCGGCCTTGAATCCCGTTGCGCGAGCCAGGGCGTCGAGGCGCACCACCGCCGAACGGATGGCGCCGCACCGGCCGATGTCGAAGGCGGTGCGCTCGGGGGTGGTGACGGTGAGCCCGTCGATGGTCTGGGTCTCGCCGTCGGCCATTGCGTAACGGCGCGTCAACACACCGTCGGGTGCGCGAGATCGTCCACTTGACACCTCGATCGGGACGTCGTCGGGAATCCATTCGGCGCCGTGCAGCGCCGCCGCGGCCGCTCCGACTATCGTCGCCGTTCGCCTCGACCACAGCCAGGCAGCGGCGATGCGCATGCGGAGGGAAGGCGTGACCTCGACCGGAAGGTAGACGTTCGGAAGCACCGCGCGATAGCGCGTCCGCAGTTGGTGGCGATTCAGCGTGCCGGATGTCAACGCCTCGCTGCCGACGAATGGTTCTGTCGCTACCCGCATGCGGCGAACACTCGCACGCCGGCCGCTTGCGGCGGTTTCCTCTATGCACAGGCATCGCAAGGAAATCGCAAGGATCCTCGGGCACAGTTGGTCCATGCCGGGGCAGTCCGCCGCGTGGACCACCACCGCCCGCGCACTGCGCCGGGCCGGATTCGGCGTGACCGGACCGGAGGTCGACGCCGCCCTGACGCGCGACTGGCCGGGCTACGTCGACGCCATGCTGAACGCGGACCCCGATGCGGACCCGGGGGCCGTCGCCACCCCGCTGCCCACCTTGGAGGTGCCGCGCCGGCCCGGGAGGAGGGCGACGCAGGCGGCCCGCAAACAGTTCATCCAACAGCTGTCCGAACAGCAGAACGTGTTGTCCGACTGGTGGCTGCGCCGCATGGTCGCCGTGCAGCAGCCCGTTCACGAGAAGTTGACGCTGTTGTGGCACAACCACTTTGCCACCTCCGCCCGGAAGGTACGGGTCGCGGCGTACATGGCGGCGCAGAATCAGAAGCTGCGCACCCTCTCGCTCGGCGATTTCCGGACCCTGGCCTTTCACATGCTGACCGACGCCGCGATGTTGCGTTGGCTGGACGGGCAGACGAGCACGGCCAAGGCGCCGAACGAGAACCTCGCCCGCGAATTCATGGAGCTGTTCGCGCTGGGCCACGGCAACGGCTACACCGAGGACGACGTTCGCAACGGGGCCCGGGCGCTGACCGGATGGGTGATCGACGCCGACGGCGCGACCTCGCTTGTCCCCCGGCGGCACGACGGCACGGCCAAGACGCTGTTCGGCCTGACCCGCAACCTCGACGCCGCCGGTTTCTGCGATGCCGTGCTGGCGCAGCCGAAATCGGGTGAGTATGTCGCCGGACGCCTGTGGCAGCAACTGGCCTCCGACGACCCGCCCTCGCCGCGGGCGCTCGACCGGCTGGTCTCCGCCTACGGTCCGGGGCGAAACCTGCGGGCACTGACCGCGGCGATCCTCACCGACGGCGAGTTCACCGGCTGGGGCGGGGCGCCCCCGACAAGCAGGGTCAACACGCCGGTCGAGTGGCTGGTCGGCGTGCTGAGGGCCCTGCGGGTGCCGATCGACACTCCCGCGCACCGACGACTGGCCGACGCCACACTGCACGCGCTCGGGCAGCGGCCCTTCTATCCGCCCAGTGTCGGCGGCTGGCCCAGGGGCCAGGTGTGGCTGTCCACCGCCAGCGCCGGAGCCCGCTTGCGCGCCGCGACCCGGATGGCCCACGCCGGCGACCTCTCGATCGTCGACGACGTCGCCGCCGAGTGACCGCGTCGACGCGGTCGGCTACCTGATCGGCGTCGGGGCCTGGTCGGACCGCACCGCCCGCGCGCTGCAACCCCTGATCCGCCGCGTGCCGCAGCTGGTCGCGGCCGCCGTCAACACCCCCGAATACCTGACCTCGTAGCGAGATGCCCATGCCCGAGATGAACCGACGCAGATTCCTGATCGCCAGCGCGGGCGCCGGTGCGGCCGGCCTGCTGTCGACGGCCGTGGCCGTCAATTGGCCGGATTTGACGCGGGCGGCCCGGGAGCGGCCGCTGCCCACCGACGCCGGCGTGTTGGTGATCGTGTCACTGTACGGCGGCAACGACGGCATCAACACGTTGATCCCCTACGCCGACAACGCGTATCACGACGCGCGGCCGCAACTCGCCTACGACCCGGGCGAGGTGTTGCGCCTCGACCAGCAGCTGGGCCTCAACCCCGCGCTGAAGGGCCTGGAGCAGCTGTGGAGCCAGCGCCACCTCGCGATCGTGCGGGGCGTCGGCTATCCCAAGCCCGACCACAGCCACTTCCGCTCCATGGACATCTGGCAGACGGCGTCTCCGGCCGAGCCGGTCTCCACCGGCTGGATCGGCCGCTGGCTCGACGCCACCGGCGACGACCCGCTGCGCGCGATCAACATCGGACCCGTCCTGCCACCGCTGGCGGTCGGTGAAAAGCAGACGGCGTCGGCGCTTTCACCCGGTGGTGGGTCGGGCGCGGCGGAAAGGTCCGACGCGCAGAGGTTCGACGACGTCATGGCCGCACTGAGCGCCGACGACCCCGACGACAACGCGGCGATGGCCGCGGTGTGCAAGTCGTACCGCGGCGCACGCACCGTGGAGGCCGCGCTGGCATCGGTCACACCCGCTGCCCGGCAACACAACTCGCTGGCCGCGCAGTTGGGCGTGGTGGCCGACGCGGTCAAAGCCCGGGTGCCCGCGCGGGTGTACTCGGTCCAACTGGGCGGCTTCGACACCCACGCCGACGAGCGCGCCACCCAGCAGCGACTGCTGCAAACCTTTGACGAGGCGGTGACCTCGTTCCTTCGGCAGATGGCGGGTGATCCGTGCGGGCGCAACGTCGTTGTGCTGGCGTACTCGGAGTTCGGCCGCCGGGTGCGGGCCAACGCCTCGCAGGGCACCGACCACGGCACGGCGGGCCCCGTCTTCGTCGCGGGCGCACCCGTCAAAGGCGGGTTCTACGGCGAGGAGCCCAGCCTGACCGATCTCGACAACGGAGATCTCAAGTACACGAACGACTTTCGGGACGTCTACTTCGAGCTGCTGACGCGGACGGTCGGGACCGATCCCACGCCCTCCGTCGGCGACGGCCGCGCCGCCCTCGGCTTCCTATGATCTTGCCAGCAGGCATGCGCAGTCGCGGGCGATGGCCAGTTCTTCGTTCGTCGGGACCACCAGCACGGCGATCGGCGAGTCGTCCCGTGAAATGAGCCGTTCCCCGACGGCCTCGGCGCCGTTGCGCTCGTGGTCCAGCACGATGCCGAACCCCTCGAGCCCGGCCAGCGCGTCGCGACGCACCGCCGGATCGTTCTCGCCGATCCCGGCGGTGAAGCTGATCGCGTCGGTGCGGCCGAGCACGGCCAGGTAGGCGCCGACATATTTGCGCAGCCGGTGGATGAACACGCCATAGGCCAATTGCGCTGCGGCATCGCCTGATTCGATCATCGCACGCAGCCGCCGGAAGTCGCGTTCACCGGCCAGGCCCAACACTCCCGACCGCTCGTTGAGCATGGACTCGATCTCGTCGACACCCATGTTTGCCGTATGCCACAAATAGCTGACGATGCTCGGGTCCATGTCACCGCTGCGGGTGCCCATCACCAGGCCCTCGAGCGGGGTGAGCCCCATGGAGGTGTCGAGAGGACGGGTGCCGGCGATCGCCGACGCTGACGAACCGTTACCGAGGTGCAGCACGATCTGGTTGAGCCCGGCCAGTGGTCGACCGAGGAAGCCGGCGGCCCGCTCGCTGACGTAGCGGTGCGACGTTCCGTGAAACCCGTATCGCCTTATCTGCCATCGCTTCGCCACGTCGCGATCGATCGCGTACGTCGCCGCCTCCGCCGGCATGTCGTGGAAGAACGCCGTGTCGAACACCGCGACGTGCGGAACGTCGGGCAACAGCCTGCGCGCCACCCGGATTCCCTGGAGCGCGGGCGGGTTGTGCAGCGGCGCCAATTCCGACAGCTCCTCCAGCGCGGCGATCCGCTCGTCGTCGAGGAGCGTCGGCCGGTAGAACCTCATGCCGCCATGCACCACGCGGTGCCCGACAGCGGTCAACCCGCAGGCGCGCAGGTCGATGCCGTCCTCGACGTCAAGTCGTCGAACGCGCGGCGCAGGGCCGCGTCGTGGTCCGGGATAGCAGACGCCGAGGCCCCCGCCTCACCGATCCGTTCCACGTGGCCCGACGCCCGTGCTGTGCCCGTATCCGGTTCGACCAGTTGGTATTTCAGGGACGACGATCCCGAGTTGAGGACCAGTACCAGCGGGTTACCCACTATGGGCGTCCTGGGCCTGGATCGCGGTGATGGCGACCGTGTTCACGATGTCTTCGACCAGCGCGCCCCGGGACAGGTCGTTCACCGGCTTGCGCAGCCCCTGCAGGACCGGCCCGATGGCGATGGCACCGGCACTGCGCTGCACCGCCTTATAGGTGTTGTTGCCGGTGTTGAGGTCCGGGAAGATCAGCACCGTGGCCTGGCCGGCCACCGGTGAGTCGCCCAGTTTGGTGGCGGCAACGGACGGCTCGACCGCCGCGTCGTACTGGATGGGACCCTCGACGGGCAGCTGCGGATCACGGGCGCGGACCAATGCGGTTGCGGCCCTGACCTTGTCGACGTCGGCGCCGGTGCCCGAGTCGCCGGTGGAGTACGACAGCATGGCCACTCGGGGTTCGATGCCGAACTTTGCCGCGGTCCGCGCCGAGCTGATCGCGATGTCGGCCAGCTGCTCCGGCGTCGGGTTGGTGACGATCGCGCAGTCGCCGTAGGCGAGCACCCGGTCGGGCAGGCACATGAAGAAGATGCTGGAGACGGTGGAGACATCGGGAACGGTCTTGATGATCTCGAACGCCGGACGGACGGTATGCGCCGTGGTGTGGGCGACGCCGGAGACCATGCCGTCGACCACGCCGTTGTACACCAGCATGGTGCCGAAATATGTTGCATCGCAAATGATCTCGCGGGCGTGCTCCACGGTGATGCCCTTGCTTTTGCGCAGTTCGGCGTATTGTTCGGCAAACTGGTCACGCAGGTCGCTTTTGAGCGGGTCGATCACCTTCGCGCCATCCAGATCCACACCCAGCTCCCCCGAGCGCAGCCGGATCCGCGCCTCGTCACCCAGGATGGTCAGGTCGGCGATACCGTGGGTCAGCAGGCGGCCGGCGGACTTCAAGATGCGGTCGTCGTCGCCTTCGGGAAGGACGATGTGCTTGCGCTGCGACCGAGCCTGCAGCTGCAGGCGGTGGGTGAACATGTGCGGGGTCGTCACGGTCGGAATCGGAATGGCAAGCTGCGCAATCAGGTCCGCGGTATCGACGTGGCGGTCCATCAGTTCCAGCGCCGTGTCGATTTTGCGCTGCGAGATCACCGTCACCCGTCCGCGAGCCGAGGAGGCCGCGCTGGCCGTGTCGTAGGTGCCCAGCGTGGTGGCGATGATGGGCAGCCGCAACCGTAGACCGGATACCAGGGCCGCGATCGAGGGATGCAGCTCGAACCCGCCGTTGAGGACCAGGCAGGACAGCGACGGAAAGCCTTCGGCCGCATGGGCGCTGGCGACGGCGAGCACCACGTCGGAACGGTCACCGGGGGTGATGACCGCCATGCCGTCGCTGAGCCGTTCCAGCACATGGTCGGCGGTCATTCCCGCCGCCAGCACCGCCATGACCTCGCGTTCGGTCAGCGACGCCTCACCGCTCACCGAGGTGCCGTTCACGGCCATTTGCAACTCGGCCACCGTCGGCGCCGACAGCAGCGGCTCCTCGGGCAGCACGTAGCTGCGCTGGGCGAAGTCGCGCAGCGCCACCCGGACTTCCGCGAGTTCCGCCGGGTCACACCGATTGGCGACGACCGCCGCGGTATGCGCGTGCTGGCCATTGAGCTCCGCCAGGCACACCTCGACCACGCTGGCGACCTCGTCGGGGGTGCGGGCCTTGCCGCTGACCGTCAACAGCACCGGCGCACCGAGGTTGACCGCGATGCGGGCGTTGACCGACAGCTCGACGGGCCTGGTCGCCTGGCCCAGGTCGGAGTAGTCGCTGCCGACGATCACCACCACGTCGCAGGCCTCGGCCAGCGCGTGATACGAGTCGACGATTTCGGCGATCGCGGCGTCGAGGTCCGCGTGCAGGTCCTGATACGTCACGCCGACGCACCGCTGGTAGGGCAAACCGGCGGTGGTGTGCGGCAGCAGCAGCTCCAGGATGTTGTCGCCGCCGCCGCTGCGGCTGATGGGCCGGAACACACCGACCTTGGCGACGGTCGCGCTCAGCCGGTGCAGCAGCCCGAGCGCGATCATCGACTTGCCGGTCTCCGGCTCGGGCGCGGCGATGTAGATCGCCGTGGCTGAGCCGACCTCGGCACCGGTCACAGCGCCAACTCTCAGGCCAGCCGCCGCAGCCGCGGCGCCAGGTCCTTCTCGAACAGCTCCAGGAACCGCCGTTGGTCATGCCCGGGCGCGTGGAACACCAGGTGGTTGAGGCCCCAGTCGACGTAGTCCTTGACTTTCTCGACCGCCTCGTCGGGGTCCGACGCCACGATCCAGCGCTTGGCCACCTGCTCGATCGGCAAAGCGTCGGCGGCCTTCTCCATCTCGATCGGGTCGTCGATGCTGTGCTTCTGCTCGGCCGTCAGCGACAGCGGCGCCCAGAACCGGGTGTTCTCCAGCGCCAGCTCCGGATCCGGATCGTAGGAAATCTTGATCTCGATCATCTTGTCGATGTCGTCGACGTCGCGGTCGGCGGCCTCGGCGCCCTCGCGCACGGCGGGCATCAGCTTTTCGGTGTAGAGCTCCGCGCCCTTGCCCGAGGTGCAGATGAAGCCGTCGCCGGCCCGCCCGGCGTATTTGGCCACCGCCGGGCCGCCCGCGGCGACGTAGATCGGCACACCACCCTCGGGCACGTCGTAGATGGAGGCGCCTTTGAGGCGGTAATACTCTCCGCCGAAGTCGACGCGGTCGCCGCGCCACAATTCCCGCATCAGCCGCACCGACTCGCGCAGCCGGGCGAATCGCTCCTTGAACTCGGGCCATTCGCCCTCGTATCCGGTGGCGATCTCGTTCAGCGCCTCCCCGGTCCCCACGCCGAGGAACACGCGATCCGGGTACAGGCACGCCATGGTGGCGAAGGCCTGCGCGATGACGGCGGGGTTGTAACGGAACGTCGGGGTCAGCACCGAGGTGCCCAGCTGGATGCGCTTGGTGCGTTCGCCGACGGCGGTCATCCACGCCAGCGAGAACGGGGCGTGCCCGCCCTCGTGGCGCCACGGCTGGAAATGGTCACTGACGCTTGCGCTGTCCATGCCGTGCCCCTCGGCGGCGACGGCCAGTTCGACGAGCTCACGGGGCGCGAATTGTTCGGCGGACGCCTTGTATCCGAGTTTCAGTTCAGCCACCAGATATTTCTACTCCTACAGTCTGGTCGCGACCCGCCGCGCCCGGCTTCGCCGCGCTCGCGATCGCTCCTACAGTCATGGTCGCGACCCGCCGCGCCCGGCTTCGCCGCGCTCGCGATCGCTCCTACTGTCTGGTCGCGACCCGCCGCGCCCGGCTTCGCCGCGCTTGCGATCGCTCCTACAGTCTGGTCGCGACCCGCCGCGCCCGGCTTCGCCGCGCTCGCGATCGCTCCTACACTCGCGGGCATGGGACCGGCACCGACTCTCGTTCAGGTCACCGACACCGTGCACCTCGCCCAGGGCCACGCAGTCAACTGGACGGTGGTCGCCGACGACACCGGCGTCATGCTGATCGACGCCGGCTATCCCGGGGACCGCGAGGACGTGCTGGCCTCGCTGCGACAGCTGGGCCACGACGCGGGCAACGTGCGCGCCATCCTGCTGACTCACGCGCACATCGACCACCTGGGCTCGGCGATCTGGTTCGCCAACCAGTACGGCACCCCGGTGTACTGCCACGCCGACGAGGTGGGCCACGCCAAGCGGGAGTACCTGGAACAGGTCTCGGTTTTCGATGTGGCACTGCGTATTTGGCGGCCCCGGTGGGCGAAGTGGGGCGTCCACGTGGTGCGCAGCGGCGGCCTGATCCGCGACGGCATCCCGTCGGCCCAGCCCCTGACCACCGAGGTGGCCGCCGCCCTACCGGGCCACCCGATGGCCATCTCCACCCCGGGGCACACCGGCGGGCATTGCTCGTACGTGGTCGACGGCGTGCTGGTCAGCGGCGACGCGCTGATCACCGGCCACCCGCTGCTGGGCCGCAGCGGGCCGCAGCTACTGCCGGCGGTGTTCAGCCACAGCCAGCGGGACTGCCTGCGCAGCCTGAACGCTCTGGCCCTGCTCGACACCGACGTCCTGCTGCCCGGTCACGGCGACGTGTGGCGCGGCCCGATCCGCGAGGCCACCGAGCGTGCGACCGCACTTGCGCGCGGCGGATGACGCGCACGCTTGCCGTCGGTAAGTTCAAGGCCGTGCCCTGGAGGTGGCGGTGGCGCAGCGCCCAGTGAATTGGAGCGGGTGTCGGTGGCTCGCCTTGGGCGAGGACGCGCTGCCCGCCGGTGAACAATGGCTGGCGCCCGCGGAGGCAGCAATCCTGGCCCGGCTGCGGTTCACCAAGCGGCGCACCGAGTATCTGCTTCGCCGGCTGGTCGCCAAGCATGCCGTCGCCGCGGTCACCGGCCGGCCCACCGACCCGACGGCGCTCGCCGGCATCGAGGTCCGCAATGCTGCCAGTGGTGCCCCGTACGTATACGTGGAAGGGACTCCGCTCGGGGTGGACGTGTCGATCACCGACCGTGCCGGTTGGGCGGTCTGTATGACGTGGCCGTCGGCATGGCAGGCGGCGGGCGAGGTCCCGGAGTCGGGTCATCGCGTCGGCTGTGACCTGGAGCTGGTGGAGCCGCGCACGCCCGGCTTTGTGCTCGACTTCTTCACCGCGGCCGAGCAACGGTTTGTTGCCTCACGCCCCGCCGGTGAAGAGCGCGACGTGGCGGCGAACCTGATCTGGTCTGCGAAAGAAAGCGCACTGAAGGTGTTGCGCACCGGACTGCGCCGGGACACCCGCACGGTGGAGGTGACGCTGACGGCTCCGCGCGGTGACGGCTGGGGCAGGTTGACGGTAGGTACGTCTGAGGGGACGGTGTTTCCCGGCTGGTGGCGGCGCGATGGCCGTTTCCTGCTCACCGTGGCAGCGGAGGTGGCAGCAGAACCGCCGGTCGCCGTCGGAGATCCGGGCGCGCTGGCGACGGCCCAACCGCGACATTCTTGGCTCGGCCGGCCGCTATACCACTGACATGCCCCTCTCGAGGGCATCGACGATGTAGGGCCGCAACCCTTCTGCGGAGATGATGCGGTCCACCGAGCCGACCGAGAGCGCCCGCTCAACCGTGTGCACGCGATCGAACTCGTCGGCGACTTCGCTGAGCTTTTCGGCGTGGACCGCCGCTCTGAGCTCGGCGAGGTGGGCCCGCGCGGTGGCGGCGTCGGAACCCGTTGAATCGCGGGCATTTTCGGCGGCCTCGCGTACCCGGGGATCGGAATCGGTACGCGCCTCCACGTCCCTGACGAAGACGGTGGCTGCAGCAGGCGCACCGCCGATGACCGAGGCGAAGGACCCCTCGACGGCGGCGATCTCCAGTCGCTCGTTGAGCCTCGTCGAGAACACCACGAAGGCGCCGCCGTGGTAGCGGGAGACCACCACGAAGACGATCGGGCCGCGGAAATTTGTCACGGCGCGCCCGATCTCGGCCCCGTACTCCAGTTGCCAGCGGCGCATGGACTCCGGCGAGCCGTCGAAACCGGACAGGTTCGCCAGCACGACCACCGGGCGGTTGCCGCTGGCAGTGTTGAGGGCGCGTGCGAGCTTGCGGGACGACTGGGGAAACAGAGTCCCGGACGACCACGAGGACGGGCCGCCCGCCGGCACGAATCCGCGGCGGGGCACAGTGCGCGACTCGATGCCGAGCAGGCACACCGGGATGCCGCCGATGTGGGCGTCCCACACAATCGCGGTCTCCGCGGCGCGCCATTGGCCCCAGCGCTCCAGCGGTGCGGAGTCGGCGTCGGCGACGGCCCGCATCACCGAGCGCATGTCGAACGGCTTCTTGCGCTCCGGGTTGATCTCGGCGGAGAAGATCTCGCCAACCGTGGCCATGTCGCAGCCCGCGTGCGGCGCGGATCGCACGTCACGGTCTACCGGGTCGGTGGTGGCGCGTCGGCGCGGCCTTCCCTCACCGGGGAGGACGTAGGTGTGCTCGTAATGGCGCAGCAGAATGTCGCAGGCGTCGGCCAGGGTGGGCGCCCAATACTGTCCCTGGCCGTTGGGCCCCATGATCCGGTCGAAACCGCCGATACCGAAGTTGTCTTCGGCGGACACCCCGCCGGAGAAGTCCAGTGCCTGTTTGCCGGTCAGCACCATTGCACTGGCGGGAGTCATCACCAGGATGCCCCGCGTGTGCATCAGCATGGTCGACTCGGCGTTCCAGTATGGCTGGGCGCCCACGTTGATCCCCGTGACAACGACGTTCACCTCGCCGCCCGCCTGGGTGAACTCGATGAGGCGGCGCAGCACCGCAGCAATCCAGTCCATGTTCTCGGTGCCGCTGTCCATGGCGATCCTCGCGCCGGAGGACAGCGCGAACCACTCGACCGGTACCCGCAGCCGCTCGGCCAGATCCAGCGCCGCGATGATGCGCCGGCACTCCGGTTCGGCCAGGTTGCCCAGTCCGCGGGTCGGGTCGCCCAATAGCGCCACCCGGGTCATGCCTTCCGGCACCTTCTCGGTGTCGTTGCGCAGCAGGCCGACCACGATGTTGGCGCTGTTGCGCCCGTAGTGTCGCGACACCGGCACCAGGCTCGCGTGCTCGTCCAGGTCGTGCTCGATGAACTGCCCGGCGGGGAACCGTGATACCGCCCCGGCCGGCGGGGCAAGCATCCGCACGATCTCGTACGGGTATGGGGCACCAAAACGTTTGGCGCGCAACAGTTTTTGTTGATATACCGTCAATGGACGGATCGGCTCCCGGCCCACCGGACGTTCGCGCACCGTCACACCCGCGTCGAGGCCCTCCATCTCGAGCACAGCATCCCGACCGTCGCGGAAGCGCACGTGCAGCACTGCCTTCTCCAGCCCCGCGTCGACCGCCAAGGGGGCCAACGACCCGGCCAGTTCGTCCCACGCGTCACGCGGGACCTCCCACGGTGGCCGCACGTAGAGCACCATCCGGTTGGCGGCCGGCCGGTTGCGCCCCTCGAATGTGGTCAGCGCCTCCTGCATGGCCGACAGCGCCCGTAGACCCATCAGCTCCAGCCGCGGGTACCGCAGCGCACCGCCGGCGGCCCGAGCCGGCGTCAGGTCCCGCACTTCGGCGAGCGCGAAGAGCCGTTGATCGGCGGGGTTGTCGCGCGCCACCGCATGGAACACGTACACGTCTTCGGCCGAGCGCAACCGCCGCAGTTCGAAGTTCTCCAGGCGCCACAAATCCAGACGCTTCGCCAACATCGGATGCAGATTCCGATAAAGCGGCTCCTCGACGAATTGACCGTCCCGCTGCCGGTAGGTCACGTGATGGGTGCGAAAGCGCTCCGGTGCGGCCCCTTCGGGGGTCGTAACGGTCAAATCCAGGCGTCGCAACAGGCGCCCGAAGTGGCATTCGGCCAGGAGCTTTTCGGCCTCGACGGCGACGGTGTCGATATCAGCCGTCCCGCCGTGCCGCCACAGCTCCAAATCCACCACGACCTGCCGATCGGGGTCAGCCGTTCGCAAATGCCCGGCGATCGCCCGGGACAGCTCCGGCAGCTCTGCCCACGGCGCGTATGCGGTGACCAGGTGGATGTGCTTGCCCTCGAAGTCGTAGTCGGCGCTACCAAGCAGCCACCCGTCATGCTCGCCGACTTTCACATTGCGAAGCTGCCTGATCCGGTAGAACCGGCGGATGTATACCTCCACCAACGCCCGACGCAGGCCGGGGTCGCGGCTGCCACGCCATCGCCGCAGCAACTCGGCACGCAGCGGCTGCGGGCAGGCAACCAGGCGGTCGATCCGGCCGGATCGGTCGGCACCGTCGGGATCGTCGTGCAGCGCATCCAGATCGTGCTGCACACCGGCGTACTCGTCGGCGAGGGTCGCCACGAGCAGCGGCTCGTCGAAATAGTGGAACCGCACGTCGCGAGCCAGATCTGCGACGCTGCGCTGGCGCCCCTGGAAGGCCGCCAGCCGGTCAAGCCGGGACCGCATCTCGGCTTGCATCTCCGGGGTGGCCACCCGCGCCAGCTCGGCCTGGTGGCGGAGCCTGCGCTCAAGAATCGCGGTCACCGCTCCTACCAGCTCGCCCACCCGGCGGAATGACCGGAACATCCAGACGACGGCTTCTTCCAGCTCCGGCGTGCGTTCCAGCCCACGCACCCCGTACCGCAACAGCGCCCGCTCCAGCTGACGCCGATACGCGTCGGGCAGGCCGGCCCGATCCGCGTCCAGCCATTGCAGGTAGGACAGCAGGTACTCCTGGGTGCTGCCGGTGACGAGCGCCTCATCCGCCTCGATCTCGCTGCGCCGCCGGTACAGCGAACCGACGTCGGCGAACAGATCCAGCAAGCTGTCCTCGCAGCGCAGCAGGTCGATGTCGGTGGGCGCCGCGATCTCGCCAAGTCGGCGCTGCCGAGCCAGCACTGCCCGAACGGAGTCCTGATCCAAGTCATAACCCAGCAGGTAGGAGCGCAGCGCGCCGTACACGCGCTCACACGTTGGCGTCCCGCGCGGCTCCGCGGCGCGCAGGCCGGTGAAGTCGACCGCGGAGGCGCCGACGCTCTGATGGGTGTCTGACGTCGCGATGCGGACCACGGGCGCTCCGGCTTCCACCTGCACGTTCGCGCCGGCTTCGATCGAAGCGACGGTGCCGGCGAACGGTGCCGTGAGAGTGGTTTCCATCTTCATGCTCTCCAGCACGGCGAGCCGGTCGCCCTCCACGACCTGATCACCGGGCTCCACGAGTACCGACACCACGAACGCCGGCCCGGGGCTGCGCACCAGGCCTCCGTCGTCGCGGAAGATGGCGTGCGCGGCGCCGTCGACGTCGACGCGCAGGGTGGCACCTTCCACCACCGACACCACCCGGTGCACCCGGCTGCCGACGGCCAGCCGCCGCTCGTATCCGTCGCGGTCGGAGACCGTGACGTCGGCGGTGCCGGCGCCGGTGACGCGGTAGGTACGAACGCCGGTGCGGTAGACGTCGAGGATGTACCGCTGGCCCCGGTAACGGAGGCGACACCGGTGACCCACTTCGGCCGCCGTTTCGGCACCACCGCGGGCGGCGCGGGCATGGAACACGGCCCGCTCGGCGGACTCGTCGAGGTCGTACGACTCCACGGCGGCGACCAGCAGGGCAACCGGATCCGGGGCCGGCAGATGCGCCGCCTCCCCGGTCAGCCGGTCCAGCCAATGGTTGTCGAAGTGCCCGTCGCGCACCTCCGGCCGGTTGAGCAGGGTCAGCAGGAAGCAGCGGTTGGTGGTGCCGCCGTCGACCACGATGGTGGTGTCGAGCAGTGCTCGACGGAGCCGGGCGAGGGCCTCGGGGCGGTCACTTCCCCAGGCGACGATCTTGGCGATCATCGAGTCGAAGTCGGGCGGGATCCGATCCCCTTCGCGTACGCCCGTGTCGACGCGGATTCCGTTGCCGGTCGGCAGGCGCAGGCAAGCCAAGCGGCCCGGCGCGGGAGTGAACGCCTCCTCGGGATCCTCGGCGCATACCCGCGCCTCGATCGCATGCCCCGACACTTGCGGCGGTGCGCCGATCAGCCGCCCGCCACGAGCCACATGGAACTGCAGCTTCACCAGATCCAGCCCGGTGGTCGCCTCGGTCACCGGGTGCTCGACCTGCAGCCGAGTGTTGACTTCCATGAACAGAAAGCTCCCGGTGTCCGGGTCGACCAGGAACTCCACCGTGCCCGCGTTGCGGTAGCCCGCCGCCTCGGCCAGGCGTACCGCCGCGTCGCGGATCGCCTGCTCCCCGTCGGCGTCAAGCACCGTTGACGCCGATTCCTCCAGCACCTTCTGGTGGCGGCGCTGCAAGGTGCAGTCGCGGACGCCTACCGCCCACGCGGTGCCGTAGTGGTCTGCGATCACCTGGACCTCGACATGGCGGGCGGCCGGCACGAGCTTCTCCAGGAATACCGTGGGGTCACCGAAGGCCAGCTGCGCCTCGGCGCGCGCCGAGGGCAGTGCCACGGCGAGCTCGGTGTCGCTGTAGACGGTCCGGATCCCACGGCCGCCGCCGCCGGCGGCCGCCTTCACCAGCACGGGATAGCCGAGCACGGCCGCGCGTGCGGTCGCGTCGGCCACGTCGTCGACCGGTGCGCCACTCCAGGCCACCACCGGGACATTCGCTTGCTCGGCGAGCCGTTTGGCGGCCACCTTGTCGCCAAGCCTTCGGATGGCGGCGCTGTCCGGGCCGACGAAGAGGATGCCGGCCTCCTCGCACGCCTGCGCAAACGCGGCATCCTCCGCCAAGAAGCCCCAGCCGACCCACACCGCATCGGCCTCGCTGTGGCGCAGCGCCGCCATCACCGCCGGCTGGTCCAGGTAGCGCGACCGGCGGGTGCCGTCGGCCGGGTCGACGAAGGTCGCGGTCCCGAGTGGCACGGCCTCGTCGGCCTCCCGCACATACCAGGCGTCGGCGTCCGGGTCGGTATAGAGCACGATGGCGCGGATGGGCGGCTGATCGCCGGCCTGGTTGAGTTCGGCCACCGCGGTCAGCGCGCGAACTGCCGGCTCGCCCCGGTTGACGATCGCCAGCCGACGGATCTGCCTGTCCATGCGGACCTGCCTGTCCATGAAGCGTCTCCTCAGCCGTGCAGGACGGAGCGGATCGGGGCGATGATGTCCGCGGGCATGGCCTCCGGCAGCGGCACGGTGCGGTATCCGTCGACGCGCAGCACCAGGTTGCCGTCGTCGTCGCGGACCGTGCAGACGAAGCCGCCGTCTCCGTTCGGCCGCACGAAGGCGACCAGCCCGGCACGTTCGGTCGGGTCGGCGCCCAGCTGTACGGCGTCGACGTGCATCGGCAACGCCAGGACGCCCTCGGTGCCGGCCTCGAACAGCCCGACGGTCTGGAAGCACAACTCCACCAGTCGGGGCCCCATCAGCACCGGCTCATCCGTCTGCGGCGGCAGATCGGCGGCGAACCGGGCGGCCGCACCGCCCGACCCGTGCCCAGGCGGAGTCGACCACCCGATAGGCCGGGCCGTGGAAGTAGAGCCGGTAGATCTGCTCCGGGGTCAGCGCCGGGACTTCGCCGCGGGAGTCGG
The DNA here is from genome assembly GCA_963824505.1 of uncultured Actinomycetota bacterium. GTDB lineage: Bacteria > Actinomycetota > Actinomycetes > Mycobacteriales > Mycobacteriaceae > Mycobacterium. Next base: position 240,149 of record CAWGPS010000003.1, read on the forward strand.
CCCCGCGATCAACGAGGTCGTCGGCGAGCTGCGGGTGGATTGGCCGTCAACCGCACCGAGCCGGTGAAGTGCACGGTGCGCTGCGGCTGGCCGGAGCCGGGCAGCATGCGCTCGGCCGACAGCCGGCACTCGGCCAGCAGGTCGTCTCCGTCGGGGCGCAGCAACGCCGTGACCGTCAGCGTGCGTGGCTCGTCCCGATAGAACTTGAGCGGCACCCCGAAATCGACGTTCTCGATCAGCGGCGACGTACAGGTCCGGCGCCAGCAGCCGGGCGGCTTCGGCGAACGCCTCCATGCCCATCACGCCGGGTAGCACAGGTGTGCCGTCGATGCGGTGGTGATCCAGGAACGGCCGGACTGGCGGGGTCGAGCGTGGTGTGCAGCACCAACCCGTCGTGGACACCGGCGCGGACGACCTCGCCGATCATGGGCCCTTCGGGCCTCAGCGCGGTCGGGTCGACGCCGCCGGTCTCATGGAATTCGGCGGCGAGAGCGCCCAGCGCCCCGGCCACGACGACCTCGCCGTCGGGCAGGCCGGCGCCGAGTTCGCGCCGGATCCACGCCACGCCCGCCTCCGCGGGCAGCATGTCCACACCGGCCGCCGCCATGATCTTCGGAATCGACCCACGGGTGGCCATGCCGATGCTGCCCCAGGCGGTCCAGTCGATCGCCAGCGCCCGCACCTCCGGACGGGTGCGGCGCAGGTTGCTCAAGATCTTGCACTGCAGGTCGTTGGCGGCGCTGTAGTCGGTCTGTCCGAAGTTGCCGAACCGGCCGGCCACCGAGCTGAACGCCACGACGGCGCCCAGCGGGAGGTCGGCCCCTCCGCGACCAAGGGCGTGCAGCACGTTGAACAGCCCGTCGCCCTTGACCCCGAGCACCAGCTCGAACTCGGCGGGCTCCTTGTCGGGCAGCGTGTGGCTGAACTCCACCCCGGCGGCGTGCAGCAGGACGTCGATGCGCCCGCTGGTCTTGCGCACTTCGGCCATCACTTCGGCCACCGCGGCCGCGTCGGTGAGGTCGACGCTGTGGTAGCGCGCCGAACCGCCGGTGGCCTCGATTGCACGGATTGCGGCCAACGCGGCCTGCAGGCGTTCGAGGCGTGCCAACTCGCGCTCGATCAGGACCGGTGTCGGACGCTGGCCCCGCTCACGCATCCGCGTCGCCAATTCGGCTTCGAACCCTTTCCGGTCCTCGGCGAACCGGCGCAGATCGGCGTCGGCAGGGTCGGGTTCCGGCGACAGGTCCAGTAGGTGGAAGGTGCCGCGCCACGCCACGGCCAGGTCGGCGGTGATCGCCGAAACGATGCTGCCGGCCGCGCCGGTGACGAGGAATACCGGCTCGGGGCCGACAACCTCGCCCGGGTCTTCGCCCACCTCGGGGAACGGACGTTCCGCCAGGCCGACACCCCAGCGGCGGCCACCGGCATGGCCGACTTCGACACAGCCCGGATCGCGCAGTGTCTCCTCGATCAGCATGTCGGCCAGTGCCGCGGTCTTGCGGTTGACCGGGAAGTCGACCGCCTTGACCAGGGCGTCGGGCCGCTCGCGCCGGTATGCCTTGGCGAACCCGGTGACCGCCCCGCCCAGGGGGCAGGTCGCCCCGGCCGCGTCGTAGCCGTGATATCCACCCAGCCGGGTGGCGACGACCAGGAACGGGCTGCGCTCGTACAGGCGTCGCATGGCGGTATAGAGATTGCGCACGCGGCGCCGGAGCGCTTCGTGCCAGCCGGCGAGGTCCAGCTCGTACAGCGGGCCCTCATCGTCCAGTGCCGCCAGCCAGTAAACGCCGTCGACCGCGTCGCCCAGGACCGCCTCAATGTCGTCGTCGGGCTGCATTGCGACCACGTCGACGCCGAGTTGCGTAAGCCGGCTGATCAGCGCGTCCGCGACACCGCCTTGGTCGCGCATGACGGCGACACGGGTGCCGTTGCCGAGCGTGACACCGGTTGGCAAGCAGGCCGCGAAGGCTGGGCGCAGCGCGGGTACCGGCACCTGCCTGGTGATCCGGTCGGTGGCGGAAGTGTCGCCTTCGATCGTGGGCTCGACGACAGGAGCCGCCGCGACGTCGCTTTGCGCCGCCTCGGGAATCTCAGCCGACGCTTCCGGGCGCGCAGCAGCCTCCGCTTTGTCGCGGATCCAGCCGATGACGTGGGTCAGGGTGGGAAAGTCACGCAACCTCAGCGTGTCGTCGCGGGCGACCCCGTAGTGCTGACGGATCGCGGCGAAGATCTCGGCCTGCTTGACCGTGTCCACCCCGAGATCGGCTTCCAGGTCCAGATCCAGGTCGAGCAGATCCCGCGGATAGCCGGTGAGCTCGGAGACGACGCCGACCACGACGTCGGTGATCTCATCGCCGGCCGGCGCCACGGCCGGCGCGGCCGGCGCCGCAGCTGTGGCCGCCGGTTCCGGGGCGGCGACCGGGGCCGTGGCCGCCGGTTCGGCGGACGCGGCGGCGCCGGCCTTGTCGCGGATCCAGCCGACGACGTGGGTCAGGGTGGGAAAGTCACGCAACCTCAGCGTGTCGTCGCGGGCGACCCCGTAGTGCTGACGGATCGCGGCGAAGATCTCGGCCTGCTTGACCGTGTCCACCCCGAGATCGGCTTCCAGGTCCAGATCCAGGTCGAGCAGATCCCGCGGATAGCCGGTGAGCTCGGAGACGACGCCGACCACGACGTCGGTGATCTCATCGCCGGCCGGCGCCACGGCCGGCCGGGCCGGCGCCGCAGCTGTGGCCGCCGGTTCCGGGGCCGCCACCGGGGCCGTGGCCGCCGGTTCGGCGGACGCGGCGGCGCCGGCCTTGTCGCGGATCCAGCCGACGACGTGGGTCAGGGTGGGAAAGTCACGCAACCTCAGCGTGTCGTCGCGGGCGACCCCGTAGTGCTGACGGATCGCGGCGAAGATCTCGGCCTGCTTGACCGTGTCCACCCCGAGATCGGCTTCCAGGTCCAGATCCACGTCCAGCAGATCCCGCGGGTAGCCGGTGAGCTCGGAGACGATGCCGACCACGACGTCGGTGATCTCATCGCCGGCCGGCGCCACGGCCGGCCGGGCCGGCGCAGGCTCGGGTGCAGGGGCAGGCGGCGGCTCCGTCGAAACGGGCATTGGCGCGACCCGGCCAGGCTGCACGGCCGGGGCATGCAAGGGAGCCGACGCGGGCACGGCCGTCCCACGCGCACCGGCGTCCACGACCCGCAGCCGGTGCTGGACAACCTCGAGCAGTGCATCGGAGGTACCGGTAGCCAGCGCGAGCCAGCGCCGCCAAGCGGCCCGATCCACGATCCGGTACTCGTAGCCGAGTTCGTCCGGCAGCCGATGCCGACCATCGGGCACCGGCGTCCAGCGCATCAGCGTCATCGCGATCTGCGAACCGAAGCCCGCGGCCAACCTGAGCGCATACTGCACCGGGTAGCTTCCGCCGACCGACAGATTCAGCCGGCCAAGCTCCGGATCGGGCTCCTTGAAGTTCGGGACAGGGGGCACCAGACCGGTCTCCAGCGACTTGATCGCCACGACGTCCTCGATGCCGGCGCCCATCGCGTGCCCGGTGAAGCCCTTGGTGTTGGTGATGACCACGGCGTCGGCGTCGGACCCGAAAACACTTCGGAGAGCGGTGATTTCGGCTGCGGCGCTGCCCCCGCGGGCCGGCGTGTATGTCTCGTGGGACACAAACACGGTGCTGGACGCGATGGCATGGCGGTCCACGCCGCGAGCCTCGGCCTGCGCAAGCAGGTGCTCCATGACGCCGCTGATGTGCCCGACGTCGAGCCTGGTGCCGTGGAAGGCACTGTTCGCGGTGACGGTGCCGAGGACCTCGCAGATGGGTTGCAGCCCCCGTTCTGCGGCGGCCTCGGCGGACTCCACCACAAAGGCGGCCGCCCCCATGCCCAGGATCATCCCGTGCCGGCGCCGGTCGAACGGGGTGGCGGCCTCCTCCACGATGTCGTCGGTGGCGGCGGCCCCGGACGCCAGGAATCCGGACCCCAGCCAGGGCAGCAGCGCGTCGGAGCTGGCGTCGTCGGCGGACACCACGATCACGCGGCGGCAGCGGCCCGCCCGAATCCAGTCCTCGGCGAGCGTGGCCGCCTGCGTGGTGCTCGCGCACGCCGCGTTGATCCCCGTGTTGGGCCCGCGGGCGCCGATGATTTCGGCGAACTGCGAATGGCCCATCGGCAGGCAGCGGAATATGAACCGGCGGTCGAACACGTACGGGTCCGACTCGCACGCGTGACGCAACTCGTGGATGCGCCGGTCGGCCTCCGCCGCGGCGGGTTCGTCACCGCTCATCCGGGCGCGCACCGCTTCCAGTGCCAGCAATTGCTCGCGGTTGCTCCGGTCGACGTAGTAGTGCTCGAGGTCCCGGGCGAAGTTGTCGTAACCCGGGAACGCGGAGGCGAAGATGACGCCGGTGTCGTCACGCAGGGAATCCGGCAGACCCCACCGGTCGGGCAGCTGGGTGCCCAGCGTTGTGGTCTTGTAGTGCATGACCAGCGGGATTCCGGCGTCGCGCAGGGCGTCGAAGCCTGCGCCGATCGCCAGCTTGGTGGTCGAGTCCAGCGCGGCGTCGCGGGCGGCGTCGACCGCGAACTCGGCCACCACGTCCAGCGGTGCGCTGCGGCCGGCCAGTTTGATGACGTCCGCCTCGTTGTCGATGGTCTCGAACGAGGGGTCGCCGGACGCGCGCTTGACCAGGCGGGTGATGTGCCGGTCGACAATCGACCGGCGCAGCCGGTGCGGAATGGTGTCGATGAACTGTTGGCCATCGAGGATCCTGGCGATGTTTTCGTCGTCGAAGACCCGCTCAACCCCGGGCAGCCCGAGCGCCGCGCCGGTTATCACCACCGGTTCGCCGGCACCCGGCGCGGCAGCGCCCGACGTCGATGCCGCGGCGGCACCGGACGCGGCGTCCATGCCGTGTTCGACGACATCGACGACCAGGCGGCCCACTTCGGCGTACTGCTCGCTGGTCAGCGCGGTCCTTTCGCTCCGAACCGCGGTTTGCGGGGCGGTCGCCGCGACCGGGACGTCGGCAGCCGCGGCCGGCGGCGGGGTGAACCCCAACCCGGCGGCGTAAAGCCCGCACAGTGCCCGATTGAACGAGGTGACATCGCCGGTTTTCGGATGGTTGGTGAACAGCGCCAGCACCCCATCGTCTTCCAGGTCACCGAGCACCTCCTCGACGAAGCCGTGCAGCGCCTTCTTCGGGCCGACCTCGACGAAGACGCGGGCGCCCGCCTCGTACAGCGTGCGCAGCCCGTCGACGAACCGCACCGGCGAGGCAATCTGACGGCTGAGCAGGTCCAGCACGGTCTCGACGTCGGCGTCCGCCGGATAGAAGCCGCCGGTCACGTTCGACACGATCGGCAGACGCGGCGGACGCACGTCGAGCCGACGCAGGACCGTCTTGAGTGGTTCGCTGACCGGCGCCACGATCGCGGTATGAAATGCGTGGCTGACCGGGAGCCGGGAGGCGTTCATGCCGGCGGCCCGAAATGCCGCGACAGCACGCTCGACGGCGTCGGTGGCACCGCCGATGACAGCCTGGTTCGTGCTGTTGATGTTGGCGACGACGACGTATCCGTCGGTCTCGCCGACGATCCGCTCGATCTCGGCGAGCGGAGCGGTCACGGCCGCCATCGCGCCGTTGTCAGAACCCGGCAGCGTGGCCATCGCCCGGCCGCGCGCGCTGGCCGCTTCGAGGGCAGCGTCCAACGACAACACGCCGGCGGCCATCAGGGCGCCGTATTCGCCCAGGCTGTGGCCGATTACCATGTCCGGCTGCACGCCGTATGCCTCGAGCAGCCGGGCTAGGGCAACATCCGCGGTCAGCACCGCCGGCTGGGTGATCTCGGTTTGCATGAGCTGCCGTTCCAGGCGTTGCGCGGCGGCCTCATCGGGGTTGTCCGCGAAGATGTACTCGGTGAGGGGCTTGTCGAGCAACCGTCTCGTGACGCGGTCACCTTCGTCGAACGTCGCCCGGATGATCGGCTCGCGCTCGCGCAGGTCGGCCAGCATGTTCACGTACTGCGACCCCTGACCGGTGTAGAGGAACGCGACCTTGCCCGGTGCGCCGCGGCCGACGAAGACACCCTGGGCGCGCAACATCCGCCATTTGGCCGGATTCCCGTCCCGCAGCGCGTCGACCGCCTTTGTCGCCTTGGTCGCCAGGTCGGCTGCGTCGGCGTAGTCGATGGCGACCCGAACAGCCGCGCCCGCCAAGGCGGGGTCCGGCGGAGCCACTGCAGGGGCGTGGCCGGCCTTTTTCATGACCTCAGCCTGCGCGGCAAGCCGCTCCAGGTGTGCGATCAGTTCGGCATCATCCGCGCCGCCCACCACTGCCGCCCCCCGCAGCGGGGCTTTCGCCCCGACCGGCGCAGCGGTCGGCGCGGTCGGCGCCGCGGAAGACCGGCGCTCGATCGTCGCGCCCGGATACGATCGGGCCTCTCCCGGCGGGCGGTGCCGACCGGGCACATACTCCTCGAGCACGGCGTGGAAATTGGCGCCGCCGAACCCGAAGGCGCTCAGCCCGGCGCAGCGCACCCCGCCCTCGGGCGCCGGCCACTCACGAAGCTCGGTGTTGACGCGGAACGGGATGTCGTCCCAGTCCACGTTGGGGTTGGGCTGCTCGAAATGCAGGCTGGGTACCAGGACCTTCTCGTGCAGGCTGAGCACCGTCTTGAACAGGCCTGCGGCGCCGGCCGCGCCCTTGAGATGGCCGATGTTGGACTTCACCGATCCCAGCGCGATCGAACCGGTCTGCGCACCGGCCTTGCGGAACACGTCGGTCAAGCTGGCCAGCTCCGTTGCATCGCCCACCCGTGTCGAGGTGCCGTGCGCCTCGATGCAGGTGGCCACCGCCGGGTCGAGACCAGACGCCGCCCAGGCGCGCTCCACCGCCAGCCGCTGCCCAATGGGATTGGGCGCCGTGATCCCCTTGCCCCGGCCGTCGCTGGAGCCGCCGATGCCGAGCAGCACCGCGTAGATCCGGTCACCGTCTCGCTCGGCGTCGGACAATCGCTTGAGGACGAACAGCGCGGCGCCCTCACCCATCACGAAGCCGTCGGCGCCCGCGTCGAATGGGCGAGTGCCAGTGGCCGACAGCGCGCCGATCTTGCAGAACTTGACGAACCCAGCCGCGTCCATGTTGTGGTCGACGCCGCCGGTGACGGCGGCATCGAAGTCGCCGGCCTGCAATCCCCGGACCGCGACCGACATGGCGGCCAGCCCCGAGGCGCACGCCGCGTCGGTGGTGAAGTTGGGGCCGCGGAAGTTGAACAAATTTGCCACCCGGCCGGCTATCACATTCGCCAGCTCTCCGGGCATGGTGTCCTCGGTAATTTCGCCGATTCCGGCGACTACCGAGGCGTGGGCCTCGGCGAGCACGGCTTCGCGCACCGGCTCCGGCAGCGCCGCGAACGATGGTGCGGCGCGCAGCTCGCGGGCGAACACCGGAAACCGGATCCGCAGGTTGGTGCGGTGCTGCTTGTCGCCGCTGATGGCGTTGCCGATGATGACCGCGACTCGCTCCGGGTCCACCGTCCAGTCCGGCCAGCCGGCCTCGAGCAGGGCTGAACGGGTGCCCGCCACCGCCCACTTCTGGCCGTCGTCCATCTGGGCGCTGACCGTCGGCGGGATGGGCAGCCGCCACGCCAGCGGCTCCCACGGGAAGTCGCGGACCCATCCGCCGATGCGGGAGTAGGTCTTGTCGGGCGCGCGGGGGTCGGGGTCGTAGTAGAGCTCCGGGTCCCACCGCCCGGGCGGCACGTCACTGATGCTGTATCGGCCGGCCTTGATGTTGGCCCAGAAGGTGGCGGCATCGGGCGCGTCGGGCATGATCGCGCTGACGCCGACCACCGCGATCGGCTCCTGCATCGTGGTCGTCATGATGATCCCCCTCGGTAGAGCGCGTTGGCGACCCGGTCCATGTCACCCAGCAGGCCGGCCTGCGCGGCCCGCACCCGATCAAGCGGCAGGGCGGCGGCGAGCTCCGCCGCGGAGCCGGCGCCGGCCACCCACCGCAAGCCCTCCTCGGCGACCTTCAGCGCCGCATCCCGGGCGAAGACGCGGCTGACCGCGGCGAGTGCGGGCGCGTCGAAGCGGGTGTCCGACTTCTGCGGTAACGCGCCCGCGGCGGAAGCCGCGGCGCGACGTGCCAGGGCAGCCGCGCACTCCGCGTAGCTGATCAGTTCACCCAGTCGCAGCAGTACATGCTGGCTGCGGGTCAGCCGGCCGAGCCGGCAGGCCTCCAGCACCGCGGCCAGGCAGTCCAGCGCCAGCGCCGCCGTGGGCCCACCACATTCCTCGGATACACCGCCAAGATCGCGCGCCGCGTCGCGGTAATACGCGCCCGATGTCTTCAGGTGCTGCTGCCAGCGGCCGCGGGCGATCGTCATCTCCATGATCTCCGACGTTCCTTCGTAGATCGTGGTGATCCGCACATCGCGCTTGATCTTTTCCACCAGGTACGGACGGGTGTAGCCATACCCGCCGTGCGCCTGGATCGCTGCGTCGGCGGCTGCGTTGCCGGCCTCGGTGGCCAGGTATTTGGCGATCGCGCCTTCGGTGTTGAGCGCGCCATCGGCGCCCTCGCCGTCGTCGATTCGGGTGGCGGTCTCCTCGATGAACGCGCGCGCCGCCTCCAACCGCACCGCATGCGGCACGATCAGCTTGTGCGTAAAGCCCTGCTTGGTCGACAGCGGCGCGCCACCCTGCACCCGGCTTGCGGAGTAGGTGATCGCCCGGTCCAGGGCCGACCAGCCGCCGCCAAGGCCGAACGCGGCAACCATCACCCGTGTGTAGCCGAAGACCTGCTGGGCCTGGATGAGCCCGCGGCCCTCCTCCCTGCCCACGAGGTTTTCCGCCGGTACCGTCACGTCGTCGAGGAACAGCGCGGCGGTGTCCGACAACCGGATACCGTGCTTGTCCTCGGGGGGTGCGGTCGAAAAGCCGGGGGTGCCCTTCTCAACGATGAACCAGGAGGGTCCGCCCGGCGCCAGTGCAAGCACCGAGTAGGCATCCGCGATCGAGCCGTTGCTGATCCATTGCTTGCGCCCGTTGAGCCGGTACGCGGTCACCCGACCGTCGGTCTCGACCGGTGTTGCTGTCGTCGTCATCGCGGCCAGGTCGCTCCCCGCGTCCGGCTCGGTGGCGGCGTAAGCGAACAGGATGCCCCGTTCGGCGATGCGCCCGAGCCACTCCTTGCGCTGCTCTGGGGTGGCGCCGACCTGGATGGGGTCGCTGCCGAGGAACGTGGCCAGCACCGAGGTCGCGACCCCGATGTCGAAGCGGGCCAGCCGCTCGCACACCCGATAGGAGTCGAATGCCCCGCCACCGAATCCTCCATACTCTTCGGGAATGAAGACGAGCTGCACGCCAAGGTCTTCTCCGCACATCGCGCGGACAGTTTCCTCCGGGCAGACGTCGTCGTGGTCGAGCTCCAAACGGCGGTCATCCGGCAGTGCCTCGGCGACGAAATCGTCCAGTGCGGCCAGCATCATCTCGAGGCTGTCGCGGTCCAGGCCGACGTTGGTGTTCATCGCTCTTCCCTTGCGGCGAACGACGGATAGGGGCCAGTCATCGAATCCCCCTTGAATCCCCCAGTAAGTACACGACCTCCTCTGCAGCCGCTGCTTCCTATCGATCCTCCGACCCGCGGGTATCGGGGGTTAGAGCCGAAAGTCCTGCCGCCGGAGGACAAGGTCATCGGTTTTCGGCCCCGCGGTCCCTCGCGCACGCCATGATCGCCGGCACACGGACGGCTTAGATCACCCGCCCGCGGGTGCGCGGGGGGTGCGATGCCTGGGCGTCTCGCGGGAGTTGTGATTTGGCGGCGCCGGTGAAAGTGGTGCGTACACTTCGGTTGGGCGCTGGGCGCGAGGGGCACGGATGACGACCATCGATGATCAAGGCTTGGCCTTTGCTGGCGTGGCACGGCTGGCGCAGTTGGTGCGCCATGGTGAGGTTTCGCCACGAGAGTTGGTAACGCTCTACCTGGAGCGGATTGCCCAACTGAACCCGGCGTTGAACGCGTTTCGCGTCGTGCTCGCCGACCATACGATGGCAGACGCAGCGCAGGTCGAATGGCGGCTCGCCGCCGGGGAGGACCTACCGCTGGCGGGCGTGCCGATTGCGGTCAAAGGCGACACCGATGTGGCGGGTGTTTCGTCGCTGGTAGGCATTAAGGGTCGACGCGGCGCCGCAGAACTACACCGGGCAACCGGCCATGTCGATTCCGGCCGGAGTCTCGCCCGACGGCCCGCCCGAAGTGGTCCATCCGGTGAGATGACCCCACGACGGATCCCCACTCGTTTCGCTTGCGGCGCAACTGGAGTCGGCGCGCCCGTGGGCCCACCACAGGCCACCGGCCGCGCGGTCTCGCACACCGGCTTAGTGTTGACCCGTAATTGGTCCTGCGACGGCTGGATGCGCCGGGCATCGGCTACCGCATAACTCTCGTGAACGGAAAGCCCGATGGCACACGCTGTGGTAACCGGAGCAAGCGGGCTGCTGGGGGCCAACCTGGCCGCCGAACTCATCGCGCGGGGACACACCGTGACAGCGACGCGGCGTCCCAGCACCGATACAAGTTCGCTGTCCGACCTTCCGGTCAACTGGGTGTACGTCGACCTCGGCTCGGTCGCCGATCTCAGCAAGGTGTTCGCTGGAGCCGACGTCGTCTTCCATTGCGCCGCATGTGTGTCGACGAGGCGAACGGTCACGAAGGCCATGTCGGACGTCAATGTTGGCGGCACGCAAGCTGTCGTCGAAGCCGCGACTGCCGTCGGTACGCCGAGACTAGTTCACACCGCGACCGCGAACACGATCGGACCCACGCCCGACGGCACGCCTGCCGACGAGCAGACCCCGTGGGCGATGGACCAAGCCGGGCTGGCGTCCGGCTACGCAGTCACCAAACGGCTAGGCGAAAATGTGGTGAAGCGGGCCTGCGACAAGTTGGACGCGGTGATCATAAGCCCCACCTACCTGGTGGGCCCGCGCGATGCCAAACCCAGTTCGGGCCGTCTGATCATCGAGGTCGCCAACCGCCGAATCCCTTACTGGACACCGGGATACAACAACTTTGCGGATGTCCGCCAGGTGGCGCGCGGGATGATCGCCGCCTGGCTGCACGGGAAGCGTGGCGAGCGCTACATCCTGGGCGGCGAGGAGCTGACGTATCGCGATTACATGGAGCGAGTGGCGCGGGTGGCCGGGGTCGACCCGCCGCATAGACGGCTGCCGTATCCGGTCGCGTGGATCGGGGGTAAGGCCGGTGATCTCTTCGAGGTCGTCAGCCGTCGGGAAACCACCGTCAACTCGGTCTCCGTCCGGTACGCCTTCACCGACCGTTACCGGTACAGCAGCGACAAGGCGGCTCGCGAACTTGGCTATGTCGCGGGACCCATCGAGCCCGCAATCCGCGACGCGGTCAAATGGTTTCGCGCTCGGGGCATGATCCGATCCGGGGAGATGCCACGACGCCGCAGGGCACGACGACACACCGGTCGTTGACGGGCCATATTGCTCGCCGTGCGGCGCGACGAAACTCCGCTTGTCCCACCGCTGTTGAACCCGACCAGATCCCGGGCACTGAGCGGAATACAGGCGAGGCCCCTTGCGGGGCCACGTCCGGCTGGACGCCGTGCGCCCCGCAATCAGAATTTCCGGGCGTGATTCTCCTCGGTCCGGTAGTGACCAAAGTCCGTATCTGCCGGACCCGGTCGTCGATATGCTGGCTCAATCGGGACTGAAAAGGGAAAGCTCCTACGCCGATACCATCGGTATTCGATCCACGGTGAGAAGGTGTTCGCAAATGGTCGCACTGTCGTCGAGCAGATTGGCTGCCGCGCTTGGCGGCCTGGCATTGTCGTTGGTCGCGGGAGCAGGGATCGCATCCGCGGATCCAGATTTGACACCGGTCATGTACAGCAAATGCAGTTACAAGCAGGTGGTGAAGGCGCTGAATGCCAAATTTCCAGATGCTGCTTGGCAATTCAACTCAACCCCCGAGGCGCAGGCCTGGTTGCATGATCTCGTCGATTCGCCGCCGCAACGGCGCCAGCAGATGCTCCTCGATATGAAGGACACGCCTGAGGCGACAATGTTCCAGGACATTGTCATTCCCCTCGCTAACGCCTGCCCCAACTACTAAGTGGTTGGGCAAGCCGATTAGGCGTCCGCTGCCGGCTCGATGTTGTGATTGAGGGCGAAGCGGTTGTCCGGGTCAAGTCGAGCCTTCAGCTTGGCCAGGCGCCGGTAGTTGACCTCACCGAAGCTCGCCCGGATGCGGGCGCGCCCTTCATCGCCGACGAAGTTGAGATACGCGCTTGACGGACCAAGGGGACGCAGAGCTTCGTAGCGCCTCATCGGCCCATGACTTACATTCTCCGGTGGCAGCGGGGTCGGTCCACGTGGTGATCAGATGGACGATGTAGGGATGATCGCGGGCCGAAAAGGCTGTCGCCTCGGGCGGAACGCGGCTGGGGAAGCCACCGAGCCGGATGAGGTGCAGATGAGTTTGCGGCGCGGGGCGACGTTGACCCGAGCAACGCGATCCGCCGGATGGCCTCGTCGGACAGCTCCTCGAGGAAAATCGACTTCCAATAGTTCAACCGGCCGTACGGGGCGGTGTGGTCGAGGACCTGCTGCCAAGTGGGATAGGCGATTTCACGCTGCAGCGACATCACCGCTTCGGAGGTGGCACCGCCGACCCGCAGCAGCGCACCCGTAGCGGCCTGACCGACTTCGTCGGGCGCCGTCGAGCAGGCGAGGATCGTGACCAGGCGGCGTCCTGAACTCTCCTCGGTGCCGAAGTCGACGAGGGAGGCGAGGTGGTCGTCGGCGTTGTCCATCTGGGCGCGGAAGTGTTCGAGCACGGCCGTGGCGTCGGTGTCGTCGTAGGCCCGCACGCCCCCGACGACGTGATCGACCGGATGCAGGTTGAGCACGAAGTGCGCCACCACCCCAAGGTTGCCGCCGCCGCCGCGCAGCCCCCAGAGCACCTCCGGGTTCTCCGCCTCACTGACGTACAGCACCTCTCCGGTGGCGAGCACGAGTTCCGCGGCGACCAAGTTGTCGCAGGCCAATCCGTATGCCCGGGACAACCAGCCGACGCCGCCGCCAAGCGTGAACCCTCCCACGCCAGTCGATGACACCACCCCGCCGGGGCAGGCCAGGCCGTCGCGGGCGGTGACCTGGTCGATGTCGCGCCACGTCGCGCCGGGCTCGATGACCGCGATCCGGTGCTCGCGGTCAACGACCACGCGGCGCATCAGGGACAGGTCGATAAGGATGCCGCCATCGGTCGATGAGTGTCCTGCGACACTGTGGCCGCTGCACCGCACCGCGATCTCGGCTCCGGAGCCGACGGCGTAGCGGACGGCGGCGACGATGTCCGCACGGGATCGGCAGCGCAGCACAACGCTTGGCCGCTTGTCGATCAGGCCGTTGAAGACCTGCCGCGCCGAGTCGTACGCGGCGCTTTCGGGAGAGACCACGTCGCCGGTGAACCCGGGCACCACATGGCTCGTTGGTGTCATTGCCGACTTCGTGTCTCGGGAATGGCGGCCTGTCTTGATAGGTAATGGTTTTCGAGGTACCAGTCATAGGCGCTCTGGGCGGCGGTGCGAAACGGCGTGCAGGGCACACCCAGCTCGGTGCGGGCCTTGCTGCCGTTGGCGTAGATACAAGCTGACGACAGCCGCATCTGCTTCCCGTCGACGGGCAGGCGAGGTCCTATCACGAAGCGGGCGGCGCCCACAGCGGCTGCCGCCACCGGTATGGTCCACCGCGGAAGAACGACCGCCGGCCCGGGCTGCCCGGCAATGTCGCACACGGTGGCGAAAGCATCGCGGAAGCTCACGTTGTCGCCGGCCAGGATGTACCGCTCACCGACGCGTCCCCGTTCGGCGGCGGCGATGTGCCCCTGCACCACGTCGCCGACGGCGATGAAGTTGGTGCCGCCGGGCGCGGCGGCCCGCAGCCGTCCCTGCGCGGCCTGAACGAACATCGCGCTTTCGGTGCGGTTGACATCGCCCGGCCCGATCACGACCGACGGATTGACCGCCACGGCCGAAAGGCCCGCGTCGACCGCGTCGCGCAGCTCGCGTTCCGCGAGGTGCTTGCTGTAGCCGTACGGGAACCTGCGCGGAGGTAGGTTGAAGTGGTCGGCCTCGGTGAGTTCCTGCCCGGGTTCCGGTACGCCCAGCGCGGCGAGCGAGCTCGTCAGGACAAACCGTTGCACACCGGCGCGAAACGCGGCGGCCAGCATGTTGCGGGTACCCTCAACGTTGGTGCGGTAGAGGCGCTTACGCCCGCGGTAGCGCCAGTAGTCAGAGATCGCCGCGGTGTGGAACACCCAGCTGCAGCCTTCCATCGCGGCGGCGAGCGTGTCGACACCGTCCAGCACGTCGCCGAAACAGCTTTCGAAGGCCAGGCCCTCGAGCGCGGCCACCGACGAGGTTGGTCGCCGCAGCACACGGACACCGATCCCCCGGTCGATCAAGGCGGCCACCAGGTTCGACCCGACGAAACCGGTTCCTCCGGTGACGAATGCCAGCATGGGGATCAGAAGCGGTAAGTGGCGCAGCCGACCTGGACACCCGAGCCGACCGTCACGATCAGCGCGGTGTCGCCCGGCCGTGCCAGCCCGCGCTGCCGGGCCTGCTCCAGCCCGTACGGCACCGACGAGGTGAACGGGTCGAGTTCGGCGGCGACGTCCACGAAACGTGATCTCGGGATGCCGATCTGGGCGGCCAGTTCGTCAAGTACCGCGGCGGGCAGATACGGCGGGAGCACGACCGCGATGTCGGCGGGGTCCAGTCCCTCCTGCATCAGGAGCTCCTTGACGGCGGAGGGGATACAGCTCAGGTAGATGGCGGCGAGGTTGGGGTCGCGGTCGACCTGCAGAAAGGTCTGCCCGTCCCGCTCCTGCGTGTAGGTGGCGAGCGCCCCGCGGTACTCCGGGTGCTGCTGGAAGACGAATCGGCCGAAACCTCCGGTGGCGTCGCTTCGGCTGAGCAGGATGGCCGAGCCCGTCTGGCTGATGCCATTCAACGGATAGCCGCTTTCCGGTGTGTTGTTTTCTATCTCCGCGGCCACGACCATCGCATGTTCGGCCTTTCCCGCCCCGATCATTCCGGCGGCGACGTGGCAGGCGTTGAGGAAGCCGACCGCGCCGTTGAGGACGTCGAAGGCGAGGGTCTTGGGCCCGTCCGGGGACTGCACGTCGCTGTTGATGTCCAGTTCGCCGGCGACGAGCGAGGCAACGGACGGTTCGCTGAGGAAGTCGTTGCGGTAGACGCCGGTATGGAGGATCAGGTCGACTGCTGACCGGTCCAGGCTGCTGCGGTCAAGGCACGTCGTTGCCGCTTGCACCGCGAGCTGTACCGAGTCCGGAGGCCCGGATTGCCCGGTGGGAGCCACACCGACGCTGTCGATGCGCAGGCGCGGCGTCGCCGGTATCTCGGTGCGGTGGGCGTCTGTGCCAGTGCCGTGGCTGTGCTGGCCGCCGGCCCCTCGGCGCATCCGGTCGGGCAGGTCGTCGAACGTGTACAGCGCGGCACCGACGGTCTGTCCGGAGCCGGTGATGGAAAAGACCACGTTGTCTCCGGAGTTGATCCGGTTGCTCAGGATGTAGTCGTATAGCGCGACGAAATGGGTCGTGGTGGCGGTGTTGCCCCGCTCGGCCAGGTTGTAGATGGTGTTACCCCGGTGGGCTGCGCCTTCCCCGAACATGCGGTTGATGGCGGCGACCGCGTCGTTGATGGACGACTCCGACGTCTGGTGCATCAGCAGGTGGTCACAGGTTTCCGGGCGCCACCCGTGCCGCTGCATCACCCCAAGGGCGTAGGGGATCGAATGCTTGACCGCCACCGCGGTCTGCGTGACGGAGTCGGTGACCATGATGGCGCCGCCGCCCGGGCCCTTGGTCGCCTTGGCGATGCACAGTTTGGCGTACCGACTGACGGTGCTGATGTCGATGTCGTGGAAGCCGACCCGGTTGTTGGGCCCACGCTCCAGAATCACCGCCGCGCCGGCGTCACCCAGAGTCAGGCAGGCAAGGCGCGGGTCCATCGGCCCCTCGATTTCCTTCTGCGCGGTCTCGGTGAGGTGGCTGATGTATTCGCCACTGACCACCATGGCGCTCCGAACGAGTCCGGTCTGCAAGAAAGCGTCCGCCACGGTGATCCCGGTGAACATTCCGGCGCAAGCGTTGCTGATGTCGAACGCCAGCGCGTTGACGAGCCCGCATTGATGGCGCAGCCGCGAGGCGGTGGCGGGCTCGAAGGTGAACCTGTGCCCGAGTCCGTCGAGGCGGGAGATGTTGCAGGCGATGACCAGGTCGATCTCCTCGCGCCGATAGCTCGACCGGGCTAGGCAGTCCTCCGCCGCCTTCCTGGCGAGGTCGATCGAGAACTCGTCCTCGCCGGCCACCCGTCGGTTCTTGATGCCGGTCAGCCGTTCCAGCGGTATGTGGATCTCGTTGACGCACTCCGCCATGACCGTCTCGGTCGAAACCGTCCGCGCCGGGAGGTACACCCCGAGGCTTTCGATCACCGTGTTGCGCTTCTCGGCGGGTTTGGATGGCGCCGGTTCAGGTTGAGGCGCAGTGACGACCGGCTCGGCGGGGCTTTCCTGGTCGGCCGGGCGATCCTCGGCGACGTGCCCGTATTCGGCGGCAAGCTCGGCGATCGTGCCGTACACGAACAGGGACTCCGGTCGCAGTGGCAGGCCGGCCGCTTGCGCCCGCGTCGCGACCTCCAGCGCCTGGGTCGAGGCACCACCGAGAGCGAAAAAATCGTCGTTGACGCCGATCCGTTCCAGACCCAGTACCTCACACAGGATCTTGGCGAGCACCTGCTCGGTGCGCGTGCGCGGAGCGACGAACGCCGGCGCCTGCGACGCCGTTGCGCCGGCGGCTGCCATCAACGCCTTGCGGTCCACCTTTCCGCTCGATGTGAGCGGCAGCGCGTCCGTCGCCTCGAAGACGGCCGGCACCATGGCGGCCGGAAGCATCTCCAGCAGGAAGCGGCGCAACTCCGCTGTCGACGGCGCGGCGCCGTCGGCCGCCACGATATGGGCGACAAGCATGGTGTTTCCGCGGCTGTCGGTTCTGGTCACCACCGCGGCCTCGGACACCGCGGGGTGTGCCGCCACCGCGGCCTCCACCTCGCCCGGCTCGATCCGGAAGCCGTGGATCTTCACCTGGAAGTCGAGGCGTCCCAGGTAGTCGATGTTGCCGTCGGGCAGATACCTGGTCAGGTCGCCGGTGCGGTAGAGCCGCCGGCCGGGGTCCCCGGAATCGCCGGCGAACGGGTCGGGGACAAAAACGGCGTCGGTCAGGTCGGGGCGGTTGAGGTAGCCGCGCCCGAGCCCGACACCGCCGATGAACAGCTCGCCGGGCACACCTACCGGCACCGGTTGCAGATGGGTGTCCAGAATGTGCGCGCGGGTGTTGGCGATCGGTCGCCCGATCGGCACCAGCGTGCCGGAGTCGCCGCGTTGGCAGTGGAAGTGGGTGACATCGATCGCGGCCTCGGTTGGGCCGTAGAGGTTGTAGAGCTCGGCGTCCAGCGCGGCCAGGAAGTGGTCCCGCAGGTCGTACGGCAGGGCCTCGCCGCTGCAGAACACCTGGCGCAGCGTGGTGCACCTGGCGACGCCGGGCTCGGCGAGGAAGCGGCGCATCATCGACGGCACGAAATGCATGGTGGTGACGCCCTGTTCGGCGATGGTCTGGACCACGTATGCGGCGTCCTTGTGGCCCTCCGGCTTTGCGATGACCACACGGGCGCCCACGATCAGCGGCCAGAAGATCTCCCAGACGAACGGGTCGAAGCTCACCGGGGTCTTGTGCAGCACGCGGTCGTCGCCGGTAAGCCGGTACTCGTCCTGCATCCACAGCAGCCGGTTACGGATCCCGGCGTGGGTGTTGAGGCATCCCTTCGGCTTACCGGTGGAACCGGACGTGTAGATGACATAGGCGAGGTTCGCCGAGGTCGTCGCAACGACGGGAGCGGACGTCGCATCCTCGCCCGATGGCGCCGAGGGCTGGTCCAGGCAGATCCGGTGACCGGTGAATTCCGGCGGCAGGAGCGCCAGGTGGCGCTCGTGGGTGACACAGGCCGGCGTGTCCGCAACGTCGGCCAGCATCGCGGCCATGCGCTGCGACGGCTGCGTCGAGTCCAGCGGCAGGAAGGCGCCCCCTGCCTTCAGGACGGCCAGCAGTGCCACCACCAGATCCTCGGAGCGGTCCATCAAGACCGGCACGATCGTGTCGGGGCCCACGCCGAGCTGCCGCAGCCGGTGTGCCAGGTCGTTGGCCCGGCCGTCGAGTTCGGCATAGGTCAACTCGCGGTCATCGAACGTCACCGCGACGGCGTCCGGAACGCGTGCGACGGTTGCCGCCACGATGTCGTGCAGGCAGGCCGGGGCGTCGTAGGTGACCTCGGTTTCGTTCCATGCAGCCAGCTGATGGAGCTCCTCCGCCGTGAGCAGCGGCAGCTGCGAGACCGGCCGGCCGGGATCGGCGACGATGCCGCCGAGGAGGCTGGCGAAGTGCCCGGCCATCCGTTCCATCGTGGTGGCATCGAATAGGTCGGTGTTGTACTGCATCAGGCCGAACAGCTTCCCGCCGCGTTCCCCTATCTCCGTCATGAGATCGAACGGCGCACCGCCTTGTGCGATGTGGAGAGTTTGCAGCGGCAGCCCACCGTGTCCAGGGCCGGGCTCGTCGGAGAAGCGACGCGTTTGTTCCCAGGTGAACGCGACCTGGAACAGCGGCGTGCGGGCAGCGTCGCGCACCGGCTGAAGCCGCTCGACGAGCAGCGGGAACGGATAGTCCTGGTGTTCGAGGGCGCCCTGCACGGTGTCCTTGATGCGGCCGAGCAAGACCGTGAACGTCGGATCGTCGTGCAGGTCGGCGCGCAGCGCCAGTGGATTGGTGAGGTAGCCGACCAGATCCTCGAGCGCGGCCCGGTCACGGCACGCGAAAGGTGAGCCGATGATCAGGTCGCCCTGGCCGCTGTACCGGTGCAGCAGTACGGCGTAGGCCGCCAGCAGTGTCATGTAAGGCGTCGCGCCCACGCTCCGGCCCAACTGCTTGAGCCCGGCCGTCACCGTTTCGTCGAGGGTGAAGCGGTGTACGGCGCCCGGGTAGGTCTGGACGGCCGGTCGCGGCCGGTCGGTGGGCAATTGCAGGACGGGTGGGTCGCCGGCCAACTGCTCGCGCCAGTAGGCCCAGAGCTCCTCGCCTTCGGCACCTGCGAGCATCCGGGTCTGCTGGTCGGCGTAGTCGACGAAGCTTTCCGCCGGCGGCGGAGGCGGAGCAGCGCCGTGCTCGGCGGCGTAGAGCAGGCCCAGCTCGTCGAGAATGACGTCGATGGACCAGAAGTCCACGGCGATGTGATGCAGAGCCAACAGCAGGACATGGTCCTCGGGTGTGCGCTCAAGCAGCGTTACGCGCATCACCGGACCGGTGTACAGGTCGAAAGGACGATCGGTCTCCCGGCGGATCCACTCGTCTAGCTCGGACTGATCGGGACCGAGCTGGTGGCGGGCGATCAGCACCGGCCATTGTGGATGAACGAGCTGGACCGGTTGCCCATCGCGCTCGGCGTAGGTGGTCCGCAGCACGGCATGGCGGTCGACGAGCGCCTGGACCGCGCGCTCCAGCGCCGGCACCTCGAGCTGGCCGCTGATCCGCCCGGCATACGTGATGGTGTAGGCGGCGCTGTCCGGCGCGAGCTTATGGATGAACCACATGGAGCGCTGTCCATACGACAACGGATACACCGAGGCCGACGCCTCCGCTTTCTCCATGAGCAGCTTGGACAGCAGCGCACGCTTTTTCTCAGGAGACAGACGCGAGATGTCGGTGGACTTGTCAGTCATCAGTACCTTCCTTATCACGGCAAACTCTCGCTCGTCTCGTTCGGCCAAGACCTTTTGGAGCAGTTCTTCCACGGCATCATCGGAAAGCTCGGGTACTTGCGTGAGCAGGTCGATACCGCCCGGTTCCTGCGGTGCGTTGTCCTCCGGAGCGGTCGCCCGCGGCGCCGGGCCGGGCTGCGTAGCGGATGCGCCGGCCGCTGCCTCGGGCAGGTGGTCGCGGAGCCAACCGGCGAGGGTGGCCACGCTCGGCCCCTCCAGCAGCCGGGTGACCGGCACGACGACGCCCAGGTCGCGTTCCACCTGCATGCGCAGGTCCAACGTGATGAGCGAGTCGACGCCGAGCCTGTTGAGGGGTGCTTGAATGTCCAGCGCCGACGGGGCCAGACCGAGTTTGCCGGCAACGAGCTCACGCAGGTACGACTCGAGCATCCCCTGGCGCTCCTCGGGTGTCGCGCCCTGCAGCGCGTCGAAGAGGCCGCTTCCCGGACCGGACGCACGACCTTCCGCCTTATCGCCCGAGGCGGCGCGAAGCTCCCCGAGCATCGGCGGGTGTGCCTCCGGGCGCCACCGGGCCCAGTCGATGTGCAGGACCGCGGCCTGCGTGGCTGACTGTGCCAGCAAACTCGACAGGGCTCGCAGGCATTTGGCCGCAGGTATGGGCTGGACTCCGAATTGGGCAAAGTAGTCCTGCAGCTCAGACCGGGTGAAGAAGCCGAGCTCAGCCCATGGCCCCCAGTTGACGCTCAACGCCGGCCGGCCTTCGGCGCGGCGATGCCACGCCAACGCGTCCAGGAAGGCGTTCGCTGCCGCGTAGTTCGCGCCCCCCGGTGGGGCAAGCAGTGACGCGGCCGACGAAAAGAGGACGAAGAATTCGAGCTCCGCGTCTTTCGTGAGCGTGTGCAGGTTCCAGGCGCCTTGAACCTTGGGCGCCATGACCTTGCGGAGTTTCGCCTCGTCGAGGCGTTGCACGATGGCATCGTCGGCGATCCCGGCCGCATGTACGACACCGCGAAGCGGTGGCATCGACTCGGCGATCGACCCGAGCACCGCGGCAACGTCGTCGGGCTTGGTGACGTCGCCCCGCGCGACGATCACCTCGGTGCCGGCCGCTCGCAGCGCGTCCAGCTTCTCCTGCGCCGATGCCGAGGCTTCGCCACGTCCCATCAACACCAGATGCCGGGCGCCTTGCTCAGCCATCCACGCGGCCACCACGAGCCCGAGCTCCCCGAGTCCGCCGGTGACAAGATAGGTGGCTTCCGCCTTGAAGGCCGGAGTTTCGGCGGCTCTGGCCTCGTCGTAGCGGGTGAGCCGCCCGATGTAGCGGCGGCTGCCCCGCAGCGCCACCTCGTCCTCGCGGTCATCCGCCCACACCTCCCGGAAGAGCGCCTCGGCCTCTTCCCGTGCCTCGTCCGGGCTGTCCCCCGCGGACAAGTCGATCAAGGTGCAGTGCAGTTCCGGGTGCTCGTGGTCGATGGTGCGGCCCAGCCCCCACACCGGGGCCTGGGCGATCGACACGGATTCGGTGCCGGTTTCGGAGGTATCTGTCACCTGCACCCCACCGGTCACCAGCCACAGCCGCGGCGGGGCCTGCCAGCCGGCCAGCGCCAGCGCTTGCACGAGATGCAGCGCGCTGACCGGGCCCAGGGTGGTGTCGGACTCCAGCGACTCGGTCGACGTGTCGGCCGGCGGTGTGGCCAGCAGGTCCCACAGATGCACGACGCCGCGGCACGGTGGGCGCTCGTCGGTGAACGCGTCTTCGAGCAGCTGCCTGAAGTGTTCAGGCTGCGCCGGGTCGAGACGGTACGTGTCCGGGGTGAGACGCTCGAAGTCGAGTCCCGGCTGTACCAGCACACATGTCTGCGAATGCGATTCGAGGTGGTCCCGGAGCGTGTCGGTGGTGACTCCGCCGTCGCCCAGGATGAGCCAGCTTCCGGCTTCGACCGGCCGGCTCGACCCTTCCCGCTCCGACGGGATGGATGCGGGCTGCCACCGTAGCTGGTACATCAATTCGCGCGCCCTCGCCGCCTCCGTCGATTCGCCGTGGGCAGGCGCGGTAACCGTCCCGATGTCCACCCAGGAACGAACACGCTGCCAGGGGTAGGTCGGTGCGGCTACGCAGTGGCTGCCGGGCGGGTACAGCTGCTCCCAGTCGACCGGCTGACCATGGGTATAGAGGATGCCGAGCGACTCCAGCGCGGTCGCCCGGCTCCCGTCGTCGCGGCGCATGGAGGGCAGCGCGGTGCAACTCAGCCCCATGTCATCGGCGTCTTCGCGCACAGCGGTCAGCAGGACCGGGTGCGGGCTGATCTCGACGATCGAGTCGTGCCCACGGTCCAGCATCTTCCGCAGCGCAGTGGAGAAGTGCATCGGCGAGCGCAGGTTCTGTGCCCAATAATCGGCGTCGGGCAGGCGGTCGGTCAGCAGATCGCCGGTCAGCGCGGAGTACATGGGGATCGCTGGTGCGGTCACCCCCAGTCCGGCAAGGCCGGCGCGCAAGGCGGGGGTCAACAGGTCCACCTGCGAACTGTGGGCGGCAACATCGACGTCGATCCACCGACAGAACCGGTCGCGCTCCTGCAGCACCGCCATCAGGTCGGCCAAAACCGTTTGATCCCCGGACAACACCGTCGATTTGTGGCTGTTGCTTCCGGCGATCGCTACCTGGCTATCCCGGCCGGCGATGAGCTCCTCCGCTTCGGCGAGGGTGAGCTCGGCCGCCATCATCGTTCCGCGGCCACGCACGGTTCGGAGCATCAGGGCCCGAGTGCAGATCACCCGTGCGGCATCTTCGAGGCTCAGCGCACCGGCGACATGCGCCGCCGCGACTTCACCCATGCTGTGCCCCACCACCGCGGAGGGCTCGACCCCCCATGAGCGCCACAGCGCGGCCAGCGCGACCTGGATGGCGAATATCGCGGGCTGGGCCAGGCCGACTTCGGTGAGTGCCTCGTCCTTGGCCAGCGCCTCGAGCACTGAGCTTCCCAGATAGGGCTCGAGCGCGCGGTCGCACGCGGTCAAGGCCTCGCGGAACACCGGCTCCTCGGTCTGCAGTCGCCGTCCCATGCCGTGCCACTGCGAGCCATGGCCGGGGAAGACGAAGACCACGTCGGGTCGCTGACCGGGACGGCACTCTCCGACGGAGATCCCCGGCCCCGACCGCCCGTGCCGGTAGGCGTCCAACGAGTCCGCCATTGCGGCAGGAGAGTCTGCGACCACGGATAACCGGTGCTCGTAGTGCCCGCGGCGGGCACCGGCCGTGTAGCACAGGTCGGCGAGCCCCAGCCCGGATGCCAGCGCCGACTCATACCGGCCGGCCAGTGCGACCAGGGCCTCGGGGGACCGCGCGGAAAGTGGCAGCAACTCGGCTCGATCTGTTGTCGTGCCGTGCCCAGCAGCGGTGACGCGAACCTGCGGGGCTTCGGTGAGGACGACGTGCGCGTTGGTGCCGCCGAAGCCGAACGCGCTGACACCTGCGACCGCTCGCCCACCGTTCTCCGGCCACGGGGTGAGGGTCCGCGCCACCCGCATCGGCAGCCTGTCGAAGGGGATTTCGGGGTTGGGCTCGGCGAAGTTCAGGCTCGGCGGGATCGCCCTGTGCCGCAACGACAACGCAACCTTGATGAGCCCGGCCACTCCGCCCGCCGCCTCGAGGTGGCCGATGTTGGTCTTGACCGAGCCGATCAGGCACTGGCTGCCCGGCGGGCGACCGTCCGCCAGGACGGTACCCAGGGCGTTCGCCTCGATTGCGTCGCCGACCAATGTCCCGGTGCCGTGCGCTTCGATGTACTGGGCGGTGCCGGGGGAAAGGCCGGCGCGGCGGTACGCCGCGGCCAGCACAGCTTCCTGCGCTTGCCGGTTGGGTGCGAGCAGCCCGTTCGTCCGGCCGTCCTGGTTGATGGCGGTGCCGCGGATCACCGCATAGATCGGGTCGCCGTCAGCCAGCGCCCGACTGAGCGGTTTGAGGACGACGATCCCGGCGCCTTCCCCCCGTCCGAAGCCGTCCGCGCTGGCATCGAAAGCCTTGCAGCGGCCGTCGGGAGCTATCAAGTTGTCCTTGGTGAAGTTGATCATGAGCGCCGGCGACAGGATGATGTTCACGCCTCCGGCCAGGGCCACTGTGCATTCGCCGTCGCGCAGGCTGCGGCAAGCGAGGTGGACGGCGACCAACGACGACGAGCACGCGGTGTCGATTGCGATGCTCGGTCCGTGGAAGTCGTAGAAGTAGGAGAGCCGGTTTGCGGCGATGCTCAACGCGTTCCCGGTGCCCGTGTAGGCGCCGACAAGCCGGAGGTCACCGGCCCGCATAGTTGAGTAGTCGTTGGTGGAGATCCCGACGAATACGCCGGTGTCACTGCCGGCAAGCCGCTCCGGCACCTGCCCGGCGTCTTCCAATGCCTCCCAGGCCACCTCGAGGAGCAGACGCTGCTGGGGGTCCATTTGCTCCGACTCCTTCGGCGAGATGCCGAAGAACTGGAAGTCGAACAGGTCGACTCCGGGCACGAAACCCGCCCGTCGGGTGACCGCGGTGCCCGGCACGGACGGATCCGGGTCGTAGAAGGCATCGACGTCCCAGCGGTCAGGCGGTATCTCGCTGATCGCGTCCACGCCGTCCGATAGCTCCCGCCAGAAGGCCGCGGGCCCGTCGGCCCCCGGAAACCGGCAGCCGATGCCGACGATCGCGATCGGCTCGTCCGCGACGGGTGCCCCGGCCGGTGCGGCGGCGGGGACGCCGGCAGGAGCCTCCTCCCCGGCCAGATGACGCGAAAGCAGGTCGATCGTTGGGTATTCGTAGGCGAGTGTGGGCGAAAGTTCTTGTCCCAGCCAGGATTCCAATTCTGCTGTCAGCCGGACGGCATGGACGGAATCGAGGCCGTAGTAGGCGAACGGACGGGTTGGGTCGATATCCTTTGCCGGTATGCCGAGTTCACGCGAGAGCTGGGAGACGAACCAGTCCGCGATCTCCTCGGCACTGCGCGCGCTCTGTTCCGGCGAGGCGGCCGAAGAGCCGGGCCGCGGTGCGCGCCATTCAACGACGACCGCGAGTTCGCCGTCAAGGAACTGCTGCTTGCAAGCGGACCGCTGGATCTTGCCACTGGAGGTGGTGGGAATCTTCAACGGCTCCACCAGAATAACGGCGTCTACTCCGATCTCATGGTGCTCGGTGACCGCGGTCCGGATCGCGTCCATGATTCCGGTGAGCTCGGCCTCACCGAGCTGAAAGTGGTTGACTTCCTGCACGACAACGAGACGTTCGGCGGCATCCGGTCCGAGCGAAACCGAGAAGACCGCACCCCGGCCGCGCATCAGCGCCGGATGGCAGGCCTGCACGGTCAGCTCGATATCCTCGGGGTAGTGATTGGTGCCGCGGATGATGATGAGGTCCTTGCGGCGTCCCGTGATGAACAACTCGCCGGAGCGAAAGAACCCCAGGTCCCCGGTGCGGAGGAACGGGCCGCGCCCGCTGTCCGCGAGATGCGCCGAGAATGCCTCTTCGGTCTGTTCGGGCCTTCCCCAGTAACCTTGTGCGACACTGGGTCCGGCGACCCAGATCTCACCGACATCGTCCGGCCCGGACGGCAGTCGGGTTTCCGGGTCGACGATGATGACCTCCTGGTCGCCTTGCGGCCGACCGCTACCGACCAACGTCAGGGCGGTCGGCTCTTCCGCCGCGGCCTCGACGACCCGGCGTTCGCCCAGCGCGATCCGGTCTATGTGTTGAACCACCGGCACCGGCGAGTCCGACCCGCCGGAGACCAGCAGCGTCCCCTCCGCCAGCCCGTACACCGGGTAATAGAACTCGGGCCGAAAACCCGCCGGGGCGAAGGCCTCGGCGAAATTCTGCAGGGTCGCGCTGCGTATCGGCTCCGCGCCGCACATGGCCGTCGTCAAGTTGGACAGATCGAGCGCCGCACGCTGCTCAGGGGTGCTGAGTTCGACGCACAGGTCGTAGGCGAAGTTGGGGGCGGCGGTGATCATGGCGCGATGCCGGGACATCGCTTCCAGCCACCGCATCGGGCGTTTGATGAACGCGTTCGGTGGCATGAGGGCGGAAGTACCGCCGACGTAAATCGTCTCGAGGATGCCGCCGATCAGGCCCATGTCGTGGTAGGGCGGCAACCAGAAGACGCCGTATCCGAGCCTGTCGAATCCCGACCTCCACGTCCGGCGGATTGTTTCCAGGTTGTGGACGAGGTTGCCGTGCGACAGCACAACACCTTTCGGTGAAGCCGTGGACCCCGAGGTGTACTGCACCATCGCGACGGTGTTTGCGTCGATGTCCGGCGGAACCCACTCCCGGCCGTCGCCGGCCTCGTCGGTGACGGACCACCGCAACGGACGCCCCTTGACCAGACCGTCCACCGTGGTCTTGATCCTCGACTGCATCTCGACGTTCGTCAGCGCGAAGACCGGTTCCGCGTCCGCGAGGATCGACTCGACGCGCGGCACCAGGTGATCGCGCACCGGCGGATGCACCGGTACGGCGATGGCTCCGGCGTAAAGACACCCATACAAGCCGGCGATGAAGTCCAGGCTCGGCGGGCACACGACCAGGACGCGCTCACCCGCGGCGCCCTGCCGTTGCAGGCTCGACGCTATCCGCCGCGCGCGGGCGTCCAGTTCCGCATAGCTCAGCCGGCTGACTTCTTTTTCCTCACCATCGCGAGAGAAGATGAAGGCAAGGTCATCCCGATAACGCGCGGCCCGGTGATTCAACTGCTCGACAAGCGTCGGCGCGGTAAGCAACGCGTAATCCGGTGGTTCCCAGCCGAATTCAGTGTTATCTTCTACGCGCTTGACATAGTGGCCGTCGGCGGCGCTCATCTCGCTCCCTCTATCAGGCCTGGGGTGTCGGCCTTTTCACGAAAACGCGACATCGGCGTTGCTCCGTCAGATCGGTCGTCTTGACCCGCTTTTCCCGGCTCCATCGCGATCTCGCGGCGTCCGATGGAACAACCCTGGGTGTATGTCTCGAGCAGTCGGCGGAATGCCTCCACGGTGTAGGCGGTGACGATCGCGTCGGTGCGCGCGCGCACCGTTGCCGAGCGGGCCATGCGGAACAACGGCCCGAGATCGCCGACATACTCGCCCGGGGTCGCGACCTTGATCAGCTCCTCGGCCCCGTCAGTCGATTGGCGCACCACTTCCAGTTCGCCGTCGGCGACGACGTAGATCAGGTCCCCCATACTGCCCTGCTCGAACAACACCGAACCGCTTGCCAGCCGCACGGTTTCGGGCTCGCAGTCGATCGTGCTGACATCCGGTGTCAGCCTGATTACGCGGTCGGCGAAAGGCAGGATCCGGGTGTCGTGGGTGGCGACCACGACGATGCGCTCGCCGCTGGCCAACTCCCTGAGCAACCGCAGCACCCCTTCTGCGCGCGCATAGTCGAGGTGGGCCGTGGGTTCGTCGGCCAAGATCAGTGGCGGATCCGACGCGATCGCGCGCGCCACCGCCACCCGTTCCCGCTCGCCTCCGCTGAGGTCACCGGGCCGGCGTGTCATGTGGTCCTGCAACCCGGCGCGAGTCAGCATTTCCTCGGCGCGTTCGCGCGCCGCCCGCCGCGAGAACCCGGCCGCCCACAGCGGCACCATCACGTTCTCCAGCGCGGTGAGGCTTGGCACCAGGTTGAACGCTTGAAAGACGATTCCCACGGTGCGGCGCCGGTAAGTGGTCAAGCTGCGGCGGTCCAGCGTCGTGACGTCGATGTCGCCGACCTGGATGCGCCCGCTGCTCGGGCTGAGAATGCCGCCGATACACGACAGCAACGTGGTCTTCCCACACCCGCTGGGACCCAACACGATCACCAGCGATCCGGCGGTGACCTCCAGATTCAGGCCGTCGATGACCCGGAACGCTTCCCCGCCGGTGGTGTATTCGACGACGAGGTCTTTGATGCGCAGATCACCCATGATTATGAATTGCCCAACATGACTATGCAGCTCCAAACGCCAGCACCGGGTCGATCGCTACCGCCCGCCGCACGCCCGCCACGCTCGCCAACAGACCGATCGCCACTGCGGTCGCCATCAGCGACAGGAAGGCCGCGGGGGTCACCACCACGAGCATCGGAAACAGCGGGCCGATCAGCACCGCCAGCAGTCCGCCCAGCATCGCCGCGACCAACGCGACGATTACTGCCTGCAGCATGAGCCCGGCAAGCACCGAGTGAGTGGCGACACCGACGGCTTTGAACACCGCGAAGTCGCGGGTGCGCTCCAGCGCAGACAGATAGATCAGCGATCCCACAATCGACGCCGCTACTGCCCACAGCAGAATCGCCAGGTACGACATCGCCAGGCGAGCCATGTGCAGCGGACGGATCATGTCATCGACCGCAATGCGGCGGTCCACGACGCGATAGCCGGCGGGTATTTGTGCGGGTGTGCCACGCAAACCGATGGCGGAAATCACCTTCTGGCTGGAATACATCAACCGCTGCGCCTCCGCAACGGTCACGAACGCATTGGGTTGGCCTGCGAGCGTGGTCGACTTGTGGACCAACCCCACGACGTGCAGCCTTTGCGAGCCCATCTCGACGTCGTCACCGATGGATCGCCGCAGCGTGGTCGACACGGCAACCTCACCGAGATTCGACGGTGCCCGCCCCCCCGCTATCGGGGGCATCGCCTGCTCGGGTAAACCGTAGACATTCACGTTTTCCGGTGAGCGCGAATCTTGCAGGATGATGTTGCTGTAGATCACCGGGATCGCCGATTCTACGCCCGGGAGCCCCGCAACCTCCCGCATTTCCGCCTCCGGAAACCGCGACGAACCGATGAACGGACCTACTGCGCCCGACTTGATGAGGTAGCGGTCAATGCCTATCGAGTCGACCAGACGCTGAGCCTCGACCCGGGTGCCGGTCATCATGCCGGTGAGGATAAGGGTCATCGCGAAAACCATCCCGGTACCGACGGCCGCGATGACGAAGCGTCGTTGTCGCCATTGCATGTCCCGGAACGCGGTGATCAGCATTGGTATGCACATCTGCTCGCGCAATCGACAAAAAGCCCCCACGGGTCTTACCCTCCTAACCATCTTCGTAGTAAGAATCTTCTCGCTCCACGGTGGGTCACGTAGAGTCGAAGGGCCTTGATTGGACGTGACCTACGCCCTGCTTTCCAGGGCTGGCCGGGCTCCACGTGGTTGAGCGGTTCGCGGATCTCCTCGGGATGCCCGTCCAAACGTTTGGCGGCGTGCGCGATCAGGTCATGGAATGCGTCGAAATGCCTTGGCGGGGAATATCGCTCGTTGCGGATGGTGGATTGCGCCCGTTAGGCATCACCAGTAGCGGCATGTCCGACTCGCAATTAGATACGCGCCCAACAACGTCCGCTATAGAGGTTCAGCGACCGTGGACCGCCAGTTGACACCCGGACCTCGACCAGGCTTAGTCGCCGTCTCCGCACGGGATGTCGTGTCGGACCCGCTTCACCGGCCACATGCAGCTGACCGGTCATGCTAGCCCTTGGCCGAGGATCTTTTCGAAGGCGATCGGGTGAAACGGTCCCCACGACGGCAGCTGCTCGGCGGAGATCCTGGTGTATCCGGCCGAGTCGTAGAGCGCCTCGGCCTCGGGCTGGCGGCTGCCGGTGACCAGGTACAGCCGCCGGTACCCGCGCGCCGCGGTCTCAGCCTCCAAGGCGTTCAGCAACTCTCTGGCGTAGCCGCGCCGCCGATGTTCGCGGTCGGTCCAGATGCGCTTGAGTTCGGCGGTGTCGGCGTCGTGCCGCCGAAACGCACCACCGGTCACCGGCACGCCGTCGAGCA
This sequence comes from uncultured Actinomycetota bacterium, assembly GCA_963824505.1. Lineage (GTDB taxonomy): Bacteria > Actinomycetota > Actinomycetes > Mycobacteriales > Mycobacteriaceae > Mycobacterium. The sequence continues at coordinate 269,808 of CAWGPS010000003.1, forward strand.
CACCGATCAGCAAGCCGCCGTCCGGCGCCGCGAGCTCGGCCGCCGGCACCGGTAACCAGGCCATGTGCGCCGTCGGCGTGCCGCCGTATCGCTCCGCGTACTCGACGGCGAGCTCGGCCAGCAGGGGCTGCGCCAGCGGGTCGTCGTGGGTCGCGGGGACGAAGCGAAGCCGGCCGGCAGGGGCCGACGGTGTGCCATCACGTGACGATCTAACGCCCTCGCTGACTAGGCCCGAACCAACGGGGCCGAATCGTCGGCGACGACGCGCCGGCGCAGCCGCAGCAGCAGCCCCGGCGCCCACCAGTTCAGGCCGCCGAACAGATGCATGAAGGCCGGCACCAGCAGCATCCGCACCAACGTCGCGTCGACCAGGACCGCGAGCGTGAGCCCCGCGCCGAACATCCGCATGAACGACACGTCGGCGGTCATCAGCGCGGCGAACGAGATGGACATCAACAGCGCCGCCGCGGTGATGACGCGGCCGGTGTGCGCAAGTCCCAATGCGACGCTTTCGTCGTTGTCGGCGCGCGTTCGGGGCGAGCACAGCCAGTACTCGCGGATGCGCGAGATCAGGAAAACCTCGTAGTCCATCGACAATCCGAAGGCGATGCAGAACATCATCGCCGGAATGGTGGCGACCAGCGTGCCGCTCGGCGTGGTACCCAGCGCGCCGAGATGTCCGTCCTGAAAGACCCATACCAGAGCCCCGAAAGCCGCGGTGAGCGAAAGGATGTTGAGCAACACCGCTTTGACCGGCAGTACGACGCTGCCGGTCAGCAGGAACAGCAGCACGAGCGTGACGACCGCGATGAAACCGAAGACCATGGGCAACCGCGACGTGATCGCGTTGACGGAATCGCGGTTGCTCTGGGCGTTTCCGGTCATCTGCACCGCCTGGGCGCCCGGGGGCACGACCGCGTGCAAGCGATCCAACTGGGCTTCGGAAGCACGCGAGTACAGCGGCGCACCGGTGCTGACGGTCAGATAAGCGCTGCCGCCGGACAATCCCGCGGGAGCCGACGGCGGTCCCCGACGTTCACCGGCAACAAACGTGCCGGTCGGCGAGGACACGGCCGTCACGTCGGCCACCCGGGACAGCCGTGCGGCGTACGCGTCGAGTTCCGGCTTCGCCGGCTCGCCGATCTCGGGTACGACGATCGTCACCGCGGTCGCGGTGTCCGCGTTGAATTCACTGCGAATCGCGTCGCTCACGGTTCGCGCCGACGCCGACGGCGGCAGCACCCGCTCGTCGGGATTGCCCCATCGCACGTGCGAGAACGGAGCCACCAGCACCAGCAAGACGACCACGATCGCCACGGCGACCGGAATGGCATGGCGCATGGAGACTCTCGCCGTCCGATACCAGAAATCCTCGGCAATCGGCCGCGACGGCGGCTCGGGCCGACCGAACAGCCGGCGGGCGAAGTGCCGGACGTTGAGCGAGTCGATCCGATGGCCCAGCAACACGATCACGGCCGGCGCCACCAGCACCGCCGCCAAGGCGGACAGGGCAACCACCGCAATGCCGGCGTAGGCGAACGACTTCAGGAAGTACACCGGGAACAGCACCATCGGGACCAGCGCGAGGGCCACGGTCATGGCCGAGAACAGCACCGTGCGCCCCGCCGTCGCCATGCTGCGCACCAGCGCGTCGTCGCGGCACCGACCGTCGGCCAGTTCGTCGCGATAGCGGCTGATGATCAGCAGCGTGTAGTCGATGGCCAGCGCCATGCCCAGCGCCGCCGCCACATTCAGCGCGAAGATCGACACGTCGGTCACCAACGCCAGCGCACGCAGCACCGCGAGCGAGCCCATTATCGCGAACCCCGCCACGGCCATGGGCACGGCCGCTGCCAGCAGGCCGCCGAACACCCAGACCAGCGCGACGAAGCTCGCCGGTATGGCTATGGATTCCATTCGGAGCAAGTCTTTTTGGGTGCGCTGGCTGATCTGTGCGTAGAGCACCGCTGGGCCGCCGGCTCGGACGGTGATCCCGTCCCGGTCGCGCGCCAACCGGTCGGCCAGCGCTTGGGCGTGCTTGGGTGCGCTGTTCTCGTCGCCGTTGAGCGAGGCCACGATCAGTGCGGACTTCCCGTCGGCGCTCACGGTGCCCGGGGGCGGCGTCGGCGTATCCCAGGGCGAGGAGACTCCGGTGACGAACGGCGACCGCGCGAGCTGGCGCACGATGTCGGTGCCCGCCAACTTCGCCGCACCGTCGTTGACGCCACGGTCCGAGCTCACCAGCAGCAACATCTCCATCTCGCCCCGGTGGAACTTCTGAGCCAGCAGCGCCGACGCGCGCGCGGACTCCGATGTGGGGTCCACCATCCCGCCCCCGGACAGGCTGGTCGCGGCGGGCAGGCCGAAGACCGCCGCGCCGGCCATGAGGAGGACCGCGATCGCGATGACCCGTCGCGGCGAGGACAGCGCCATCCGGGCAAGCGAAGCGAACGGGTCGCGGCGCCGGCGGTGGCGCCCGGTCACGCGCGGGGCGCGGGGCTTGAGCATCGTCGTCGTCATTGGGAACGACCACCGATAAGGACCACTCGCCCACTACCCCTAACCCTGGCGCGCCCGCGTGTCACGAATTGGTCACGACGTTACGCCCCAAGAAGTTCGAAGTTCGGGGGGGATTGGTAACTTAATTAACTGTTAATTATCTTAAATACCATTGGACGGCGGACGGGCACCGAAATCAGGGCCGCCTGGCGGTGACGTACCGCGGGACGACTTTCATGTCGTCGGCATCGCCCCGCCACAGCTCGGGCAGGCCCATCGCGGTGAGCATGCCCACGACATCGCGTTCGGCAACCTCCCAGCCGTGGGCCCGCAGGTGGTCGGGGACGTAGCGGTACTCGCCGGGGTACGTCAGGCTGGCGAGGTCGACGTCCAGGCCCTGGCGCCGCCAGCCTTCGACGAACGCCCGGCCGGCGTCCAGGTGCTCCGGCGTCCACGCGGGCATGTGGTCGGCCGCGAACCGGCTGCCCGGGGCGCTCACTTCGGTCACGTGATTCACCAACCGCTTCTGCGCGTCGGGCGGCAGGTAGCCGACCAGCAGCTGTTCGGCGATCCAGGCCGTGGGCCTGGCCGGTTCGAAGCCGACCCGGCGAAGCGCTGCCAGCCAATCCTGACGAAGGTCGATGCCGACCGCGCACCGGTTCGCCGTCAGCGCGGCGCCCAGCCCGCGCAGCACTTCGGTCTTGAATTCCAGCACGTCGGGCCGGTCGATCTCGTAGACCGTCGTGTCCCGCGGCCACCACAACCGGTAGGGCCGCGTGTCCAGGCCGGACGCGAGGATGACCATCTGGCGGATGCCGGCCCTGCCCGCATCCGCCAGGAACTGGTCCAGGAACCGGGTGTGGGCCGCGAGGAGGTCGATGACGCCCGTGGTGACGGCTTTGCCCCCGCCGTCAGCCGCGAATCGCATGTCGTCGATGAGCCGGACGAAGTACTCCAGCCCGACGGCGCGGACCAACGGCTCGGCGAACGGGTCGTCGATCAGCCCTTTTCCGGAGGCGACGGCCCGTGCCACCGCACCGAACGTCGCGGTGACCCCGACGCCGGTCGCCGGATCCCAGTTGTCGCCGGCCGCCCGTGCCATCGTTCGCTATGTGTCCGCGCGACGGCGCAGGATCGCCCGGGCGATCGCTCGCCAGCCCAGCAACAACACCGCCGTGACCGAAGCGGCCACGACTACGAAACTGGCCGCAACTCCCGCCGAGGTGAGCTTGCGCAGCAGCATGCCGACCGCCACCGTGCACAGCCAGACCACCACCCCGGTGGGGGCCACGGCGGTCGGCCGCCGCCAGGCCCGGGACGCCACCCACCCGACCGCGGTCCCGGACAGAAACGGCCACGCCGTCGTCGCGACGCCGGAGATGTTGAGACCTTCGTCGTGGCTTCGGCGACCGGCGGCGCAGAACACCAGCACGGCGACGACGTCCATGGCGAGCCACCCCGGCCGTTGCATGCGTTTCTCCTATGTCAAGCCGCTGCCGGTTGGCAAGGCTGGATTCGGTTGTGGTGGTCGGTGGTCAGATGGTGGAAGACGACGCGGGCCAGGCGGCGTTTGAGACAGCGCAGCGCCTCGGTTTTGGAGTCGCCGGCATCGATGCGTTTGCGGTAATAGGCTTTGCCCAGGCCATCCAGGCGGATCTGCGTGACAGCAATGCGGTGCAGCGCGGCGTTGAGTTGACGGTTGCCCGAACGAGTCATCCGTACGCGACCGGCGGTGTTGCCGGACCACACCGGGACCGGCGCCACACCGGCGTGCCGGGCGAAGGCCGCCTCGCGGGTGAAGCGAGTGACCCCGGCGGTCTCTCCGATCAGTTTGGCGGCGGTCAGCTCACCACAGCCCGGAAGAGCAAGCAAGGCCGGGGCGAGGGGACGGACTCGCTGGCCGATGCGTTTGGTCAAGCTGTTGATGGTCTCGGTGAGCCGGGTGATGTCGGCCAGCTCGTCGCGGGCCAACTCGGCGACCAGCCCAGACATCGTCGCCAGCCAGTCGTTCAAGATGCGGCGGTGCTTGGGCAGATCCAGCGAACGGGCCTTCGGCGCGCGCTCAGGATCAAGCTCGTGCACTCGCCACAACAACCGATTGATGGTGGCCGTGCGTTGAGCCACAAGGACTTCCCGACGATCGACCAACAACTTGAGCTCCCGCGAGACCTCGTCATGAGAGGCCACCGGCAGATCAGGTTCACGCAGATAGCCCCGCGCAACTGCTAACGCATCAATCGGGTCAGACTTGCCCCGCGTGCGTGCGCTGGCCCGGGTCTGGGCCATCAACTTCGGCGGCACCCGCACCACCGACTGGTCGAAGCCGCAACAGGTCGCGTTCCAGGCGCGCCGATAAATGCCGGCAATCCTCGATCGCCCACACCACCTCGGCGCCGAAACGTTCCCGGGCCCACATCACCGCGTCGGCATGACCCGCCGTGGTCGCTTTGACGACCTTCTCGCCCAGCTTGCGCCCGGCCTCGTCGACCGCGACAAACGTGTGGGTGCGCTTGTGTACATCGGCTCCAACAACAACCATGGTGGTTGCCTCCTTCACTGTGAGGTGACGGTTGGGCCGGTCGGCGGACAAACCTCAGTGGGGGCGATGCCACGCTCCTATCAAGTCACGCCGGCCGGTCCTTCACACCTGATGCCGACAAAACGCATGCACGCCAACCCGAAGGCGGCAGGGAGACTACGAGCCAGACACCAGGTGATCAGGATCCAACCACCGCGATAGCGGCAACCTCACCCTGACACTGACAGCGAGACTACCGGGCCGGGAGGCGCAGGTGGCCCCGCCCCGGTGACCGGTTAGTGGCAGGCTGGCCTCATGACCACGCAAGCACCCCCCGCCTTCGACCGGGACGATCCGCTGGGCCTCGACGCTTCGCTGTCCGACGACGAACTCGCCGTGCGCGACACGGTCAGAAAGTTCTGCGCCGAACATGTCACCCCGTACGTCGCGGAGTGGTTCGAGATCGGCGACCTGCCGGTCCGGCAACTCGCCAAGCAGTTCGGCGAGCTCGGGCTGCTCGGCATGCACCTGCACGGCTACGGCTGCGGCGGGGCCTCCGCCGTGCACTACGGCCTGGCGTGCACCGAGCTGGAGGCCGCCGACTCCGGCATCCGGTCCATGGTCTCGGTGCAGGGGTCGCTGGCGATGTTCGCCCTCTGGAACTTCGGTTCCGAGGAGCAGAAACAGCAGTGGCTGCCCGGCATGGCCGCCGGCGAGCTGCTCGGATGTTTCGGCCTCACCGAACCCGACGCCGGATCGGACCCGGCCGCGATGACCACCCGCGCGCGGCGCGACGGGTCCGACTGGGTGCTGGGCGGCCGCAAGCTGTGGATCACCAACGGCTCGGTGGCGGACGTCGCGATTGTGTGGGCCGCCACCGAGGACGGCATCCGCGGCTTCGTCGTCCCCACCGGCACACCCGGATTCGCGGCCAACACCATTCACCACAAGCTGTCGCTGCGGGCGTCGATCACCAGCGAGCTGGTGCTCGACGACGTGCGGCTGCCCGGCGACGCCATGCTGCCGGGGGCGAGGGGCCTGCGGGGCCCGCTGTCCTGCCTGTCCGAGGCGCGCTACGGCATCATCTGGGGATCGATGGGAGCGGCGCGGTCGGCATGGCAGGCTGCGCTGGACTACGCGACCCAGCGCACCCAGTTCGGCCGCCCGATCGCCGGATTCCAGCTGACCCAGGCCAAGCTCGTCGACATGGCGGTCGAGCTGCACAAGGGTCTGTTGTTGTCCCTGCACCTCGGCCGCCTCAAGGACGGCGTCGGGCTGCGCCCCGAGCAGGTCAGCTTCGGCAAGCTCAACAACACCCGCGAGGCGATCAAGATCTGCCGAACCGCTCGGACCATATTGGGCGGCAACGGGATATCGTTGGAATACCCGGTCATCCGGCACATGGTGAACCTGGAATCGGTGCTGACCTACGAGGGCACCCCCGAGATGCACCAGCTCGTCCTCGGCCAGGCGTTCACCGGCAGCGACGCGTTCCGCTGAGCGACAGAGTCGGCAAGATATCTACCAGGAGGTCCCCAATGCGATTCTTCGGCAGTCGGATCGGGATGTTCGTCGCCGCCTGCGGCCTGTCCCTGTGCGCTCCGGTGGCGGCCGCCGACCCGGTCATGCTGCCGCCGATGACGCCGAACGGCGGCGGACCGATCATCGGCGGCGGCGGCAACGCCGGGATCGCCCAGCAGCTCACCGGCCTGGGCAACCCGAACGTGCAGGAGGTGGACGGCTCGGCCGCCGCGCAATTCATCACGGCCGCCGCGGGAGTCGCCAACCCGCAGCTGGCGGCCCCGTTCGGCCTGCTGAAACGCGCGATGGCCTGTCAGTCGAACAATGCCGGGTTCGGCGCCCGCGCCTACCGGCGCAACGACGGCCTATGGGGCGGCGCCATGCTGGTCGCCGCCAAGAGCGCCACACCGAACGTCGACGCACTGACCAGCTGCGCCAAGACGAATTGGCGCAGGGCCACGCTGGGCACGCAGACGTCGATGTGCGACAGCGGCTGGACCACCCCGAACTCGCTCTCCAGCCGGGAAGGCGGCGAGGCCTACTACATCTTGATCGCCGGCACGGCCGACGACTTCTGCAGCGCGCTGAACGGGAAGTACAACACCAACGCCCGCAGCTGGCCCTTTTAGTGCTCTGGGGTTTCACGCCGCTAGTCCGGAGAGATGCTGTGCCGCAACGGTTATCGGCATCGGTGGTGCGCCCGAAATCTTGCCGGGCGCGCACCTGAGCCGGAACTCGAGGATCCACAGCGCAAAGCCGGCGAAGCGGTTTCGGCTATTCCCCGGCTTCGGTTTCGGCGTCGACCTCTCGGCGCTCGCTTTCGGCCATCTGGCGCTGGATGTCGGCCTCGTCGCGGTCGCTGCCGGCCAGCGTGCGATCCGCCCCCTCCGCCGCTCGCTGGAGCCGCTCACGCTCACGCTCGGCAGCGGTGCCCTCGCGTTCGTCTGCGAGCGCCTCTCGTCGATCTGCCAGCTGCTCGCGCCGGTTTGCGAGGCGGTCCCGCTCGTCAGCGATCCGCTCGCGCTCGTCTGCCAGCCACTGTCGCCGGTCCAGGTAGGACGCGCGGCGTTCGAGGGCGCGCTCCTGTGCGTCAAGCGTCGCGGCCCGCCGCTCCAACTCGGGCTCCCGATCGTCGACCGCGCCGCCGTTGCCGGCGGTGTCCTCACCCGTCACGACGGCTGCCCGGTGTATCGGCGTCGCGCTCACGGTCGGGCGCGACTCTTTCGCGCTCCCGGCCCCAGCGGACGGTCGGCATCGTCGTCTCCATCGATCGGTAGTTCAGAGCACCGTTCCATGCGAACACATCCGGTCCGCCTGCGGCTAGGGACGAAGTCCCCTTCCGATGCTTCGTTTCGCTACCGGTTCATCGTGCCACGATCCCATCCGCCTTACGAAGCGAAAACCGCCCGACGGACAAGCACGGACACCCTTCGAGCGATGCGGTCGCAGCAGGAGTGAAACCGTCTCGGCGGCATCCATATTCGTCGCTCGCCATCTTCGATAGGGCAGCGCCGGGATGCGATGAGTACCGGCACGCACCGTCGGTGCCGGGGCAGTCGTACCGTATATATGCGCCGCAGAACGCAGACCGGAGGGACAATCATGTCGCGCCATCGAGTAGTCATCATCGGGAGCGGATTCGGGGGGCTCAACGCGGCCAAGTCGCTCAGGCGGGCGGACGTGGACGTCACGCTCATCTCCAAGACGACCACCCACCTGTTCCAGCCACTGCTGTATCAGGTGGCCACCGGGATCCTGTCGGAGGGCGACATCGCACCGACCACCAGGCTCATCCTGCGCAAGCAGAAGAACGTCCGCGTGCTGTGGGGCGACGTCAGCGCGATCGATCTGCAGGCCAAGACGGTCACGTCGCACCTGATGGGCATGCTGACGGTGACGCCCTACGACAGCCTCATCGTGGCCGCCGGCGCCCAGCAGTCCTACTTCGGGCACGACCAGTACGCGATCTACGCGCCCGGCATGAAGAGCATCGACGACGCGCTCGAGCTGCGCGGGCGCATCCTCGGCGCGTTCGAGGCCGCCGAGGTGGCCACCGACCCCGAGGAGCGACATCGCCGGCTCACCTTCGTGGTCGTGGGTGCCGGGCCGACGGGCGTCGAGCTGGCCGGCGAGATCGTCCAGCTGGCCGAGCGCACCCTGGCCGGGGCATTCCGCACCATCACGCCCAGCGAGTGCCGAGTCATCCTGCTCGACGCGGCGCCCGCGGTGCTGCCGCCGATGGGGCCGAAGCTGGGCCTCAAGGCGCAACGGCGGCTGGAGAAGATGGACGTCGAGGTCCAGCTCAACGCGATGGTGACCGCGGTGGACTACATGGGCATCACGGTCAAGGACTCCGACGGCACCCAGCGGCGCATCGAATGCGCGTGCAAAGTCTGGGCGGCGGGGGTGGCGGCCAGCCCGCTCGGAAAGATGGTTGCCGAGCAATCCGACGGAACCGAGGTCGATCGCGCCGGCAGGGTGATCGTCGAGCCGGACCTCACCGTCAAGGGCCACCCGTACGTGTTCGTCGTCGGGGACCTGATGTCCGTGCCCGGCGTGCCCGGCATGGCGCAGGGTGCGATCCAGGGCGCGCGCTACGCCACCACGCTCATCAAGCACGCGCTGAAGGGCCACGACGATCCGGCGAACCGCAAGCCGTTCAAATACTTCGACAAGGGCAGCATGGCGCTCATCTCGCGCTACAGCGCCGTCGCGAAGGTCGGCAAGCTGGAGTTCGGCGGCTTCATCGCCTGGCTGGCCTGGCTGCTGCTGCATCTGTATTACCTGATCGGGCACCGCAACCGGGTCGCCGCCATGTTCGCCTGGGGTATCTCCTTCCTGGGTCGCACGCGCGGCCAGATGGCGATCACCAGCCAGATGATGTACGCGCGGCCGGTGGTGAAGTGGGTCGAGCAGCAGGCCGAGGAGGGGACGCTCGCGGCGGCGGAAAGCGTCGAGGAAGCCGAACGAAAAGCGGTCGGCTGAGGTCACTAACTCAAATGGTGGCGACCCGCTTCGCCCGGCCCCGCCGCGCTCGCGATCGCCACTAGCTCAAAGCCTGGTCGATGTCGGCGATCAGGTCGTCGGTGCCCTCGAGGCCAACGGAGATCCGGACCACGCCGTCACCGAGCCCGATCGCCGCGCGACCCTCGGGCCCCATCGCCCGGTGCGTCGTCGTCGCCGGGTGGGTGACCAGCGACTTGACGTCACCGAGATTGTTCGAGATGTCGATCAGCCGCATCTTGTCCAGAACCTCGAAAGCCCGCTGCTTGGCAGCACTTTCGGGGCAGGCGAGCGCGAAGGTGATCACCGTCCCCCCGCCCGACATCTGGCGTTTGGCCAGATCGTACTGCGGATGGGACGGCAGGTAGGGGTAGCGCACCCAACCCACCGCCGGGTGCGCCTCCAGGAAGTCCGCGATCCGCTGCGCCGAGGAGTTGCAGTGCTCGACACGGATCGCCAGCGTCTCAAGGCCTTTGAGGAGAACCCAGGCGTTGAACGGACTCATGGCCGGTCCGGTGTGCCGCATCAATTTCTGCACCGGACCGTCGATGTACTCCTTGCCGCCGAGGATGGCGCCACCGAGCACACGACCCTGCCCGTCGAGGTGCTTGGTGCCCGAGTACACCACCACGTCGACGCCGAGCGGAAAGCTCGGCTGCAGCACCGGGGTGGCGAAGACGTTGTCCAGCACCACCTTTGCGCCCGCGGCATGGGCGAGCTCGGTCACCGCCGCGATGTCGACCAGCGACTGCATGGGATTCGACGGCGTCTCGAAGAACACGGCCTGGGCGGGCACCGAGAGGGCGCGTTGCCACTGCGCGAGGTCGTCGCCGTCGACGAAGACGGTCTCGACGCCCCAACGCGGCAGAATCTCGTTGCACACCACGAAACACGACCCGAAGAGGCTGCGTGCGGCGACCAGCCGGTCACCGGCGGACAGCAGCGCGCCCAGGGCGGTGAACACCGCCGCCATCCCGCTGGCGGTGGCGAACGCCGCCGGCGCCCCTTCGATCAGGCGCAGCCGCTCCTCGAACATCGACACGGTCGGGTTGCCGTAGCGCGAGTAGACATAGCGGTCCAGTTCGCCGCTGAACGCCCGTTCCGCGGTGGCCGCCGATTCGTAGACGTAGCCGGACGTGAGGAACATCGCCTCGGCGGTCTCTTCGAACTCCGATCGCAGCAGCCCGCCGCGCACGCCGATGGTGGCCTGGCTGACGCCGTCGGGCAGCGCCTTGGGCGTCCGCACCGAGCGGTCGGTCATTGCTGTCGCCAGGGCAACCCGGTTGCCCGCCAGCCGTTTTCACCGCGGCGGCCCTGGGCGTCGAGCTGGCCCTCGAAGCCGTCCAGCACGTTGTAGGCCGGGGTGATCCCCATCTCGGTCGCGGCCCGCGCGGCGCCGATGGAGCGCTGGCCCGAGCGACAGAGAAAGATCACCGGCCGCTGCTCATCGACCGCTACCTGCTCGCGCAGTTGGTCGGCGAAGCGTTCGTTGTGCCTGCCGTCGGAAGTGTTCCACTCGATGAACACCACCTCGCGGCCCAGGCTCGACAGGTCGGGTACCCCGACCAACCGCCATTCGGCGTCGGTGCGAACGTCCACCAGCACGGCGGCCGGGTGATCGCTGAGCAGCTTCCAGGCCTCCAGCGGCGTGATGTCTCCGGCGTAGCTCACCCGCGTGAGTCTCGCACATCGAGGGCCGCCGCCACCTGCCGAGCGCGGTCGCGCGCCTCGGCCACCTCGGGCGCCGTGGCCAGCGCCACGCCCGCCTTGCGGGCCCGCTCCCGCGCGAACAGCCGCACGTCGCTCTCCGGGACGCGCAGGGCGCCGGCGAGCACGGGCCGCCCGCCATCGGGCCCGCGGAGCACGGCGCACGCCGCGCCCGGGGAAACCATCACGGTGTCCACGGGCAGGCCCAGGATGGCGCGCGCGTGCAGGTCGAACACCGAAAGCCGCTGGCTGCACGCGGTGACCCAGGCGCTCTCCCGGATGCCCGCGCTGACGTCGGCGAAGTACACCTCGTCGCCGTTGATCATCAGCTCGATGCCGAAGATGCCGCGGCCGCCGAGCGCCTTGACGATCCGGGCGGCGATCGAGCGCGCCGAGTCCATCGCAGCCGGGGTCAGCCTCTGCGGCTGCCAGGACTCCGGCACGTCGGCGTCCGCGCCGCGGTGACCGATGGGCGAACAGAAATCGATCACCGGACCGCCTGCCCCGTCGGTGCTCACCACCAGCAGGGTGACCAGGAATTCGACCTCGACGACGGTTTCGGCCAGCACCCGGTCCGATGCCGCCCGCTGCCAGGCGGCGCCGATCTCATCGGGTCCCGCGACGACCGACCGCCGCCCCCGCCCGGCTGCGCGATCCGCGGGCTCCACCAGCAAGGGAAACCCGCCGTGGGCGCCGATCGACCCGAGTTCCTCGACCGACTTGACGAACCAGAACGGCGCGGTGGGCAACCCCAGCTCGTCGGCGGCCAGCCGGCGCAGGCCCTCCCGGTCGCCGGTAAGCCGGACGGCGCGCGCGCTCGGCACCAGTCGCTGCTCCCCGCTGGCCGCCAGCTCGTCCAGGCAACCCACCGCGATCCCGTCGGTGGCGGTCACCACGAAGTCCGGTTGCACCCGCCGAATCGCCTCCGACAGCTCATTGCCGTCGGCCATCGCGACAACCAGCGGCTGGTCGGCGACCCCGTGCGCAGGAGCGTCGGCGCGCTCGTCGACGGCGACAACCGTCGCGCCGAGGCGCCGCAGCGCGATCGCCAACTCCCGGCCGGCCTCGCCGCCCCCCAGCAGCATCACCCGGGGCGGGACGTCGCCCCGCTCGTCCGGGATCTGCGGGGGCAGGTGCAGTCCTTCGGTCCGGCCGTCAGTCACCGCTCAAGGATAGGTCGGTTCTGGAGGGCCCAGGCCGCCGACGAGGCAGCCCGCGCTGGGGGTATCGCCCAGCCGCGTAGCGGCGAGGGGGCGGGTTGCCGCGGGGGCGGGCAGTCGGGTCTACGGCTGGCCGGGAAGCAGCCGCACCATCAGGCCGTGCCCCTCGGCCAACACCGCCTGGTCGCCGTCGACCAGCTCCGCGGCGACGAATGCCTTGCGGCCGTCGATGCCGGTGACGCGGCCGCGCACCGACAACGGCGTATCGATCGGGGTGACCCTGCGGTAGTCGACGTGCAGGAACGCCGTCCGGCTGATCGGCCGTTCGGCGGCGTGCGAAATCATCCCGAACATGTGGTCGAACAACAGGGGCAGCACGCCGCCGTGCACGGCGTGGTTGCCCCCGACGTGAAACCTGCTGAAATGCCCGGTCATTTCGACGCCGTCGGGCGCGTACCGGGTCAGCGTCCACGGCGGCAGCAGCAGGCTGCCCATGCCCGGCAGGTCGGGCGTCCGACCCGCCGGCGCCCGGCCCTCGTCGGCCTGGTACGGGGCGAGCAGGTCGGCCAGTGCCGCGGCGCGGTCGGCCGCCTCTTCCCACACGCCGTCCCCGGGATCGGCGGACACCGCCAGGTCCTGCAGCCGGCGCATCTCCGCCACGAACCGGCCGAACCCGGGCCCGGGGCTGGCCGGGCCGTACTCGGGAAACCCGCCGTGGTGGGCGTATTCGGGGTCGAGTTCTCCTGCGTCCGGCTCGGTGTCCGTCACGGGCGGGCCTGCAGGACGTCGCGGCGCACGATCGTCTGGTCGCGCCCCGGGCCGACGCCGATGCACGAAATATGTGCTCCCGCAAGTTCTTCCACCCGCAACACGTAGTCGCGCGCCTTGGCCGGCAGGTCGTCGAAACGCCGCGCCGCCGAGATGTCCTCCCACCATCCCGGCAGCTCCTCGTAGATCGGCTCGGCGCGGGCCAGGTCGCTCTGGGTCATCGGCATGTCGCGGGTGCTCTTGCCGTCCACCGTGTACCCGACGCACACCGGCACGGTTTCCAGGCTGGACAGCACGTCGAGCTTGGTCAGGAAGTAGTCGGTGATGCCGTTGACGCGGGTGGCGTAGCGGGCGATGACGGCGTCGAACCAGCCGCAGCGCCGGCGCCGCCCGGTGGTGACCCCGAACTCGCCGCCGGTCTTGGACAGGTACTCGCCGTTCGCGTCGAACAGCTCGGTGGGGAACGGACCCGAGCCCACCCGGGTCGTGTACGCCTTGAGGATCCCGAGCACGGTGGTGATGCGGGTCGGGCCGATCCCCGACCCCGCGCACGCGCCGCCCGCGGTCGGACTCGACGACGTCACGTACGGGTAGGTGCCGTGGTCGACGTCGAGCAGCGTGCCCTGCGAGCCTTCCAGCAACACCGTCTCACCGGCCTCGAGCGCGACGTTGAGCAGCCGCCGGGTGTCGGCGATGCGGTGCCGGAAACCCTCGGCCTGTTCCAGCAGGGCCTCGACCACCTGGTGTGGGTCCAGCGCCTTGCGGTTGTAGATCTTGACCAGGATCTGGTTCTTGAGTTCCAGGGCGGCCTCGACCTTGTGGGCCAGCTGGTCGGGCGCGAGCACGTCGGCGACCCGGATCCCCATCCGGGCGACCTTGTCCTGGTAGCACGGGCCGATGCCGCGGCCCGTGGTGCCGATCTTCTTGCTGCCCATGTAGCGCTCGGTGACCTTGTCGATGGCCACGTGGTAGGGCAGCAGCAGGTGCGCGTCGGCGGAGATCAGCAGCTTGGTGGTGTCCACGCCGCGGTCCTCGAGGCCCTTGAGCTCGTCGAGCAGCACGGCGGGATCCACCACCACGCCGTTGCCGATGACGTTGGTGACCCCCGGTGTCAGCACCCCGGACGGGATCAGGTGCAGCGCGAAGTTCTCGCCGCCGGGCAGCACGACGGTGTGCCCGGCATTGTTGCCGCCCTGGTAACGCACCACCCACTGGACGCGCCCGCCGAGCAAGTCGGTGGCCTTACCTTTGCCCTCGTCGCCCCACTGGGCGCCGATGAGGACGATCGCCGGCATGCCGTGCTCCCACCTGATCTCGCGCTTTGCGCCTGCTTATTGTGGTCCAGCCGGTGACCCACCCTATCCCGGAAACGATGCGGGCCGCACGCGGCCCGCTGACGAGCCGGGTAATTGTGCCACAGCCCGGGGGAATGCGAGGAACCATGAATACTGACGCCGCTGAGGCGGCGGTGTTGATCTTCGGTGATCGACGCGCACCGCGGCGGCTGCGCGGCCCGGCCGTCCATCGGGTGGACGGCTCGGGCATTCCCGACGGCGTGATCGGCTCCTGCCGGCGGCTGGTGGTGGTCGGCGCCGACGCCGACCTGGCCGCGGTGCTGACCCGGCTGCTGCGCGCCGAGCGGCTCGACGTCGAGGTGGCCTACGTGCCGCGCCGCCGCACCCGAGCGGCCCGGGTCTATCGGCTGCCGGCCGGACGCCGCGCCGCGCGGCGAGCCCTGCTCGGGCCCGCCCGCAGGGTGACCCTGATCCGCGACGACACCGGCTCGGTGGTCGTCGGCAGGGCCCGCTGGCTTCCGGCCGAGGATCGTCACGCCCTGCACGGCGAGGCGGTCGTCGATGACACCGTGCTCTTCGACGGCGACGTCACCGGCGTGCGCGTCGAGCCGACATTGGCCGTGCCGGGGCTGCGCGTCAGGATCGAGGGCATCCGGCGCCGGTGGGTCACCGGCCGTGCCGCCCAGCTGGGCTGCACCGGCGCCCGCGTGGTGCGGGACGGCGTGCCCGCGGCCCGCGCCGCGCGCCGGTCGACGATGTACCGCAACGTCGAGGGCTGGCTGCTGGTCCGGTAGTTTCGGGCGGTGAACTTCCCGGCCCGCCGCGAAGCGGTGCGACCCAGCCCCCTCTTCCTGGCCCTGGTGGCGACGACGTTGGCCGGCGGCGTGCTGGCCTGGCTGGCGGGTTCCAGCGTGCGACCGCTGTCCTACGTCGGGGTGTTCATCCTCGTGATCGCCGGGTGGTTGGTCTCGCTGTGCCTGCACGAGTTCGGCCATGCGGTGACCGCCTGGCGGTTCGGCGACCACGACGCGGCGGTCCGCGGGTACCTGACCCTGGATCCGCGCCACTACAGCCATCCCGCGCTGTCCCTCGTCCTGCCGATGGTGGTCATCGCGCTCGGCGGGATCGGCCTGCCCGGCGCCGCGGTGTACGTGCGGACGTGGTTCATGACGCCCGCGCGGCGAACGATGGTCAGCCTGGCGGGCCCGGCCGTGAACCTGGTGCTGGCGGTGCTGCTGCTGACGCTGACCCGGTTGCTCTACGACCCGGCCCATGCGGTGTTGTGGGCCGGGGTGGCGTTCCTGGGATTCCTCCAACTCACCGCCGTCCTGCTGAACCTGCTGCCGATCCCCGGCCTGGACGGCTACGACGCCCTGGAACCGCACCTGAGCCCGGAGACGCAGCGCGCCGTCGCACCGGCCAAGCAGTGGGGTTTGTTCGTCCTGCTGTTCCTGCTCCTGGCGGCCAATCAGTGGTTCTTCGGCCTGGTGCTGTGGTTGTTCGACTTCTTCGGGGTGCCGCATCTGCTGGTCGCCTGGGGCAACGCGCTGACCCGCTTCTGGAGTCAGTGGTTCTAACGCTTGCCATATATGCATTGATACGCATATATTGCAGGCCATGGGCGCCGGTCACAGTCACACTCCCGCCGAGGGGCACGCGTCGCGGATGATCCCCCGCATGATCGCGGCCGCGGCGATCCTGGCGGGCTTCTTCGTCGTGGAACTCACCACGTCGTTACTGATCAACTCGATCGCGCTGCTCGCCGACGCCGGCCACATGCTGACCGACGTCGTCGCCGTGTTCATGGGGCTCGCCGCGGTCACCCTGGCCCGGCGCGGCAGCTCGTCGCCCGCGCGGACTTATGGCTGGCATCGCGCCGAGGTGTTCACCGCGGTGGCCAACGCCGGGCTGCTCATCGGGGTGGCGTTCTTCATCCTGTGGGAGGCGATCCAGCGGCTCAGGGATACCCCCGCCGTCCCCGGCGTGCCGATGATCGTGGTGGCGTCGGCCGGCCTGGCCGCCAACCTGGTTGTCGCACTGCTCCTGCGCTCGCACTCCTCGCAGAGCCTGGCCGTCAAGGGCGCCTACATGGAGGTGGTCGCCGACAGCGTCGGCAGCCTGGGCGTGCTGATCGCCGGCGTCGTCACCGTGACGACGCACTGGCCCTACGCCGACGTGGTGGTCGCCGTGCTGGTCGCCCTGTGGGTGTTGCCCCGGGCGATCGCGCTGGCCCGCGACGCACTGCGCATCCTGTCCGAATCGTCGCCGACCCACATCGACGTCGACGAGCTCCGCTCCGCCCTGAGCGCGGTCGACGGCGTGACCGAAGTGCACGACCTGCACGTGTGGACCCTGTCCCCCGGCAAGGACATGTGCACCGCGCACCTGACGAGTTCCAGCGACTCGACCCGGGTGCTCAAGGACGCTCGGGGGGTGCTGTCGGCCCGCGGCCTGGAGCACGCGACGGTCCAGATCGAGTGCCCCGGCAGCCCCGGCTGCGCAGAAACCTTCTAGAACCTTTCGGGGCCCGCTAGAGCCCCAGGTGTCCGCGGGCCTGCGGGTCGCAATCGTCGAGCAGATCCACGCAACGCTGATACTCGTCGGTTTCGCCGATGGTGTCGGCGGCTCGCGCGAGCGCCGCCACGCAGCGCAGGAAGCCGCGGTTGGGTTCGTGGCTGTACGGCACCGGGCCGAAGCCTTTCCAGCCGTTTCGCCGCAACTGGTCCAGGCCGCGGTGATACCCGGTGCGGGCGTACGCGTAAGCGGTGACCGCCGAGTGGTCCCCCTGGGCCGCCAAGGCCTCTTCGGCCAGCGCCGCCCAGGCAACCGACGCCGACGGATGCGCGGAGGCGACTGCGCCGGGGGTTTCCCCGGCCAGCAGTTCCGCCTCGGCGTCGGTGTCACCGGGCAGCAGGATCGGATCAGGTCCCAGAAGGTCACCCATCGGAGTCATGGCTCCATTGTGCAGGGGTGCCCATTTTCGGGGCGGCGGACCTCTGCCATGACCGGCGCGGGTCGCTAAGCTCGGCTCATGCCGAATGCACCCGAGCCCGATCGCGGCGGCACGCCGAAGCGGCCGGACCCACGGAGCGAAACCGGCGGCGAGCCGCCCGCCGAGCCCGGCGATGACGCCACCGAAAGCTACCCGATGATTCCGACCGACACCGAGACCCAGACCGTCGTGATCAACAAGCCCGGCGGCGATCCGGAGGGGCAGGCCGACGCCCAACAGCGCGAGAGACGTTTCACCGCACCGGGTTTCGATGCGAAAGAGACCGCGGTGATCGCCACCAGCGCGGAGCCCGCCACGGAGGTGTTCGCGACGCATCCCGGGCAGGACGAGACGGCCCACGCCGCGGCTCCACCGAAACCTGCTGTGCCGCAATCGATCCCCCCACGCCTGGGCGCCAAATTGCAGACGACCAGGCAATTCAACTGGGGCTGGGTGCTGGCGATCGTCGTGATCGTGTTGGCCCTGGTGGCGATCGCGGTCCTGGGCACCGTACTGCTGATGCGCAGCAAGCACCCGAAAGCCTCGCAGGAAGATCAGGTCCGGCACACCATCGAGCAGTACGACGTCGCCGTCCAGCGAGGGGACCTGGCCACGCTGCGCGGCATGACGTGTGGCACCGCACGCGACGGCTATGTCGATTACGACGAACACGGCTGGGACGAAACGTATCGCCGCGTGTCGGCGGCCAAGCAGTACCCGGTGATCGCGAGCATCGACCAGGTCGTCGTCAACGGCCCGCACGCCGAGGCGAACGTCACCACGTTCATGGCGTACGACCCGCAGGTCCGCTCCACCCGCAGTCTGGACCTGCAATACCGCGACGACCAGTGGAAGATCTGCCAGTCCCCCAGCGGCTAGCGCCGTTCCCCCGCGCCGAGCGCCCGGCGACCCGCACGTTCGGTGCCGAGCGCCCGGCCAGCCGGGCACTCGCGGCTCGAGCGGGCGCTCAGACGCCTAACGACTTTCCGGCGCAGTGCAGGTCGACGCAGGCCTCGAGGACGCGCTCGGCCATCGACGCCTCGGCCTTCTTCAGGTAGCTGCGTGGGTCGTAGACCTTCTTCACTCCCACCTCCCCGTCGACCTTCAGCACGCCGTCGTAGTTGCTGAACATGTGGCCGGCGATCGGGCGGGTGAAGGCGTATTGGGTGTCGGTGTCGACGTTCATCTTCACCACGCCGTAACGCAGCGCCTCCTCGATCTCCGACTTCAGCGAACCCGAGCCGCCGTGGAAGACGAAGTCGAACGGCTTCGCGTCGGTCGGCAGCCCCAGCTTCGCCGCGGCCACCTGCTGCCCCTGGGCCAGGATGTCGGGGCGCAACTTGACGTTGCCGGGCTTGTAGACGCCGTGCACGTTGCCGAACGTCGCGGCCAGCAGGTACTTGCCGTGCTCGCCGGCGCCCAGCGCGTCGATGGTCTTTTCGAAGTCCGCGGGCGTGGTGTAGAGCTTGTCGTTGATCTCGTGGGCCACGCCGTCCTCTTCGCCGCCCACCACGCCGATCTCGATCTCCAGGATGATCTTGGCGGCCGCGGCCTCCTTGAGCAGCTCCTGCGCGATGACCAGGTTCTCGTCGATCGGCACCGCCGAGCCGTCCCACATGTGCGAGCCGAACAGCGGATCGTCGCCCGCACGCACCCGCTCGGCCGAGATCGCCAGCAGCGGCCGAACGTAGGTGTCCAGCTTGTCCTTGGGGCAGTGGTCGGTGTGCAGCGCGACGTTGACCGGATACCGGGCGGCGATGGAGCGGGTGAACTCCGCCAGCGCGACGGCACCGGCCACCATGTCCTTGACGCCCAGTCCGGAGGCGAATTCGGCGCCACCGGTGGAGAACTGGATGATGCCGTCGCTGCCGGCGTCGGCGAAGCCCTTGATGGCGGCGTTGACGGTCTCCGACGACGTGCAGTTGATGGCCGGAAAGGCGTACGAGTTCGCCTTGGCGCGTCCCAGCATTTCGGCGTAAACCTCGGGCGTGGCGATCGGCATGGTGGTTCCTCCTGACGGCTGGGACGGGTCAAGTATCGCAACACCGCGCCGGTTCCGGCGGCCGCGCCGGTATGTTGGGGCGTCATGAGCACCGCCGTGACGGCCCTGCCCGACATCCTGGACCCGATGTACTGGTTGGGCGCGAACGGCGTCTTCGGGTCCGCGGTGCTGCCCGGGATCCTGATCATCGTCTTCATCGAGACGGGGCTGCTGTTCCCGCTGCTGCCGGGCGAATCGCTGTTGTTCACCGGCGGACTGCTGGCGGCGCACCCCAGCCCGCCGGCCAGCATCTGGGTGCTGGCGCCGAGCGTGGCGCTGGTCGCGGTGCTGGGCGATCAGACCGGGTACTTCATCGGCCGGCGGATCGGGCCCGCGTTGTTCAAGAAGGAGGATTCCCGGTTCTTCAAGAAGCACTACGTGACCGAGTCGCACGCGTTCTTCGAGAAATACGGGCCGTGGGCGGTCATCCTGGCGCGGTTCGCGCCGTTCCTGCGGACGTTCACCCCGGTGGTCGCCGGGGTGTCATACATGCGCTATCCGGTGTTCCTGGGGTTCGACATCGTCGGCGGCGCCGCCTGGGGCGGCGGGGTCACGCTGGCCGGCTATTTCCTGGGCAACGCGCCGTTCGTGCACCAGAACCTGGAAAAGATCATCCTGGGAATCCTGTTCGTGTCGCTGCTGCCGGCATTCATCGCCGCGTGGCGCACCTACCGGCGACGCGGTCGCCGCACACCGGCCACGCCGGGCGAGGAGCCGGATTCAGGACACCCGACCTCTGCGGTGCACAACGAAAGCGTCTAGCAGTTCCGGCCGGTCGATCGAACTCAGCTGCGCGGCCTCGCCGGGTGCCGCCCCCAACAGGATGCGCTTGATCGGGATCTCGAGGCGCTTGCCGGTGAGCGTCCTCGGCACGCCGGGTACGGCGAGGATGTCGTCGGGCACGTGCCGCGGCGAGGCATGCCGGCGGATCTCACCCACGATCTTCGCGCGTAAATCCTCGTCCAGCGCGACACCGTCGGCCAAGTGCACGAACAGCGGCATCCAGTAGCCGCCGTCGTCCCGCTCGATCCCGACGACCACGCAGTCGTGCACCTCGGGCATTCGCTCGACGGCGTTGTAGATCTCCGCGCTGCCCATCCGGACGCCGAGCCGGTTCAGCGTCGCGTCCGAACGGCCGTGCACCACAACGGATCCCCGTTCGGTGATGGTGATCCAGTCACCGTGGCACCACACCCCGGGATACGTGTCGAAGTAGGCCGCGCGGTAGCGGCTGCCGTCGTCGTCGTTCCAGAAGGACACCGGCATCGACGGCATCGGCTTGGTGAGCACCAGTTCGCCCTCTTCGCCGACGACGGGCTGCCGCTCGCCGACCCACGACTCGACCGCCGCGCCCAGGCAGATACACGACAGCTCCCCGGCGACGATCGGCAGGAGCGTGCAACCCCCGATGAACGCGGTGCACACGTCGGTGCCGCCGCTCATCGAGACGACCGGAATCGCCCGGCCGAGCCCCTCCTGCACCCAGCGGAACCCGGACGCGGGCAGCGGCGACCCGGTGGAGCCGATGGCGCGCAGGTGATCGAGGGGGTATGTCGCCCCCGGCTTCAGTTCCTCTTTGGCGCAGGCGAGCAGGTAGCCGGCCCCGGCGCCGAGCACGTTGACGCCGGCGTCGGCGGCCACCCGCCACAGGCCGTCCGTGGACGGGTAGGTCGGGCTGCCGTCGTAGAGCACGATGGTGGTGCCGACCAGGAGCCCGGACAGCATCAGGTTCCACATCATCCAGCTGGTGGACGAGTACCACATGAAGCGCTCGCCAGGGTGCAGTTCGAATTGCAGGGTCAGGTACTTCAGGTGCTCGAGCACGACTCCGCCGTGGCCGTGCACGATGCCCTTCGGCTTTCCGGTGGTGCCCGAGGAGAACATCACCCACAGCGGGTGCGCGAAGGGCACCGCGACGATGTCCCCGGGAATTGTGAAGTCGGCATCCGACGCGACGGCGGTCGCCCACGGCACCGCGTCGTCGTCGACCGCGAGCCCCAGCCGCGGCACCACGACGGTCGCCCGCAAGGTTGGCATCGCGGCCCCGATCTCGGCCAGCTCCGCGCGCCGGTCGATGCGCTTGCCGCCGTAGACGGATCCGTCGCTGGCGACCAGCACGGCCGGCTCCACCTGGCCCAGCCGGGCGACCACGCCGTCGACGGACACGTCCTGGTTGCACACCGCCCAGATGGCGCCGACGCTGGCCGCGGCCAGGGCGGCGACGGCGGCCTCCCCCACGTTGGGCAGATAGCCGACGACGGAGTCGCCGGGTTTGACGCCGAGGCCGCGCAGGTAGGCCGCGAACGCCGCGGTCTCGCGGCGCAGCCGCTCCCACGACCACTCGCAGGCGCCGTCCTCCCCGGCAACGATGAGCGCCGGGCGCTCGTCGGTCGCGTGCCGGAACACCTCGGTGGCGTAGTTCAGCGTCGCGCCGGGAAACCACTCGGCGCCCGGCATGGATGTGTTGCCCAACACGGCGCGCGGCCGGCCGCCCGCCTGGATGTCGAAGTAGTCCCAGACGGCGCCCCAGAACCATTCGATGTCGTCGACCGACTTGGCCCACAGCTCGTGGTAGTCGCCGTAGTGCCCGCGGCCGGTTTCGGCCAGCCAGGCCATGAAGCGGGTGAGGTTGGCGTCGGCCCGCGTGGCTTCGTCGGGGATCCAGCCGCCGGGTTCGGTCACGACGCAGTCCCTGCAGTCACGGCGGAGACGTTACAGGCGGCCTCCATCAGCATCCAGCCGGAGAGCTGCACCGACAGATCCCGTTCCGCAATCTCCGAACTGTTCACCGCGCCGCCGACGAACTGTGCCTCCTGGCCGTCCGAGTCTTGCGGCGGCAGTTCCGCGTCGCGGTCCCAGAACGCGCCGAACAGCGGCAGCCCGTCGACGGTCTGCCGGTAGTCCCACGCCGACCTGGCCGACGAGAGGACTATCCCGCGCGCGGTGTCGCGGGCCGCGGCGTCGTCGGCGGAATCGCCGGGCAGGTCGGTGGCGACCAGCGCGAGGTACCTCGTCGTGATGCCCGCGAACAGCCCGCCGTCGCCGCCGCCGGCGCCGGGCAGCACGCCCGACGGCGCCATGTGCTGCTTGACGGCCGCGACCAGGCGATGCACCCGCGCCGCGTGCCGGTCGTCATGGGTGCGTGCCGCGAGTTCGGTCTCCAGCCCGAGCACCACACCCTGGCAGTAGGTGTACTGCGCGCGGACCAGCGAGCCGGCTTTGATGCCGTCGAAGACCAGGTGTGTCTCGGGATCGATCAGCGTGCGGTCGATCCAGTCGGACATCTGCTGGACCCGCCGAATCCGGTTTCCGTAGCGGGCCAGGAAGATTCCCGCCGGGCCGTTGGCCGGGGCATTGAAGAACTGGTCCTGTTTGCGCCACGGGATGCCGCCGCCGTCCTCGGGAACCCAGGCCTTCATCAGCTGGTCGGCGAGCTTGGGCAGCGCCCGCCGGCGTTCGACACCGGCGATCCGGGCGGCGCGTTCCAGCGCCAGCGCCAGCCAGGCCATGTCGTCGTAGTAGTTGTTGGTCCAGGAGAAGTTGTTGCGCAGCCGGTGGGTGCGGACCTGGCGGTTGATCCTGGTGCGCCGCTCCGGCTGCGGGTCGCGCAGCTCCGCGTCGACCAGGCAGTCCAACAGGTGCGCCTGCCACCAGTAGTGCCAGGTGCCGAACATCCGGTCGCGCCGCGTCGACGGCCAGCCCACGACGCCCGAGCTGGGTTCCCGGTATCGCCCAGAGCCGCTTGAGGTGTCGTTGCGCGACGGCGGCTTCGGAGCTGGCCGCCCGATTGACCCACAGCTGATCCATAGCTGACGATCCTGCCTCAACGAAGTGGCAGTCCACGGGGACCCCTCGCCCCGAGCCGCCGGCGCGATCTGCGTCGCTGTGGCGTTCAGTGTGCGTTGACGGCTTTGCGAGTGCGTGCAGGGTGGGAAATTCGCCCGAAATCCCGCCACCGGCGCACACGCAACGCCGTCAGCGCGCGCTCGACGGGCCGGAGGTCACCAGGCCTGCGACAGGTCCCCGTGCTGCCTGATCCAGGCGTGCATCGCAATACCTGCCGCGACGCCGGCGTTGATGCTGCGCGTCGAGCCGAACTGGGCGATCGACACCGTGATCGAGGCGCCGGCACGGAGGTCGTCGGTGATGCCCGGACCTTCTTGGCCGAACACCAGCAGGCACTCCCGGGGCAGCGTCGTCTTCTCCAGCCGTGCCGCACCCGGGACGTTGTCCACGGCGACGACGGTCAATCCGGCTTCCTCGGCGAAGTCGAGCAGCTCGGCGGTGCTGTCGTGATGGCACAGCCGCTGATACCGGTCGGTCACCATGGCGCCGCGGCGGTTCCAGCGGCGTCGGCCCACGATGTGCACGGTGTGCACGGCGAACGCGTTGGCGGTGCGCACCACCGAGCCGATGTTCGCGTCGTGGCCGAAGTTCTCGATCGCCACGTGCAGCGGATGCCGGCGCCGGTCGATGTCGGCGATGATCGCCTCCCGGGTCCAGTACCGGTAGGCGTCGACGACGTTGCGAGAGTCACCCTCCGCCAACAGGTTTGGGTCATACCGCGGGTCGTCGGGCGGGTCGCCGGCCCACGGCCCGACACCGCCGGCCGTAGTCCCCCATTCGGTGGGCCCGGGGTCGCTCATCGCTGCGTCCACACCCCCGCGTGGGTGCCGTCGATCGCCACCGTGGCGTACAGCAACGCCTCGTTGATCTCGCCCTGGGTGCACAGCGACGCGTTGACGTGCACCGCGTCCAGCGCCGCGTCGGGCAGGACCAGCACCGACGATCCGTACGCCGCGCAGGCCTGGTTCAGCCCCCGGCCGGGCAACGTCGGTGAGGCCAGCAGCATCATCGGGCCGCCGCGCCTGGCGGAGTCGTCGCGATAGCGGGCCGCGACGGCGTCGGCTTCGAGCCCCAGCAGCATGTAGCCGTTGCCGGTGAACGCCCCGGGGTCGCCGAGCTGCGCCTTGGTGACCGGGGTGCCATCGGCGCGCCAGGCCGAGAGGCTGGTGGTCTTGACCACCAGGCCCGTGTCGTTGGCGTTGGTCGGCAGCAATCCCACCGGGAATGCCACCGGGTAGGCCGCGGAGGTGTTGGGGATCCGGTCGCGCGGCGAGTAGGCGTACACCCCGCGGACCTGGCTCCTATCCTTCAGCGGCCCAAGGCAAACCGTGCCGGTGAGCCGGCCCGCGGGCGCCGACAGGGGCGCGGGGATATCCCGCGTCGTGGTCGACGCGGTGTCGCAGCCGCCCAGCCCGGCGGACTCGATCGGGTGGGCGAGCGCGCCGTAGAGCCCGAACCGCACGTCCTCCGGCGCGGCGTGCGGCCCGTGCGGGTCCTGCACCGAAGCGTCCACGTCGACGAGCACGTAGTCGCCGCCCCAGCGCAGGTTGGCCACCGACATGTTCCAGCCCAGCAGCGCCAGCGATTCCCCGAGTCGCGCGCCCTGCGCGCCGTAAGGGCGGGCCGGGTGGTCGGATCCCGAGCAGCCCGAGCAGCCCGCCAGCGCGGCGGCGGTGGCGATCAGCGCGCACGCGACGCGCCTAACCAACATCCGTCACACCCGTCCCTCGCCGGGGCGGGCGACGGTCTGCACAACGAGGGTCAACCAATCGAGAGGCCTGCGCGGCGCATGGGACAGCTGGCGCATCCGGGCTAGCCGAGCCCCAACTCGGCAAGGCCCAGCACGCTGCGGTAGGGCAGGCCCTCGGCTTCGATCGCCTCGGCCGCGCCGGTGGCGCGGTCCACGACTGTCGCCACGCCGACCACCTCGCCGCCCGCGTCCTGGACGGCATGCACCGCGGTCAGCGCCGAGTTGCCCGTGGTACTCGTGTCCTCGACGACCAGCACCCGCTTGCCGGTGACGTCAGTGCCCTCGATAAGGCGTTGCAGCCCATGGGTTTTCGCCGACTTGCGGACGACGAACGCGTCGATGGGCCGTCCGGGCGCGTGCATGATGGCGGTGGCCACCGGGTCGGCACCCAAAGTCAGTCCGCCGACCACCGCGTAGTCCCAGTCGCCGGTCAGCTCGCGCATCAGCATGCCGATCAACGCCGACGCCCGGTGGTGCAGCGTCGCGCGGCGCAGGTCGACGTAGTAGTCGGCCTCCTTGCCCGACGACAGCGTGACCTTGCCGTGCACCACCGACAGCCGCCGGACCAGGTCGGCCAACTCGGCCCTCGGGGCCTCAGCTTCGGCCACGGCCGCCCCCGACTCGCTTGACCACGGCGCGCATCAGCCCGCGCGGCATCAACTGCCCCGCCGCGACGAGTGCCTTGTACTGCATGCCCGGGATGCTGATCACCTTCCCCGCGGCGACGTCGGCCAGGCTCTGACTAACCACGTCGTCGACGTCCAGCCACATGAACGACGGCAGCTTGGTCATGTCGATCCCGGCGCGGGCGTGGAACTCGGTGTGCACGTAGCCCGGGCAGACGGCGTGCACGCCGACGCCGGTGCCCTGCAGGCTGACGGCCAGCCCCTCGCTGAACGAGATCACCCACGCCTTGGACGCCGAGTACGTCGACCCGCGTCCCGGCACCAAACCGGCGACGCTGGCGACGTTGACGACGGTGCCGGCGCCCGCGTCGAGCATCGGGGGCAGGGCGGCCCGGGTGAGGTGCATGACCGCGGTCACGTTGGTGTCGAGTTGCGCCTGCAGCACCGCGGGGTCCGTCGCCCAGAAGTCGCCCTTGGTGCCGAAGCCGGCGTTGTTGACCAGGACCCGCACTCCCGCGCCCAGGCGTTCGGCGACCTTTTGGCGGCCGTCGGGATCGGTCAGGTCGGCGGGCAAGACCTCGATGCTGCCTGCCTGGCTCTCCAGTTCGCCTGCCAGATCGGTCAACCGGTCGACATCGCGCGCAACCAGGACCAGGTCGTAGCCGTCGCGGGCGTAGCGCCGCGCGTACCCCGCGCCGATCCCGGACGTGGGCCCGGTGATCAGGGCGACGGGGCGAGGCATGAGCGACATCCTAGCGACGGGCCCTCACCCCTCGGCCGGATCACCGGGCGCGCTGCTCAGAGCTGGTAGTTGGTGGCCTGGCGACCGTTGCGCTGCGACGGGGGCGGACGGCGGCCGCCCTCGGAGCGCCCGCCGGGGGGGCCCTCCTGGCGGGGCTGCTCGCGGCGCAGCGGCTCCTGCGCGCGGTGCCCGGCCTTAACGTCCGAGCCCAGCAACCCGGCCGCCAGATCCGGTTGCGCGCGCCGGGACGGCAGCTCCGGGCGTCCGGCCGGCGCCAACGGCCGGCTCGGCGCCGCGTTGCGGACCCCCGCCGGCGCCCCCGCCTCCTGCGGGGTCTCCTCCGGCACCGGTGGCAACACCCGCAGCAGGTCGTTGAACTGCCGCACGGTGCGCAGGCCCTCGTCCCATTGGGTTCGCGTGCTGGTGACCGGCATCGCGACCAGTGTCCAGTTCTGCTCGTTCCACATGATCTCGGCGGAGTCGGGCGCGGTGTGCGCGAACGTGACCATGCGCCGGTCGCAGGCGCGGCGGGCCGCATCGAGGTTGGTCGAGTACACCATCCGCGGACCGATCGCGCCCAACAGCCAAATGTCGCTTTCCCGTGGCTCTTTCAAGCCCTTGAGCCGCAAGTCCACCACGACGTTGGTACCGATCTTGCGGTGCAGCGCGATGACGGTCGCGACCTCTTCCAGGTCGAAGATGTACACCGCCTCGCCGCGGATCTGGCCCAGCACCACGTTGTGCGCGGCAACGTCGCCGACCGTCGACATCACCCCGCGCTTCCAGCGCTTGAGGATCTCGTCCGATTCACGCTCGTAGTCGAAGCCGTGCGAACGCGCCCACGACTTACGCCGGCGGCTGCGCCCACGGCGCCGATCGATATCGACGTACATCAGCACTCCCGCACCGACGAAGCACAGCGCGGACAGCGTGAACCAAAGGGGGACCACCAAGACAGGGTATCTGCTGCGGAGCCGGAACACAGAAGCCCAGCGGGTCACAACCGCGCATCAGGCTCGTGACGGCGCCGCCGACAGGTGCGCATTCCGGGTGGCAAAGGCGCCAGCTCATGACAGAATCGCCGCGTGCAGCGTTGGCGGCGATTGGAGCAAACGTGCTCGGCCGCGGTCGGTGCCGGAGGGTGACGAGGATGCAACCGCCGGCGGCGCGCGCAAGCTCTGAAAGCCCGGCGCGATGAAGGCGCTTCGCCGCCGGTTGCGGCTGCCGGCGGCCGCCACGAGGCTGCTCCTGTGGGCGCTGCTGGTCGCCCTGTCGGCCATCGGCCTGCTGTGGCCCCTCGCGCACCAAAGCACCAGCGCGAAGGCCGGGCCGACCGAAGCCCCGGTCGATTGGCAATCGGAGATCGAAGATTACGCCGCGACCTACCGCGTTGCGGCCGACGGACGCGTGGCGGCCACCGAGGTACTCACGGTGCGACTGGGCGCGGGCCGGCACGGCATCTTCCGGTTCTTCCCGGTCGCCGACCCCACGGACCCCCACGCGCGGATGGTCCCCACCATCACCGACATCACCATGGACGACCGGGCAGAGCCGGTGAGCTACGAGTGGCGCGACAGTCGCCGCGTTTACGTCGCCAGGATCGGCGACCCGAACACGACGGTGAGTGCGGGTGTACACACCTACGCGATCAGCTACACGGTCGACGGCGGACTGGTGCGGCCACCGTCGGCGCCGGGACACTTCACCAACCGCGCCGGGACCAACCCGTCCGCGCCGACCGCGTCTTTTTACTACAACGTCGTCGGCTTCTGGACTATGCAGGTCGATGCCGCGCACGTCGACATCGACCTGCCCGGCCCCTCGGGGCTGGTGCAGTGCGCCGCAGACGAGACCGGGGCGACGCCGTGCGCGATCACCGGCGCCGGTACCGCCCACGTCACGGTGACGACCGGGGCCTTGCCCCCGCACAATCCGGTCACCGTGCGACTGGACATGCAGGTGCCCCTTCCACACCGGGCGACGCTGCCGTGGACGGTGCGCTTCGACCCGATCTTCGGTCGGTCGGCTCCGGTTGCCGGCATGGTGGTCCTGCTGTCAGTGCTGGCTGCGGTGAGCGGTTTCCTCTGGCGTCGCCGGTCGCGGGAGGCACCCCCGGGCGCCCCGGTGCTCTATGTTCCACCCGATGGGCTCGGACCCGTGCAGACCGCCTACATCGTCAACGAGAAGGTCGGTGACCACGCCCTGGTGGCGACGTTGCTGTACATGACCGAGCGGGGACTGGTGAAACTGGAACGGGCCGAGGCCACACGCTGGACCATCACCGGCCTGGCCAACGGTGAGCGGTGGGACGCCGTCGACCCGGTGACCCGCGCGGTCGGCGACGCACTGGGCGTCACCACCGCCGGTTCCACGTTCGGGGTCACCGGCAGCCAGACGGCAGGACAGAAGCTGTCGGAGGCAAAGGGGCGGCTGGTGTCCAGTTGCCGATCCTGGGCCCGCACCAAGGGATTGGTAGTCAGCGTCGCCGCGGAATGGGTCGGACGGCTGCTGGTCATCGTCTGCCTGCTGTTGGCCATCGCCGGGTTCGCGGGCTTTTTCACCTGGACCATGTGGGGCCTGCCGTTTGCGGCATTCGCGACCGCCGGCATCGGGCTGCTCGGCAGCGGCGTCGGCACCCGCCGCACGCCGTCGGGTCGCCAGCTGTGGTCGCGCGCGGCCGGCTTCGAGC
>CAWGPS010000004.1:0-183618 GCA_963824505.1 uncultured Actinomycetota bacterium
TGTTCGGCGCGGGCGGCCAGGAAGATCCGTCTCGTCTACGCAGCCCCAGCACCGCCAGCGCGACGATCGTCGGCAGCACCCGCAGGGGGTCGACCAGACCCACGTCACCCTTTGCGGTCACCGGTCCGCCGTGACCCTGGCGCCAACAACGCCCACACCCCACCGGCCAGCACGATGGCATACAGGCCGACGTTGAAGAAGGTGAAACGCCGGCCGTGAACGGCACCTTTCCGGGCCACGCGGGCAGCCGAATGGTGTTGGGACGCAACCAGTACAGGAAGCCGCCGATCGGTGGCATGAAGCGCCCGGTCAGGGGGCCGGCACCCGCAGCCGAAGCCGAGCACTTCGAAGAGCAGGGTGAAGATCATCACCTTCTGGTACACGATGGGTCGGGTCCACCAGTCGCCGATCCGGCCCAGCCTGCCGAGGTCTGGGGCGTAGCGAGACGATGGCGGCCGGGGCGGCGACGTACACCGCGATCTTCAGCAGGTACAGGAGGTAGACGGCGTACGGGGTGCCGAAGCCGCGTTCGGCCCAGTGCCGGGTGACCACCTGCAGTTGCGTGGCCCGGGGCAAGGTCGGCCAAGTCTCGCGGTCGACGTCGGGAAGCTCCGGTGTCATGAATCCCATGGTTCGCCTCCGCGGAAGGTGTAAACCAGTTGCCCGTCCAATGTATCGGCACGGCGAGGCGGGGCGTACCCATATGATCGGCCTTGGTCAGCTAGGGGTTTGTGCGCTTCGCGAAATTGGTTGGAAGAGTGCGGAAATGGTAGCGTCGCTACCGCACGGCGGCCGGCGCCCGGTGGGGAAACCGCCGGCGCAGCCTCGATGATGCCGTCGAGGCTCTGGCGGTCTGTTCCTCGCCGACATCATCCGCCGGAAGACGCCAGCGCCCTCCGCGTCGCCTTCGGCTTCCGCGGCGGCGATCGCCTTCCGGTATTCGTCGATCCGGTGGTCGCTGAGGCGGCGGCCTGGCTGAGCAGGCGCAAGAAGTACTCGGCCTGCAGGTGGTCGGCCGTGCGGGCGGGCGCGGCGGATGCTCGGCCGGCGCGTCGGTGCGGGCGCAGGGGCGGCGCGGGCGGAAGGACATCCAGCGACTCCGAGCGGACGGCCGCTCCGCGGGGCCTTCCGGCGCGCCGGTCACGACCGCCATTCGACCCGCGCACGGCGACCGAGGTCGCGCCGCCTCGTGAGAGAAACCTGCCAGGTCCATCGGGGTCTCCCTCGGTCGCGGCGGGCATCGGGCCCGGTAACAATAACGCCGGTAGGGGGCCGCCACCATAGGGTCGAGCGAAAAATCCCCCGGCTGCCAGGCCCGACAGCGAAAAATCCGCCCGAGAAGTGACCGGAAACACTATGCCCGCGCGCCGGGGCCCGGTCGCTACCATCAAACCGACGCGGCGAAGGAACCCAGCCGAGCCCAAGGGGAGGAACGTGAGCGACAAGCCCGACACCGGGACATCGACAAATTCGATCCCGGCCTGACCCGGCGCATGGTGGGCGTGATGCGCCCGATCTTGAAGACGTACTTCCGCTCCGAGGTGCAGGGCCTGGATCCTTCCCGCCCGGCGGAGTGCTGGTCGTTGGCAATCACTCCGGTGGGATGTTCCCGATGGACGTCCCGATCTTCAGCGTCGACTTCTACCAGAAGTTCGGCTACGACCGGCCCGTGTACACCCTCAGCCACGACATCCTCATGGCCGGTCCGTCCGGACAACTGCTCCGCCGCACCGGGTACATCCGGGCCACCAGGCAGAACGCGGCCAAAGCCCTGCGCTCCGGCGGTGTCGTGATCGTCTTCCCCGGCGGCGACTACGACGCGTACCGGCCCACCTTCGCCGAGAACGTCATCGACTTCAACGGCCGCAAGGGCTACGTCAAGACGGCCGTCGAAGCCGGCGTACCCATCGTGCCCGCGGTGTCCGTCGGCGGCCAGCAGACGCAGCTGTACCTGTCCCGCGGGACCTGGCTCGCCGAGCGCCTCGGCGTCAAGCGACTGCTGCGCAGCGACATCCTGCCCGTGTCGTTCGGCTTCCCGTTCGGCTTCAGCGCCGTCATCCCGCCCAACGTGCCGCTGCCCACCAAAATCGTGACTCGGGTGCTCGAGCCGATCGACATCACGGCGCGTTTCGGCGACGACCCGGACGTCGACGAGGTCGACGAGCACGTGCGGTCGGTGATGCAGCGGGCCCTCGACGAGCTGGCCGCCAAGCGCCGCTTCCCGGTCCTGGGCTGAGCGATGGCATCGCGTCTCGGCCAGGCTGCCGGCATCGTCTCGACCATGAGGCGGGCCGGGGTGATCGCGCCGATGCGACCCGACCGCTATGTAAAGATCGCCGCGGCCATGCGCCGCGAGGGCCTCGGCATGACCAGCGGCTTCGCGGCCGCGGCCCAGCGCTGCCCGGAGCGCCCTGGCCTGATCGACGAACACGGCACGCTGACCTGGCGGCAGCTCGACGAGCGGATCGACGCGTTCGCCGCGGCGCTGCAGCGCTTGCCCGGTGGGCAACCGCGGGCAGTCGGGGTGATGTGCCGCAACCACCGCGGTTTCGTCGAGGCGGTGGTGGCGGCCAACCGGATCGGCTCCGACGTC
This sequence comes from uncultured Actinomycetota bacterium, assembly GCA_963824505.1. Classification (GTDB taxonomy): domain Bacteria; phylum Actinomycetota; class Actinomycetes; order Mycobacteriales; family Mycobacteriaceae; genus Mycobacterium. Next base: position 2,594 of record CAWGPS010000004.1, read on the forward strand.
GTCCTGCTCAATACCTCGTTCGCCGGGCCGGCGCTGGCCGAAGTGGTCAACCGCGAAGGAGTCGACGCCGTCGTCTACGACGAGGAGTTCACCGAGACGGTGGACCGCGCGCTGGCCGACAAGCCGGCGGCCACCCGAATCGTGGCCTGGGCCGAGGGTCCGCACGAACTGACCGTCGATCAGCTCATTACCGACCATGGTGGCCACCAGCCCCGGCGCGGCGGTCGCAAGGGCAGGATGATCCTGCTCACCTCCGGCACCACCGGAACGCCCAAGGGCGCCAACCAGACCGGGGGCAACGCCGGAATCGGCACGCTCAAGGCGATCCTGGACCGCACGCCGTGGCGGGCCGAGGAAACCGTCGTGATCGTCGCACCGATGTTCCACGCCTGGGGCTTCTCGCAGCTGATCTTCGCCGCGTCGATGGCCTGCACGGTGGTCACCCGCCGCAAATTCGACCCCGAGGCGACGCTGGATCTCATCGACCGCCACCAGGCGACCGGCCTCGCCGTGGTGCCGGTGATGTTCGACCGCATCATGGAACTGCCCGGCGATGTGCGAAAGCGCTACAGCTGCAAGTCGTTACGATTCGCCGCCGCGTCCGGATCCCGAATGCGCCCCGACGTCGTCACCGCGTTCATGGACGAATTCGGCGATGTGATCTACAACAACTACAACGCCACCGAGGCCGGCATGATCGCCACCGCCACCCCGCGGGACCTGCGGGCGGCGCCCGAGACCGCGGGACGTCCCGCCGACGGCACCGAAATCCGAATCCTGGACCAGGAATTCAACGAGCTGCCCACGGGCGAGGTGGGCACGATCTACGTCCGCAACGATACCCAGTTCGAGGGCTACACCTCAGGCGCCACAAAGGACTTTCACGACGGGTTCATGTCGTCGGGCGACGTCGGCTACCTGGATGCCGACGGGCGACTGTTCGTCGTCGGCCGCGACGACGAGATGATCGTCTCCGGCGGCGAGAACGTCTACCCCATCGAGGTGGAGAAGACCCTGGCCGCGCACCCGGACGTGGCCGAGGCGGCGGTGATCGGCGTGGACGACGCGCAGTACGGCCAGCGGCTGGCCGCGTTCGTGGTGCTCGCCGCGGGCCGGTCGGCGACGCCCGACGCCCTCAAGCAACACGTTCGGGACAACCTGGCCAACTACAAAGTGCCCCGCGAGATCGCGATCGTCGAGGAACTGCCCCGCGGCAACACCGGCAAGATACTGCGCAACGAGCTGCATGCGCGGGTGGGCGGCCCATGAAGTTCCAGCGCCTCGAACGGCTCGCGCGGCTGCGCCGGGCGGTGTCCACTCCGCGACCGCTGACCCGCGCCGCGCTCGAGTTGCTCAACGCCGCCAACGGATTACATCCGATCACCCGGAATCCCTACGCGTCGGTGCTGGTCTTCTGGTTCGGCTGGCCGACCTCCGAGGTGCCGGTCCTCTACGCCACCGCCTCCGCTCTGGACGCCGTGCGTCGCGGCCGACGCGGCGACTTCGCCGGGCGGAAGGGAAAGGTGGCGCTGGCGCTGACGGCCGCCTCGTGGCCGATCCTGGCCATGATCCGGTACCGCGCGGTGACAACCCCGGGCCCGGTGCTGGAGGCCGGGCTGACCGAACAGCTCGGGCCCGATTACGCCGACGAGCTGGCCGCCCTGCCCACCGGGCCGACCCGCTCCCAAGATAGCGTCCGGCGCAATCCGCCGCTGCGCACCACCATGGCCCGGCGACGCTTCGTCGACAAGCAGAACATCGTGTCCTACGGCCCGCACGGGCGCGCGAACCTGGCCGACATCTGGCGCCGCAGCGACCTGCCCCGGGACGGCAAGGCGCCGGTGCTGCTGCAGGTGCCCGGCGGCGCGTGGATGATCGGGTGGCGCCGCCCGCAGGCGTATCCGTTGATGGGCCACCTGGTTTCGCGCGGCTGGGTGTGCGTTTCGATGAACTACCGGGTATCCCCGTGGCACACCTGGCCCGACCACATCGTCGACGTCAAGCGCGCGCTGGCCTGGGTCAAGGAGAACATCGCCCGCTACGGCGGCGACCCGTGCTTCGTGGCGATCAGCGGCGGGTCGGCCGGCGGGCATCTGTCCGCGCTGGCCGCCCTCACCGCGGGCGACCCCAAGTTCCAGCCGGGGTTCGAGGAGGCCGACACGTCGGTGGTGGCGGCCGTCCCGTTCTACGGGCGCTACGACTGGTATTCCACGGACGCCGACGGTCGCGCCCAATTCGTCGAGGTGCTCGAACGGCTGGTGGTGAAGCGCAAATTCGACACGCACCGGCACATCTACCTCGACGCCTCGCCGATCCGGTATGTAGGGCCCGACGCGCCACCGTTTTTCGTCCTGCACGGAGCCGACGACTCCCTCATCCCGGTCACCGAAGCCCGCGAGTTCGTCGAAGAACTGCGCGCCGCGTCGAAGTCCCCGGTCGCCTACGCCGAGTTGCCCTACGCCCAGCACGCATTCGACATCTTCGGTTCGCCCCGCGCGCACCAGTCCGCCGAGGCGGTGGCGCGGTTCCTGTCCTGGGTGTACGCGACCACCTATTCGAACGAGCGCCGCCGCGACGGAACCCGCGACTGAACGTCAGCGCCGGGTAGAGCGGCGCCGCGACCGAGTCGCTTGCCGCAGCGCCGCAGCGGCGGTTTCCAGTTCGATCAGCGCCGGGTCGATCAGGTCGGCCATCTCGTCGACGTCGTTGGCCACCTGCGGGGTCGTCACGAATCCGAAGTCGAGATAGTCGGTGTAGGAGAAACAGGTGATGTTGAGCGCCACGTCCATCACCGGCGGGCCGAGCGGCACCAGCGAGTCCAGCTTCGCGCCGGCCATGTAAAGCGGGAACGGCGGCCCCGGCACGTTGGACACCACCAGGTTGATGGGCGCCAGGTTTCGCGACAGCCCGGTGGCCGTGTACGCGCGCGCGGCCAGGTGCAGCAGGCCCGGCGGGGTGGTCTCGGTGAGCCCCATGATCTGGTGCGCCGACAACGCCTTGGCCATCTCCTTGGCGCTCTGCGTGCTGGCGTGGATGGCCAGCAGCCGCTCGCCGGGGTCTTTGATGTCGGTGGCCAGGGACGCGGTCATCGAGCTGATCTGGTTGCCGACGTCGTCCTTGTTGTCGTCGCTGCGCGTCGACACCGGGATCTGCGCGATCAGCGGCTTCTGCGGCAGCTCCCCGCGCTTTTGCAGATACTCCCGCACGGCGCCGGCCACCAGCGCGAGCACCACGTCGTTGAGCTTCACGCCGAAGGCGGTCTTGACGGCCTTGACCCGGGCCAGCTCGACGCGGCTTGCGCTGATCCGGCGGTGGGGGGACACCGGGGCGTTGAACCGGGTCGCGGGCCCCTCGAAGAAGTGCGGCGGCCTGCTGCGCAGGCCGAGAGTGGCGATCTGCTGGCGCACCGTCTGCTCGAGCAGTCGGGCGATGCGGAAGGGGGTCATGATCCCGACGTTGATCAAAGCTCCGATCGCCCGTCGTTCAAAGCTCGGCAGCTTCGATCCCGCCAGCGATCCCACCGTGTCGTGCTGGGCCGGCCGCGGTTCCGGCGTGACGTCGAGCATGATCTCACCCAGTCCGGCGCCGGAGACCCCGTCGACGATGGCGTGGTGCATCTTGGTCAGCGTCGCGACCCGGCCGCCCTCGACGCCCTCGATGACCCACAGTTCCCACAGGGGACGAGACCGATCCAGCTTGTAGGACATCAGCCGGCCGACCAGCTCCTCGAGTTCGCGGCGCCCGCCGGGCGCGGGAACGGCGATGCGCCGGATGTGAAAGTCCGGGTCGAGTTCCTCGTCCTCGACGAACCACGGCCGGTCCAGCCCCAGCGGCGCCCCGGTGACCTTCCAGCGCAGCTGCGGCAACTCCGGCAGCCGCTCGATGAGCAGTTCGCGGAGCCGGGCGAAGCTGTACTCGGGCGCGTCAGTCGGGTCGGCGATCGCCAACGCACCCACGTGCATGTGCCAACCGGAAGTTTCTGCCGACCAAAACGCCGCGTCGACGCTCGAAAGCCGTTTCATGCCCTGACCGTAGCCCTCGATCAGGCGTCCTCCAATAGGTCCGGCGTCACCGCCGACTCCGTGTCCGGGACGCCCTCGACCTTGGCCTTGCGGTCGGCCATCGACAACAGCCGCCGGATGCGGCCCGCCACGGCGTCTTTGGTCATCGGCGGATCGGCGAGCCGGCCGAGCTCCTCCAGCGAAGCCTGCCGGTGCTCGACGCGCAGCTTGCCGGCCGAGGCCAGGTGGTCGGGCACCGTGTCGCCCAGGATCTCCAGCGCCCGCTCGACCCGCGCGGCGGCCGCGACCGCGGCCCGCGCCGAGCGGCGCAGGTTGGCGTCGTCGAAGTTGGCCAGCCGGTTGGCCGTCGCGCGGACCTCGCGCCGCATCCGGCGCTCCTCCCACACCAGCCGGGTGTCCTGGGCGCCCATCCGGGTCAGCAGGGCGCCGATCGCCTCCCCGTCGCGCACCACCACCCGGTCGGCGCCGCGCACCTCGCGGGCCTTCGCGCTGACCCCCAGCCGGCGCGCCGCGCCCACCAGCGCCAGCGCGGCCTCCGGGCCAGGGCAGCTGACCTCCAGCGCCGACGAACGCCCCGGCTCGGTCAGTGAGCCGTGCGCCAAAAAGGCTCCTCGCCAGGCGGCTTCGGCGTCGCCGATGCTGCCGCCCACCACCTGCGCGGGCAGGCCCCGCACGGGGCGGCCCCGGTTGTCGAGCAGCCCGGTCTGGCGGGCCAGCGCCTCGCCGTCGTTGGCCACCCGCAGCACGTAGCGGGTGCTCTTGCGAATTCCGCTGGCCGACAACACGTGCACGACGGCGGTGTAGCCGTAGAGCTCGAAGATGTCCTTGCGCAGCCGCCGCGCGATGTTGCCGAGGTCGACCTCGGCCTCGACGACGACCCGGCCACCGACGATGTGCAGGCCGCCGGCGAACCGCAGCAGGGACGTGACCTCCGCGCGGCGCGCGCTGACCGACTTCACCACCAGGCGGCTCAGTTCGTCCTTGACCTCGGTCGTCATCGCCACGCGTCGTCACCCCTTACTGTCACCGTCGACCCGAATCTCCGCGGTGGCGGTGGCGTGACGGAGGCGCTCCCGCGCCCGTATGGCCCGCCAGCACTCCGTCCAGGGCCGCCGCGAGCTTGCCCGGATCATGTAAAGGTGTACCAGGTCTGGAGACCTCGACGAAGTGGACTTCGGCCTGCAGCAGGTTTGCGGTGCGCCGCAACTGCTCGCGTTCCCGCTCGCTCGGCACCCGTACGGCGTCGATGATGATGTCGTGCACGGTGAACCCGGGGGCGTGCTGGGCCAGGACGTGCAGGTGACGCTCCACCGAGAAGCCCGCCGTCTCCCCCGGTTCGGCCACCAGGTTGAGCACCAGCGCCCGCCGGGCGGTGGTGGCGCGCAACGCGGCCGTCAGCCCCGGTACCAGCACGTGCGGGATGACGCTGGTGAACCAGGAGCCGGGGCCCAGCACCACCAGGTCGGCGGCCATGATGGCGTCAACGGCCTGCCGGGTCGCCGGGGGGTCGGCCGGCAGCAGCCGGACCCGGCGCACCTTGCCCGGTGTGGTCGCGATCGCCACCTGCCCGCGGATCAGCCGGAACATGCGCGGGTCGGCCTCCAGGCCGGACACGTCGGCCTCGATCTCCAGCGCGATCGGGCACATCGGCAGCACCCTGCCCTTGACACCGAGGATGCGCCCGAGTTCGTCGAGCGCGGCGACGGGGTCGGCCAGCACCTCGGACAGGCCGGCGAGCATCAAGTTCCCGATCGGGTGCCCGGCCAGCGCGCCGTTCCCGCCGAAGCGGTGCTGCAGTACGGTCGCCCACAGCCGCCCGTGCGGGCTGTCAGATGCCAACGCCGCCAACGCCATTCGCAGGTCGCCCGGCGGCACCACGCCGAGTTCGCTGCGCAGCCGGCCCGACGAGCCGCCGTCGTCGGCGACCGTCACCACCGCCGTGACGTGCGGCGTCAGCCGGCGCGCCGCCGACAGCGTCGCGTACAGCCCGTGCCCGCCCCCCAGCGCAACGATGCCCCGACTTGTCCGGGGGCCCATCGGCTCGCTCATTCGCGACCCAAATCGCGATGCAGCACCCGCACCCCCAGTCGCGCATCGCGCCCCAGCAGTGCCGTCAGCGCCTCGGCGATCGCGACGCTGCGATGCTTACCGCCCGTGCAGCCGATCGCGACCGTCATGTAACGCTTGCCCTCCCGCCGGTAGCCGTCGACCACCAGGGCCAGCAGTCGATGGTAGGCGTCGAGGAATTCGCCGGCGCCCGGCTGGCTGAGCACGTAGTCACGCACCGCGGGGTGCTGGCCGGTGAGCGGACGCAACTCGTCCACCCAGTGCGGGTTGGGCAGGAACCGCACGTCCATCACCATGTCGGCGTCCATCGGCAGCCCGTACTTGAACCCGAAGGACTCCACGGTGACGCTGGTGGACGCGCCGGCGTCGCTGCCGAACGCACGCTCGATGGTCTCGCGCAGCCCCCCTACCGACAGGGTGGTCGTGTCGATGATCAGGTCGGCGGTCGCACGGACCGGGGCCAGCATCCGGCGCTCGGCGGCGATGCCCTCGGCCAGGGTCTGCTGGCCCTGCAGCGGGTGGCTGCGCCGATTCTGTTCGTAGCGGCGCACCAGCATGTCGTCGGACGCCTCCATGAACACCACGCGGGGGTTGATATTGCGGGTGGCCAGTTCGCTGCGCACCGAGTCCAGGTCGCCGGTGAAGCCGCGCGATCGCACGTCCATCACCACCGCCAGCTTCGTGATCCGCGACCCGGCCGCCAACCCGAAGTCCACCATCCTGGTGATCAGTTGCGGCGGCAGGTTGTCGGCCACGTACCAGCCGAGGTCCTCGAGCACCTTGGCGGCGGTACCCCGTCCGGCGCCCGACAATCCCGTGACCAGGACGACGTCGATGTCGGCGTCGGCGCCCTCGTCGCGCGAGGTTTCGTTCTGCGGGCCCGGGCGACCCTCCGTCACCTCGCCCTGGCCCGTCATCCGGCGTCCCCGGGTTGTTCGGGTCGCAGCGCCTCGAGAACGGCCGCGGCGGTGGCCACGCCGATTCCGGGGACGGCGGTGATCTGCTCGACGGTGGCCTCCTTGAGGCGGGCTATCGATCCGAAGTGAGTCACGAGCGCCTTGCGGCGATGTTCTCCCAATCCTGGCACCGAATCCAGCGCGGAGGCGGTCATTCGCTTGGATCGCTTGCTGCGATGGTAGGCGATGGCGAACCGGTGCGCCTCGTCGCGGATCCGCTGCAGCAAATACAGGCCCTCACTGTTGCGGGGCATGATGATGGGATCGGGCTCCGAGGGCACCCACACCTCTTCCAGGCGTTTGGCCAGGCCGATCACCGCGACATCGCCGATTCCGAGCTCCTCCAGCACGGCGCTGGCCGCGTTGACCTGCGGGGCACCGCCGTCGACGACATACAGATTGGGCGGGTAGGCGAATCTCCGCGACTTTCCTTCCGGAGACAGCATTTTCGGGTCACGCTGATCGTCCAGGTGCCGCAGGAACCGGCGGCGGGTCACCTCGGCGATCGAAGCGACATCGTCCGAGCGGCCCTGCCCTGCGGCCTCCCGGATGGCGAAGTGGCGGTAGTCCGATTTGCGCGGCAGGCCGTCCTCGAACACCACCAGCGAGCCCACCACGTCGGTGCCCTGCACGTGGCTGACGTCGACGCACTCGATGCGCAAAGGCGCCTCGGCCAGGCCCAGGGCCTCCTGAATGTTCTGCAGCGCGGCCGATCTGGCGTTGAAGTCACCGGCCCGCTTCAGCTTGTGTTGCTGCAGAGCCTCTTTCGCGTTGCGCTGCACGGTCTCGGCCAGCGCACGCTTGTCGCCGCGGCGCGGCACCCGCAGCGCGACCCGCGAGCCGCGCAACCCCGACAGCCAGTCCGCCAGCTCGTCGGAGTTGGAGGGCAGACAGGGCACCAGCACCTCACGGGGCACCGGGTTGGCGGATTCGTCGGCGGCTTGCCCGGTTGGGGACCCCAATTCGGCCTGCTCGCCGTAGAACTGCGTGAGGAACTGCTCGACCAATCGTTCCTCCCCGGACTCCCCCGGACCTCCGGCCTTCTCGACGATCCAGCCGCGCTGCCCGCGGACCCGACCGCCCCGGACGTGGAAGACCTGCACCGCCGCCTCGAGCTCGTCGTCGGCGAACGCGACGACGTCGGCGTCGGTGCCGTCGCCGAGGACCACGGCCTGCTTCTCCATCGCCCGCTTCAGCGCGCCCAGGTCGTCCCGCAGCCGGGCGGCCCGCTCGAAGTCGAGCTGCTCGGCCGCGGCGTTCATCTGCTGCTCCAGCTCGCGGGCGAACCGGTCGGTCTTGCCCGACAGGAAGTCGCAGAAGTCCTCGACGATCCGCCGGTGCTCGTCGGCGCTGACCCTGCCGATGCAGGGCGCCGCGCACTTGTCGATGTAGCCGAGCAGGCACGGGCGGTCGATTTGCTTGTGCCGCTTGAAGACTCCGGCCGAGCACGTGCGCGCCGGAAACACCCGGGTGAGCAGGTCGAGCGTTTCGCGGATGGCCCAGGCGTGCGAATACGGTCCGAAGTAGCGCACACCCTTGCGGCGCGGTCCGCGGTAGACCATCAGCCGGGGATACTCCTCGCCCAGGGTGACGGCCAGCACCGGGTAGGACTTGTCGTCGCGGTAGCGGACGTTGAAACGTGGATCGAACTCCTTGATCCAGTTGTATTCCAGCTGCAGCGCCTCGACTTCGGTGTTGACCACCGTCCACTCGACCTTGGCGGCGGTGGTCACCATCTGCCGGGTGCGCGGATGCAGGCCGGCGACGTCGGCGAAGTACGACGTCAGGCGGCTGCGCAGGCTCTTGGCCTTGCCGACGTAGATGACGCGTCCGTGCGCGTCCCGGAATCGGTACACGCCCGGCTCGACCGGGATGGACCCGGGCGCAGGGCGATACGTGGCGGGATCTGGCACGCATCCAGGCTAGTAGCCCCCGGCGACCCGGTCGGGCCCCATCCAGGTTCACATCTCCGGTGGCCTACTGCGATCCTTGGAGGTCACGGACCGAGGGCGATGACGACGTATCAAGCGGCGTCCGACCTGGCGCCGGCGGGGGCGCCGCAAGCCTCCCCTGCGCCGCGGATACAGAAAGCCGGCAGCGCAAGCAGCAACCAGGACGAGGGCGACGGCCCGGCGAATCCGGCCTGGTGGGAGCAGCGGTCGCACGCTCCGACCCCGGCGCCCACGAACGGAACTGATTGACCGCGGCTACCGCCACGAGTACCCGGAGTCAGACGTCGACTCCACGGTGGCAGCGGCCACCCGCAGGAACCTGAGACAGGCCTCAACCGATGCCGCCTGCCCGGGCGGCTAAGAACCCGGGGTCATCGAGTCGCTGGCCCGTTTGACCAGCGCCGAGTTCCACGGACAGTCGGCGGCGGCCGACTGGCCGACGACGCTCGCGGCGTCCCGCAAGGTCAATCCGGCCTCGTGCGAGATCTTGAGGGAGAGCTTGAAGATGTCGCCCGGCGTCTTGGCCTGGTCGAGCGCGGCGCACACCACCTTGCCCCTACGGCCCACGTAGTCGCCCACGGGGTCGGCGTGCGCCACGGCCGGAGCGAACACCGCGGCGACCGCGAGCACGGGCAGGATCGGGCGGCGGGCCGCCGCTCCGCCGCCGGCGGCGGTGAGTTTCCTCATCCGGGTCACTCCCTGCTCGGCCGGGCGTCGTTGCCGTCGACCCTAGGTGAGGCCGTCGGTGCTGTCGACTCGAGACGAGGGTGCTGTGCCGCTCAGTGCGCGCGCAGGTCCGGCCGGTAGCGCGCCAGCAGGGAGCGCACGGTGTCCATTGCGGTTACGGCGCGGTCCTTGTCGACCGCCTGGATCGCCATCACCGGGATGTACTCGTCGTCCGGCAGGTCGATGCGCGCCCAGCGCGCACCGGCCGGGAACGACACACCGACGACGTCGGGCCAGCGAATCAACCGGTAGCCCAACAGGTTACGCACCGACAGCCCGGCGGCCCCGACCCGCAGCCGGGGCCGCGCGAACAGCAGGACGACGCCGGCGATCACCAGGCCGAGCAGGGCCATCGCCACTTGGTCGGCCGTCTGGAAGATCACGCCGCTGGACTTGATCTTCAGCAACACGCCCACGGCGATGTGCGCCGCGGCGATCAGAAACGCCGCGGCATAAGCGAATAACGGGGTGCGGTGGGGACGAAGCTCGGCATCCCACACCTCGGCGGCGGGCGGCGTCACGAGCGAGCGCGCAGGTCGCGCAGGGTCAGCGCGGCGGTCAGCGCCGCCCCGGCGGCCTGCGCCCCTTTGTCTTCGGCCGACGCCGGAAGCCCGGCCCGGTCCAGCGCCTGCTCCTCGGTGTTGGTGGTCAGCACGCCGTTGGCGACCGGCGTCGACGCGTCCAGCGCGACCCGGGTCAGCCCCTGGGTCACCGCGTCGCAGACGTATTCGAAATGCGGTGTGGCGCCGCGTATCACCACACCCAGGGCGATGACGGCGTCGTGGTTGCGGGCGAGTTCCTGCGCCACCACCGGGATCTCGATCGCGCCGAGCACCCGCACCACGGTCGGGCTGTCGATGCCGGACTCGGCCGCCACCTTGCGGGCACCGGCCAACAGCGCCTCGCAGATCTCGCTGTGCCAGGTGCTCGCCACGATGCCGAGGCGCAGACCCGACGCGTTGAGCGCCGGGATCTCCGGCACACCGGCGACGGGGCTCATCGAGCACCGCTCACAAGGCACCACCGAACTCCCCCGGCAGGTGCGCCGATTCGTGGAAATCGTCCAGACCCGCCAGGTCGTGGCCCATCCGGTCGCGCTTGGTCATCAGGTAGCGGATGTTCTCGGCGTTGGCCCGCACCGGAAGCGGGACGCGCTCGATGATGTGCAGTCCGTATCCGTCCAGCCCGACGCGTTTGGCCGGGTTGTTGGTGAGCAGCCGCATGGACCGCACACCCAGGTCGACGAGAATCTGCGCGCCGATTCCGTAATCCCTTGCGTCGGCCGGCAATCCGAGTTTCAGGTTGGCGTCCACCGTGTCTTCGCCGGCGTCCTGCAGCTGGTAGGCCTGCAGTTTGTGCATCAGCCCGATGCCGCGGCCCTCGTGGCCGCGCATGTAGAGCACCACGCCGCGGCCCTCGCGCGCGACCATCGCCATGGCCGCGTCCAGCTGGGGCCCGCAGTCGCAGCGCCGGGAACCGAACACGTCACCGGTCAGGCATTCGGAGTGCACACGGACCAGCACGTCGTCGCCCTCGGCGGTCGGCCCGGCGATCTCGCCCCGGACCAGCGCGACGTGCTCGACGTCCTCGTAGATGCTGGCGTAGCCGATCGCGCGGAACTCCCCGTGCCGGGTCGGGATCCGGGCCTCGGCAATCCGCGCAATGTGCTTCTCGTGCTTGCGCCGCCACTCGATCAGGTCCGCGATGGTGATCAGCGCCAGGTCGTGCTCGTCGGCGAAGACCCGCAACTCGTCGGTCTGGGCCATCGAGCCTTCGTCCTTCTGGCTGACGATCTCGCAGATCGCCCCCGCGGGCTGCAGCCCCGCCATCCGCGCCAGGTCGACCGCGGCTTCGGTGTGCCCGGGGCGCCGCAGCACGCCGCCGTCCTTGGCGCGCAACGGAACGACGTGCCCGGGGCGGGTGAAGTCGTTGGCGACGGACGCGGGGTCGGCCAGTAGCCGCATGGTGGTGGCCCGGTCGGAGGCCGAGATCCCGGTGCCGACACCGAGCCGCGCGTCGACGGTGACGGTGTAGGCGGTCCCGTGCTTGTCCTGGTTCACCGCGTACATCGGCAGCAGGCCCAGCCGGTCGCAGATCGCGCCGTCCAGCGGCACGCACAGATATCCCGAGGTGTAGCGGACCATGAACGCCACCAGTTCGGGCGTCGCCTTCTCGGCCGCGAAGATCAGGTCGCCCTCGTTCTCGCGGTCCTCGTCGTCGATGACGATGACGGCCTTGCCCGCCGCAATGTCGGCAACCGCCCTTTCGACGGAGTCCAACCTCGTCATCTTCAGTTACCTCGCTGTCGGCACCGCCCGCGTAGGGAGCGCGTGTGTTGCCTTCAGTATGAACCAACGCGCGAAAGCGGATATTGCCGCGGCGTGGGCGCGGCCCAGCCGCGCGGGCGGCGGCCTCAGCGCCAGCCGGCCGGCAGGTCGGTGATGTGATTGGGGCAGAAGTCCTGGGCCCCCTCGGACATGACGTCGCGCGCCTGCTGAGCCGACATGGTGGCCCGTAGCTGCATGAAGGCGTACTCGGCCGGCGCCAGACCCATCTGCGCACCCGCCGGGTCGTCCATGAGCCGGCATGCCTCCTTCTCCAGGTCATCGTGCCGGCCGGTGTCGGCACGGACCGAACCGATGTCGCACCCACCGCACAAGACGGCGAAGCCCACGCCGCCGGCGGCCATCACCGGGATGATCCTCACCTCGCCGCCATCAGCCGCTCGACATATTTCGCGATCACGTCGACCTCGAGGTTCACCCGCGTCCCGACGGGGGCGCGGCCCAGGGTGGTCAGCTCCCGCGTGGTGGGGATCAGCGACACCTCGAACCAGTCCCGCGGTTCGGCGCCCAGCGCGGAGACCGTCAGGGAGATCCCGTCGACGGTGATCGACCCCTTCTCGACGACGTAGCGGGCGACCTCGGCGGGGATCTCGATGCGCACCACCTCCCAGTGCGCCGACGGCGCCCGGGCCACCACCTGGCCGGTGCCGTCGACGTGCCCCTGCACGATGTGCCCGCCGAGCCGGCTGTTGACGGCCGCGGCGCGCTCCAGGTTCACCCGGTCGCCGACCTGCAGGCCGCCGAGGTTGGACCGGCTCAACGTCTCGGCCATGACGTCGGCGGTGAACTGCCCGCCGGGCAGCAGCTCGGCCACCGTCAGGCACACCCCGTTGACGGCGATCGAGTCGCCGTGGCCGGCGTCGGCGGTGACGACGGGTCCGCGCAGCGTCAGGCGGGCGGCGTCGGCGAGGACATCCCGGCCCGTCACCTCGCCCAGCTCCTCGACAATTCCGGTGAACATTTCACCAGGTTAATCGGCCAACGGGCCGTCGCGATCACCGCCGCCCGGCCGGCGCCCCGTCCCCGCGTTCCCCGGGTCGCTCACCCGAACCCTCTACGATGCAGGGTATGCAGACCCGCCGCCGACTATCGGCCGCCCTCGCTTCGCTCAGCCTCGCCGCCTTCGTCGCCGGTTGCTCCTTCAGCTCCTCCAACACCGGCGGCGGCCCGCTGCCCGACGGCACGACGTTGGTGCAGGAGTCGACGAACACCACCAAGAACCTCAAGAGCGCGCACCTGGTCCTGACCGTGACCGGCAAAATCCCCGGTTTGCCCGTGCGGAACCTGACCGGCGACCTCACCACGTCGCCGAGCACCGCAGCGAAGGGAAACGCCCAGATCACCTACCTCGGGCAGGACATCAGCGCCGACTTCGTGGTGGTGGGCGGTGATCTCTACACGAACGCTTTGAGCCCCGGCGACCCGACGATGACCGATGTCGGTCCCGCCTCCCAGATCTACGACCCGTCGGCGCTGCTGAGCCCCGACACCGGCGTGGCCAACGTGCTGGCCAACTTCAACGACGCCAAGGCCGCGGGCCGCGACCAGATCAGCGGCCAGACCACCGTCCGGATCACCGGGAACGTCTCCGCGGACGCCGTGAACAAGATCGCGGCCCCGTTCAAGGCCACCAAGCCGGTGCCGGCGACCGCCTGGGTCGTGGAGGGCGGCGAACACCAACTCGCCCAGATCAACCTGCAATACAGTCCGGGCAACAACGTCCAGATGACCTTGTCCAACTGGGGCCAGCCCGTGCAGGTCTCCAAGCCCGCGGCGAGCTGATGAGCAGGCTGGCAGGACGCCGGGTCGCGATCGGCGCGGGCAGTCTGGCGGTGCTGCTGGGCGCCCTCGACGCCTACGTCGTGGTCACCATCATGCGCGACATCATGCACGACGTCGGCATCCCGATTAACCAGCTGCAGCGGATCACCCCGATCGTCACGATGTACCTGCTGGGCTACATCGCGGCCATGCCGCTGCTGGGCAGGGCGTCCGACCGGTTCGGGCGCAAGCGACTGCTGCAGGTCAGCCTGGCGACGTTCATGGTCGGCTCGGTGGTTACGGCCCTGTCGGTCGCCATCGGCAACTTCAACCTGGCCGACGTGAACATGCAGATCCTCGGGCACCCCCTGCAGGACCTGCAGATCCTCGGTTACCCGGTGGTGAAGCTGCACGTCCCGAGCCTGCAGGTGCTGGTCGTCGGCCGCACCATCCAGGGCATCGCCAGCGGCGCGCTGTTGCCGGTCACCCTGGCCCTGGGCGCCGACCTGTGGGCGCAACGCAACCGCGCGGCCGTGCTGGGCGGCATCGGCGCCGCGCAGGAACTCGGCAGCGTGCTGGGGCCGCTGTACGGCATTTTCATCGTCTGGTTGTTCCGGGACTGGCGCGACGTGTTCTGGATCAACATCCCGCTGACGCTGCTCGCGATGGCGCTCATCCAGATCAGCCTGCCGGCCCACGACCGCAAGGAGGCGCCGGAGAAGATCGACCTGGTCGGGGGCTTGCTGCTGGCCGTCACGCTCGGTCTCGCGGTCATCGGGCTGTACAACCCGAACCCGAACGGCCAGCAGGCGCTGCCCGACTACGGGCCGCCGCTGGTGATCGGCGCGCTGATCGCCGGGGTGGCCTTCCTGTTGTGGGAGCGGTTCGCGCGGACCCGGCTGATCGACCCGGCCGGGGTGCAGTTCCGTCCGTTCCTGGCCGCCTTGGGGGCGTCGTTCGCCGCCGGGGCGGCGTTGATGGTGACGCTGGTCGACGTGGAGCTGTTCGGCCAGGGCGTGCTGGGTCTGGACCAGAACAAGGCCGCCGCGATGCTGACGTCGTTCCTGATCGCGCTGCCGGTCGGGGCGCTGGTGGGTGGCTTCATCGCCACCCGGGTCGGGGACCGCGCGGTCGCGTTCGTCGGGCTGCTCATCGCCGCGGGCGGCTACGTGCTGATCTCGCGCTGGCCGGTCGACCTGCTGCACTACCGGCACAGCTTCTTCGGCTTGTTCTCGATGCCCGCGATGAACAACGACCTGATGATCGGTGGGGTCGCGGTCAACAACGACCTGCTGATCGCGGGCCTGGGGCTCGGCCTGGTGATCGGGCCGCTGACGTCGGCCGCCCTGCGGATCGTCCCGTCGGCCGAGCACGGCATCGCGTCGGCGGCGGTCGTGGTGGCCCGGATGACCGGCATGCTGATCGGCGTGGCATCGCTGAGCGCGTGGGGGTTGTACCGCTTCTACCACATCCTCAGCGCGAAGAACGCGGCCGTGCCGACCAACATCAGCGTGACCGAGCAGGCGATCGCCAAGGCGCAGAACGCCATTCCGTCGTTCGCGGCGATGTACGGCGAGATCTTCACCATCACCGCGGGCGTCTGCGTCGCGGGGGCGCTGCTGGGCCTGCTGATCAGCGGCCGCCAACGACCACGCCGAAGAGCCGGTGGTTCCCGAGCGCGAACCGGTCGGCGCACCGACGCCGTAACCGTCAGCGCGGCACCAGGCTGAGCAGCAGATCCGGGCCCGAGCGGTCGACGCCGTCGAACTGCCAGCGCAACGCCCGCGCGATGGTCGGCACACCCACGTCGCCGACCGCGGTGATCGGACCGCCCAGCAGCATCGGCGCGACGTACGCCAGGATGCGGTTGATCGCCCCGGCCCGCAGGAACGCGCCGGCCAGCGTGGGGCCACCCTCCAGCAGCACATCGGTGCGATCGGACAGCGCCTTGATCACCTCCATGGGATCGTGCGTACGAATCACCATGGTGCGCGAATCGTCGTTGAGAACCTGCGCCTCCGGCGGGATTTCACGCATGCCCACCACCACGCGCAGCGGCTGCCGCGGGGCCAGCGAGCCGTCGGCGAGCCGGGCGGTCAGGGCCGGATCGTCGGCCAGGACCGTGCCGGTGCCGACCACGATCGCGTCGGCGATGGCCCGGCGCCGGTGCAGATCGACCCGGGAGACCTCGCTGGAAATCCACTGGCTGGAGCCGTCCGCGGCCGCGCTGCGGCCGTCGACGCTGCTGGCGTACTTCCACGTCACGTGCGGCAGACCGGTCCGCTGCTTGTGCAGCCACTCGCGCAGCGGCCCGGCGGCCACCTGTTCAGCCAGCACGCCGGCGTGCACCTGCACACCCGCGGCCTGCAGCCGGCCGGCGCCTCCGCTGGCGATGGCGTTCGGGTCGGCGACGGCGTAGATCACCGTGCCCACCCGGGCCTCGATCAGCGCGTTCACGCACGGCGGGGTCTTGCCGTAGTGGTTGCACGGCTCGAGGGTGACCACCGCGATGCCGCCGTGCGCCAGGCCGCCGGCCCGGCGCAGCGCCAGTATCTCGGCGTGGTCGCCCCCGGCCGGTTCGGTGGCGCCGACGCCGACGACTTGCCCCTCCGGGTTCAGGATGACGGCCCCCACGGGCGGGTTGGGGTACGTGGTGCCCTTGACCTGGTAGGACTGCTCCATCGCCAGGCGCATGGCGGCATCCAGGCTGTTGACCGACTGGGGCTGGTTCGGGGGCTGGTTCATGCGCCCAGGTGCGGAGACGCGGCGGCGGCCTGACGGCGCAGCGCCTCGACCGCGGCCCCGGGGTCGTCGGCGCCGTACACCGCCGAACCCGCGACGAAGCAGTCGACCCCGGCTTCGGCGGCCTGCTCGATGGTGTCCTCGTTGATGCCGCCGTCGATCTCGACGAGGATGGTCAGCTCCCCCGCGTCGATCATCTTGCGCGCGGTGCGCACCTTGCCCAGGACTTCGGGGATGAAGCTCTGCCCGCCGAAGCCCGGCTCGACCGACATGATCAGCAGGGTGTCGAAGTTCGGCAGGATCTCCAGGTAGGGCTCCAGCGGGGTCTTCGGCTTCACGCTGATCCCGGCCTTGGCGCCGGCCGCGCGGATGTCGCGCGCCACCGCGATCGGGTTGTCGGTGGCTTCGGCGTGGAAGGTGACGTTGTAGGCGCCCGCCTCGGCGTAGGGCGGGGCCCAGCGGTCCGGATCGTCGATCATCAGATGGCAATCCATGGGGATGGCGGTCGCGGCCAGCAGGCTCTTCACCACCGGCAGGCCGATCGTCAGGTTGGGCACGAAGTGGTTGTCCATCACGTCCACGTGCAGCCAGTCGGCGCCGGCGACGGCGGCGGCTTCGTCGGCGAGCCGGGCGAAGTCGGCGGTGAGGATGGACGGCGCGATCAGAGGTTCCCCGGTACTGCACGGCATGCTCGTCACACTACTGAGCTTGGCGGGTGGGCTCACGTTGCGACGCGCAGCGGGGTCGTCGGGGCCGTTCGGTCGCGGGGTCGTTGGGTCGCGGGCGCGCTACGCCGTCACGCGGCGCAGCGCAGCCGCGAACATCGCGTCGGTGCCGTGCCGATGGGGCCAGAGCTGCACATACGGTCCGTCTCCCAGATCGTTGACGGGCTCGAACAACGCCCGGGTGTCCAGGGCCACCACCGGATGGCGCCGCAGCGCGTCGGCGACCACCCCGACGGTTTCGGCCAGGTGCGGCGAACACGTCGCGTACAGCACCACGCCGCCGGGCCGGGTCAGCGCGATGGCGGCACCCAGCAGCTCGCGCTGCAACTTGGCCAGCGCGGGCACGTCGGCCGGCCGGCGCCGCCACCGGGCCTCGGGCCTGCGGCGCAATGCACCGAGCCCCGTGCAGGGCGCGTCGACGAGCACCCGGTCGAATCCCGGCTCGAGGCCCGTTTCGCGGCCGTCGACGCACAGTATGTCGACCGTCAGCCCGCGGGTGTTCTCGGCCACCAGGTCGGCGCGGCGCGGCGACGGCTCCACGGCCGTCACCCGGGCACCGCACTGCGCGCCCAGGGCGGCCAGCAGCGCGGTCTTGCCGCCGGGGCCGGCGCACAGGTCAAGCCACCGCCCGTTTGCTTCGTCCTGCCGGCCGTCCAGCGGCGCCAGCGTCAGCGCCCGGGCCACCAGCTGGCTGCCCTCGTCTTGCACCAGCGCCGCGCCGTCGCGCACCGGCGCCAGCCGCCCGGGATCCCCGCCGGGCAGATACACCGCATACGGCGAATAGCGGCCGACGGCGCCGCCCACCGCGTCGGCCAGTTCGGCGGCGGTCAGCGCCCCGGGGCGGGCCGCCAGGTGCACCTGCGGTCGCTCGTCGTCACTGGCCAGCACCGCATTCAGTTCCCCGGCGTCGGCGCCGAGCGCGTCGGCGAACGCCTGGGCGATCCAGCGCGGGTGCGCATGCGCGAACGCGGCATGCCCGACCGGATCGCGCGCCGCGTCGGGGGCCAGCTCGGCGACCCAGGACGCCTCGTCCCGCGCGGCGATGGTGCGCAGCACACCATTGACGAAACCCGCACGGGCCGAGTCGAATTCGATCCCGGCCTGTTCGACGGTGGTGGACACCGCGGCATGTTCGCCGACCCGGGTGCGCAGCAGTTGGTAGGCGCCGAGCCGCAGCAGATCCAGCAGCACCGGGTCGATGGCCTCGGGGGCGCGCTTGGCGGCGGCGCCGATGACCGCGTCGAGCAGCCCCCGGGTGCGGCACGTGCCGTAGGTCAGTTCGGTGGCGAACGCGGCGTCGCGGCCGCTGATCCCACGGTCACGCAGCAGCGCGGGCAGCGCCAGGTTCGCGTACGCGTCGCGCTCGGTGACGGCGCGCAGCACCTGAAACGCCGCGGCACGCGCCGGGTCCAGCGCCTTGCGACGCCTCGGTCCCCTGGCCGGGGTCTGCGGCCGGGGCGGCCGGCGCGGCTTGCCCGGGCTCACGACGCCCGCGCGGTCGCGTCGAGCCGGGCGCCCCGCGCCCAGTCGACCGCGTTCATGAACTTTTTGCCCGGCGGCTGAATCTGGCCCAGCCGCACCGCTTCCGAGCCGGTGCCGATCCACACGTTCGTGCGGGCCGCGTGAATGGCGCCGGGAGCCAACGGTAGTGGGGACGCATCGAGCTGCACCGGCCCGATTTTGACGCGCTGTTCACCGATGACCGTCCACGCCCCCGGGTTCGGCGTGACGGCCCGGATGCGGCGCTCGACCACCTGCGCCGGTAGCTCCCAGCGCACCCGGGCCTCCTCGACGGTGATCTTCGGCGCAATGCTGATCCCCTCGGCCGGCTGCGGCCGGGGCCTCAGCGTTCCGTCGGCGATCCCGTCCAGGGTGGCCTCCAGCAGCACCGCGCCCGAGTCCGCAAGGCGCTCGAGCAGGTCCCCCGCGGTGTCGGTCGGCCGGACCGCCTCGGTGACGACGCCGTACACCGGTCCGGAGTCCAGGCTCGGCTCGATTTGGAACGTGGTGGCCCCGGTGACGGTGTCGCCCGCGGCGATCGCGGCCTGCACCGGCGCCGCGCCGCGCCAGGCGGGCAGCAGCGAGAAGTGCAGGTTGACCCAGCCGTGTGGGGGCACCGCGAGGAGGGCGTCGCGCAGCAGGGCGCCGTAGGCCACCACCGGGCAGCAATCGGGGGCCAGCTCCGACAGCTCGGCGACGAATTCCGGCGAGTTCGGCCGCGTCGGCCGCAGCACCGGGATGCCACGGTCGAGCGCCTCGCGGGCCACGGGCGACGGCTCCGGCCTGCCCCGCCGACCGGCGGCGGCGTCGGGGCGGGTCAGCACCGCGACCACCTGGTGGCGGGGGGAATCGACGAGGCGGCGCAACGCCGGCAGCGCCGGATCGGGGGTGCCTGCGAACACGAGACGCACCAGCACAGTCTAGGAAGCACTGGATTTCCGCAGCATGCACCCAGGATTCACACAGTTGCATCGGTCTATTATTTCTATTGCATACTATTGATCGCGGTTATGGTCTGAGTGCCTACGGCGCATTGCCGCGCTGACGACGACGAGGTCGAGCTACCAGCGGTCCCTTACATCCCATGAGGAGGTCCGATGACTCTCGACATCACCATCAGCGACGACACGCTGGCCGCCACGCACCGCACGGTCTGGGCACTGGGCGACTACGCCCTGATGGCCGAGGAGGTGATGGCCCCGCTGGGCCCCGTACTGGTCGCCGCCACCGGCATCGGCCCGGGCTTCCGGGTGCTCGACGTGGCCGCCGGTTCCGGCAACATCTCCCTGCCCGCGGCCAGGACCGGTGCCACGGTCGTGTCCACCGACCTGACGCCGGAGTTGTTGCAGCGGTCGCAGGCCCGGGCCGCGGTACAGGGCTTGACGCTGGACTATCGCGAGGCGAACGCCCACGCGCTGCCGTTCGGCGACGGCGAATTCGACGCGGTGATCTCGGCGATCGGTGTGCAGTTTGCGCCGGAGCATCGGCTCGCCGCGAGCGAGCTGGTCCGTGTCTGCCGGCCGGGCGGGACGATCGGCGTGATCAGCTGGACGCCGGAGGGGTTCTTCGGGCGGATGCTTGCCACCATCAGGCCTTACCGGCCCAGCTTGTCACCGGCCGTCGCCCCCGCGGCGCTCTGGGGCCGCGCGGGCTACGTCGCCGGGCTTTTCGGCGATCAGGTCGGCCGCCTCACCACCATGCGGGGCACACTGCCGGTCGACCGATTCGGCAGCGCCGACGCCGTCCACGAGTACTTCAAGAATCACTACGGCCCAACCATCGAGGCGTATACGAACATCGGCCACAACCGGGTGCTGACCGCCGAGCTCGACGCCCAATTGCTCGAGCTCGCCCAGCAATACCTGGCCAACGGCGTCATGCAGTGGGAATATCTGCTGGTCACCGTCGAGAAGCGGTGATCCCGGCCGGTCGTCGCAGTTCAGCCCGGAACGTACAAACCTCGAGGACCCCTAGAGCTCGACATCCAGGTGGGCATCGGGCTCTCCACCGGCGGCCGTGAACGCGGTCAACGCCCGCACCAGCCCGTGACGCTCCGCCGGCGGCATCTTCTCGACGATGGCGGCGATCTCGGCGCGCCGGTGGGCGGTCACCCCCCGAACCACCTCGCGCCCGCGCTTGGTCAGCGCGGCCAGCAACTCGCGCCGAGACGTCGGATGCGGCAGGCGGTCGATCAGTCCGGCGGCAACGAGCCGGTCGACCATCCGCCCGGTGGCCGACGGCTGCACGCCCAGCAGACCGGCCAGCGTGGCCAGGTTCACCGGGCCCCGATTCGACAAGATAACCAGGGTACGGAACTGCGGAATGGTGATCATCTCGTCGACCTGGGCGATCGAGCGGGCTGACAAGGCCACCAGCAAGCGTGACGCAGTCAACAGCGCGTCGGTGATCACGTCGAGCGACTCGTCGGCCGTCGTCGCGTTGTCCACTGCCATGGTGCCCCCTCTTGCCGACCGGTGTGCGGGCCGATTGCGGCCCCGGCTTAACAGTTTTCACCATCTGAGCCAGGGACTGTGTCCCACCCACAATATCGCCATGGGGGATTTTGCGGCAGGGTCTGCGCACGAGGCCGGGCGGCGACGTGATGGTCGCAGTCGGCTATCCGATGTGCAGCGGGTCGATTTGCACCCGGGCCGGATCGTGGGTCTGCCGGGCGCTGAGCACCGCGACCGCCCGCCGCAGGCTCGCCGCGAGGGCCAGGCCCTCGGCACGTGGCGCGCGCACCAGCATTCGGATCACCGGTGCGGCCGCGGGAACGCCGGCAGGGCGCCGCACTCCCGCGGGCAGGTCGACCGGGCCGAGAACGTCGCTGCCGGCGGGCAGCCGGGCCTCCTCGAGCAGCGCGTCGACGGCGACGGCCGTGCCGTCGACAGCCGCCATGTGCACCGCGGGCGGCAGGCCCACCTCCGCCCGGCCCGTCAGCTCGGCCTCGGCGTGCCCGACCGGGTCCCAGCGGATCAAGGACTGCACTGTGGGAATGGACGATTCGGCCACCACGAACACCACACCGCCGTCGGAGCGGGGACGCACCAGCGCGGCGGCGGACATCCACCGCCACAGGGCGTCCTCGGCGGCGCGCAGGTCCTGTCGCCCGAGCAGCGCCCAGGTATCGAGCAGCAGCGCCGCCCCGTATCCGGCCGCCGCGCGGGGTTCGGCCCCCGGCGTGGCGACGACCAGGGCCGGCCGGGCGACAACCTCTGCCACGACGGCGTCGCCCGCCGAGGTGACGACCGGCGTCCCGGCGAACGCTCGGCCGAGTTCCTCGGCGGTGCGCCGCGCCCCCACCACCACCGCGCGCACCGCATCCGAGCCGCACCGCGCGCAGTGCAGCGTGGGCTCCGCGCGGCCACACCAGCGACAGGCCGCCCCGGAGCCGCGCTCCTGCAACGACAACGGGCCCGTGCAGTGCCGGCAGCGGACGATCGCGCGGCAGCGTCCGCAGGCCAGCGACGGGACGTATCCGCGCCGGGGCACCTGCACCAGCACCGGCGCCCCGGCCGCCAGCGACGAGCGTGCCGCGCGCAGCGCGACGGACGGAATGCGCGCGGTGCGCGCCGCGGGGTCGCGCTCGTCGGCGTAGCCGGTGTCGTCGAGGGCGATCACCCGCGCGGTACGGGCCCGCACCACCGGGCGCGCCGCGACGATGTCGTGCGCCCACCCGCTGCGCACCAGCGCCTGCGCCTCGGCCGTGCGCGCGTAGCCACCGATCAGCGCGCCGCACCGCGCCTGATGCGCCCGCAGCATCGCCACCTCGCGGGCGTGCGGGTATGGCGCCCGCGGCTCGGCCAGGCTGTCGTCGGCGTCGGCCCATACCATCACCAGGCCCAGGTCGCTCAGCGGCGCGAACACCGCGCTGCGGGTGCCCATCACCAACCGCGCGGTGCCCCGCAGCGCCGCGAGCCAGCGCCGGTATCGCGCGGCCGGACCCAGGCCGGCCGACAGGGCGACCACGCTGTCCTCGTGGATCCGGGCCGTGGCGGCCGCCCACAGCGCGTCCAGGTCACGCTGGTCGGGGACGACCGCGAGCACCGCCCGCCCGGTCCTGATGGTCTGGGCGGCGGCCTCGGCGAAGCGGTCGGCCCACTGCTCGCCCGGCAGTGCCTGCCAGACCGCGCGGGCGGCGCGGGACTCGGCCAGGGCGGCCAGGAACTGCCCACCGCGGCTGTACAGCTGCCAGCCCGACGGGTCGACGGGCGCCACGACCGGGAGCCCGAGCGCCGACGGCGGCTCCCGCTCGACCCTGCCGTGCCGGGGCGGTATCGCCAGCCGCAGCACGTCCGGCCGGGTCCCGGCGTAGCGCGCCGCGACCGCGTCGACCAGCCGCCGGATCTCGGCCGTCAGCACCTGCTCCGGCGACACGACCCGGTCGAGCCAGCCCAGCTTGCCCAGGTGATCGGTGTCGTTGCGGCGCTCCAGCACGAACCCGTCGACCAATCGGCCATGGAATCGCACCCGGACCCGCACCCCCGGCTGAGCGTCGTCGGACTGCTCGGCCGACACCAGGTAGTCGAACTCGCGGTCCAGGTGCGGCACGGACAGCATGGGCAGCACCCGGGCGATCGGTTCCACGTCGACCGGGCTGCGCGCGGAACCGGTCACGGCGCCCCCCGACGCCGAGCGGCGTTGTCAGTCAAAGCCTTCGGCGGGCCAGTCGACAATCTCCGCGTCGTATTCGTAGCTTTCGTCCTCGGCCCCGGGCTCCTCCCGACCGAAGAACAACCCGGCGGTGATGAGGATCTGGGCCGCGGCGTACAGCCACCAGACGGGTACCGAGAGCGCGTCGTTGTCCAGAACGAACCAGCCGATCGCGATCATCGCGTCGGACGTCCCGAAACACAGCGCCCCGACCGCGGTCCAGATCGTGGGCAGGTACGCCAACTGCGCCACGCAGACCATCACGGTCAACACCAGGATGTAGACCGTGACCGGAATGGTCAGCGCGTCCTGGCTCAGGCGCGGCCAGAACCAGGCCAGCAGGCAGAAGACGGCCAGGCAGACCAGCACCACGGTGGCGATGCGCGGATTCGACGGGCGGGCCCGGGGAATGAGCGGGATCAGTGTGGCCAGGAAACACAGGTGGGCCAACAGAAATGCCGCGAGGCCCAGCCCGAACGACAGCGTCCACCAGGGGATCGCCAGCAGCCAGTCGCCGGCGGCCGACAACGCCAGCGCGGGCATCAGCCAGCGCCGCTCGCGGAGGATCGGATGACCGACCGCCGCGAGGGTGAGCAGCAGCGCCATCGACGCCTTGAACGGCGGCTGCAGGATCCAGTGGCCGGTGAGCGGCACCCCGGGCGGGAAGCGCAGCGCCACGACGGTCAGGTAGACGCCGTAGCCGACGCCCGCCCAGCCGGCCAGTACCCAGGCCCCCGAGACCAGGCGAGGTGCGTACGGTACCTCCATGCCCAGCTTGGACAACACGGCCGAGGAGAGACCCGCGATCGACGCCATTCTGCAGAAGGTACTGGATGCGGTTCCGTTCCGGTTGACAACCGACGATGGTGTCGAGGCGGCCCGCCAGCGCTTCCGCGACCTGCCCCGCCGGCCGCTGCACCCCGAGTTGCGCGTCGAGGACCGGACCATCCCCGGCCCGGCCGGTCCCCTCGCCGTCCGGATCTATTGGCCGCCGGGGCGGGACGGCGCGCAGCACCGCACGCGGCGGCCCGTCGTGCTGTATTTCCACGGCGGCGGCTTCGTGGTGGGCGACCTCGACACCCACGACGGGTCGGCCCGCCAGCATGCCGTCGGCGGCGACGCGATCGTGGTGTCCGTCGACTACCGGTTGGCGCCCGAACACCCGTACCCCGCCGCGGTCGAAGACGCCTGGGCCGCAGTGACGTGGGTCGCCGAGCACGGCGACGCGCTCGCCGCGGACGCCACCCGGCTGGCGGTCGCGGGCGACTCCGCCGGCGGGACCATCGCCGCGGTGATGGCGCAGCGGACCCGCGACCGGGCCGGGCCACCGATCACGTTTCAGCTTTTGTGGTATCCGTCCACCCTCTGGGACGCGACGCTGCCGTCGTTCACCGAGAACGCGGCGGCGCCGATCCTGGACACCACGGCCGTCGCCGCGTTCTCCCGTTGGTACGCAGGCGAAGTCGACATGTCCAACCCCCCGCCGGCCATGGCGCCCGGCCGGGCGGCAAACCTGCGCGGCCTGGCCGCGGCCTACATCGCCGTCGCCGGGCACGACCCGCTGCGCGACGACGGTATCCGCTACGGCGAAATGCTGGCGGCCGCGGGCGTTCCCGTCGAGGTACACAACGCCGAGACGCTGGTGCACGGCTACCTGGGTTACGCCGGGGTGGTGCCCGCGGCCACCGCCGCGACCAACCGCGGGCTGGCCGCGTTACGGGCCGCCCTGCACGGATAGCCGCGTACGGTGATCCCCATGAGCAAGCCGACCAGGGCCCGGCCCGGCATCGATCCCACGTTCAAACAGCTGCTGGACGCGTTCCCGATGACCTTCCGCGCGGCCGACGGCGTCGAGACCGCACGTTCGCGGCTGCGGCTGTTGAAAGTCCCCGAAGAGATGCTGCCCGACCTCCGAATCGAAGAGCGCACGATCGATCATGGCGACCTCACCGGCATCCCCGTGCGCATCTACTGGCCGGACGGTGCCGCCGAGGCGGCCCGGCCCAGGCCCATCGTCGTCTTCTATCACGGCGGCGGATTCGCGTTGGGCGACTTGGACACCCACGACCCCGTCGCGCGCGCACACGCCGTCGGCGCCGAGGCCATCGTGGTGTCCGTCGAC
Organism: uncultured Actinomycetota bacterium; assembly: GCA_963824505.1. GTDB lineage: Bacteria > Actinomycetota > Actinomycetes > Mycobacteriales > Mycobacteriaceae > Mycobacterium. The sequence continues at coordinate 28,165 of CAWGPS010000004.1, forward strand.
TACCGGCTGGCCCCCGAGCATCCGTTCCCGGCCGCGGTGCACGACTGCTGGGCCGCGTTGCAGTGGGTAGCGACCAACGCCGCCGAGCTGGGCGGTGACCCCGACCGGATCGCCGTCGCCGGCGATTCGGCGGGCGGCAACCTCGCCGCGGTGATGGCGCACCTGGCGCGCGAGAACGCCCACGGGCCGAGGCTGCGGTTCCAGCTGCTGTGGTACCCCGTCGTCACCGCCAACCTCTCGCTGCCGTCGCACATCGAGAACGCCAACGCGCCGGTCCTGGACCGCGACGTCATCGACGCCTTCTTGTCCTGGTACCTGCCGGATGTCGACATCTCCGATCCCACGACGTTGCCCGTGACCCTCGCCCCGGCCAACGCGGACGATCACTCGGATCTGCCGCCGGCCTACATCGGCACCGCCGAGCACGACCCGCTGCGCGACGACGGGGCCCGCTACGCCGAACTGCTCAACGCCGCGGGCGTGCCCGCCGAACTGAGCAACGAGCCCACCCTGGTGCACGGCTACGTCAGCTTCGCAATGGTCATCCCCGCGGCCGCCGAGGCGACCGACCGCGGACTGGCCGCGCTGAAGAAGGCGCTGCACTCCTGACCGCGAGCCCGGGGCGGTTCGGCCTTTATTGAGGGCGCGGCCGGGCTCACCGGGAGTACGCACTGGGCGCCACGCCGTGCCAGCGTTTGAACGCGTGCGAGAAGGTCGACACCTCGGTGTAGCCCAGCCGCGTGGACACCTCCTCCACGGTCAGCCCGACGTTGTACAGCAGGTCGACGGCCACCGCCGAGCGCGCCTCGTTCAACAACGACCGGAACGACGTACCCTCATCGGCCAGCCGCCGCCGCAGAGTGCGCGGGTGGACGTCGAGTTCGCGGGCCACCTCGCACAGCGTCGGGAACACACCGGAGTCACGGAAGAGCTTGCTGCGCACCAGCGCGGTGATCCCGCTGCGGCGGTCGCTGTTCTGCATCAGCACGTCGCACTGCGCCATGCACATTTCCAGCGTGTTGCGGTCGGCCTGTGGCAGTGGCTCGTCGAACATGGCGCGCGGGAAGTGCAACCGGTTGTGCGCCCGCCCGAACGCAACCTCGTGCACCGGCATCAGTTGCAGCAGCGGCCGCAGCAGCTCCTCGTCGACCGCCAACTCCGCCGACACCTGCTCGGCGTACTTCTCGGCCACGGGCAGCGCGAAACCGGCTGTGGTGGCGATGATTCCGGCGATGTCGCGCTCGATGAAGAACCCCCGCACGTCGCCGGGCAGGTGGCCGGCGTCGAGTTCGATGACGCAGCCGTCGGCGGTTTCGAACAACGCCAGGTCGATGTGCATCATGGTCAGCGCGAAGTAACGCATCGCGATGGAGAACAGTTCCCGCAGCGTGCCGCACGACATCGCCGCGAAGCCGAACAGGCCGAGGCGCGTCAGCGTGAACCGGCTGCCCACGTCGACCCCGACGCCGGCCCCGTTCCCCGGCAGCCTGGCCAACAACCGGCGCACCGCCTCGACCTCATCGAGTGCGCTGACCATCGCGTCGGCGCGGTCGAGGTCCGTGGGGTCAATTGCGGTGCCCGCCAACACGTCCCGGGTGGCGACCCCGCGCTCGTTGGCCACCTCGCACAGCACCCGCGTCGCGTAAACCGGGTGGCTCACCGGCGCCAGACGTCCCATGTCGTGTCCTAAACTCCCAACTACATGTCCGATAATCTCATTAACACCCGCGCGCGTCACCCCTAAAGTTGACCCATGGCGACCCTCGCCGCGGAACGACTCCCGGGATCACCCGCCAAGCGACTGAGCGCGTGGACGATGACGCGCGAGGCCCTCACCGTCGGATTCGACGCCGGCGACGGATTCCTGGGCCGGGCACGCGGCAGCGACATCACCCGATTTCGTTGCGCGGGAAGGCGGTTCGTAACCGTAAGCCATCCGGACTACGTGGATCACGTGCTGCACGAGGCCCGGCTGCGCTACGTCAAATCCGAGGAATACGAACCAATCCGCGCCACCGCCGGCGTCAACCTGCTCACCGACGAAGGCGATTCCTGGGCCGCCCACCGCGGCCTGCTGAATCCCACCTTCGCCCGGCGGCACCTCAACGGCATCGTCGACCTGATGATCGATCCGATCACCGACATCGCCGACGGCCTGAGCGGCGGCACGCGCTTCGACATGCACGAGACGATGGTCGAGGCGACGCTGCGCGTCGTCGCCAATTCCCTGTTCAGCCAGGATTTCGGCCCCTTGGTGCAGAGCATGAACGACCTGGCCACCCGCGGGCTGCGGCACGCCGAAAAGCTGGAGCGACTGGGATTGTGGGGCCTGATGCCCCGCCCGGTGTACGACGCGCTGAACTGGGGCGTGTTCTCCGGCGTCCGGCTGCCGCCGCCGTTGCGAGACATCCAGCACATCGTGCTGACCCTGGACGGCGCGGTGAACGCGGTGATCGACCACCGCCTGGCGCATCCCGTCGAGTCCGCCGACCTGTTGAACGTCTTGCTGCACGCCGACGGCGGACGGTGGCCGCGCCGGAGGGTCCGCGACGAGGCCCTGACGTTCATGCTCGCCGGCCACGAGACCACGGCGAACGCCATGTCGTGGTTCTGGTACCTGATGGCACGCAACACCGAGGCCCGCGACCGGATGCTCGCCGAGGTCGACGACGTGCTGGGCCGCCGCCGTCCCACGGCGGAGACCTGGGCCGGTTGCCCTGGACCACCGCGTGCCTGCAGGAATCGCAGCGCTACTTCTCCGCGGTGTGGGTCATCGCCCGGCGGGCGGTCGAGGACGACGTCATCGGCCGCCACCACATTCGCCGCGGTACCACCGTCGTCATCCCGATCCACCACATTCACCACGACGAGCGCTGGTGGCCCGACCCCGAATCCTTCGACCCGGGCAGGTTTCTCACCCCCGATCGGACACGTCCGCGGTCGGCGTACCTGCCGTTCGGCGGCGGGCGGCGCATCTGCATCGGCCAGAGCTTCGCCCTGATGGAAATGGTGCTCATCGCGGCCATCATGGGTCAGCGCTACGTATTCGACCTAGCGTGTGATTCAGTCCCCGACCATCCCGTCGAACTCGAGGCGACGCTGACGTTGCGGCCCAAGCACGGGCTGCAGGTGACAGGAGGCAGGCGCGCATGACCCCCGACTACCACGCGCTGATCGTTGGCGCCGGATTCTCCGGCATCGGCGCCGCGATCAACCTGGACCGCGCCGGACTGTCCGACTACCTCGTCGTCGAGGCCGGCGACGGGGTCGGGGGGACGTGGCACTGGAACACCTATCCCGGTATCGCCGTCGACATCCCGTCGTTTTCCTACCAGTTCTCCTTCGAGCAGAGCCCGGACTGGTCGCGCACGTACGCGCCGGGCCGTGAGCTCAAGGCGTACGCCGAGCACTGCGTCGACAAGTACGGCATCCGCTCGCGGATCCGGTTCAACACCAAGGTGATTGCCGCGGAGTTCGACGACGAGAACTCCGTCTGGCGGGTGCAGACCGACCCCGGCGGCGAGGTGACCGCGCGTTTCCTGATCAGCGCGAGCGGCATCCTCACGGTGCCGAAGCTGCCCGACATCGACGGCGTGGACTCCTTCGCCGGGGTCACGATGCACACCGCGCGGTGGGACCACCGCCAGGACCTGACCGGCAAGCGCGTCGCCGTGATCGGCACCGGCGCCTCCGCCGTGCAGGTCATCCCTGAGATCGCGCCGATCGTCGACCAGCTCACCGTGTTTCAGCGCACGCCGATCTGGTGCTTCCCCAAGTTCGACGTTCCGCTGCCCGCGGCGGCGCGCCGGGCCATGCGGATCCCCGGCGGCAAGGTCGTCCAAAGGGCTGCTCAGCCAGGCGTTCGTCGAGGTGAGCTTCACGATCGCGGCGCAGTACTTCACCGTGTTCCCGCGTCGCCAAACGGATGGAGGCCGTCGGGCTCAAATACCTGCGGGAGCAGGTCCACGACCCGAGCGGTGCGCGAGCAACTCACCCCGCGGTACGCCGTGGGGTGCAAGCGGCCCGGCCATGCACAACGGCTACCTGGGCACGTTCAACCGCGACAACGTGCGCCTGGTCACCGAGCCGATCGACAAGATCACGCCCTCCGCGGTGGCCACCACCGACGGCGAGAACCACGAGATCGACGTCCTGGTGCTGGCGACCGGCTTCAAGGTGATGGACACCGACAACGTCCCGACCTACGCGGTCACCGGGAGCGGCGGAAAGTCGTTGAGCCGCTTCTGGGACGAGAACCGGCTGCAGGCCTACGAGGGCGTCTCGGTGCCCGGCTTCCCGAACTTCTTCACCGTGTTCGGCCCGTACGGCTACGTCGGCTCGTCGTATTTCGCCCTCATCGAGACGCAGACCCGGCACATCGTGCGCTGCTTGAAGCGGGCGCGGCGCACCGGCGCGACCCGCGTGGAGGTGACCGAGGAGGCCAACGCCCGGTACTTCGCCGAGGTGATGCGCAAGCGGCACCGGCAGATCTTCTGGCAGGACAGCTGCGCGCTGGCCAACAGCTACTACTTCGACAAGAACGGCGACGTGCCGCTGCGCCCCGCCAGCACGCTGGAGGCGTGGTGGCGCAGCCGGCGATTCGACCTGGACGACTACCGCTTCACGGCCGCCGCGTCACGTCCGGCCCTGCAGGATCCCTTCGATGTTGCGTTCGGCGAGCGCGGTGATGGCCAGGAAGGGGTTGCAGCCGAGGTAGCCGGGGAGCAGTGAGGCGTCGTTGACGTACAGCTTGTCGTACCCCTTGACCCGGCCGTAGCCGTCGGTCGCCTTGCCCCGGACGACCCCACCGAGCGGATGGACGGTGTTGGGAGCGAACGCGTTTCCCTCGAACAGGTCGTCGCGGTAGTCCACGCCGTTGGCCTGTGTCACCTTGTCGAAAACCAGCCGCGCCTTCGCGCGCAAGTGTTCGGTGTGGCCTTCGGGCCAGTTGATGGCGATGGCGTCCTTCGCCCGGTCGTAGGTGATATCGGCGCGGTCGCCGGTGCGCACCATCGCGTAGTAGCCCAGCGCGTAGGTCTCCACCGGCAGGGGTAGGGAGAACATGCTGGCGTACACGGGATTGTCCGGATCGTCGCGGCCGTCCAGGTTGATCATGCCCAGCAGGGATTGCTGCGTGCCCGCGGGATCACCGGGCGCGAGCATGTGGGACACCATGATGTCCCCGTTGTTCCCGTAACCACGGCCGATCTCCTCGCTGAGATCGGGCAGCGCACCGGTCTCGCGGGCGCGCAGCAGCAGCTCGGCCGTCCCGAGCACGCCGCCACTCAGATACAGTTCATCGCAACCGAATTCGGCCCGCGCGACCTCCTTGCCGAAGCGGTCGATCTCGCGGGTGGACACCACGTACTCCCCGGAGCGCTCCCGCCGGATGCCGGTGACCTCGGTCAGCGGCTTCACGGTGACCCTGCCGGTCGCCAGCGCGGCGGCGATGTACGTCTGGTCGACGCTGCCGAGCCGGCCGTAGTTGTTGCCGAACTGCTGCTCGAAGTTCAACGCCGAGCGCGGGACCCGCTCGGCCTCTTCCTGTTTCATGTAGCCGAACGAGTAGGTGCTGCCGTTGTAGTCGACCCGGTAGCCGGCCGCCTCCGCGTACTTCCGGCCGACTCGCGCGTACTGGAACCAGGGCGTCCCCTCGAACCAGTCCATGTCGCGATAACTGATCCGCAGCATCGCCTTGGCGCGTTCGACATAGGTCCCGAGGAAGGCGGCGGGGTCGATGTCCGGAAAGGCTGCCCGCACCTGAGCGCGCGTCGGGACGGCGGCGATCGCCGCGTTGACCATCGACCCGCCGCCGACGGCCGTCCCGCGAAGATCCCGCCAGCGCGCGCCTGGGCGAGAGCCTCTATGCGTTCATCCCCCGCTCCGTCACCGGCGGCCTGCGCTCGGCGTGGCGCCTCGAAGCCACGCGCCTGGCCGGCCTGGGGAGTCGCCGTGGAGCCTCCGCAACGACGTGCTCAACGCGTGGCTGCTGAGCGTCCTTCTTTTCGGCTTGCTTGCGATATGGTTCGGGCCCGTGGTGCTGCCGTGGCTGGCCGGCCAGGCGGTCACCGGCTTCTGCCTGCTGGAAACGGTGAACTACATGGAGCATTACGGGCTGCGGCGCCAGCAGTTGCCCGGCGGCCGATACGAACGGGTGGGCCCCGGCCACAGCTGGACAGCAGCTCGGTGATCACCAACGTCCTGCTGTTCCACCTGCAGCGGCATTCGGATCACCACGCCAACCCGCTGCGCCCCTTGTTCCCCTTGGCGCCGGGTGATGGATCCGCGGGTGCTCGAGTTCTACGGCGGTGACGTCCGGTTGGCGGCGCTCGCGCCCCAGCGGCGGCGGGGGCGCTAGTCTCGAGCAGTGGCGAAAGAGTTCTCCCGTCTCGACGAGTCGCTGCGCGACTTCATCGGCCAGCAGGCCGTCTTCTTCGTCGCCACCGCCCCGTCCGAGGGCGGACGAATCAACCTCTCCCCCAAGGGTTATCGGGACACCTTCGCGGTGCTGGACGACCATACCGTCGCCTACCTGGACCTGTTCGGCAGTGGAGCCGAAACGATCGCCCACCTGCGCGACAACGGCCGCATCACGGTGATGTTCTGCTCGTTCACCCGGAACTCGCGGATTCTGCGGCTGTTCGGCACCGGGCGCGTCGTTCGCCCGGATGACCCCGAATTCCAGCGCTTGGCAACGCATTTCGCGGATCAGCGGGCGGGCGCCCGGGCCGCCATCGTCATCGACGTGGAGCGGATCGCCGACGCCTGCGGGTTCGCGGTCCCCTATTACGAGCTCGTGGGCGAACGACCCGTGCTCGATGCCCATCACACGCAGTCGTCCGACGAGAGGTTCGCCCGACTGGTCGACCGCAACCGGTGCAGCATCGACGGGCTGCCCGCGCTGGACGCCGACCATCCGCTGCCGCACCGGCACAGCTGAGCGCGCAGGCGACACGCCGTAGCGGCGATTCCGGCAAACCGCACGGACGCCTGAAGCGTCGCCGTACGCTTTGCTCGTTTCCCTAGGTATGGGAGGTCGAGGATGTCGTTTGTGTTCGCCATGCCGGAGCTGGTGGCGGCGGCGGCAGCGGATCTCGCCGGTATCGGATCCACCGTCGGCTCGGCCACCGCGACGGCGGCGGTCCCGACGACGCAGGTGGTGGCCGCCGGAGCCGACGAGGTATCCGCGGCCCCCTTCTCCCCGCTTCCATAACACGAGTGACTACAACTCGGGCTTTTCCAACTCGGCCATCGGCGGCTTCAACGCCGGGTTCATGAACAGCGGGGCGGGCGGCTACGACTCCGGTGGCTTCAACTGCGGCGGCCTCTCGGCCGTGGGCTTCTTCAATTCCGGCAGCGGCATCTACAACACGGGCTTCGGCAATTCCGGCGTCAACGGCAACAACACGGGCTTCTTCAACACCGACTCGTTCACCGGCGGCAACACGGGCTGGTTCAACTCGGGCGTCGGCAACAACACCGGCTACTTCAACTCCGGCGGGGGCTACCCCTTCGTCGAAGGGAACTCGGGCTTCGGCAACTCCGGCATGGGCAGTTCCGGCGGTTTCAACACCGGCATCGACCAGTCGGGCTTCTTCCGCCCCTAGACGGCCCGCTTGAGGTCGTCGACCTTGTCGAGCTGCTCCCACGGCAGCTCGATGTCGGTGCGGCCGAAGTGCCCGTAGGCGGCGGTCTGCGCGTAGATCGGGCGCAGCAGGTCCAGGTCGCGGATGATGGCGCCCGGCCGCAGGTCGAACACTTCGGGAACGATCTTCTCGATCTTGACCGGGTCGACCGTCGCGGTGCCGAAGGTCTCGACGAACAGGCCGACCGGGGCGGCCTTGCCGATGGCGTAGGCCACCTGGACCTCCACCCGTTCCGCCAGCCCCGCGGCGACGATGTTCTTGGCCACCCAGCGCATCGCGTACGCCGCCGACCGGTCCACCTTGGACGGGTCCTTGCCGGAGAAAGCCCCGCCGCCGTGCCGCGCCCAGCCGCCGTAGGTGTCGACGATGATCTTGCGGCCGGTCAGCCCCGCGTCGCCCATGGGGCCGCCGACGACGAACTTGCCGGTCGGGTTGATCAGCAGCCGGGTCGAGGTGGTGTCCAGCGTCTCGTGGGCCAGGTCGTCGAGCACGGTGTTGAGCACCTTTTCCCGGATGTCGGGGGTCAGGGTGTGCTCCAGGTCGATGTCGGCCGCGTGCTGGGTGGAGATCACCACGGTGTCCAGCCGCACCGGGACGTTGTCTTCGTAGGCGATGGTGACCTGCGTCTTGCCGTCCGGGCGCAGGTACGGCAGCACGCCGTTCTTACGGACCTCGGTCAGCCGCCGCGACAGCCGGTGGGCCAGCGCGATCGGCAGCGGCATCAGTTCGGGGGTGTCGTTGATCGCGTAGCCGAACATCAGGCCCTGGTCGCCCGCGCCCTGCGAGTCCAGCGGGTCCGCGGCCCCCTCCACGCGCGTCTCGTGGGCGGTGTCGACGCCCATGGCGATGTCGGGCGACTGCGCGCCGATGCCGATGTTCACGCCGCACGACGCGCCGTCGAAGCCCTTGTCCGACGAGTCGTAGCCGATGTCGAGGATCCGCGCGCGCACCGTGTTGGTGATGTCGGCGAAGGCCTCCTTCGCGGTCGTCGTCACCTCGCCCACCACGTGCACCTGGCCGGTGGTGACCAGCGTCTCCACCGCGACACGTGAGCGCGGGTCCTCCGCCAGGAGCGCGTCGAGCACGGAGTCGCTGATCGCGTCACAGATCTTGTCGGGGTGCCCCTCGGTCACCGACTCACTGGTAAACAGCCGACCCTTTTCGCTCACAGTCCAGTCCTTCCCAATAATTAGTTAATCGAATTATATCCGTCGACCGGGGCAGCGGATCGCCCGGCACCCTGGCGGGCGCCGTCGCAGAACCACGCCACCCTACCCGCCTCGCTGATCGGGGACGCCGTGGAGGAAGGCGGCGATCGCATCGACGATACGACTGGCCATCAGCGTCTTGGAACCGTGCTGCAGCGCCGACTCCGTGCCATCGGACGCCAGCAGCCAGCCGTCGTTGTTGTCCACCTCGAACGCCCGGCCGTCGCCCACCGCGTTGACCACGAGCAGGTCACATCCCTTGCGCCGCAGCTTCGCGCGGGCGTGGAACAGCACGTCGCCCTCTGCGTCGCCGGTCTCGGCCGCGAACCCCACGACGGCGCGCATGTTCGGCAGCTCCCCGTGCGCGCGCGCCCGCACCACGCCGGCCAGGACGTCGTCGTTGCGCACCAGGTGGATCGTGGGCGGTGCAGTGTCCTCTGTGGCGCCTTTTTTGATCTTTGCGCTGGCGACCTCGGCGGGCCGGAAGTCCGCGACAGCCGCCGCCATCACCAGCACGTCCGCCGCCGGGGCGTGCTTGGACACCGCGTCACCGAGCTGCTCGGCGGAGCTGACCCGGACGACGTCGACGCCGGCCGGGTCGATCAGGCCCGCCGTGTGCCCGGCGATCAGGGTGACCTCGGCGCCCCGCTGGGCGGCGACGCGCGCCACGGCGTAGCCCTGCTTGCCGGAGCTGCGGTTGCCGATGAAGCGCACCGGGTCGATCGGTTCGCGAGTGCCGCCGGCCGTCACCAGCACCTTGCAGCCGGCCAGGTCGTAGGGCAGCGCATCGTGACGCTCCAGCAGCAGCTGGGCCAGCGTGGTGATCTCCTCGGCCTCGGGCAGGCGTCCCGCGCCGCTGTCGGTGCCGGTGAGGCGTCCGGACGCGGGTTCCAGCACGACCGCGCCGCGGCGACGCAGGATCGCCACGTTGTCGACGGTGGCCGGGTGCAACCACATCTCGGTGTGCATCGCCGGGGCGAAGAGGACCGGGCAGCGCGCCGTGAGCAGGGTGGCGGTCAGCAAGTCGTCGGCACGGCCGGCGACCGCCCGCGCCAACAGGTCCGCGGTGGCCGGTGCGACGACGACCAGGTCGGCCTGTTGGCCGAGCCGGACGTGCGGCACCTCGGGGATCTCCTCGAAGACGCCCGTGTGGACCGGTTGGCCGGACAGCGCCTCGAAGGTGGCGGCCCCGACAAACCGCAGCGCGGACTCGGTGGGAATGACCCGAACCTGGTGACCGGCCTCGGACAGCTGCCGGACGACGGTGCACGCCTTGTAGGCGGCGATGCCGCCCGAGACACCGACGATGACTTGTCTGGCGGCTTGTCCGGCGACTCGTTCGGGGATCGGCTCGGCGATCGGCTCGCGCTCCACAGTGCGCCCGGCCCTGCCCTGTTACTCGCCCTCGGTGTGCTCGAGCAGGTCGGCGTGGATCTCACGCAGGGCGATGGACAGGGGCTTTTCCTGGAGGCCGGGCTCGACCAGCGGGCCGACGTACTCGAGGATGCCCTCGCCGAGCTGGTTGTAGTAATCGTTGATCTGACGGGCCCGCTTGGCGGCGTAGATCACCAGGGCGTACTTGCTCGAGACGCGATCCAACAACTCGTCGATGGGCGGGTTGGTGATGCCCAGCGGGGTGTCGTAGGCGCCCAGCCCACCCGCCGCCGGATCGAACTGGTCGGGGACGGCGGCCAGCGGCGCGTCGGACTGCGAAGTGCTCACGTAGGTCAATCTCCTCGGCGGTTAAAGGCGGTTGTCTGCCGGCGAATGGCTAGGGACCGCTAGACCCTCGAAACCTGGGTTCGAACTGTTGACTCCTGACCTGGCCAGACCGTCATGCGGGACCCGGCGCAGTTCCCACCAGCAAGGATACCAATTCGGCGCAGGCAGACTCCAATCGACTGTTGACCACGACCTCGTCGAAGTCGCTCTGGGCCGCCATTTCCACCCTCGCGGTGTCCAGCCGGCGGCGCATCGCCTCCGGCGTCTCGGTGCCGCGCGCGAGCAGCCTGGCCTCCAGGTCCTCCCAACTGGGCGGCGCCAAAAACACCGTGATCGCCTCGGGCATGGCCTGCTTCACGGCCCTGGCGCCCGCCAGGTCGACCTCGATGAGCACCGGGCGTCCGGACGCCGCTGCGGCCCGCACCGGCTCGGCCGGCGTGCCGGATCGGTGCAGGCCGCCATGGATCTCGGCCCACTCCAACAGGGCGCCCTCGTCGATCAGCTGCTGGAACCGGGCGGGCGAGACGAAGTGGTAGTCGACGCCGTCGACCTCACCCGGCCGCGGCTCCCGCGTGGTGGCCGAGACGCTGAAGTGCAGGTTCGGGATCCGCTCGCGCAGGCGCCGGACCACCGACGACTTGCCGACCGCGGAGGGACCGGACAGCACGACGACACGCCCTTTGCCGGTCGGCTCGTGCCGAGCCTCGTGCGCGACGTCCGGTCCCCCGCCGGCGCTCACCGGCTCACCTGCTCCGGCGCACCCACAGGCCGTGCGGCCTGCATGGTCGGGTGGGTTAGGAGCCGAACTTTTCCAGCAGGGCCTTGCGCTGCCGGTCACCGAGGCCGCGCAGGCGGCGGGTCGGTGCGATTTCCAGCTCGGTCATGATTTCCTGCGCCTTGACCTTGCCCACCTTGGGCAACGCCTCCAGCAGCGCAGACACCTTCATCTTGCCCAGGACTTCGTCAGTCTCGGCGTCCTTGAGCACCTGCGTGAGATTGGTGCCGCCACGCTTCAGCCGGTCCTTGAGCTCTGCTCGTGCACGACGTGCGGCGGCCGCCTTCTCCAAGGCGGCCGCGCGCTGCTCGTCGGTCAACTGGGGAAGGGCCACGATTCCTCCGTCTCCGATCAATCGAAATCGATCTCTTTGTCTCTGCCGGGTACTTCTGCCAGCGGAGACGACCGTACTCACGGTTCGGAACGAAATCTAACCCGCCCCCCTGCTTAAGGGCGACAAATGCCCAGCGTGGACCTTTGGGGCGGCCCCCCGGAACGGTCCGCCGGGCATTGCCGGCGCGGGTCGAAGCCGGTGCCGGGGCCCAGGCCGCGCCGACCCCGATTCGGGTCTTCACCAGCGCTTTTGCCGCCCCTTCGGCGGTGCGGACCGCCTCGTCGGCCGCCGCGGACGGCAGCCCCGACCGGCGGGCAGCCGGGGTGCGGGGGATCACCGATTTCGCGTAGCGCACTCGCGCGTGTCGCGTCGGGCGAGTCGGTGCGGTTCAGTGCAGCTCAGTGCGGGTTGTCAGCTGCCATTTGCGCCGGGGGCAGGTCCGATCTCGGTTACCATCGTGCGGTGCCCAACCTGCGGATCCGTCAGGCGGCCGAGCTGCTCGGAGTCAGCGACGACACCGTCCGGCGATGGATCAACCAGGGCACGTTGAAGGTGGGTGTCGACACGGTCGGCCGCAAGGTCGTGGCCAGTGAGGACCTCGCCGCGTTCGCGCGCAGCAACGCGCCCGCGCCGCCACCCGATCCGCTCCGCATCGGCCGGTCGGCCCGCAACCGGTTCGTCGGGCTGGTCACCGAGGTCATCAGCGACAAGGTGATGACTCAGGTCGCGATGCAGTGCGGACCGTTCACCGTCGTTTCGCTGATGAGCACCGAGGCCGCCGAGGAACTCGGGCTGCGGCCCGGCAGCGTCGCGGTCGCCGTCGTCAAGGCCACCACGGTCATCGTCGAGACGGCCCCACCCGGCGCGGCCATCACGTCGGACTGACGGACCGGACTCGGGCCGTTCAGGGCACTATCGGGCCCTTCAGGGCACCATCAGGTATGCGACCGCGTCCCGCATCCGTTCGCCGGCCGCCCGCAGTGCCGACACCTCCGGTCCCGCGCGCAGCACCTCGCGCGCCACGGCGGGCAGCAGCTGGCCCGGGGCCGCCCCGCCCAGGCCCCGCAGCGCCTCCGGCCGGCCACCCTGCTCCCCGACCCCGGGCACCAGCACCGGACCGCCCAGCGCGCTGACATCGGGGATCTCCAGCGCGGTCGCCCCGACCACCACGCCGACGTACCCCGGCCCGGCGGGGACGGCGGAGTGATTCACCACCGCCGCCTGGTCGACGACCAGCTGGGCCACCGTGCGGCCGGCGAAGGCGGCGCGCTGCACGGTCGCGCCCTCCGGGTTGGACGTCGCCGCCAGCACGAACACCCCCCGACCGTGCGCCGCCGCGGTCTCCAGCAGCGGCCGCAGCGCGCCGAAACCCAGATAGGGGGAGGCGGTCACGGCGTCGGCGGCCAGCGGCGAATCGCCGGCCCACGCGGCGGCGTAGGCCGCCATCGTCGAACCGATGTCGCCGCGCTTGGCGTCGGCGAGCACCAGCACCCCGGCGGCCCGCAGCGCGGCGATGGTGCGTTCCAGCACCGCGAACCCGGCGGCGCCGTAGGCCTCGAAGAACGCCACCTGCGGCTTGACGACGGCGAAACCCGCGAAGGCCTCGACGCAGATGCCGCAGAACGCGGCCAGCCCGTCGACGCCTGCCGGCAGGTCCCACGCCCTGAGCAGCTCCGGGTGCGGGTCGATGCCCAGGCACAGCGGCCCGCGCCGCAGCATCGCGTCCGCGAGCCGGGTACCGAATCCGGTCACCGGGCCTCTTTCTCGTGCGCGCCGCCCTGCCCCATCTGGCTGTGCAGTTCCTGCAGGCTGCGCACGCCGATGTCGCCGCGGATCCCCGCCTCGATGCCCTGCACCGCCGCCGACGCGCCCTGCACGGTGGTCACGCAGGGGATGTTGACCGAGACTGCGGCGGAACGGATTTCGTAGCCATCGATGCGCGGGCCGGAGTTGCCGTAGGGCGTGTTGATGACCATGTCGACCTCGCCGGCCTTGATCGCGTCGACGGCCGACATCGCCGGGCGTCCCGGCTGCGGCGGCTCGAAGTGTTTGCGAACCTCGTCACAGGGAATCCCGTTGCGCCGCAACATCTCCGCCGTGCCGTCGGTGGCCAGCACGCGAAACCCGAGGTCGGCCAGCCGCTTGACCGGGAACACCAGCGATCGCTTGTCCCGGTTGGCGACCGACACGAAGATCGTGCCCCCGGCCGGCAAGGACCCGTAGGCGGCGGTCTGACTCTTGGCGAACGCGCTGCCGAAGTCCCGGTCGATGCCCATCACCTCGCCGGTCGACTTCATCTCCGGCCCCAGCAGCGAATCGATGGCGGCGCCGTCGGCGCGGCGGAACCGGTGGAACGGCAGCACCGCCTCCTTGACCGCGATCGGGGCCTGCGGCGGCGCGTGGGCGCCGTCCCCCGACGCCGCCAGCAACCCCTCGTTGCGAAGCTGGGAGATGCTGGCGCCCAACATGACCCGCGCGCACGCTTTCGCCAGCGGGATCGCGGTGGCCTTCGAGACGAACGGCACCGTGCGGCTGGCACGCGGGTTGGCCTCCAGGACGTAGAGCACGTCGTCTTTGAGGGCGTACTGCACGTTCAGCAGCCCCACCACGCCGATGCCGTGCGCGATCGCCTCGGTGGCGCGGCGCACCTTCTCGATGTCGCTGCGGCCCAGCGTTACCGGCGGCAGCGCGCAGGCCGAGTCGCCGGAGTGGATGCCGGCCTCCTCGATGTGCTCCATGATGCCGCCGATATAGACCTCGTCGCCGTCGCACAGCGCGTCGACGTCGATCTCCACCGCGTCCTCGAGGAAGCGGTCGACCAACACGGGGTGCTCCGGGGACAGTTCGGTGGCGCGGGTGATGTAGTCCTTCAACGTGTCTTCGTCGTAGACGATCTCCATGCCGCGACCGCCGAGCACGTACGACGGCCGCACCAGCACCGGGTAGCCGATCTCCTCGGCGATCCGGCGGGCCTGGGCGAACGTGGTCGCCATGCCGTACTTCGGGGCCGGCAGGCCCGCCGCGGCGAGCACGTCGCCGAAGGCGCCGCGGTCCTCGGCCAGGTCGATGGCCTCGGGCGGGGTGCCGACGATGGGAACGCCGGCGTCGGCGAGCCGCTGCGCCAGGCCGAGCGGGGTCTGGCCGCCGAGTTGCACGATGACGCCGGCGACGCCCGGCCCACCGCTCCCCGACTGTGTTTCGGCGCGGAACACCTCCAGCACGTCCTCGAACGTCAGCGGCTCGAAGTAGAGCCGGTCGGCGGTGTCGTAGTCGGTGGACACCGTCTCCGGGTTGCAGTTGACCATCACCGTCTCGAAGCCGGCCTGGCTCAGCGTCGTCGCCGCGTGCACGCAGCTGTAGTCGAATTCGATGCCCTGCCCGATCCGGTTCGGCCCGGACCCGAGGATCAGCACCTTGGGCTTCTCGGTCTGCGGCGCCACCTCGGTCTCGGCGCCGGGGTCGAGCTCGTAGCTGCTGTAGTGGTAGGGCGTCTTGGCCTCGAACTCGGCGGCGCAGGTGTCCACCGTCTTGTACACGGGGTGGATGCCGAGGCGCTGGCGCAGCGACCGCACCCCGTTCTCCCCCGCCAACTCCGGTCGCAGCGAGGCGATCTGGCGGTCCGAGAGACCGTAGTGCTTGCCGCGGCGCAGCAGCTCCGCGTCGAGCACCGGGGCGGCGACCAGCTCGGCGCGCAGCGTGACCAGCTCGCCGATCTGCGCGACGAACCAGGGATCCACGCCGGAGGCTTCGGCGACCTGCTCCACCGAGGCGCCCAGCCGCAGCGCCAGCTCGATGTCGTAGAGCCTGCCTTCGGTCGGGGTGTGCAGGCGGGTCAGCACGTCGGCGACTTGACCTTCCGCACCCTCCGGGTCGCGGACGGTCCAGAAGCCGGCGCGGGTGGTCTCCAGCGACCGCATCACCTTGCCGAGCGCCTCGACGAAGTTGCGGCCCAACGACATCGCCTCGCCGACGGACTTCATCGTGGTGGTCAGCGTGGGGTCGGCGCCGGGGAACTTCTCGAACGCGAACCGCGGCGCCTTGACCACGACGTAGTCCAGCGTGGGCTCGAAGCAGGCCGGCGTTTCCTTGGTGATGTCGTTGACGATCTCGTCCAGGGTGTAACCGATCGCGAGCTTGGCGGCGATCTTGGCGATCGGGAAGCCGGTGGCCTTGGAGGCCAGCGCGCTGGACCGCGAAACTCGCGGGTTCATCTCGACCACGATCAGGCGGCCGTCGCGCGGGTCGACGGCGAACTGGATGTTGCAGCCGCCGGTGTCCACGCCGACCTCGCGCAGGATCGCGATGCCCAGGTCGCGCATCCGCTGGTACTCCCGGTCGGTCAGCGTCATGGCCGGCGCGACGGTGACCGAGTCGCCGGTGTGCACGCCCATCGGGTCCACGTTCTCGATCGAGCACACCACCACCACGTTGTCGTGGCCGTCGCGCATCAGCTCGAGCTCGAACTCCTTCCAGCCGTAGATCGACTCCTCGATGAGCACGTTGGCGCTGGGCGAGGCGGCCAGCCCGGCGCCGGCCATCCGGTCGACCTCCTCGACGCTGCGGGCCATCCCCGAGCCCAGGCCGCCCATGGTGAAGCTGGGCCGCACCACCACGGGCAGCCCGACCTCCGCCACCGTCTCGCGGACCTCTTCCATGGTGAAACACACCCGGCTGCGGGCGGATTCGCCGCCGACCTTGGCGACGATGTCCTTGAACCGCTGCCGGTCCTCGCCGCGCTGGATGGCGTCGAAGTCGGCGCCGATGAGTTCGACGTCGTAGCGCTCCAGCGCCCCGCTCTCGTACAGCGCGACCGCGGTGTTCAGCGCGGTCTGCCCGCCGAGGGTGGCCAGCAGCGCGTCGATCTTGTTGCCGCGCTCGGCCTGCTGGGCGATCACCCGCTCGACGAACGCGGGCGTGATCGGCTCGACGTAGGTGTGATCGGCGTATTCCGGGTCGGTCATGATGGTGGCCGGGTTGGAGTTCACCAGGCTCACCTGCAGCCCCTCGGCCCGCAGCACGCGGCAGGCCTGGGTGCCGGAGTAGTCGAACTCGCAGGCCTGGCCGATCACGATCGGCCCGGACCCGATCACCAGCACGTGGTTGAGGTCAGTCCGCCGCGGCACTAGCGCTCTCCTTCCTGAGCGCGAGCGCGCGCAGATGTACACCGTTTGCGGCGTGTCGCCGTACAGACACGCACGCTCGCCGGGACGAACATCAGCGCCCCCCCGCCATCAGGTCGATGAATTGGTCGAACAGGTACTCCGCGTCGTGCGGGCCGGCGGCGGCCTCCGGGTGGTATTGCACCGAAAACGCCCGCCCGTCGGCCAGTTTGACGCCCTCGACCACCCCGTCGTTGGCGCAGGTGTGGCTCACGACCGCCGGTCCGAACGGCGTGTCGAACGACTGGCCGGCCTCCCCCTCGAGCGCGAAGCCGTGGTTCTGCGCGGTCACCGCGACCCGGCGGGTGGCGTGGTCGATCACCGGGATGTTGATGCCGCGGTGCCCGAAGACCATCTTGTAGGTGGACAGGCCCAGCGCGCGCCCCAGGATTTGGTTGCCGAAGCAGATGCCGAACAACGGGATTCCGGCACCCAGCACCTCGCGGGTGACCGCGACCACGTGGTCGGCGGTCGCCGGATCGCCGGGCCCGTTGGACAGGAAGACGCCGTCCGGCTTGATCTCGGCGATCTGGTCGAACGTCGCCGACGCCGGCAGCACGTGGCTGCGGACGCCGCGCCGGGCGAAATTGCGGGGCGTGTTGGTCTTGATCCCCAGGTCCAGCGCGGCCACGGTGAAGCGCTGCGGCCCTTCGGGTTCCACGGTGTAGGCCTGCGGGGTGCTGACCTCGCCGGCCAGGTCGGCGCCCAGCATCGACCGCTGGCCCCGCACCCGCTCCAACAACTCGATGGAGTCGGCGACCGCCGCACCGGAGAACACCCCCGCCTTCATCGAGCCGCGGCTGCGCAGGTGCCGCACCACCGCACGGGTGTCGATGCCGGCGATGCCGACCACGTGCTGGCGGACCAGCTCGTCCTCCAGCGTCCCGGTGGCGCGCCAGTTGGAGGCCCGCGGCGACGGGTCGCGCACCGCGTACCCGGCCACCCAGATCTTGTCGCCGCGGCTCTCGGCGTCCTCGGCGTTCCAGCCGGTGTTGCCGATCTGCGGGGCCGTCGCCACCACGATCTGCCGGTGGTAGCTGGGATCGGTCAGGGTCTCCTGATAGCCGGACATCGCGGTGGAGAACACGGCCTCCCCGAGGGCCTCACCGACCTCGCCGAAGGACGTGCCCGTGAACACGCGGCCATCCTCCAGCACCAGCAACGCTTTGCTCACGCGGCCTCCTGAAGCCAGCTGTCGTATTCCGCCCGGTCGTTCGCCCGGAACCCGGTGTCGATCTGGACGCCCGACGGCAGTCGCCAACGGATCGCCAGGATTGAATTGCGGGCGGCGACCTTCCCGGTCATGCCGCGTTCGGTCCGGACGGCGGTGATCGCCTCCTGCGGAATCCAGATCGGTTGGGCGCGAATGCGTTCCAGCATGATCCCCTCCGGGTAGCGGGTCAGCACCGCCTTGCTGCGGTACCCCAGATCGCCCGCGGTGATCCGGTCGTTCCAGGCCGGCGACAGCGTGCAGCCCACGTAGACGCCGCGCAGCGTGGTGGTCGCCGCTCCCACCTCGTCGGGCGCGGCGGGCAGGTCGCCGATCAACTCCTCCTGGCGCTGCGAACGGCGCTGCCAGGCACGCATCATCAGCTGGATGACCACCGCGATCCCCACCACCAGCACGGCCGCGAAGATCAGCGACCCCACCAGCGTGGCGGAGTTCATGCGCGCCGCTCCTTCTCATCGCTACGCTCTGCATCGTCGCCGGCGCGGTTCATGCCGGGCACTTCCCGTCCCGGGCGGTGATCTTGCCGCGCAGCAGGGTGGCGGTCACGGTTGCGGGCAGGGTCATCGTCTCGTACGGCGTGTTGGCCGACCGGCTCGCCAGTTCCGGCCCGACGACCGTCCACACGGCATCCGGGTCGACCACCGTCAGGTTGGCCGGCTCCCCCACCTCCAGCGGCCTTCCGTGGTCGGGCAAGCCCACGATGCGCGCCGGGTTCTCGCTCATCACCTTCGCGACGCCGCGCCAGTTCATCAGCCCGGGCAGCACCATCGCCCGCGCCACCACCGACAGCGCGGTCTGCAGCCCCAGCATGCCCGGCCGGGCCGCGGAGAACTCGACGCACTTCTCGTGCGCCGCGTGCGGGGCGTGGTCGGTGGCCACACAGTCGATGATCCCTTCGGCCAGCGCCGCGCGCAGCGCCTCGGCGTCGGAGGCCTCGCGTAGCGGCGGGTTGACGCGGTTCACCCCGTCGTAGCCGGCCAGCCTGCCGTCGTCGAGCAGCAGGTGATGCGGGGTGACCTCGGCGGTGATCGAGATCGCCTGCTGTTTGGCCCATTTCACGATCTCGACCGTCCCGGCGGTGGAGGCGTGGCAGATGTGCACCCGGGCGCCGGCGTCGCGGGCCAGCAGCGCGTCGCGGGCGACAATCGACTCCTCGGCGGCCCTGGGCCAGCCGGCCAGGCCCAGTCGGGCGGCGGTGGGCCCCTCGTGCGCGACGGCACCGGCGGTCAGCCTGGGCTCCTCGGCGTGCTGGGCGATCAGCACGCCCAGCCCCTTGGCGTACTCCAGGGCGCGGCGCATCACCAGCGGGTCGTGCACGCAGACGCCGTCGTCGGAGAACATCCGCACCTGCGCGGCGCCGGCCGCCATCATCCCCATCTCGGTCAGCTCTTTTCCGGCCAGCCCGACGGTGACCGCGCCGACGGGATGCACGTCGACCAGGCCGACCCGCTGGCCGCGCTGCCACACGTGGTCGGTGACCACCGGGCTGTCGGCGACCGGGTTCGTGTTGGCCATCGCGAACACGGCGGTGTAACCGCCCAATGCCGCTGCCGCCGAACCCGTTTCGATGTCCTCGGCGTATTCACGGCCGGGCTCGCGCAGGTGGGTGTGCAAGTCGACCAGGCCCGGCAGGAGGATCTGCCCGGTCGCGTCGATGACGTCGGCGGTGTCCGGGATGGCCAGTTCGGGACCGATCGCGGCGATCTGGCCGTCATCCACCAGCACGTCGACCCGGTCACCCTCGCCGTACAACCGCACCCCGCGGATCAGCACGCTCACGCGGTGACCTCCTGCGTCCCGACCAGCAGGTGGAACAGCACGGCCATCCGCACGTGCACACCATTGGAAACCTGTTGCAGCACCGCCGATTGCGACGAGTCGGCCACCGACGACGCGATCTCCATCCCGCGCAGCATCGGTCCCGGGTGCAGGACCACGGCATGGCCGGGCAGCATCGCCAGGCGGCGATCGGAAAGCCCGTAGAGCGACGAGTACTCGCGCACCGACGGGAAGAAGCCGCCGTTCATCCGCTCCGCCTGCACCCGCAGCATCAGCACGGCGTCGGCGGCGGGCAGCTCCGCGTCGAAGTCGTGCGACACGGTGACGGGCCAACCGTCGACCCCGACCGGCAACAGCGTCGGCGGCGCCACGAGCGCCACCTCGGCGCCCAGGGTCGCCAGCAGCATGACGTTGGAGCGGGCGACCCGGCTGTGCAGGATGTCCCCGACGATCACGACGCGGCGGCCCTCGATCCCGCCGAGCCGCTGGCGCATGGTCAGGGCGTCCAGCAGCGCCTGGGTCGGGTGCTCGTGCGTGCCGTCGCCGGCGTTGATCACCGACGGGCCGGAGCCCTCAAAAGAAGAAGCCGCCGTCCACTCGGCGAGCAGCTGCGCGGCGCCGGACGCCGGGTGCCGGATGATGAGCGCGTCGGCGCCGGCCGCCCGCAGCGTCAGCGCGGTGTCGCGCAGCGATTCGCCCTTGCCGACCGACGAGCCCGCGGCGCTGACGTTGATCACGTCGGCGCTCATCCACTTGCCGGCCACCTCGAACGACACCCGGGTGCGGGTCGAGTTCTCGTAGAACATGGTGATCACGGTGCGCCCGCGCAGCGTCGGCAGCTTCTTGACCTCGCGGCCCACCAGGGCTTCGGCGAACCGGTCGGCGTCGTCGAGGATGGCGGTGGCGTCGTCGCGGCTGAGGTCGCCGGCGGCCAGGAGGTGGCGCGTCATCGGGAGATCACCACCCCGTCGCGGCCGTCGCTCTCGCTCAGCAGCACGTGCACGCTCTCGCTGCGGGAGGTCGGCACGTTCTTGCCCACGTAGTCGGCGCGCAGCGGCAGTTCGCGGTGACCGCGGTCGACGAGCACGGCCAGTTGGATCACCCGCGGGCGCCCCACGTCGCGCAGCGCGTCGAGCGCCGAGCGCACCGAGCGCCCGGAGTACAACACGTCGTCGACGAGGATCACCAGCGCGTCATCGATGCCCCCGGCCGGGATCGACGTGGCCTCCAGCGGCCGCGGCGGCTTTTGCATCAGATCGTCCCGGTACAGGGTGATATCGAGCCCGCCGTGGCCGACTTCGACGCCGCTGTACTCGGCGATGTTGGTTGCCAACCGATCGGCCAGAATCACGCCGCGAGTGGGGATGCCGAGCAGGACGACTTTCGGCGCGTCCGTCCCGTCCAGCGCGGTCTTTTCGATGATCTGGTGCGCGATGCGGGAAATGGTGCGACCGACGTCGGCCGCCGACATCAATTCCCGGGACTCGCCCGCGCCACCCATACGAAACTTGACCTCCTTCTCCGCCTCACGGGACGGATCGTTAAAGGATGTCGACTGCACGGCAGCGTAACACCTCCGCGGGGCCGCGACGGTATCGACTCTGCGGGCGAGGCGGCAAAGAGCGAGTGACCCGCGCCGTCGGCGCAGAATCAAACGCGTCACGGGAGGACTATCCTGACGGAGATGACGGAATCGCCTTCATCTTCGGGGTTCTCCGGCCTGCAGCGCATGGACTTCGACGCGCTCTACCGCGGCGAAAGCCCCGGCGAGGGCATCCCACCCGTGACCACGCCACCGTGGGACACCAAGGCGCCCAAGGACAATGTCATCGCATGGCACAACGGCGGATGGGTGCACGGCGACGTTCTCGACATCGGCTGCGGGCTCGGCGACAACGCCGTCTACCTGGCCAAGAACGGATACCGGGTGACCGGGCTGGATATCTCGCCGACCGCGCTGATCACGGCCGAGCGCCGGGCCCATGACGCCGGCGCCGACGTGCGGTTCGCGGTCGCCGACTCCACCCGGCTCGACGGCTACACCGACGCGTTCGACACCGTCATCGACAGCGGCATGTTTCACTGCCTCGACGACGACGGCAAGCGCAGCTACGCGGCGGCGGTGTACCGCGCCACCCGCCCGGGCGCCACGCTGCTGATGAGCTGCTTCTCCGACGCCAACCCGCCCGACGAGGATTGGCCGCGTCCCGCGGTGTCCGAGCAGACCCTGCGTGACGTGCTCGGCGGCGCGGGCTGGGAGATCGCGGCGCTGGAGCCGGCCACCATGAGCCGCGAGGTGGACGGCAAGCGGGTCGAGATGGCGTTCTGGTACGTCCGCGCGCAGCGGCGCTGAGGCTTCGGCTCATCGCGGGTTGAATCGCGCAGCGTGGCGTGCGGCGACCGGTCGTACACCTGCCGGTAGTAAGTGGCGAACCTGCCGATGTGGGCGAAGCCCCACTTGTTGGCGATCTGGGTCACCGTGGCCGTCGCGCGATTGGAGCCGATGAGCTCGCGGTGCGCGTAGTGCAGCCGGACCCGGCGCAGGTACTCCATCGGGGTGCAGTCCAGGTGCTGCCTGAACATGTACTGCAGGGCGCGCGGGGTCAGATAGACGTGGCCGGCTATGTCGGCGAGCGCGATGTCGGTGTCCGCGCTGTCGTCGATGAAGGCCATGGCCCGCCGCAGCAGGTCCGGTCTGGCGGCGTCCCGGCGGTCCGTCGGCGTGGGATCCAGGATCGCGTTGTTCGGAGAAGGCATGCAGGGTGGCTTCGGCCAGGTGCGACGCCGCGCTGCCGATGATCAGCTGCGACACGCTGGCGGCCGGGTCGGGCAGCACATGGTCACGCAGATAGTCGATGTAGGCGCTGAGCCGGCGGGCCGCCGCCAACGAGACGGGCCGATGACTCGTCAGCCGCACGGATCCGCCGTCATCAGGCGCGCTGGTTGCCACGCGATCCAGCATCGTCGGGTCGAAACCGGTCAGGTCGTAGCCGACGTGGCAGACCCGCCCGCCATGGGGCAGATCCGGCGGGGAGATCAGCATGAGATCGCCGGGGGCGAACACGTCCTGCTCGGCGCCGGTGACCTTCTGCTCGATGCGGCCCTGGTGGACACGGCAGAGCATGACGCGGCCCAACGGGTCCGCGTCGAAGCTCATGTCGTAGCCGAACGCCAGTTCATCGATGCTGACCTCGCCCAGCCAGCGACGCCGGATGCGTTCCCGCGGCTCGCCGGCCTCGCCGCTGATGCGCATCTTCGTGTAGTTGCGCACCAGGAAGTCCTCGGTCTCACCGAGGTCGCTGCTGTCGAACGAAAGATCTTGCAACAATGTGCCGCCGTGCCCTCCGCACGGACGGGCCGCCGGAGTAGTTGACGTCGTCAGTCCGCACGCCCGGCTGCCGATCGTAGGCAGTTACGCTACACATCGGTTGCCTATAACGTGAACCGGCGACCTTCGTGGGCCCAGGCGAGCAGGTCGGGTGGGGCGAGCTGGTTGATGCGGTCGTGATAACGCCGGTTGACGCCCTCGGTGAACAAGTCCCGCCACTCGCCCCGGCCGCCGGCCCGGAAGAAACGCTCGTTGCTGTGCCAGATGCCCTCGGTGGCGTCCGGGGCGAACTCGGCGGCGCGTGCGCGCATAGCCTCCAGCGTCGCGTGCCGCGCCAGCCGCCCGGCGCGATCAGGGTCGAGCCGGTAGCCGAGGACCTGGGCGAGTCGGAGGAATTCCCCGACCAGGTCCTCCCGGTAGTCGGCGTAGTGGAACAACGCGACGTTGGGCAGGTGCCGCCGGTCCCACAGCGTGCCGAAGTGGTGCAGGATGTTGGCCAGCGAACCGATGCCCTGCGTCGGCGGCTTGGGCCTCTCCCCGCGGGCAGGCTGGAAGCCCATCCCGTGCACCCGTCCCGGCGGCGGGCAGCCCGCCCCGTCGGGGGGCATGGCCGGCCCCTCCATCCAGTCCCGGAACGCAGCGCCGGGGTCGCGGTCGGCCGCCGGCGGGGCGAATCGCTCGTGGGGCGGGACGGCGGCGGCAGGCAGCGCATTCTGCAGGCAGCGCATCCGTTGGGTGTTGATGTTGTCCCACTGGTGCAGCTCCGACATCGCGGCGTCGCGCGGGTCGCGGCCCACCCCGATATAGGTGACGCGCTCGTCGAGCACCAGCCCGTCCAGCGGCGTGTGGGTCTTGATGAAGCGGCGGTGGTCCTGGGCGTCGAGGGCGGCGACGACCGCGTCGACCGGACGGATGGTCCTGTCGAGCCACGGCGACACCGTGGACATCGGCGCCGGCAGGTCCGGCCCGTCGAACACGAGCAGCGACACCAGTCGCTGCGTCCAGGTCACGCCGCACTTCGACGGCGCGGAGATCACGATGTCACCCGCGCGCAATCCGAGAGCGTCCCAACGCCGGTTGTCGCTCATCCACGAGCGATAGACGACCCGGGCGCTCATCGCGGCGGAAGCGCAGGGTCGTGGCCCCTGCGGCCATCGTGCGCCCAGGCGAGGAGGTCGGGCGAGGCCAGTTGCGCGGCGCGGTCGGAATAGCGCTCGTGATCGGCCTCCGTGAGGATCTCCCGCCACTCCCCACGGCCGCCGGCGCGGAAGAACGGTTCGTCCTGCTGCCGGATCAGGGGGCCGCCGCCCCCCGCCTCCGGGGCCAGTTGCCCGGCTCGGGCCCGCATGGCGCCCAGCGTGGCGTGCCCGGCCAGGTTTCGAGCACGGCCGTCACTCACGTCGACCCCGAGAACCTCGCCGAGACGGACGATTTCGCCCACCAGATCGCTGAGGTAGTCGGCGTAGTGGAAGGCGGCGACGTTGGGCAGGTGGCGCCGGGACCAGACCGAGCCGTAATGGTGCAGGATCGCTGCGAGCGACGCTATCCCCTCGGTCGGCACGATCGGCCCCTCGATCCATTCGCGGAGGACGTCGAGCGGGGTGAACTCGCCGTCGAAGTCGAGGCCGGGCGGCGCGAATCGGTCGCCTCGCGGTCCGGCGACCTGGTGCAGGGCCCGCATTCGATGCTGGTCCATCAGCATCGACACCGCGGCGTCGCGCGGGTCGCGGCCCACCCCGATATAGGTGACGCGCTCGTCGAGCACCAGGCCGTCCAGCGGCGTGTGGGTTTTGATGAACCGGCGGTGCCGCTGCGCATCCAGGGCGGCCACCACCTCCTCGACCGGCCGCGCGGTCAGGTCGAGCCACGGCGAGATCATCGGCAGCGGCCCCGGCAGGTCGGGACCGTCGAACACGAGCAGCGACACCAGTCGCTGCGTCCAGGTGGTGCCGCACTTCGGCGGCGCGGAGATGACGACGTCGCCCTCCCGCAGGCTCAGGGCGTCCCACCGCAGGTTGTCACTCATCCACGAGCGGTACACCACCCGGTCGGACGTGACGGACACCGCGACCCTCCTCATGGTCCGATCAACGACGGATGATGTCGAACAACAATCCCTCGACGGTGACGCCCGGCGCGAACGCGAACGCCACACCCGTGGAGATCGCCCTCGTCGAATCGGCCTGCCGCACCATCATTTCCAGCACGAAGATGAGCGACACGCTGAGCATGTTGCCGAAGCGGGACAGCACGTCCCAGCTCTGGGCCGCCCGATCGGCGCGGATGCGCAGCGACCGCGCCGACGCCTCGATGATCCTCGGTCCGCCCGGGTGGATCGCCCACAGGTCGATGTCGGATTTCTGTAACCCGTTGTCCTGCAACATCTCTTCGACCACCGGATCGACACCGGCGTAGATGTAGTCCGGCAGGTTCTCGGACAGCTCGCAGGTGATGCCGTTGTGCTCGACACCCAGGACGATGCCGTCCTCGGCCTCCTCGAGCAGCCGGCTGAAGCTGCTGCGGATCACCACGCTTCCGGGCTCGAGCTTCTCGTGCACCTGCCTGGCACCGATCACCAGCGCCGCGCACCCATCACCGAACAGGCTGTGCGTGACGACGTCGTTGACGTCGTCGGCGAACACCGCGTTCACCGAGCACAATTCGATGCACACCACCATGGCCCTCATGCCCGGATGGGCGCGCACGTAACTGGTGGCCGTGCGAATGGCGTTCATTGCGGCCGCGCAACCCATGAAATTCACCACGACGCGCGAAATCGAGCGGGACAAGCCAAGCTCTTTGACGACGGCCACATCCACGCCGGGCGCGACGAAGCCGGTGTTGGTCACGAAGATCAGCAGCCCGACCTGGTCCGGCCCGTCCGGCAGGCCGGCGAGGGCGCGCGCACACACCTCGACCGCCAACGGAACCGCGTGCCGGTAGAACAAGTTCATGCGATCGCGAATCGTCGCCGAATTGCGCCTCAGCACAGCGAAGTCCGGGCTCAGCGGATCGACGGCCATGCGCCGGGTGGCGATTCTCGTCTTCGCGTACACCCGCGGGATGCGCGCCCGCTGCAGCGGATCGGTGAACAACGCCGCGATCCGGTCCGCGGCGTCGGACTGGCGCATCACCCGAGGCGGCGCGCCCGTCGCAATCCTTTCGATCACCGCCACCGCGGTCGGCGGGGCGGGCGGCAACGGGTCGAGGCCAAGATCGCGGCACGATGCCGGTTCGTCCTTCGCTACCGCCCGGGCGCTCATACCGAACCGATCCCGACGAAGCCCGCGATCGCATACTGCAGGCTGGCTTTCCATGCCGAGGGCGAACAGTGCTCGCGCAGCATGCCCCATTGCCCCTGCTGCGCATCGCGGGAGGGAGAGAGCAGGTAGCTTCGGCACAGCGCCGGCAGCCGATCGGTGACGAAACTCTTCGGGGCAACCCAGTCGATACCGAATCTCGCCGCCTGTTCGCGCACCACGTCCTCGGTGGCGATGTTGGCGAATCCGCTGCGCTGAAACGGCAGCACGTGGTGGACGCGGTGGGAACTCAGTCCGGCCGACAAGAAGCAGTCGACGTAGCGGTTCCCAGTCACCTTCAGGTCGTCGGCGTGCTCGAGTTGGCACCTGCCCCAATCCTCGCCGCAACAATCCCCCGCTTCGGTATCGAAGTCATGGCTCGCCACGACCAGGAAGGTACTGACCCACAGCGTCGCGACGAATTGCAGCGCCCAGGCCAGCACGTCGCCGGCGGCGACGAAGACGACGAATTCGCCGACCAGGAGCAGGCGCATCCCGGATGCCCCCAGAAAATGCGGAAGTGCGCCACGCCAGCTGCCGTAGGACTCCTCGACGCCCACCTTGGCGGTGACCCGCCCCACGTCGGCTATCCGGATCGCCATGCCGGTGAGCAGGTGCCCGAGTTTGTGGATCGTGTGCACCGGCATTCGGTAGAGCCGGGGCAGTCGCATCATCATCGTGAAAACGTTCTTCTTGATGTCGACGTCGCTTTGCGTATACGGATGGTGCAGCAGGGTGTGCCCGTCCGCGGTGACCAACGACAGCGCCACGTAGTTCAGGTCGAAGGAGTTCGCGAAGATCCTGTTCATGCCGCGCTGCCGGCGGTGCAACGCATAGTGCCCGAACCCGGCCAGCGAGCTGCGCAACACCACCATCGCAAACACGAAGAGCGGCAACGGCATCCAGCCGGGCTGAAGGAGTCGCCCGCCTTGCACCGCGACGTAGCCAACCGCCAGCAGCACCGCCACCACGTCGAAATACCTGTCCATGCGCCGCAGGCGGGCGGTTAGTGCGGGGTCGTTGAGACGCGCTTTCACCCGGTGCAGCAGGTCGTCGTCGTCGAACCGATATTTCGGGGTGTCCCGCCAACTGTTGAAGTCCTCCTTGAACAGGAAGTCCGGCGCATTGTGCTTGGGGTGGATGTCACGCGGTGTCGCGTCGCGGCCCAGCGCGTACCGCTGCTCCAAAATCCTGCGGACAATCGCCGGATCGCGGTGGTAGGACTCGACGATGGCGGTGATGTCGCGGTTCTTCGTCCGCCCGATGAAGAATGCCCCGCCGGGGTGCTTGGCAATCCAGTCGGTCAGGTCGTAGGCGCGCCCGTCGTAGACCCACACGTCGGCCAGTTTGGGGCCGCCCGGAGGCGGGGCCGGGCGTGAAAGGGGTTCGCGCTCCTGAACTTCGGGGAGGTCGGACATTCATTGCCTCCGGCTTCAGATGCACTCCGGACGAGAACCGGCCCTATCCGAGGCCGGTTCTCGATCCGAAGCTCACGTCGATCTGTTAACTGGGTGCGGGGATGTTGACCGGCTGTCCCCATGCCGACAGCACGATGGTGACGTGGCCCTGGTCCTTGTCGACCACCAACTTCACCAGATTGGGGCTGGGCGCCGGCGCTCGCCGACGTGGCCGTGGTGCCGCCGCCCGCCGCGTTCACGTCGGTGATGTAGAGGGTGATCGGCAGGGTTGTCGCGCCCTTGCCCAACTGCGGCACCACCGGATCGATCACCGCCCCGTCGACGGTCCCGGTCACCTTCATCGTGGCGATGCCGTTGACGGTTTCACTTCCCGCCATCTGCGGGTTCTGGACCTGGGAGATGACGTGGCCCAGTCCCTTGTCCTTGTCGAGGATGATGCCCGGGTCGTAGATCTTCTCGGCCGGCCCGACCGAGGTGTACGCCCCGCTCGAATTCTTGGTGTACATGGTCTTGTTGGTGACCAGGAAGTCCTTGGCGATGGCCGGGGCCTTCGGTTGCAACCTGACCATGGCGCTGCCGACGGCTTGGCCGTTGCCCTGCGGCAGATTCGTCACGTCGGCGTCAACGCTCTCCATCGGCAGGGTGGTGATGTCCATGGTCGTCAGGTTGACGTGCAGGGAATGCAGGGCCGTCGTGGCCTTCGCGGCGTCCTGCACCAGCTGCGCGGCCTGTGGCGACGGCGCGGCCGTCGGCGCCGCCGAGGACGACGTTCCAGATGCCCCCGGCGTCTGCGAGGGGGTAGCGGTGGACGACTTGTGGCCGCAACCGATGACGGTCGCGAAGAGCGCCGCTGCAGTCGCGATCGCCACGGCGGGCCCGGGCCGGCGGAGGAGTTGTCGGTGGGAGATTTGCGCTGGGGATTTCAGCCCATTCATGGTCAGCCTTTGCTGAGTTATCCATCCGGACGAAACGGGCAGCGGTTTGCCGCCCTGGTACTGCATGGCTGGCGCCGCGCGAGGTTGCGGGGCCCAGCCATCGCTGCGGGCCTTGGTGACTAGCCACCCGCACCCTGGTTCACCAGCAGCAACAGCACCACCCACGATGTCGCTACACCCACAGCTAGTTCACCAGATCGCTTCCGCCGGAGTGCAGCCGACGTTAACACGCGGCCGGGCAACCGGGAAGGGGTAACGCGAAACAGCAACCTGATATTCCACGCTGGACAACGCCCGAAACGCCGCTCCGCGCGCCGCGAGGAGGTTGCCGGCGGTGGGCGATACACGCCCGACACCGAACCGCCAGCTAACGTGAACCGGGTGAATCGCTCCCGCCTCGACGTCAATGGGGCCTCCATCCGCGAGGTCTGCGACGCCGGGCTGCTCGCCGGTGCGGTGACGATGGTCTGGCAGCGCGGCGAAGTGCTCCAGCTCAACGAGATCGGTTACCGCGACGTCGACGCCGGCCTCCCGATGCAGCGAGACACGCTGTTCCGGATCGCGTCGATGACCAAACCGGTCACCGTCGCCGCGGTGATGAGCCTGGTCGACGAGGGCAAGCTGAGGCTGAAGGATCCGGTGACCCGCTGGGCTCCGGAGTTGGCGGAAGTGCGGGTGCTCGACGACCCGCACGGCCCGCTGGACCGGACGCATCCGGTGTCGCGCGCCATCCTCGTCGAGGACCTGCTCACCCACACCAGCGGCTTGGCCTACGCGTTCTCGGTGTCCGGGCCCATCTCGAAGGCCTACATGCGGCTGCCGTTCCATCAGGGCCCCGACGCCTGGCTGGCCGAATTGGCGAAGCTGCCGCTGGTGCATCAGCCGGGCGAACGCGTGACCTACAGCCACGCCATCGACCTGTTGGGCGTCATCGCAGCCCGGGTCGACGGCAAGCCGTTCCACCAGGTGCTCGACGAGCGTGTCCTGGGTCCGGCGGGCATGACCGACACGGGCTTCTTCGTCACCGAGGAAGCGCGCCGCCGCGCCGCCACCATGTACCGGCTCACCGAGGATCACAAACTGCAGCACGGCGTGATGGGACCGCCGCACATCAAGCCGCCCTCCTTCTGCAACGCCGGCGGCGGGTTGTGGTCGACCGCCGACGACTACCTGCGGTTCGTGCGGATGCTGCTCGGCGACGGGACGATCGACGGCGTGCGGGTGCTGTCGCCGGAGTCCGCCCTCCTCATGCGGACCGACCGGCTGACCGACGAGCAGAAGCGGCACGACTTCCTCGGGGCGCCGTATTGGGTGGGACGCGGGTTCGGGCTGAACCTGTCGGTGGTGACCGACCCGGCGAAGTCCGCTCCCCTGTTCGGGCCGGGTGGCGTCGGTACCTTCAGCTGGCCCGGTGCGTACGGGACGTGGTGGCAGGCCGACCCGGGCGCCGACCTGATCCTGGTGTATCTGATCCAGAACCTGCCCGACCTGACGGTGGACGCCGCCACGGCCGTCGCGGGCAACACCTCGCTGGCCAAACTGCGCACGGCGCAACCGAAATTCGTCCGCCGCACCTATCAAGCCCTCGACCTCTGACACCATGGTCGACTACCCACCCGACCGCATTACCGGGCCGCGACTGGTGCTGCGGCCGCCGATGCTCGCCGACGCCGGCGCGCTCTTCCAGCGGGTCGCCCGCGATCCCGAGGTCACCAAATATCTGCAGTGGGCCCCGCATCCGGACGTGGCGGCGACGCGCCGGGTGATCAGCGAGAAGCTCAACGTCGGCGACGACGAGCGGACGTGGGCGATCGAGCTGCGACACAGCGGCGAGATCATCGGGTTGGCCAGCTGTCGCCGCCCGGTGCGGCATTCGGTGGAGGTCGGCTACTGCCTGGGTCGACGGTGGTGGGGCAAGGGGTTGATGGCCGAGGCGCTGGAAATGCTGCTCACCGCGCTCGGCGACGACCGGCGCGTGTATCGGGTCTGGGCGACCTGCAGCGTCGACAACGACCGGTCGGCACGACTGCTCGAGCGCGCCGGTTTCGTCCTGGAGGGCCGGCTGGCCCGGCACGCCGTCTACCCCAACCTCGCACGCGAGCCGCAAGACAGCCTGCTCTACGCCAGGGTGATGCGCTGAAACGGCTTTCGCGCGCCCGGCACCGGGGCCGGGCCGGTTGGAGTCAGGACGCCTTGGCGAACCTGCTGACCATGTCGTTCTCGCCGAACGTGCTGGTGTACTGCCGCCCCGAATCGTCGCGGCCGAAGAACGTCCACTGCTTCGGCGTGGCCTGCGGGCCGCCGATCAGTTTGACAGTGTATTGCCGGCTGCTCGTGCCGATGACATCACCGACGCGGACCTCCCACGGACGAACCTGTGGCGTATCGAACCCATTACCCATAGCCATGCCGGCATCCTCAGCGCTCATCGACGGCGCGAAGGTTGGCGCGGTCAGTTGCCCCCAGCCTACCCCGCGGCGGCGGAACCTCACACGTCTTCGGTGACCGCGGCTCTGGCGCCGTCACCGTTCAAGCCCGAGGCGTCCGAGGGCAGCTCGAAGGGCGGGAACGCCGACCCGACCGCGGCCGTCGCCGCGTTCCGCTGGGCCTCCATGCGTGCCAGGGCCTGCTCGGTGAAGACCGATAACCCCAAATCAGGGTTGTAGCCGTGGATCTCCTTGACGTCGAGTTGGGCAAGGAAGTAGACGATCTCCTTGGACACCACCTGGCCGGGAACCAGCACCGGGAAGCCCGGCGGGTAGGGCACCACGAACGTGGTCGAGACCAGGGTCTTGCCCTCCGCCAGCCGCCGACCGGCCCTGCCGATCAGCACGTGCTCGCGATCGGACTCCTCGTACCCGGCGTAGAAGGCCGCCCGCATGTCCCCGAACGTGCACGCATCCACCGGGCGGAACGCGACGTCGAACTCGCTGAAGTCGGGCAGGTGCGGCAGGTCTTCGGTGATCTCCTCCACACGACGCTGCTGCAGCGCCCGGTCGGCCACGCTGGCCGCGTTCTCCTTCCGGTCGAAATCCGTTGCGATGCGGCGCAATACGTCGAGCAGATAATGCACGCTGGACCAGGTCACGCCGATCGTGAAGATCAGCAGCACGCTGTTGATCGACGTCTTGTTGATCTGGATGCCGAAGCGCTCCATCAAGATCTTCTCGCGGAAGTCGTAGCCGTTCATCCCGGTGTTACCGATGAACAATGTGACCCGCGTCGCGTCGAGCACGAACTGGTCGGACCGCCACGCCTCGTTCCACTCGGCCAAGGCGCCCTGCCGGACCTGGCGGTACGAACTGACCGACGACGCCCGGAATTCCTCCGGCACCAGATCCGCCTCGTCGAGAATGCGGAACCACTTGCTGATCAACCGGTCCTTGCGGACGCGATGCCGGAAGACCAGCGCCATGTCGTAGGTCTGCCGGACCAGCTGGAAGCCCTCGATGTCGACCTGCCGGCGCGCCAGGTCCAGCGACGCGAGCAGCTGCTGATTGGGCGACGTCGAGGTGTGGGTGAGGAACGCCTCGCCGAACTCGTCGCGCGCGAGCGCGTTGAAATCCTGGTCGCGGATGTGGATCATCGACGCCTGCCGGAACGCCGAGAGCGACTTGTGGGTGGAGTGCGTCGCGTAGACGCGGACCCGAGCGCGCGCCGGGTCGGGCAGCAGGCGGCGGTCGACCCACTGCGACCGCTCCCCCCCTTGTTGCAGGCCCGCCATGGACGCCGACCAATCGCGGTATTCCGCGGCGTATTCCGGCGACGCCAACATCTGCTCGAGGCGCTCGGCGGAGACCATCGCGGTCCGCTGACGGGCCCAGGGGACGGCGGTGGCGAACGCGTACCACGCCTCGTCCCACAGGAAGCAGATGTCCGGCTTGATGGCCAACACCTCCTGCATCACCTGCAGCGGGTTGTACACCACGCCGTCGAAGGTGCAGTTGGTCAGCAGCAGCATCCGCACGCGGTCCAACTGCCCGGCCGCCTCCAGATCCAGCAGGGTCTTCTTGATCGTGCGCAGCGACACCGCACCGTAGATCGCGAACTGCGGCAGCGGATAAGCGTCCAAGTAGAGCGGGTAGGCGCCGGCCAGCACCAGGCCGTAGTGGTGCGACTTGTGGCAGTTGCGGTCGATCAGGACGATGTCGCCCGGCCGCGTCAGCGACTGGACGACGATCTTGTTGGCGGTCGACGTCCCGTTGGTGACGAAGTAGGTGTGGTCGGAGTTCCAGGTGTGCGCGGCCTTGTCCATCGCCTTCTTGATGTTGCCGTGCGGGTCCAGCAGCGAGTCCAAACCGCCTGAGGTACTCGAGGTTTCGGCCATGAAGATGTTGCGGCCGTAGAACTCGCCCATGTCCTGCAGCGACTTGGAGTTGAAGATGCTGGCGCCGCGCGCGACGGGCAGCGCGTGGAACTGGCCGACCGGCGCGGCCGCGTAGGCGCGCAGCGCGTCGAAAAACGGTGTGGCGAAACGGTTCCGCAGGCCGGCGAGCACGGTGCTGTGCAGGTCGGTGACGTCGTTGAGCCGGTAGAACGTCCGGTCGTAGGCGTCGGGCTCGGTGTCGTCGCCGGCCGCGATCGACTCGTCGGTGAGCAGATAGAGATCGATGTGGGGGCGCAGTTCCCGGATCCACTCGCCGCACTCCACCCAGTCGTTGGCGCGGTCGGGGATGACCTGGCCGGCGGCCTCGTTGGGCCCGAGCAACGTGTTCATCAGCGGCAGCCGGTCTTTGGACCGCAGCGGCAGGTCGTCGCGGATTATCGCGGCCTGGATTTCGCCGTTCAACGCGACCGCGGCGACGGCGTCCTCGACGCTCGAGGCGACCAGGATCTCGAATTGCACGTCGTCGGACGGGTCGCGCAGATTCCGCAGGCACTCGGCCAGGCAGTCGGGAGCCGTCGCGGGGGCGTCGTCGGCGAGCAGCACGGTGTAGAACTGCTGCTGCCTGGCCCTGGCCACCAGCTCCTGGTCCGCCAGCGGCGCCGACGTGTCGAAAAGCCCGGCGCGGTCGCCGTATTCGGAAAGCAGGCGAACGGCCAACGACACCTCCTCGGTGAGCCGCACCGTGGACAGGCTCTCCAGGTGAGCGCGGAAGGTCGCCAGGTTCTCCGCGCCGGGATACAGCCAGTACCGCTCGTAGGCGCCGATGCGGTCCATCAGGCGTTTGACCCGGGCGACGTCGTGGGTCTTGTCGTGTCCCGCCAGGTCGACCTCGGCGAGATGACGGCAGGCGTCGTCGAGCATGTTCCAGGTGTCGATCCGCGCGTACGACGGGTTGGCCACCGCCGCCAGCGCGGACACCCGCAGCCGCCGTGGCTGGGCGCTGTAGAGATTCATCACGTCACCTGTCCTGCGTCGGTGTTGCTTGCCTTCGTCGATGGCCCTGCCACCACGATTGTGACCCCGCCGCGGTGCGCAGAGTAAGCGTTTCGCCGGGCCGCTCAGCGATCCGGCTCGTCACCGGCTTCCCCGGCGTCCAGCGAACGCCGATCCACCCGCCGCAGAACCGGGAGCTCCCAGCGGCGCGCCGGCAGCTCGGTGACGTCGGACAGCGAGCGCACCACCGCCTGCGTCAGGCCCATGATGGCGGCCATCACGGGCAACAAGGGCTGCAGCGGCTTGGCCGCCTGACGGACGGTGCTGATGCGGTTGGCCACGATCAGGCGCTCGACGCAGTGGTACAGCCAGGCGCCGACGCCCAGCGCGTAGATCGCGAGCGCCGACGCGACGACGGTCAGCCCGTAGGCCGCGCAGACGACTGCGCCCAGCACCACCGTCGCGGCCAGGAAACCCGCGAGGACGACGCGCAGTTCCAGCCGGCTCACGACTCCGGCGTTTCGCTGTCGGGGGTGCCGCGCACGGCCTTGGCGGCCGCCCGGACCTGCGGGGTTACCAGCATGACCTGACCCAGCACCCCGTTGATGAAAGCGGGCGACTCGTCGGTGGACAGCTCCTTGGCCAACTGCACGGCCTCGTCGACGGCGACCGGCTCCGGCACGTCGTCGGCGTAGAGCAGCTCCCACACCGCGACCCGCAGGATGGCGCGGTCGACGGCGGGCAGGCGGTCCAGCGTCCAGTCCTGCAGGTGCGAGCTGATCAGGTCGTCGATGTGCGCGAAGTGCTCGCTCACCCCGCGAGCCGCCGCGGCCGTGTACGGCTGCAGCGCCGCCACGTCCCGCTTCGCGCCGGCCAGCGCCTCACGCAGATCGACGACCTCGGCCGGGCTCAGCCCGCGCGCCTCGGCCTCGAACAGCAGGTCGACGGCGCGCTTGCGGGCCTGATGGCGTCCCTTGGCAGGTCGCATGGTCAGGCGTTGACCCGCCCCAGGTAGCTGCCGTCGCGCGAATCCACCTTCAGCTTGTCGCCGGTGTTGATGAACAGCGGAACCTGGATCTCGGCTCCGGTCTCCAGGGTGGCCGGCTTGGTGCCGGCGCTGGACCGGTCGCCCTGCAGGCCCGGCTCGGTGTGGGTGACCGCCAGCTCGATCGACACCGGCAGCTCGATGTACAGCGGCGCCCCGTTGTGGAACGCGATCTGCACCGGCAGGCCCTCCAGCAGAAACCGCGCGGCGTCACCGACCAGCGACTCGGGCAGCGGGTGCTGCTCGAAGTCCTCGCTGTCCATGAACACGAAGTCGGAGCCGTCGCGGTACAGGTACGTGGCGTCGCGCCGGTCCACGGTGGCCGTCTCCACCTTCACCCCGGCGTTGTAGGTCTTGTCGACCACCTTGCCCGAGAGCACGTTCTTGAGCTTGGTGCGCACGAACGCCGGGCCCTTGCCGGGCTTGACGTGCTGGAAGTCGACGATCTGCCAGAGCTGGCCGTCGATGTTGAGCACCAGTCCGTTCTTGAAGTCGGCGGTGGATGCCACGGTCGGTCTGTCTCCTAAAGGACGATCAGTTCCTTGGGGAACTTGGTCAGCAATTCCGGTGTGTGCCCGGCGATGGCGCCTGGCACGGCGGTGTCGTTGTGCCCGGCGATGGCGCCTGGCACGGCGGTGTCGTCGTGCCCGGCGATGGCGCCCGGCACAACGAGAGTGTCCTCGATGCGGACACCGCCGCGGCCGGGTAAGTAGACGCCGGGCTCCACGGTCACGACGGAGCCCGCAAGAAGTGTACCGACGGACGTCGCGCCGATTCCCGGCGCTTCGTGGATCTGCAGGCCGACCCCGTGGCCCAATCCGTGGCCGAACTGCTCGGCGTAGCCCGCGTCGGCGATCAGGCTTCGGGCCGCGGCGTCCACGTCACGCAGCGAAGCGCCCGCGACCAGCGCCTCCCGGCCGGCCCGCTGCGCGTCGGCGACCAGCTGATAGATCTCCAGCTGCCACTCGGCGACTTTGCCGGCCTTGCCCAGCACGAAGGTGCGCGTCATGTCGGAGTGGTAGCCGGCGACCAGCGCGCCGAAGTCGATCTTGACGAAGTCGCCGTCGGCCAGCGCCGCGTCGGTCGGGCGGTGGTGCGGGATCGCGGAATTCGGGCCGGCGGCCACGATCGTTTCGAACGACACCGCGTCGGCGCCGTGATCGAACATCAGCCCCTCGAGGTCGCGGGCCACGTCCCGTTCGGTGCGGCCGGGCCGCAGGCCACCGCGTTCCACCAGGTCGGCCAGCGCCGCGTCGGCCGCCTCGCAGGCCAGGCGCAGCAGCGCCAGTTCGCCGGCGTCCTTGATCTCCCGCAGCGCCTCGACGGTCCCGGCCGCCCGCACCAACTCGGTGGCCCCGCCGCGCTCGTTGAGCTCGCCGGTCAGCGCGTCGTAGCCGTCGACGGTGACCACGTTGCTTTCGAAGCCCAGCTTGCCCACCGACGTCTCGGCGGCGCGGCCGACGAGGTGGCGCGCCACCGCCCGCTCGATGGCGACCTCGAGCCCCGGCGCCTGCTCGGCCGCCTGGGTGCGGTAGCGCCCGTCGGTGGCCAGCACGGCCCCGCGATCGTCCGCGAAGACCAGCAACGCGCCGTTGGAGCCGGTGAACCCCGACAGGTAGCGGACGTTCGTCAGGTCCGTGACCAGCATCGCGTCCAGCCCGCCCGCCCCGAGTCGCGCTTTCAGATTGTCTCGCCGCTGGGAATGTGTCACGACCCTTGACGGTACTCGCTAGGCTTTTCCCTCATGAGCAACTGGATGCTGCGCGGATTGGTGTACGCCGGGGCGATGGTCGTGGTCCGCCTGATTCAAGGAGCGCTGATCAACGCCTTCCAAACCCAGGCCGGATTGATCAGTATCGTGCTGCTGCTGTTGTTCGTGATCGGGGCGGTCGTCTGGGGCCTCTTCGACGGCCGGGCCGACGCCCGGGCCAACCCGGATCCGGACCGCCGCCAGGACCTGGCGATGACCTGGCTGCTGGCCGGCCTGCTGGCGGGCATCCTCAGCGGCGCGGTCGCCTGGCTGCTCGCCCTGTTCTACAAGGGCCTCTACACCGGGGGGCTGCTCAACGAGATCACCACCTTCGCGGCCTTCACCGCGCTGCTGGTGTTCCTGCCCGCCATCATCGGCGTGACGGTCGGGCGCTGGCGCGTCGACCGCAACCCCGACGCCCACCGGGCCGCCGCAGCCGGCGAGGAACGGGCCGACACCGACGTGTTCTCCGCCGTCCGCGGCGACGACGCGCCGACCGGCGAGATCCCCACCGGCGCGGTCCAGCACGAGGAGCAGACTTCCGCGGTGGCCACCGCCGAGCGCGGCGAGGAGCCCACCGAGACCATTCCGACGGCCGACGACGACCCGAAGACCGAGGTGATCCGGACGGACGCCGAAGCACCCGGCACGGAGCCCGAAAAGGGCTGACCGCCGGTCGCCGACGCCCGCGTCAGGTGCCCGCCAGGTACCGCAGGGCCAGCAGGTAGCCCTGCACCCCCAGCCCGACGATCACGCCGGTGGCGACGGGGCTGATATAGGAGTGACGCCGAAAGTCTTCCCGCGCATGCACGTTGGAGATGTGCACCTCGATCAGCGGGGCGCTCAGCTCGGCGCAGGCGTCGCGCAGCGCCACCGACGTGTGCGTCAGGCCGCCGGCGTTGAGGATCACCGGCTCCCCCGAGTCGGCGGCCTGGTGGATCCAGTCCAGCAGCTGCGCCTCGCTGTCGGTCTGCCGGACGACGGCGTGCAGGCCCAGGGCCGCGGCCTCCCGCTCGATCAGGGCGGCCAGTTGGTCGTGGGTGGTGTCCCCGTACACGTCGGGTTCGCGCCGGCCCAGCCGGCCCAGGTTGGGGCCATTAATGACCTGGACGTTGACCTGGCCGTTGACGCTCACGCAGCGCCCACCAGTCCGTCGTAGGCGGCCGCCAGCAGCGCCGGGTCCGGCCCGGCCAGCCGCCCCGGCCGGGCCAGGCCGTCGAGCACCACGAACCGCAGCACACCGGCCCGCGACTTCTTGTCCCCGGCCATGTATTCCAGCAATTGCGGCAGCGCGTCGGCGTCGTAGCCGACCGGCAGCCCGAGCGACGAGAGGATGGTGCGGTGGCGCCGCGCGGTGGCGTCGTCCAGCCGGCCGGTGAGCCGGGCCAGCTCCGCGGCGAACACCAGGCCGACCGAGACCGCGGCGCCGTGCCGCCACTGGTAGCGCTCGCGGCGTTCGATGGCGTGCCCCAACGTGTGGCCGTAATTCAGGATTTCGCGCAGCTCCGACTCCTTCTCGTCGGCGGCGACGACGTCGGCCTTGACGGCGATCGAGCGGCGGATCAGCTCCGGCAGCACGTCGCCCGCCGGGTCCGTCGCGGCCTGCGGGTCCGCCTCGATGAGGTCGAGGATCACCGGGTCGGCGATGAAGCCGGCCTTGACCACTTCGGCCATCCCGGACACGAGTTCGTTGCGCGGCAACGTCTTCAGCGTGTCCAGGTCGACCAGGACGGCCAGCGGCTGGTGGAACGCGCCGACGAGGTTCTTGCCCGCCTCGGTGTTGATGCCGGTCTTGCCGCCGACGGCCGCGTCGACCATGCCGAGCAGCGTGGTCGGTGCGTGCACGATCGACACGCCGCGCAGCCAGGTGGCCGCCGCGAAGCCGGCGACGTCGGTGGCGGCGCCGCCGCCGAGGCTGACCAGCGCGTCCTTGCGGCCGATCCCGATGCGCCCCAACACTTCCCACAGGAATGCGACCACGGGCAGGTCCTTACCGGCCTCGGCGTCCGGGATCTCGATGCGGTGGGCGTCGACGCCCCGGCCGGCCAGGTCGCCGCGGACGGCCTCGGCGGTCTCCGCGAGCACCGGTTGGTGCACGACCGCCACCCGGTGCCGGCCGGCGAGCAGCTCGCCCACCCGGTTCAGCACGCCCGCACCGATCAGCACCGGATACGGCGGGTCGACGGCCACCCGCACGGTGACCGGCTCAGCGGCTTCAGTCATGTGACGGCCTTGCCGGGCTCGAGGGCGGGTTCCTGCAGCCGCGACAGGATGTGGCGGACCACCGCACCCGGGTTGCGCCGGGTCGTGTCGACCCGGATCGTCGCGACGCGTCGGTACAGCGGAACACGTTGCGCCATCAGGGTTTTGAACTTCGAGTAGCGCTCGGCCTGGTCTTGCCCGGCCAACAGCGGGCGGACCGTGTTGCCGCCGGTGCGCCGGACCCCCTCGCCGGCGCTGATCTCCAGGTAGACCACCGTGTGGCCGGCCAGTGCCTCGCGCACCCCCGGGCTGGTCACGGCGCCCCCGCCCAGCGACACCACGCCGTCGTGGTGGGCCAGCGCGTCACGCACCACGCCCTCCTCGATGCGGCGGAAGCCCGGCTCGCCGTCGGCGGCGAAGATGTCGGCGATGCTGCGGCCGGTGCGCTCCTCGATGGCCGCGTCGGTGTCCAGCAGGCTCACGTCCAGGGCCTTGGCCAGCCGCCTCCCGATCGTGGACTTGCCCGAGCCCGGCAAGCCCACCAGCACGGCCCTGGGCGCCACTAGCCCGCACCCCGGGCCGCCGGCACCTCCCGGTCGGCGGCCGCGCGCAAGTAGGACTCGATGTTGCGGCGGGTCTCGGCCAGCGAGTCGCCGCCGAACTTCTCCAGCGCCGCCCGCGCCAGCACCAGCGCCACCATGGTCTCGACGACGA
The DNA here is from genome assembly GCA_963824505.1 of uncultured Actinomycetota bacterium. Taxonomy (GTDB): domain Bacteria; phylum Actinomycetota; class Actinomycetes; order Mycobacteriales; family Mycobacteriaceae; genus Mycobacterium. Next base: position 68,030 of record CAWGPS010000004.1, read on the forward strand.
CGCCGGCGGCCGGCACCGCGCACACGTCGGAGCGCTGGTGGATCGCGACGGCCTCGTCGCCGGTGGCCATGTCGACGGTGGCCAGCGCCCGCGGCACGGTGGAGATGGGCTTCATCGCGGCGCGCACCCGCAGCGCCTGGCCGTTCGTCATGCCGCCTTCGAGCCCGCCGGCGCGGTTGGTCGAGCGGACCACGCCGTCGGGGCCGGGGTACATCTCGTCGTGGGCGCGGCTGCCGCGGCGGCGCGCCGTCTCGAACCCGTCGCCGATCTCGACGCCTTTGATCGCCTGGATCCCCATGACGGCGGCCGCGAGTTGGCTGTCCAGCCGGTTGTCGCCGCTGGTGAACGAGCCGAGCCCGACGGGCAGGCCCACGGCCACCACCTCGACCACGCCGCCGAGGGTGTCGCCGTCCTTCTTGGCCGCCTCGATCTCGGCGATCATCGACTTCTCGGCCTCCGCCCCGAACGCCCGGACGGGGCTGGCGTCGATGGCGGCCAGGTCGGCGGGCCCCGGCGGCGGACCGTCATAGGGCGCCGACGGGCCGATCGAGATGACGTGCGAGAGCACCTCGACGCCCAGGGCCTGACGCAGGAAAGACCGGGCGACCGTCCCCGCGGCGACGCGCGCGGCCGTCTCCCGGGCGCTGGCGCGTTCCAGCACCGGCCGGGCGTCGTCGAACCCGAATTTCAGCATGCCCGCGTAGTCGGCGTGACCGGGCCGCGGCCGGGTGAGCGGCGCGTTGCGCGCGGAATCCGCCAGCTCGTGCGGGTCGACGGGGTCGGCGGCCATCACGGTCTCCCACTTCGGCCACTCGGTGTTGCCGATCTCGATGGCGATGGGCCCGCCGAGGGTCAGCCCGTGGCGCACGCCGGACAGCACCGTCACCGCGTCGCGCTCGAACGCCATCCGGGCGCCGCGACCGTAGCCGAGGCGCCGGCGGGCCAGCTGGTCGGCGATGTCGGTGGACGTGATCTCCACCCCGGCGACCATGCCGTCGACCACGGCCACCAACGCGCGGCCGTGCGACTCCCCGGCGGTGATCCAGCGCAACACCCGTTCATCTTCCCATGAGGTCCCCGGTGTGCTGACCCAGCAGCGCCAAGCCCGCCGCCGCGGCGGTGGCCAGGCACATCGACGGACCGTGCGGCACCGTGCGCACCCCGCGCGTCCACCCGACCACACCGCACAGCCCGGTCGCCAGCGGCGCCACCACCGCCGCCAGGAACCACACCCCGACCCCGAAACCGCCGGCCAGCGCGCCGCAACCGATCGCCAGCTTGACGTCGCCGGCCCCCATGGCGGCCGGGGCCAGCAGGTGCACGAGCAGGTACAGCCCCGCCAGCGCGGCCGCCCCGACCAGCGCGGGCAACCCGCGCCCGGCCCACGCGGCGACCGTCAGGATCGCGCCCGCCCCCGGCAGCGTCAAAACGTTGGGCAACCGCCGGTGTCGGATGTCATACACACTCAGCGCACCCATCCACAGCAGCACCAGGACCCCCGCCATGGTGCGCGACACTAGCCCAGCGCGGCGGCCATCGCCTCGCGCGGAGCGGGCAGCCCTGTGAATTGTTCGACCTGTGCAAAGGCCTGGTGCAGCAGCATCTGCGCGCCGCCGATCACCCGTCCGCCGGCTTCCGACACCGCGGCGGCCAGCGGGGTGGGCCACGGCTCGTAGATGGCGTCCAACAACACCGGGACCGGGGCGAAAGCGCCGGCGTAGCGCGCGGCCACGTCGGCCGGCAGGGTGCTCACCAGCACCTGCGCAGTCGCGACCCGGCCGGCCAGCGCGTCGCTGTCCAGGCCGCAGAACGCGGTCGCCACCCCGATCCGCGCGCCGAGGTCCACCAGCCGGGACGCCTTGCCCGGGTCGCGCGCGACGACGGTGATGTCGGTGACGCCGAGCTCGGCGAGACCCACCACGGCGGCCGGCGCGGTGCCGCCCGACCCGCACACCAGCGCCGGCCCCCCGGCACCGGCCAGTGCGCCGAGCGCGCCGCTGACGCCGTCGATGTCGGTGTTGTCGGCGCGCCAGCCGGCCTCGGTGCGCACCAGGGTGTTCGCGGATCCGACCAGGTCCGCGCGCGGTGTGCGCTCGGCGGCGAAGCGCAGCGCGGCGAACTTGCCCGGCATGGTCACCGACACGCCGACCCACTCGGGGCCGAACCCGCCGACCACCGCGGGCAGCTCGTCGGCCCCGCACTCGATGCGCTCGTAGGTCCAGCCGCTCAGGCCCAGCGCGCGGTAGGCGGCCAGGTGCAGTTGCGGGGACTTCGAGTGCGCGATCGGCTTGCCGAGAACGCCGGCCTTACGGGCGGTCCTGCTAGCGCGCTGAATCGAGGACACCGTTGCGCTTAGCCAGCTCGATGTTGGCCAGATGCTGCTGATAATCCTTGGTGAACAGCGTCGTGCCCTGGGCATCGATGGTGACGAAGTACAGCCAGTCGCCGGGCTCGGGATGCTCGGCCGCGCGCAGCGCGTCGATGCCGGGCGAGCAGATCGCCGTCGCGGGCAGGCCCGGGGACACATAGGTGTTCCACGGCGTCCGCTGGGCCCGGTCGGCGTCGCTGGTGGCCACCTCCCGGCGGTCCAGCGGATAGTTGACGGTCGAGTCGAACTCCAGCGTGTGGCGGGCGTGCAGGCGGTTGTAGATCACCTGCGCCACCTTCGGGAAGTCCTGGGTGTTGGATTCCTGCTGCACCAGCGACGCCACCACCAGGATGTCGTACGGCGACAGGCCCATGGTCTTCGCGGTGTCCACCAGCCCCGACTGCATGTACTCCACGGACCCCGCGCCGATCAGGCCCGCCAGGATGCTCTCCCCCGACGCGGACGGGTCGACGTTGAAGGTTCCCGGCGCGATGAGCCCCTCGATCCTGCGGTGATCGCTGCCGAGCTCGGTGACCGGCTGCAGTGCCCATGCGGGCACCCCCAGCGCCGCCGGGGTGCTGTTGGTCGCCGCTGCGCGCAGGTCGGCGACCGGGACGCAGTGGTGGTCGCCGTCGAGGTCCACACAGGTGGCGCGGGAGATCAGGGTGAGGATTCCCGGGTTGACCTTGTTGGTCTTCATGTCGGTGGTGTCGTCGAGCTGGCGGCCCTCGGGGATGACCAGCCGGCCCACCCGGTTGTTCGGGTCAACGAGCCGCGCGACGGCGTTGGCCGCCGGGATCTCGGTGCGCATCCGGTAGAAGCCGGGCTGGATCGAGTCGATCTTGCTGTTGCCGTGCGCGGCGTTGACGAAGGCCCGCACGGTACGGACCACACCCTGGTGCTGCAGCGTCTCGCCCACGTTGGTGGTCGAGTCGCCGGCCTGGATCTGGATCACGATGTCGCGCTTGCCGCCGCCGGTGTAGTCGTCGCCCGTCCCGAACATGGTGTGCCACAGCTTGCTGCCGACGAACACTGCCGCCACCGCGACGACCACCAGCACCGCCAGGGCGACCCTGCCGGCGAAGCGCCGACGCCGGTGGCCCCGCTCGGCCTTGTTCCGGGCGGCCCGGCTCATCCGGTGCCGGGGCGGCCCGACCGCCTCCGGCTCGGCGCGTGCCCGCCGTGCGCTGTCAACCATCCGGGAACTCCCCGGACGGCGGACCGGAGCGGGTGGCGCGGCGCTGGTCCAGCCAGCTCTGCAGGATCGCCACGGCCGCCGCCTGGTCGATCACCGCGCGCTGCTCCCGGGCGCGGACTCCGGCGGCGCGCAGCGACCGCTGCGCGCTGACAGTGGTGAACCGCTCGTCGGCGAGCCGGACCGGCACGGGCGCTATCCGCGGGGCCAAGGCCTCGGCGAGCGCGATGGCGTCCATCGCGGCGGGGCCGGTGCGGTCGGCCAGGGTGCGCGGCAGCCCCACCACCACTTCCACCGCCTGCAGCTCGTCGACCAGCTGGGCGAGCCGCTTCAAGTGCCTGCCGGAACGGTCGCGGCGCACGGTCTCCACCGGGGTGGCCAGGATGCCGTCGGGGTCACTGGCGGCCACGCCGATCCGCACGCTGCCCACATCGACGCCGAGGCTTCGCCCGCGTCGGGGCCCCCGCCCGGGATCCTGGTCGGGATCGCCGGGCCGGTCGGGCAGGCGGTGCTCTACTGAGGCCACTCAGCCGACCCGCGCTATCGCGGCAATCTCCGAGCGCACCGAGTCGAGCGCCGCGTCGATGCCGGCCGGATCCTTGCCGGAGCCCTGCGCCAGGTCGGCCTTGCCCCCGCCGCGACCGTCGACCGCCGCCGCCAGCCTCTTGACCAGATCGTCGGCGCGGATGCCGAGGTCCTGCGCGGCGGAGTTGGCGGCGACCGCGTAGGGGACGGCGCCTTCGGCTTCGGCGATCACAGCGACCACCGCGGGCCCGCTGCCCAGCTTGCCGCGGATGTCGCCGACCAGGGATCGCAGGTCGGCCGCGGTCATCCCGGCGGCCATCCGTTGGGCCACCACCCGGACGTTGCCGATCGCGCTCCGCGCCGGCCGCGGCGTTGGCCGCCGCCGCCCGCGCGCCCGCCAGGCGGGTGCGTTCGAGCTCCTTCTCGGCGGCCTTCAGCCGCTCGACCAGGCCGGCCACCCGGGCGGGGACCTCCTCGGACGGCACCTTCAGCGACGACGCCAGCCCGGCCATCAGGGCGCGCTCCCTGGCCAGGTGGCGGAACGAGTCCAGCCCGACGTACGCCTCCACCCGGCGCACACCGGAACCGATCGAGGACTCCCCGAGCAGCGTCACGGGCCCGATCTGGGCCGAGTTGTGCACGTGCGTCCCGCCGCACAGCTCCAGCGAGAACGGCCCGCCGATCTCCACCACCCGCACCTCGTCGGGGTAGGCCTCGCCGAAGAGCGCCATCGCGCCCATCGCCTTGGCCTTTTCCAGCTTCTCGGTGAACGTGTGCACCTCGAAGTCGGCCTGCACGGCCTCGTTGGTCACCTCTTCGATCTGCGTACGCTGGTCTTCGCTCAGCGGCCCCTGCCAGTTGAAGTCGAACCGCAGATAGCCCGGCCGGTTCAGCGAGCCCGCCTGAACGGCGTTGGGCCCCAGCACCTGCCGCAGCGCGGCGTGCACCATGTGGGTGCCCGAGTGCCCCTGGGTGGCGCCGCGACGCCATTCCGGGTCGACCGCCGCGACGACGGTGTCGCCCTCCACGAACTCCCCGGACTCGACGTTGACCCGATGCACGTAAAGGGTTTTCGCGATCTTCTGCACGTCGGTGATAGCGGCCCTGGCGCTGGCACCCGATCCGCTCCCGAGGATGGTGCCGACGTCGGCGATCTGCCCACCCGACTCGGCGTAGAGCGGCGTGCGGTCCAGCACCAGCTCGACCCGGTCGGAGATCGCGGCCTCGCCGTGCGCGGCGTGCGCGACCACCGGGACCCGCTTGCCGTCCACGAAGATGCCGAGAATCCTCGCCTCGGAAGTCAATTCGTCGAAGCCGGTGAACTCGGTGGGCCCGGCGTCGACCAGCTCGCGGTAGGCGGTCAGGTCGGCGTGGGCGTGTTTGCGCGCGGCGGCGTCGGCTTTGGCGCGCTGCCGTTGTTGCAGCATCAGCTCGTGGAAGCCGGCCTCGTCGACGGCCAGTCCGGCCTCGGCGGCCATTTCGAGGGTGAGCTCGATCGGGAAGCCGTAGGTGTCGTGCAGCGTGAAGGCGTCCGAGCCGGAAACCACCGTGGCGCCGGAGCGTTTGGTGGCGCCCGCGACGTCGTCGAAGAGCCGCGAGCCCGACGCCAGCGTGCGGTTGAAGGCCGTCTCCTCCGCGACGGCGATGCGGTTGATCCGGTCGAAGTCGTCGACCAGCTCGGGGTAGGACGGACCCATCGCGTCGCGCACGGTGGCCATCAGGTCCCCGACGACCGGGGTGTCGATCCCCAGCAGCTTCGCCGACCGGATGACGCGGCGCAGCAGCCGGCGCAGCACGTAGCCGCGGCCGTCGTTGCCGGGGCTCACCCCGTCGCCGATCAGGATCGCCGCGGTGCGGCTGTGGTCGGCGATGACCCGGTAGCGCACATCGTCGGAGTGGCTGCCGGCGTCGTAACGGCGCGGGGCGCGCGCCTGGACCAGGTCGATGACGGGGCGCAGCAGGTCGGTCTCGTAGACGTTGTGCACGTCCTGCAGCACCAGGGCGACCCGCTCCACGCCCATGCCGGTGTCGATGTTCTTGCGCGGCAGCGGCCCGAGGATCTCGTAGTCCTCCTTGGTAGTCCCCTCGCCCCGCTCGTTCTGCATGAACACCAGGTTCCAGATCTCCAGGTAGCGGTCCTCGTTGGCGACCGGGCCGCCGTCGACGCCGAACCCCGGCCCGCGGTCGTAGTAGATCTCCGAGGACGGGCCGCACGGCCCGGGAATGCCCATCGACCAGTAGTTGTCGGCCATGCCGCGGCGCTGGATCCGCTCGGGCGGCAGGCCCGCGATCTCCCGCCACAACCCGGCCGCCTCGTCGTCGTCGAGATAGACCGTGGCCCAGAGCCGTTCGGGATCCAGCCCGTATCCCCCGTCGGCCACCGGCTTGGTCAGCAGCGCCCAGGCCAGCTCGATGGCCTCGCGTTTGAAGTAGTCGCCGAACGAGAAGTTGCCGGCCATCTGGAAGAAGGTGTTGTGCCGGGTGGTGATGCCGACCTCGTCGATATCGGGCGTGCGGATGCACTTCTGGATGCTGGCGGCGCGCGAGTAGGGCGGGGTCCGGGCGCCCAGGAAGTACGGCACGAACTGGACCATGCCCGCGTTGACGAACAGCAGGTTGGGGTCGTCGAGGATCACCGACGCGCTCGGCACCTCGGTGTGACCCGCCTTCACGAAATGATCAAGGAACCTCTTCCTGATCTCGTGTGTCTGCACTCTTCCCGCTCCCGTTAGCCCGACGAACCTGTCCCAGCCTATTAGCCGGCCAAGCGCGCTCCCGCTAACCCTCCAGGAAACTCAGCCGGACCAAGCGCCGCGGATTGTCCCGGTTCAAGTCCACCAGCACCACGCTCTGCCAGGTGCCCAGCTGCGGCTCCCCCCGGTGACCGGCACCGTCACCGAGGGCGCGACGATCGCGGGCAGCACATGGTCGGCGCCGTGGCCCTCCGAGCCGTGCGCGTGCCGGTACCGGTCGTCGCGCGGCAAGAGCCGTTCCAGGGTGTCCAGCAGGTCGTCGTCGGAGCCGGCCCCGGTCTCGATGATCGCGACCCCGGCCGTCGCGTGCGGGACGAACACGTTGCACAGGCCGTCCCCCCGCGTCCAGCAGAAACCGCGCACCGCGTCGGTGAGATCGACGATGCGGCGGCGGGAGGTGTCGACGTCCAGCACATCGGTGTCCACCCCGACAAGCCTACGGCGCGGCGCGGGAGGCCGGCCAAACGATTGTGAGCGCGGCCACAGTGGGGCATTGCGGCCGGTCACCCGCAGGAGGAAGGTGGTTGGTGGGGCCGGTGGCGGCACCGGGTTCCCGGTCAATGCAAGCCCGCTGTAGGAGAGGTCGCCCCGTGTACGCACGCTCCACCACCATCCAGGCGCAACCCTTGTCGGTCGACATCGGGATTGCGCACGTTCGCGACGTCGTCATGCCCGCCCTGTCGGAGATCGACGGGTTCGTCGGGTTGTCGCTGCTGGTCGACCGGCAGTCCGGCAAATGCATCGCCACCAGTTCGTGGGAGTCGGTGCAGGCGATGCGCGCCGGCGCCGAGCGGGTGGCTCCCATTCGCGACCGGGCCGCGCTGATGTTCGACGGCAGCGCGCGCGTCGAGGAGTGGGCGATCGCCCTGCTGCACCGCGACCACCATTCCCGCGCCGGCGCCTGCGTGCGGGCGACCTGGCTCAAGGTGGTGCCGGACCAGCTGAGCCGGTCGCTGGACTTCTACCGGGCGGCCGTGCTCCCGGAGATGGAGCGCCTCGACGGGTTCTGCAGCGCCAGCCTGATGGTCGACCACCCGGCGTCCCGGCGGGCCGTGTCGTGCTCCACGTTCGACAGCATGGAGGCCATGGCCCGCAACCGCGACCAGGCCACCGAGCTGCGCAGCAGGCGGGTGCGCGACCTGGGCGCCGAGGTGATCGACGTCGCCGAATTCGAGCTGGCGATCGCCCGCCTGAGGGTGCCCGAACTCGTCTAGGGCAACGAGTCCCCGGGGAATCCACGGCAGGCGTGCACCTGGTAGGTGAAGACCCCCGCGGCCACCCCCGGGTCGCCGTCCATGATGGCGGTCGCCTCGTCGACGGTGGCCGCGAACACCCCGATGCCGCAGACGTCGGAGCCGTCGGTGACCGGCAGGACCACCGCCAGCACGCCGTCGTCGCGCAGCCCGAAGTTGCGCCGGCCGTGCTCCCAGATGACGCCCGGCGCGCCATCGTCGTCGAACTTCGGTCCCCGGTTGAGGATGACGACGCTGTAGGGCTTGGCAGTGGGCAGCAGCTCGCCCATCTCCCGGTCGGTGAAGGTTCTCATCGGTGGCCGCCTCCCGTGAGTTCGTCATCATCGGTGAGCAAAGGGTTTCCCAGCGCCGATGCTATGACGGCGACGAACGACAGGACGACCGAGCTGAACCGTCAGCCACGGGCGCGACGGATGATCGCCCGCAGCCGCTCCAACCGCCCGCCCATCTCCCGTTCACCGCCGCGGCCGGTGGGCCGATAGTAATCGACGCCCACCAGCTCGTCGGGTGGATATTGTTGCGCCACAACGCCGTCCGGATCGTCGTGGGAGTACTTGTAGCCCTGCGCGTTGCCGAGTCCCGCCGCACCGGAGTAGTGACCGTCGCGCAGGTGGGGCGGCACCAGGCCGGCCTTGCCGGACCTGACGTCGTCCATCGCCGACGCCAGGGCGGTGGTGACCGCGTTCGACTTCGGCGCGGTGGCCAAATGGATCGTGGCGTGCGCCAGGGTCAGCTGGGCCTCGGGCAGCCCGATCAGTGCCACCGTCTGCGCGGCGGCGACCGCGACCTGCAGCGCGGTCGGGTCGGCCATGCCGACGTCCTCGCTGGCCAGGATCATCAGGCGGCGCGCGACGAATCGCGGGTCCTCCCCGGCCACCAGCATGCGGGCCAGGTAATGCAGGGCGGCGTCGACGTCGGAGCCGCGCACCGACTTGATGAACGCGCTGACGACGTCGTAGTGCTGATCGCCGTCGCGGTCGTAGCGCACCGCGGCCTTGTCCAGGGACTGCTCGACGGTTTCGACGGTGACCTCGTCGGTGCCCTCGGCGGCCACCTCCAGCGCGGTCAGGGCGCGGCGGGCATCGCCGGCGGCCAGCTGCACCAGCAGGTCGACGGCCTCGGGCCGGACGGCGACCCGGCCGCCGAGCCCGCGGGCATCGTCGATCGCACGGCGCACGACGGCCCGGATGTCGTCGGGTGCCAGGGGCCGCAACTGCAGGATCAGCGACCGGGACAGCAGCGGGGCCACCACCGAAAACGACGGGTTCTCCGTGGTGGCCGCCACCAGCAACACCACCCGGTTCTCCACCGCGGAGAGCAGGGCGTCCTGCTGGGTCTTGGAGAACCGGTGCACCTCGTCGATGAACAACACCGTCTGCTCGCCGGTCAGCAGCGCCCGCCGAGCGGTATCGATCACGGCCCGCACGTCTTTCACGCCGGCCGACAACGCCGACAGGGCCTCGAAGCGCCGGCCGGTCGCCTGCGAGATCAGCGCGGCCAGCGTCGTCTTGCCGCTGCCCGGCGGGCCGTAGAGGATGACCGACGCCACGCCCGACCCCTCGACCAGGCGGCGCAGCGGCGATCCGGGCGCCAGCAAGTGGCCCTGTCCGACCACCTCGTCCAGCGATGCCGGTCGCATCCGGACCGCGAGCGGCGCACCGGCCGACACGCCCAAACCCCGGGAGCCGGTCTGCGGCGCGCCGGGCAGGTCAAACAGACCGTCGGACACGGCTTTAGGCATACCACGCCCAGGCGAATCCATGTGGTCGCACGCGGACGGAGCCGACGCGCGGGCGCGGCGAGCGCATCTTTGCTAAGTTCCCGAGTGCGCGTGCCCACGGAAGTTGAGAGAACAGCTAGGACGGACATGAGCCAGCCTCCCGAATACCCAGGCCCCCCGCCCCAGCCTCCCGGCTACGGTGCGCCCCCTCCCCCGCCTCCCGGCTACGGTGGGCCACCGCCCCCCGGTTACGGCCCGCAGCAAGGCGGTTACGGGGCACCGCCCCCGCCGCCCCCCGGCCCCCCGCCCGGCTACGGCGCTCCCCCGCCCGGCTACGGTGCGCCCCCTCCCGGCTACGGTGCGCCCCCGCCCGGCTACGCCCCGCCCGCGCCGCGGTTCAGCGTGGGCGACGCGATCAGCTGGGCGTGGAACAAGTTCACGTCGAACGCGGTGACGCTCATCGTCCCGGTCCTGGTGTACGGCGTGATCATCTCGATCCTGGTCGGACTGACCCAGTTCCTGCCCGCGCTCGACGGCCAGTCGAACAGCACCTACACCGACAGCAACGGCCAGACCTACGGAAGCACCACCGTGACGCTGGGGTTCGGCGCGGTCACCGTGATGGTCATCGGCTCGATCCTGCTCCTCGCCGCTGGGATCTACATGCACGCGGCCATGACGTCGGGTTGCCTCGACATCGCCGACGGCAAGCCCGTCACCATCGGAACGTTCTTCAAGCCGCGCAACCTGCGCGGGGCAATTCTCGCCTCGCTGCTGGTCGCCGTGGGCACCTGGATCGGCACGCTGCTGTGCGTGATTCCCGGCATCATCTTCGGGTTCCTCGCGCTGTTCACCGTCCCGTTCGTGATCGACCGGTCCCTGTCGCCGGTCGAGTCGGTCAAGGCCAGCATCGCGACGGTGCGGTCCAACGTCGGCGGCACGCTGCTGTCATGGCTGGTGCAGATCGCGGCGATCCTCATCGGGGAAGTCCTGTGCCTGGTGGGCCTGCTGGCGGGCGTGCCGATCGCCCAGCTCGTCCTCACGTACACCTACCGGAAGCTGTCCGGGGGCCAGGTCGTCGCGGTGGAGCAGCCGGGTTATCCGCAGGGCCCGCCGCCCGGCATGCCGCCGGGGTCCTATCCCGCCTGAGCCGAAACCACCCGCCGCCGGGAGGTCCGGGCGCCGCTGATTGCGCTGCGCTGCGGGCGTCCCGCGCGTGTGATTCGATCAGCGGTTATGAGCATCAAAGTGGCGCTGGAGCACCGCACCAGCTACACCTTTGACCGGCTGGTCGGGGTGTATCCGCACGTGGTGCGACTGCGCCCGGCGCCGCACTGCCGCACGCCCATCGAGGCCTACTCGCTGCGCGTCGAGCCGGCCGAGCACTTCGTCAACTGGCAGCAGGACGCGCTGGGCAACTTCCTGGCCCGGCTGGTGTTCCCGAACCCCACGCGGCAACTGACCATCACCGTCGGGCTCATCGCCGATCTCAAGGTGATCAACCCGTTCGACTTCTTCATCGAGGACTGGGCCGAGACCTGGCCGCCCGGGGGGATGACCTATCCCAAGGAGCTGGCCGACGACCTGCGGCCCTACCTGCGGCCCGTCGACGAGGACGGCGAGGGGTCGGGCCCCGGCCGGCTGGTACGGGACTGGGTGCGGCAACTTCTCGGTGCCGGACGGCACCCGCACCATCGACATGCTGGTCGCGCTCAACCGCGCGGTCAACGCCGACGTCGCCTACAGCGTCCGGATGGAACCCGGCGTCCAGACGCCGGATCACACGCTGCGCACCGGCGATCGGCTCGTGCCGCGACTCCGCGTGGCTGCTGGTGTCGATCCTGCGCCAGCTGGGGCTGGCCGCCCGTTTCGTGTCCGGCTACCTGGTGCAGCTGGCCTCCGACGTCGAAGCGCTCGACGGCCCGTCGGGCCCGGCCGCCGACTTCACCGACCTGCACGCCTGGGCCGAGGTCTACATCCCCGGCGCCGGCTGGATCGGGCTGGACCCGACGTCGGGGCTGTTCGCCGGCGAGGGCCACATCCCGCTGGCGGCCACCCCGCACCCGGCCAGCGCGGCACCGATCAGCGGCGGCACCGAACCGTGCGCATCGGTGCTGGAGTTCTCCAACACCGTCACCCGCGTCCACGAGGACCCGCGCGTCACCCTGCCCTACACCGACGAGGCGTGGCGGGCGATCTGCGAGGTGGGCCGCCGCGTCGACGAGCGGCTGGCCGCCGCCGACGTCCGGCTGACCGTCGGCGGCGAGCCGACGTTCGTGTCGGTGGACGACCAGGTCTCCGAGGAGTGGACGACGGCCGCCGACGGCCCCGACAAGCGCCGGCGCGCGTCGGACCTGGCCGCCCGGCTGAAGGAGGCGTGGGCGCCGCGGGGGCTGATCCAGCGCGGGCAGGGCAAGTGGTATCCGGGAGAACCGTTGCCGCGCTGGCAGATTGGGATCTACTGGCGGACCGACGGGCAGCCGGTGTGGCAGGACGCGGCGCTGCTCGCCGATCCGTGGGGCGACGCGCCGAGAACCCCCGTTGACCACGAGACGGCGTACGAGATCCTGGTCGGAGTCGCCGAGGGTTTCGGGCTGCCGCTTTCCCAGGTGCGCCCCGCCTACGAGGACCCACTGCACCGGCTGGCGGCCAAGCTGCGCATGCCCGACGGCGAGCCGGTGGACCCCGGTGACGATCTGAGTCCCGACGCGCATCCCGACTCCACCGCCGCCCGCGCGTCGCTGCTGGCGCGCCTCGACGAACCCGCCGACACCCCAGCGGCTTTCGTGCTCCCGCTGCACCGCCGCGACGACGATCTGGGCTGGGCCAGCGCCGACTGGCGGCTGCGCCGCGGCCGCATCGTGCTGCTGCCCGGGGACTCACCGGCGGGGCTGCGCCTGCCGCTGGACTCGATCAGCTGGAAGCCGCCGCGGCCGTCGTTCGATGTCGACCCCCTGACCGTGGGCGGCGCGCTGTCCACGGAGGAGGCCGGCGCGGTGGTCGTCAGTGCCGATTCGGCCCCGCCGACGGCCATGGTCGCGCAGGTCCGTGACGGCCTGCTGTATGTCTTCATGCCGCCCACCGAGGCGCTCGAGCACTTCCTCGACCTCATCGCCCGGCTGGAGACCGCCGCCGCCAAGGCCGATTACCCGGTGGTGATCGAGGGATACGACCCGCCGCCCGACCCCCGCCTGCGGTCGACGACGATCACCGCCGACCCCGGCGTCATCGAGGTCAACGTGGCACCCAGCGCCAGTTTCGACGAGCAGCGGCGGCTGCTGGAGACCTTGTACGCAGCAGGCGCGCCTGGCCCGACTGTCCACGGAGTCGTTCGACGTCGACGGCACCCACGGCGGCACCGGCGGCGGCAACCACATCACGCTGGGCGGGGTGACGCCCGCGGACTCACCGCTGCTGCGCCGGCCCGACCTGCTGGTCTCGCTGCTCACCTACTGGCAGCGGCACCCGTCGCTGTCCTACCTGTTCGCCGGGCGGTTCGTCGGCACCACCTCGCAGGCGCCCAGGGTCGACGAAGGCCGCGCCGAGGCGCTCTACGAACTGGAGATCGCGTTCGCCGAGATCGCCCGCCTGGGTGCGGGTGGTGCGCCCAAGCCGTGGGTCACCGACCGCGCCCTGCGGCACCTGCTCACCGACATCACCGGCAACACGCATCGCGCCGAGTTCTGCATCGACAAGCTCTACAGCCCCGACGGCCCCCGCGGCCGGCTCGGCCTGCTGGAGCTGCGCGGGTTCGAGATGCCCCCGCACCTGCACATGGCGATGGTGCAGTCACTGCTGGTGCGATCGCTGGTGGCGTGGTTCTGGGACGAGCCGCTGCGCGCCCCGCTGATCCGCCACGGCGCCAACCTGCATGGCCGATACCTGTTGCCGCACTTCCTGATTCACGACATCGCCGACGTCGCCGCCGAACTGCGCGCACACGGCATCCCGTTCGAGACCAGCTGGCTGGACCCCTTCACCGAATTCCGGTTCCCCCGCATCGGCACCGCGGTGTTCGACGGCGTGGAGGTCGAGCTGCGGGGCGCGATCGAACCGTGGAACACCCTCGGCGAGGAGGCCACCGCGACCGGCACGGCCCGCTACGTCGACTCGTCGGTCGAGCGCGTCCAGGTCCGCGTCATCGGCGCCGACCGCCACCGCTACGTGGTGACCTGCAACGGCTACCCCGTTCCCCTGCTGGCCACCGACAACCCCGACATCCACGTGGGCGGCGTGCGGTTCAAGGCCTGGCAGCCGCCCAGCGCGCTGCACCCGACCATCAGCACCGACGTGCCGCTGCGGTTCGAGCTCGTCGACCTCACCAGCGGCACGTCGCGCGGCGGCTGCACCTACCACGTCGCCCATCCGGGCGGCCGCGCCTACGACGAGCCGCCCGTCAACGCCGTCGAGGCCGAGGCGCGCCGCGCCCGCCGCTTCGAGGCCACCGGCTTCACGCCGGGCCGGATCGACCTCGCCGCCCTGCGGGAGAAGCAGGCCAGGATATCCACCGACATCGGCGCGCCGGGCATCCTCGACCTGCGACGCGTGCGTACCGTGCAGCAGTAATGGCGGTTGCGGACATGACATTCGGCGCGAGCGCATCGTCGGCGGCTACCGGCCGCGAACGCTACGACGCCGACCGCCTGCTGGCCGGGTACCGCACCGCGCGCGCCCAGGAGGCGCTGTTCGACCTCCGGCACGGCCCCGGCAGCGGCTACGACGAGTTCGTCGACTCCGGCGGCCACGTGCGCCCGGCCTGGTCGGAGCTGGCCGATGCGGTGGCCGAGCGCGGCCGGGCCGGGCTCGACCGGCTCCGCTCGGTGGTGCACGACCTCATCGACAACGACGGGATCACCTACACCGACGTCGACCCCGACGGGAACGGCCTGGAGCCGCGGCCCTGGACCCTGGACACCCTGCCGATCGTGCTGTCGGCCGCGGAATGGGAGGTGCTCGAGGCCGGGCTGATCCAGCGCTCCCGCCTGCTCGACGCCGTGCTCGCCGACCTCTACGGGCCGCGCAGCATGCTCACCGAGGGCGTGCTTCCGCCCGAGTTGCTGTTCGGCCACCCCGGCTACGTCCGCGTCGCCAACGGGGTCGAGGTGCCCGGCCACCACCAGCTGTTCATGCACGCCTGCGATCTGAGCCGCTTGCCGGACGGCGCCTTCCAGGTGAACGCCGACTGGACACAGGCCCCGTCGGGCGCCGGCTACGCGCTGGCCGACCGCCGGGTCGTGGCCCACGCGATCCCCGACCTCTACGAGCGGGTGGCGCCGCGGCCCACGACGCCGTTCGCGCAGGCGCTGCGGCTGGCGCTCATCGACGCGGCGCCCGACGTCGTCCAGGATCCGGTCGTGGTGGTGCTCACGCCGGGCATCTACTCGGAGACCGCTTTCGACCAGGCCTATCTGGCCACGCAGCTGGGATTCCCACTGGTGGAGAGCGCGGACCTGGTGGTGCGCGACGGTAAGCTCTGGATGCGCTCGCTGGGCACGCTCAAGCGCGTCGACGTGGTCCTCCGTCGCGTCGACGCCCAATACGTGGACCCGCTGGACCTGCGCGCGGACTCCCGGCTCGGTGTGGCCGGCTTGGTGGAGGCGCAACACCGCGGGGCGGTGACCGTGGTCAACACCCTGGGCAGCGGGATTCTGGAAAGCCCCGGGCTGCTTCGCTTCCTGCCCGAGTTGGCCAAGCGGCTGCTGTCCGAGGCCCCGCTGCTGCACAGCGCGCCGGTCTACTGGGGCGGCATCCCCAGCGAGTGCTCACACCTGATGGCGAACCTGTCATCGCTGTTGGTGAAGTCCACGGTCGGCGGGGAAACCCTTGTGGGACCCACGCTTTCGTCCCACCAGCTGACGGAGCTGGCCGCGCGCATTACCAAGGCGCCATGGCAATGGGCGGGCCAGGAGCTGCCGCAGTTCTCGTCGGCCCCGACCGACCACGCGGGCGTGCTGTCGTCGGCCGGCGTCGGCATGCGGCTGTTCACCGTCGCGCAGCGCGGCGGCTACGCGCCGATGATCGGCGGCGTCGGCTATGTCCTGGCACCCGGGCCCGATGCGTACATCCTGAAAACGGTTGCGGCCAAAGATATCTGGGTACGGCCCACGGAACGCGCACGGACCGAGACGGTGAGCTTGCCGTCTGTCGAGGCGCCGGCGAAGACGGCCGCGGGCACCTGGGGTGTGACCTCGCCGCGCGTGCTGTCCGACCTGTTCTGGATCGGGCGCTACGGCGAGCGCGCGGAGAACACGGCACGGCTGCTGATGGTGGCGCGCGACCGATTCCACGTCTACCGGCACCGCCAGGAGGCGGAGGAAAGCGAGTGCGTGCCGGTGCTGATCGCCGCGCTGGGGCGAATCACCGGAACGGACACGGGAACCGACGCGGACCACGCGGAGATGATCGCCGTCGCACCCTCGACGCTGTGGTCCCTGACCGTGGACTCCGACCGTCCCGGCTCACTCATCCAGTCGGTGGAGGGGCTGGCGCTGGCCGCCCGCGCGGTGCGCGACCAGCTGTCCAACGACACCTGGATGGTGCTCGCCGGGGTGGAGCGTGCGATCGCGCTGCGCCCCGATCCGCCGGACTCGCTCACCGAGGCCGACGCGCTGCTGGCGTCGGCCCACTCCCAGACGCTGGCCGGCATGCTGACGTTGGCGGGGGTGGCCGGCGAGTCGATGGTGCGCGACGCCGGCTGGACCATGATGGACATCGGCAAGCGGATCGAACGGGCCCTCTGGCTGACCGCGTTGCTGCACGCGACGCTGACCACCGTCCGGGGTGCGGGCGCCGAGCAGACGATCATCGAGTCGACCCTGGTGGCGTGCGAATCCTCGGTCATCTACCGCCGCCGCACAGTCGGCAACGTCACCGTGGCCGCGGTGGCCGAGCTGATGCTGTTCGACGCCCAGAATCCCCGGTCGCTGCTGTATCAGGTCGAACGGCTGCGGACCAACCTCAAGGATCTCCCGGGCTCGTCGGGGTCGTCGCGTCCGGAGCGGCTGGTGGACGAGATCGGCACCCTGCTGCGCCGGTCGCACCCCGACGAACTGGAGCAGGTCGACGGCGGTCGCCGCGCGGAGCTGGCCGGTCTGCTGGACGCTGTGCACGCCCAGCTGCGCGACCTGGCGGAGGCCATCACCGCTGCGCAGCTGGCCCTGCCGGGCGACATGCAACCACTGTGGGGCGGCGACGAGCGCCGGAGGATGCCCGCGCTAGCCCGGTCAGCCCGCGATGGCGGCGACCCGCTTCGCCCGGCTACGCCGCGCTCGCGATCGCCTCAGCCCACGACGGCGGCGGCCGGCCCCCTCGCCTGCGAGGTCACCTCGTCGATCACGGTGTGGATGAACTGCATCTTCTCCAGCACCGCGGCCGGCAGCACGAACGGGTACAGGTCGTCGTGGCCCATCGACCGGTTGACCATGTTCAGCGACCAGGACAACGGCAGCCACGTGTCGATGATCGTCTGAAAAGCGCTGGGGCCCAACAGCGGCCGGTCGAAGGTCGCCGTGGCCGGCGCCAGCCCGCACCAGGCGGAGGTGTCCAGGGTGTCACGGATGTGCAGGTAGTGGGCGAAGGTCTCGGCCCAGTCCTCGGCGGGATGCATGGTGGCATACGAGGACACGTAGTCCTGCTGCCAGCCCTCGGGCGCCCCGTCGCGGTAATGACGGTCCAGGGCCTCCTGATAGTCCGTGTCCGGATCGCCGAACAGCTCGTTGAACCGGGCCAGATAGTCACCGGACGGGGCGACCAGCCGGTAGAAGTAGTAATGGCCGATCTCGTGGCGGAAGTGCCCGAGCAGGGTCCGGTAAGGCTCCTCCATCTCGACCCGCAGCTGCTCGCGGTGGACGTCGTCGCCCTCGGCCAGATCCAGTGTGATGACGCCATTCTCGTGCCCGGTGAGCACCTTCTCGTGCGCGCTGGACAGCAGCCGGAACCCCAGTCCGTAGTCCGGGTCCTGGTCCCGCCCGATGATCGGCAGCCGCAGCTCGTGCAGCTCGGCGATCAACCGCCGCTTGGCGGCCTCGGCGCGGGCGAACGCCGCCAGCCCCTCGGTGTCGGCGTCGTTGGGCCGCTCCACGGTCAGGGCGCAGGACACGCACAGGCCGCCGCGGTCATCCTTGGGAACCAGCCAGTTGCATTCGGCCAGATACAGGTTCGCGCACAGCTGGTAGTCGTCGGCGTCGACGGCACCGGCGTGCTCCCCCGCGTCGCCCGTGGCGATCACCAGCAGGGCCATCTGTTCGAGGGAGAAGCCGAGGGAGCTGCCGCATGACAGGCACTCCGAGTTCTCGAACGTCAGGCGCTGGCCGCAGCTGGGGCAGTGGAAGTCACGCATCGAAGAAATCACCTTCAAGAGGGTCTGCGCAGGGCACGACGTCGACGGACACGTCGATCACGCTGTGCTCGGAGTTGGTGTAGATGATGCCGCGCAGCGGCGGCACGTCGGCGTAGTCGCGGCCGCGGCCCACGATGATGTAGCGCTCGTCGACCAGCTGGTCGTTCGTGGGGTCAACCCCCAGCCACTCGAAATGGCCGGGCTCCTGCGGTGTCCACACCGCGGCCCAGGCGTGGGTGGCGTCGATGCCGATCATTCGATCCTTTCCGGGGGGCGGGTCGGTGGCCAGGTAGCCGGACACGTAGCTGGCCGCAAGACCGTTGGCGCGCAGGCAGGCGATCGCCAGCCGGGCGAAGTCTTGACATACCCCTTCCCGGGCCTGCAGAACCTCGTTGACCCCGGTGGATATCGTCGTCGACCCGGATCGGTAGGTGAAGTCGCGGAAAATCCGGGAGGCGAGGTCGCGCAACACCTCGACCAGCGGGCGTCCCGGGGAGAAACTGGGCGCCGCATAGTCGCGCACCGCGTCGGTGATCTCGGGCGGGTCCAGGTCGAGGGTGAACTCCGTCGCCAGCGCTCCCCGGCTCCCGGCCGGCCGGGCGGCCTCCCACGCCTGCAGCGCCGGCCCGCTGCTGTAGCGCTCGGGCGGCGGCGGGTACACGTCGACGATCGAGTCGCTGGTGATGGTCAGGGCGCGGTGCGGCTCGGTGACGTGGAAGTAGGAGCTGATGTTGCCGTATACGTCGCGGCTGGTGGAGCTGTCGGCCGGGGCCGGGTCGACGGTCAGCCGGTGCACGACGCAGCGCTGGCGCAGCGAGTCGCGCGGGGTGAGGAAGCCGCGGCCGTACGAGCTGGTCACCACGTCGGAGTAGCGGTACTCGGTGCGGTGGGTCACTCGATGGCGGCGAGCGGACGAATCAGGCGGCACGCGACCTATTTCTACTACTCCCGGCCGCATCCGGCACGCTTCCGGCGCACAATCGAGGTGTGGCCACCTGGGACGACGTCGCCCGCATCGTCGGTGGGCTGGCACTCACCTCGGAGCCGGCGCCGCACGACTGGCGGGTCGGCAAGAAACTGTTGGCGTGGGAGCGGCCGCTGCGCCCGTCCGACCGCGAGGCGCTGGCCCGCAGCGGGGTGGAGCCGCCCGCGGGCGACATCCTCGGTGTCCGGGTCTCCGACGAGGGCGTCAAGTTCGCGCTGATCGCCGACGAGCCGGAGATCTTCTTCACCACCCCGCATTTCGACGGCTACCCCGCGGTGCTGGTCCGGCTGGCTCAGGTCTCGGTCCCCGCGCTCGAGGAGTTGATCACCGAGGCCTGGTTGACGCAGGCGCCGAAGAAGCTGGCCCGGGAGTTCCTGGCCGATTCGATGTGAGCCGGTCACACCGGCCGCAGATCGATCACCCGCTGCAGGTCGTGGAGGCAGGCCGCGACGACGTCGGCGAGCACCACCTCGGCCTTGTCGCGGGCTCCCGCCTGCAGCTCCGAAGCGCAATGGCGCGCGGCCGCGACGTACGCGCAGGCACCGGCCGGGTCGGGGTCGGCGAGGGCGATGGCCGCGGCGAGTTCGACGAGCACGGTCTGCACGGCCAGCGGCCACCGCTCGCCGGAGCCATCGAGGGCGATGACCCGGGCAAGTTGGAGCACCGAGCCGGCGAGCAGGGCCACGTGCACGCCCTGGTGTTGCGCGGCTTCGACGGCAGTCCGCAGGCGCCAGCGTCGCGGCGCGATGCGCGCGATCTGGCTCGCGGTGGTCCGTGACTCGAGCAGCGCGCCCAGCTGTTCGTGCACGCGGTCGACGGCCGACAGCGGCCAGTCGGGCGGGGCCGGCGCGCGTCCGGCGACGAGTTCCGCGGTGCGCGACAGGACGCGTTGCAGAACGCCCATGCACGCCGACGCGCGCGGTGCGGAGCACCTCCAGCGGGTCGGCGGGGAACAGCAGGACCGCGACGAAGATGGCCAGCGCGCCGCCGAGCAGCGCGTCGAAGATGCGTTCCACGCCGACGCCGCTGCGGTAGAGGGCCAGCACCAGGATGGCCGACACGGCGGTCTGGTTGGCGAACATCATCCCCTGGCCGATGTAACCCTGGCCGATGAACACCGCGGCGCACAGCGCGACCAGCGCGGCGACGGCGATCGAGACCGCCCCCGGCCCGAGCACGATCTCCACCACCGTGCCCACCCCGATCCCGAGGGTCACGCCGATCATCATCTGGACGGCGCGCTGCGCGCGCAGCACGTTGCTGATCGACAGGGATACGGCGGCGGCGATCGGCGCGAAGAACGGCTGCGGGTGGTGCAGCACGTCGCGTGCGAGGAACCAGGCAAGGCCCGCCGCGACCGACGTCTGGACCAGGGTGAACCACACCGCGCGCAGCCGCTTGAGGCCCGCCCGCGCGGCGGCGGACGCCGCGGAGCGAGCCGTTTTGGGCACGGCCGGCTAGGCCCGCTGCAGCTCGAACAGCGGGATCACCCGGCTGGTGTTGGCCTGATATTCGGCGAACCCGGGCGCCGCCGCGGTGACCTTGCTCGAAGAGCTCGTCGCGCTCGGCGGAGGGCAGCTCGCGCGCCGTCACCTCGAATGAGTCGATTTCCGAGTTCGAGCCGACCTCAACGCGCGCCGCCGGGTTGGCGCGCAGGTTGTGCACCCAGGCCGGGCTGATCGGGGCACCGGCGAAGGATCCGATGATGATCAGCTTGCCGTCGATGCGGAAGTAGGCCAGCGGCGACACCCGCGGCTGGCCGGACTTGGCCCCGGTCGTGTGCAGCAGCAGCAGGTCGGCGCCCTCGAACTGGCCGCCGACCTTGCCCCCGTTGGCGCGGAATTCGTCGATGATGCTCTGGTTGAACGTGTTGATCGTCCCGGTGTCCGGCATTTCAGTCATGCCCCGTCAACTCCCTTGGGTTTGGCGTCTATTCCGGACTCCTTGCGCTGCTGGGCGGTGATCGGGGCGGGCGCGTTGGTCAGCGGGTCGACGCCGCCGCCGGTCTTGGGGAACGCGATCACCTCGCGGATCGAGTCCACCCCGGACAGCAGCGCGTTGATGCGGTCCCAGCCGAACGCGATCCCGCCGTGCGGCGGGGCGCCAAAGGTGAACGCCTCCAACAGGAATCCGAACTTGTCCGCGGCCTCGGCCGCGTCCAGGCCCATGACCGCGAACACCCGCTCCTGGATGTCGCGGCGGTGGATGCGGATGGAGCCGCCGCCGATTTCGTTGCCGTTGCAGACGATGTCGTAGGCGTCGGCCGGCACGGCGCCCGGATCCTTGTCGACGAGGTCGGAGAATTCGGGCTTGGGCGAGGTGAACGCGTGGTGCACCGCGGTCCACGCCCCCGAGCCGACTGCCACGTCGCCCGCCGCCGTCGCCTCCTCGGCGGGCTCGAACAGCGGCGGGTCCACGATCCAGACGAACGCCCAGGCGTCGGGGTCGATCAGGCCGAGCCGGTCGGCGATCTCGCCCCGGGCGGCGCCCAGCAGGGCACGCGACGACTTCGGCGGGCCCGCGGAGAAGAAGATGCAGTCGCCGGGGTTGGCGCCGACGTGCGCGGCCAGGCCGTCACGTTCGGCGTCGGACAGGTTCTTGGCCACCGGGCCGCCCAGCGTGCCGTCCTCGGCGACCAGCACGTAGGCCAGCCCGCGGTGCCCGCGCTGCTTGGCCCACTCCTGCCAGCCGTCCAGCGTCCGGCGCGGCTGCGAGGCCCCGCCGGGCATCACCACCGCGCCCACGTAGGGCGCCTGGAACACCCGGAACGTGGTGTCTGTGAAGAACTCCGTGCACTCGACGAGCTCGAGGCCGAACCGCAGGTCGGGCTTGTCGGAGCCGAACCGCCGCATCGAGTCCGCGTAGCTGATCCGCGGGATGGGGGTGGGGAGCTCGTAGCCGATCAGCGCCCACAGCGCGGTGAGGATCTCCTCGGAGATCGCGATGACGTCCTCGGCGTCGACGAAGCTCATCTCCATGTCGAGCTGGGTGAACTCGGGTTGCCGGTCGGCGCGGAAATCCTCGTCGCGGTAGCAGCGGGCGATCTGGTAGTAGCGCTCCATCCCGGCCACCATCAGCAGCTGCTTGAACAGCTGCGGGCTCTGCGGCAGCGCGTAGAACGAACCGGGGTGCAGCCGCGCAGGCACCAGGAAGTCGCGCGCCCCTTCCGGCGTCGAGCGGGTGATCGTCGGCGTCTCGACCTCGACGAAGTCGTGCCGGGCCAGGACGCCTCGGGCGGCGGCGTTGACCTGGGAGCGCAGGCGAAGTGCCGCGGCCGGGCCGTCGCGGCGCAGGTCGAGGTAGCGGTACTTCAGCCGCAGCTCCTCGCCGGCGGGCTCGTCGAGCTGGAACGGCAGCGGCGCGCACTCGCCGAGCACGGTCAGCGAGGCGGCGTTCACCTCGATCTCGCCGGTGGCGATTTCGGGGTTCGCGTTGCCCTCCGGGCGGATCTCGACGACACCGGTCACCGCGACGCAGAACTCGGCGCGCAACCGGTGCGCCTGGGCCAGCACCTGCCCTTCCTCGAGGGCATCGCGGAACACGACCTGTGCGATGCCGGAGGCGTCGCGCAGGTCGATGAAGATGACGCCGCCGTGGTCGCGGCGGCGGGCCACCCAGCCGGCCAAGGTCACCTGCTGGCCGGCGTCGCTGCTTCTCAGCGAACCAGCGCCGTGGCTGCGCAGCACAAACACTCCCCTTCGGCGGGTTTTGGACGAGTGACCAGTCTAGGGCAGGTAATTTCGGTCCCATTAACACCACTGCCACCACCATCGCGCTGGTCGGTCCCGGCGCCGTCGGCACGACGGTCGCCGCGCTGCTTTACCGGGCCGGGCATTCGGTGCTGGTGTGCGGCCGCACGCCCCGCCCGAGCATCGAACTGCGCCCCGACGGCGGGGATGCGATCGTGGTGCCCGGCCCGGTGCTCACCGATCCCGGTGAGGTGACCGGCTCGGTCGATGTGGTGCTGCTCGCGGTCAAGGCCACCCAGAACGACGCGGCCGGCGCATGGCTGAACCGCTTGTGTGACGAGCACACCGTCGTAGCGGTGCTGCAGAACGGCGTCGAGCAGGTCGAGCAGGTGCGGCCGCACTGCCCGTCGTCGGCGGTGTTCCCGGGGATCGTGTGGTACTCGGCCGAGACCCAGCCCGACGGGTGGGTGCGGCTGCGCGGCGAGGCCGCGCTCGTGCTGCCCGACGAGCCCGCCGCCCGGGCGGTGGCCGGGCTGTTGCGCGGCGCGGGCTGCCGGGTGGACTGCGATCCCGACATCGTCACGGCCGCATGGCGCAAGCTGCTGACCAACGCGCTGGCCGGGCTCATGGCGCTGTCCGGGCGTCGCTCGGGGATGTTCCGCCGCGACGACGTGGCGGCGCTGTCGCGCCGGTACGTCGCCGAGTGCCTGGCCGTCGCCCGGGCCGAGGGCGCCCGCCTGGGTGACGACGTGGCCGACGAGTTGACCGAACTGTTCCGCCGGGCTCCCGAGGACATGGGGACGTCGATCCTGACCGACCGCGAGCGGCGCCGGCCGATGGAATGGGACATCCGCAACGGGGTGATCGTCCGCAAGGCCCGCGCCCACGGACTTCCGACACCGATCAGCGACGTGCTGGTGCCGCTATTGGCAGCAGCCAGCGACGGCCCCGGTTAGATTCATGCCATGTTCCCCTGCGAGCGGGTCGACCTGGGCTTCGTCGATACCGCGCCTTTCCGGTTCACCAACAGCGTCGACCTGGCCGTCACCCCCGAGCAGCTGTTCGACGTCCTTGCCGACGCCGACTCCTGGCCGCGCTGGGCACCGGTGATCACCAACGTGACCTGGACCAGCCCCGAGCCCCGCGGCGTCGGCACCACCCGCACCGTCGAGATGCGCGGCGGCATGGTCGGCAACGAAGAGTTTCTGGCGTGGGAACCGTTCACCCGCATGGCGTTCCGGTTCAACGAATGTTCGACGCAGGCCGTCGCCGCGTTCGCCGAGGATTACCGGGTGGAGGTCATCCCGGGTGGCTGCCGGCTCACCTGGATCATGGCGCTGAAGCCGGCCGGGCCGGCCTGGGCGGCGATGTATCTGTTCCGGCCGCTGCTGAACCTGGCGCCTGCGCCGCTTCCTGCGCAAATTGCGCGGCTACACCGCCAGCCGCTACGCACCCACCGGGCAACTTTAGGAGCGCGCGATGACCTTCAACGAGGGCATGCAGATCGACACGAGCACCGCGTCGTCGTCGGGCGGGGGTGGCCTGCGGATGGCCGTCGGCGGCGGCGTCGGCGGCCTGCTGATCATCTTCCTGGCGTTGTTCTTCGGCGTCGACCCCGGCGGCATCGTGACCCAGCAGCCGATGGACACCCGTGACGACGTGGCGCCCGGGTTTGACCTGAGCCAGTGCAAGACCGGTGCCGACGCCAACAAGTACGTGCAGTGCCGTGTGGTGGCCACCGGCAATTCGGTGGACGCGGTGTGGCATCAGCTGATGCGCAACTACACCCGACCCCGCCTGCAGCTGTTCACCGGCCAGGTCAACACCGCCTGCGGGCCGGCCACCACCGCGGTGGGACCGTTCTACTGCCCGCTGGACAAGACCGCGTACTTCGACACCGACTTCTTCCAGGAACTGGTCCAACGGTTCGGATCCAGCGGCGGCCCGCTGGCGCAGGAGTACGTCGTCGCCCACGAATACGGCCACCACGTGCAGAACCTGCAGGGCATCCTCGGCCGCTCACAGCAGGGCGCTCAGGGGGCCGGCGGCAACGGGGTGCGCACCGAGCTGCAGGCCGACTGCTATGCCGGCATCTGGGCGCACTACGCGTCGACCGTCAAGCAGCAGAGCACCGGCGTGCCGTACCTGGAACCGTTGAGCGACAAAGACATTGCCGACGCGCTGTCGGCCGCGGCGTCGGTGGGCGACGACCGCATCCAGAAGAGCGCCACCGGACGTGTCAACCCAGAGTCGTGGACCCACGGGTCGTCCGAGCAACGACAGCACTGGTTCACCATCGGCTACCAGAGCGGCGATCCGAACAAATGCGACACCTTCGCCGCCGCCGACCTGAGCTAGCGGCTACCAGCGCCGCGTCGAGCAGGTCACCCCGGTGGTGGCGCTGTTGGTCGCGACCACCTGACCGTCCACCGCGATCTGGCACTGGATCTGCGGCACGTTCGACGAGTCGCAGTCCGGCCAGTGGCACCCGCCGCTGGCGGTGACGATGGCCCACTGGTTGGGGTTCGCCAGCGTGGTCGTGTACACCAGCGGTTGCCCGGCGGTGAACGCCGTCTGCACGCTGTTCATGAACTGCGACGAGTTGGCGTCGTAGGCCGCCTGGCTGGGCGGATCGCTGTTCATGTACCGCACGTTGCCGGTCAGATTGCCGGTCGCGGTGACCGTGTAGGTCACCTGATGGCCGGCCGGGTCCGCAAACGAGGTCGCGGGTGTCACAGCCACCCCTAGGGCTGCTGCAAACGTTACTGTCGCGACCCCCCTGGTCACTTTTCGCACGTCCGTCATATCGCAAACGCTACCGGATCCGTTACCGACGGTTGGCCGTTCACCGACCGGTTCACCGGCTCCGGTATGAAGCAACCATGACCGACGAACCGGGCATCAGCCGGCGCCGGCTGTTGACGACGAGCGCGGCCTCGGCCGCGCTCGGGGCGGGCATCGGCGGTGGGGCGGCGGTGCTGTGGTCGCACCCCCGCGCCCCCGACTTGTGGCGCCAGCCGGACCGCAACGGCGCACCGCCGGTGGCCGGCCTGCACCTGCAGTTCGGCAAGGACGCGGGCACCGAGGTGGTGGTGTCCTGGCACACCGTCGACCCGTCCGCAATCCGCGCGTCGTGCTCGGCACCGCGGCGTCCGGTTTCGGGCGTGCGGTGGCGGCGGAGACCCGGACGTACCGGGACGCCAAGTCAGGTGTCGAGGTTCGGGTCAATCACGCCCGGCTGACGGACCTGGCACCGGACACCGACTACGTCTACGCCGCCGCGCACGACGGCGCGGAGCCGGAGATGGGGACGGTGCGAACCGCGCCGTCGGGGCGAAAAGCGTTGCGGTTCACAAGTTTCGGTGACCAGTCCACGCCCACACTGGAGAGGCTGCCCGACGGCCGCTACGGCACCGACAACATCGGCTCGCCCGCGGCGGCGGACACGACGCTGGCGATCGAACGGCTCGCGCCGCTGTTCAACCTGGTCAACGGCGACCTGTGCTATGCCAACCTCGCCCAGGACCGGGTGCGCACCTGGTCGGACTGGTTCGTCAACAACACCCGGTCGGCGCGGCACCGGCCATGGATGCCCGCGGCCGGCAATCACGAGAACGAACTCGGCAACGGGCCGGTCGGATACGGCGCCTACCAGACGTATTTCGCGGTCCCCGACTCGGGCGCCGACCCCGAACTCCGCGGCCTGTGGTACTCGTTCACCGCCGGCTCGGTGCGGGTGATCAGCCTCAACAACGACGACGTGGCCTTCCAGGACGGCGGCAACTTCTATGTGCACGGGTATTCGGGTGGTGCGCAGAAGCGTTGGCTGGCCGCCGAACTGGATGCCGCCCGGCGCGACCCGGGTGTCGACTGGGTGGTGGTCTGCATGCATCAGACCGCCATCTCCACATCCGACAGGACCAACGGCGCCGACCTGGGGATCCGCGAGGAGTGGCTGCCGCTGTTCGACCGGTACGGGGTCGACCTGGTGGTGTGCGGCCACGAACACCACTACGAGCGGTCGCATCCGCTGCGCGGAACGCTGGGCACCGACACGCGCACCCCGATCCCCGTCGACACCCGTGCCGACGTGATCGACGCCACCCGGGGGACGGTGCACCTCGTGATCGGCGGCGGCGGAACCTCCGCGCCCTCCAACGGGTTTTTCTTTCCCACGCCCGCGTGCCGCGTGTTGACGGGCGTCGGCGCCTTCGATCCCGGACTCGGCCGCAAGGCGCCGATCTATGTGATGGAGGAGGCGCCCTGGTCGGCGTTCCGAGACCGTGACAACCCCTACGGCTTCGCGTCTTTCGACGTCGATCCCGGCCCGCCCGGCGGCAACACGTCGATCAAGGCGACGCACTACGCGCTGAGCGGACCGCTGGGCGCGGTGACCGTGGTTGACGAGTTCACGCTCACCAAGCCACGCGGGGACAACCCGAGATAACTCAAAACAGCGTCGCCTGAACGGGTTCCGATGCGGCCGCCGCCGGCTGCCGGAATTGGCGGAGGTCACCGGCCAGCCGATGCTTGGCAATCAGCGGCGCGGCCCTCTCCCGCAACATCTCGCGGTAGCTCGGCGGCAGGTAGGCACCGCGGCGGTAGAGCTCGCGGTAGCGGCCGACCAGCTCGGGGTGCGACCGGGCCAACCACGCCATGAACCAGCCGCGGGTCGAGCTGCGCAGGTGCAGGCCGAAGACGGTCACCCCCGTGGCTCCCGCCGCCTTGATCTGCCCGAGCAGCCCGTCGAGGTGGTCGACGGAGTCGGTGAGGTGTGGCAGCACCGGCGCCACCATCACGTGGCAGTCCAGGCCGGCGTCCCGGATCGCGGTGACGAGCGCCAGCCGCGCCTGCGGTGTGGGCGTGCCGGGCTCGACATCCTTGTGCAGCTCGGCGTCGCCGACCGCCAGCGACACCGCGACGGACAGCGGAACGTGTCGAGCCGCCTCGCCGATCAGCGGGAGGTCGCGGCGCAGCAGTGTGCCCTTGGTCAGGATCGACAGCGGCGTGCCCGATTCGGTGAGCGCCGTGATGATGCCCGGCATCAGCGCGTAGCGGCCCTCGGCGCGCTGATAGGGATCGGTGTTGGTGCCGAGCGCGACCGTTTCGCGCCGCCACGACGACCGGCGCAGCTCGCGCCGCAGGACCTCGACGATGTTGGTTTTGACGACCACCTGCGTGTCGAAGTCGTTGCCGCAGTTGAAGTCCAGGTATTCGTGGGTGGGCCGGGCGAAGCAATAGCGGCAGCCGTGCGAGCAGCCGCGGTAGCCGTTGACCGTGTACCGGAACGGCAGCGCCGCTGCGTTGGGCACCTTGTTGAGCGCGGACTTGCACAGCACTTCGTGAAAGGTCATTCCCTCGAAGTGCGGCACGCGGACGCTTCGGATCAGGCCGATCCGCTGCAGCCCGGGCAGCGCTCCGTCCTCGATTGGCTCGCCGTTGACCGCGACGGCCTGGTTCGCCCAGCGCATGGGATTTATTCGAACAAGAGTTCGATACCAAGTCAAGTGGCGGGCGGTCAGAAGGGTGGTGGTTCGCCGTCGCCGGTGGCGTCGCGGGGTCCGGAATCCCAGGCTTGTGAGGCATGTTGGGCTTGGCGGGCCTGTCGGTTGTGGCGGCGTTCGGTGGCCACCCGGGTGGCGTGGTGTTGGGCGCGGGTGCGGGTGCGGCGGGGCATCATGGCGGTGCGCTCGGCGCAGTAGTCCTGCGGGTGCGGGTCGGCTTCGACGGTGGGCATCCCGCCCACCGCGTAGCACAGGCTGGGGAACAATAGCGCGCTGCCCGGGGTGGTGACATAGGTCTGTCCGGCCGGGGAGGTCAGGATCAGCGTCCCGTCGGCCAGCTGCTGGTCGGTCCAGCCCCAGAACGTTTTCACCAAATGATGTGTCGGGCAATAACATTTGAGGTTGCCCGCATGGGTGGGCCCACCCTGGCTGTAGGGGATCGTGTGGTCCAGATCGCAGGCCGAGGCCGGCACGTCGCAGCCCGGCCAGCGACACGTCAGATCGCGGCAGCGCACGAACGCGGCCAGCGCCGCCGAGGGGGTGTAGCCGGGCTCGGGTGGGGCGTCACCGGGATGGACCAGCGGCACCAGCGTGGCCGAGCGGGCCAGCTCGGCCACCAGGTCGGGGCTGATCAGCCCGTCGGCGCCCACCGCGGAGGCCGGCGCGGCGCCGGTGCCGTCCAGGGTGGCCTGCTCGGCGATCACATGGATCACCACCGGGGAGGCCGGCCGCCGCGCGCCGGCCGCACAGTCGGCGCGCCCGCAGCGACACCCCAGCCGATCGGCCCCGGCGGCCAGCGCCCCCAGCGCGTCGGCGCGGCGCTGCTCACGCGGTGCGCGGATCATGCGGGCACACGGTGGCCGCCAACGCGTTCAGCCGCTTGTCCAGGGCGTGGGCATCGGGGCCGAGCAGGCTGCCGCCGATCTCGGCCAGCCCTCGCACACCTCGCCGATCCAAACCTCGCGATCGCTGCGGCGCTCGGCTGCGCCGGCGCACCGCGTCGGCGTCGGCGGTGGCCACGATCTTGTCCACCTGGGCGCCCAGCCGGCCCTGGGTCATCGACGGCCAGCGCGCCACGTTGGCCGCCAACTGGGCATCCACCTCCGCCAGCACGTCGGGGTCATCGATCAGATCGGTGCGATACACGATGGTGGTGAACATCCGGTAGTCGATGTCCCCGGCAGCAAACACCTCCCCCACCTTGGGCAGCCGCTCACGCAGCGCCCGGGCGTAGCGCAACCGGCTAGCGGCCAACCCCTGCGAGATCCGCAGGTGCCGCGCCCACCTCCGCGGCCACCGCCGCCATCGTGTCGATCGCCCAATCCTCGGTGTCCGAACACCGCGACAACCGGTAGGCGAACAACTCCCCGATCGCCACCAACTGCGCGGCCGCCGCCCGGTTCTCCGCCCGCGCCGCCGCCGCCGATCGACTCCAGCAGCGCCGCCGACTCCGCCGTCGCCGACGGATACTGCCGCTCGAACATCTCATCGAACCGCGCCCGCACATCCTCGAACATGTGTTCGATCATGCCACAGGGGTACGACACCGACATCACCGTCGGCCGAAAGCCTCGAACCGAAGGACTTGTGGCCCTCGTCGGCGGGATGCGCGGGTGCCATCCTGGGGTCGCCTCGGAAGTCGGAAAGGAACAGGGAGGACGCCATGACGCGCAAGAAGGTTCTCGTATTGGGGAGCAACTTCGGCGGCCTGACCGCAGCCATCGCCGTCAAGCACGACCTGCAGGGTGATGTCGACGTGACGGTGATCTCGCCGTCGGATCGGTTCGTGTTCAACCCGTCGTTGATCTGGCTGCCGTTCGGCAAACGGACCGTCGACGACATCACCTTTCCGGTCGGACCGACATTCGAGGAGCACGGAGTCGACTTCGTCCACGCCCCGGCCACCGAGCTGCAGCTCGCCCAGAATCGGGTGCTCACCACGCAGGGCCCCTACGACTACGACTACCTGGTCATCGCGACCGGCTATCAGAACAAGTACGACATCGTGCCGGGCCTCGGCGCCGGCGGTAACGCGTACAACATCACGAGCCTGGAGGACGCCATCAAGGCCGGGGAGGGCTGGCGCAAGTTCCTGGAGAAGCCCGGGCCGGTGGTGATCGGCGCCACGCAGGGCGCCGGCTGCTTCGGCGCCGCTTACGAATACCTGTTCAATGTCAGCCACCAGTTGCGCAGGAACAAGATCAAGAGTCAGGTGCCGATGTCGTTCATCTCCCCGGAACCGATGCTCGGGCATTTCGGGATCGGCGGCCTCAAGCACGGCGAGTCGCTGTTGGGGATGTTCCTCAAGAAGGAGAAGATCACCGCGCACGTGGACGTGGCCGTCGACCACGTCGACGAGGGCCGCGTCGTGCTCAAGGACGGCACCGGGATCGACTTTGCCTACGCGATGCTGATCCCGCCGTTCATCGGGCAGGACGTGATCGCCAAGGCGGTCGAGATCAGCGACGACAAGGGCTACGTGAAGGTGCGCGACACTTATCAGACCGAGGCCTACGACAACGTGTACGCCGTCGGGATCGCCGCCGCCGTCGAGGTACCGTGGACCACGGCCAACCCCGTCGGCGTCCCCAAGACCGGCTTCCCCACCGAGCAGCAGGCTCATGTGGCGGCGAAGAACATCGGCCGCCAGGTGCGCGGCGAAAAGCCAACGGAGCACAAGGAGTTCGGCGACATCCAGGCGGTGTGCGTGATGGACGCCGGCAACAACGGCGTCATCATGCTTGCCGACCACATGCTGCCCAAGAATCGCAAGCACAGCGTGATGATCCCGGGCCCGCAAGCCCACGCGATGAAGCTGGCGTTCGAGAAGTACTTCATCTGGAAGGTCAAGCACGGCCACGTCGCCCTGCCGTGACTCAGCGGTCCAGCCGCGAAAGCACCTCCGCCACAACCGAATCCGTCGGCACGGACACCTGGTCCCCCGTCGCCAGGTCTTTCACCCCGACCGTCCCCGACTCGAGGTCGCGATCGCCCACCACCAGCGCGATGCGGGCGCCGGAACGGTCCGCGGCGCGCATCGCGGCCTTCACGCCGCGACCGCCGTAGGCCATGTCAACGCGGGCACCGGACGCACGCAGCTGCGCACCGAGCACCGCCAGCTTCAGCTTCGCCGGCTCGCCGAGTGGCACCCCGAACACGTCGCAGCGCGCGGTCTCCCCCACGCTCTTGCCCTCGGCCCGCAGCGCCAGCAGAGTGCGGTCCACCCCCAGCCCGAATCCGATGCCGGACAGGTCTTGTCCGCCAAGCTGGCGCATCAGGCCGTCGTAGCGGCCACCGCCCCCGATGCCGGACTGCGCGCCCAGGCCGTCGTGCACGAACTCGAAGGTGGTCTTGGTGTAGTAGTCGAGCCCGCGCACCATGCGGGGGTTGATGACGTACGGCACCCCGAGGGCGTCGAGGTGGGCAAGCACCGTGTCGAAGTGTTGTTTGGCGACGTCCGACAGGTGGTCCAGCAGCACTGGCGCGTCGGCCGTCATCGCCCGCACGGCGGGGCGCTTGTCGTCGAGGACGCGCAGCGGGTTGATCTCGGCCCGCTGACGGGTCTCCTCGTCCAGGTCGAGCCCAAACAGGAACTCCTGCAACAGTTCCCGGTACTGCGGGCGGCAGGTCTCGTCGCCCAGGGAGGTGATCTCCAGCCGGAACCCGTCCAGCCCCAGGGCACGAAAGCCGGCGTCGGCGAGGGCGATCACCTCGGCGTCCAAAGCCGGGTCGTCGACGCCGATCGCCTCCACGCCGACCTGCTGCAGCTGGCGATACCGGCCGGCCTGGGGCCGCTCGTAGCGGAAAAACGGCCCCGCATAACAGAGTTTGATCGGCAACGCGCCGCGATCCAGGCCATGTTCGATCACCGCGCGCACCACCCCCGCGGTGCCCTCCGGTCGCAATGTCACCGAGCGGTCGCCCCGGTCGGCGAACGTGTACATCTCCTTGGACACCACGTCGGTGGACTCACCGACGCCGCGCGCGAAGAGGGCGGTGTCTTCGAAGATGGGCAGCTCGACGTCGCCGTAACCCGCGCGGCGGGCCGCAGTGAGCAGCCCGTCCCGCACCGCCACGAACTGAGCCGACTCGGGCGGGACGTAGTCCGGCACGCCCTTCGGCGCGAAAGCCGAGAATGCTTCCGTCACGCGCTCAGGCCTTCGAGGAACGGGTTGTAGCGCCGCTCGGCGCCGATGGTGGTGGCGTTGCCGTGCCCCGGCAACACGACGGTTTTGTCGTCGAGGATCAGCAGCTTGTCCAGGATCGAGGTCAGCAGGTCGCGGCCGCTGCCGCCGTGCAGGTCCGTGCGGCCGATCGAACGCTCGAACAGGGTGTCACCGGTGAACACTGCGTCTTTTCCGTCCTTGCCCGCCTGAGAGACGCGAAACACCACGGAACCGCGCGTGTGGCCCGGCGTGTGGTCGACGTTCACGCTGACGCCGCCCAGGTCGAGCTTGTCGCCGTCGCGGTCCAGCTCGACCACCTGCCTGGGCTCGCGGAAGAAGGCGCCCGCCACCAGCTGAGCCACCCGCGGGCCCAGGCCATAGATCGGGTCCGTCAGCATGAACCGGTCCTCGGGATGGATGTAGGTGGGACAGCCGTAGGTGTCGGAGACCTTCTGCGCCGACCACATGTGGTCGATGTGCCCGTGGGTCAGCAACACCGCGGCCGGGGTCAGCCGATTTTCG
This sequence comes from uncultured Actinomycetota bacterium, assembly GCA_963824505.1. GTDB lineage: Bacteria > Actinomycetota > Actinomycetes > Mycobacteriales > Mycobacteriaceae > Mycobacterium. Next base: position 101,048 of record CAWGPS010000004.1, read on the forward strand.
TCGAGGATCCGCCGCAGCGGGCCCATCACACGCTGCCCCGGGTCCACGATGACGGCGTCCGTCCCGGGCCGTTCGGCCAGGACGTAGCAGTTGCACTGCATGACGCCGGCGGGAAATCCGGTGATCAACACGGTTCCCAGTTTCCCACTTCCGGCAGGCCCGCTTGACACGGGTCGCGGCGTCCACATTAGCCTGGGCGGTCGAACCCGGGCTCGACTCACCACACATGGAGGCATACCGGCCGTGCCGACCAACGAGCAGCGACGCGCCAACGCCAAGCGGAAACTCGAACGCCAGCTGGAACGCCGCCAGCAACAAGCCAAACGGCGCCGAATCCTGGTGATCGCCGGCGCATCGATTGCGGCGGTGGCGGTGATCGCCGTGGCGGTGATCGCCTTCGTCAACAGCAAGCACGAGCACAAGAGCACCAGCGCGACCACCTCGACATCGAACGCGCCGAGCAGCGCTCCCACGTCCGCGACGGAGCCACCTGCCCAGCCGGGGGCCGTGCCGCCTTTGCCGCCGTTCAAGCCGTCGGCCAACCTGGGCGCCAACTGCCAGTACCCGGCGTCGCCGGACCCGGCTGCCAAGCCGGTCAAGCCGCCACGGACGGGCAAGATCCCGACGGATCCGGCGACCGTGAGCGCCAGCATGGTGACCAACCGGGGAAACATCGGGCTGATGCTGGCCAACGACAAATCACCGTGCACGGTGAACAGTTTCGCGAGCCTGATCGGCCAAGGCTTCTTCAAAGACACCAAGTGCCACCGGCTGACCACGTCGCCCACGCTGGGCGTCCTGCAATGTGGCGACCCCAAGGGTGACGGCACGGGTGGTCCCGGCTATCAGTTCGCCAACGAGTACCCGACCGACCAGTACCCGCCGAACGACCCCAAGGCGCAGGAACCGGTGCTGTATCCGCGCGGGACGCTGGCGATGGCCAATGCCGGCCCGGGCACCAACGGCAGCCAATTCTTCTTGGTTTACAAGGACTCCGCAGTTGCCGCCCCAGTACACCGTCTTCGGCACGATCCAGGCCGACGGGCTGGCCACGCTGGACAAGATCGCCAAGGCCGGCGTCGCCGGCGGCGGCGAGGACGGAGCCCCGGCCGAGGATGTCACCATCAAGTCGATCCTGCTCGACTAGCTCGCCGGTGGGTGGGTCGCACCGGGCGACCGCCTTTTACGCCGCCGACGTCACCCGGTAGACGTCGTACACGCCTTCCACGTTGCGCACGACGTTGAGCAGGTGCCCGAGGTGCTTGGGGTCACCCATCTCGAAGGTGAACCGGCTGATCGCCACCCGGTCGCCGGAGGTGGTCACCGACGCCGACAGGATGTTCACCTTCTCGTCGGCCAGCACGCGCGTGATGTCCGACAGCAGGCGGTGCCGGTCGAGCGCCTCGACCTGGATGGCGACCAGGAACACCGACGAGGCCGACGGCGCCCACAGGACCTCGATCATGCGCTCGGCCTGCTGTTGCAGCGACGCGGCATTGGTGCAGTCGGTGCGGTGCACGCTGACCCCGCCGCCGCGGGTGACGAAGCCCATGATCTGGTCGCCGGGGACGGGCGTGCAGCATTTGGCCAGCTTGGTCAGGACGCCCGTGGCGCCGGGGACCGACACCCCGACGTCGTCGCTGCTGCGCGGTCGCCGCAGCATGGTCGTCGGCGTGGACCGCTCGGCGAGTTCCTCCTCGGCCTGGTCGATTCCGCCGAGCTCGGCCAACAGCCGCTGCACCGCGTGCTTGGCCGAGACGTGCCCCTCACCGATCGCGGTGTAGAGCGCCGACACGTCGGCGTAATGCAGCTCGCGGGCGACCGCGGCCATGGACTCGGCATTCATCAAGCGCTGCAGTGGAAGTCCGCCCCGGCGCACCTCGCGGGCCATCGCCTCCTTGCCCGCCTCCAGCGCCTCCTCGCGGCGCTCCTTGGCGAACCACTGGCGGATCTTCGCCTTGGCGCGCGGCGACACCACGAACTGCTGCCAGTCCCGCGACGGCCCGGCGTTGAGCGCCTTGGACGTGAAAACCTCGACGACTTCGCCGTTTTCCAGCTTGCGCTCCAGCGCGACCAGCCGACCGTTGACCCTGGCGCCGATGCAGCGGTGGCCGACCTCGGTGTGCACCGCGTAGGCGAAGTCCACCGGTGTGGACCCGGCCGGCAGGGTGATGACGTCGCCCTTGGGCGTGAAGACGAAAAGCTCTTGCACCGCAAGGTCGTAGCGCAGCGATTCCAGGAATTCGCCGGGGTCGGCGGCCTCCCGCTGCCAGTCGAGGAGCTGACGCATCCAGGCCATGTCGTCGATCTCGGCGGCGGTGTTGGGATGCGGAACGCCGTTGCGGCCCTTGGCCTCCTTGTAGCGCCAGTGCGCGGCGATGCCGTACTCGGCGGTGCGGTGCATGTCGCGGGTCCGGATCTGGATTTCCAGCGGCTTGCCCTCCGGCCCCACCACCGTGGTGTGCAGCGACTGGTACACCCCGTAGCGCGGCTGGGCGATGTAGTCCTTGAACCGGCCCGCCATCGGCTGCCACAGCGAATGCACCACACCGACGGCGGCGTAGCAGTCCCGGATTTCGTCGCAGAGGATGCGGATGCCGACCAAGTCGTGGATGTCGTCGAAGTCCCGCCCCTTGACGATCATCTTCTGGTAGATCGACCAGTAGTGCTTGGGCCGGCCCTCGACGGTCGCCTTGATCTTCGAGGCGTTCAGCGTGTTGACGATCTCGGTGCGGACCTTGGCCAGGTAGGTGTCGCGGGACGGCGCGCGGCCGGCGACCAGGCGGACGATCTCGTCGTACTTCTTCGGGTGCAGGATGGCGAAAGACAGGTCTTCCAGCTCCCACTTGACGCTCGCCATGCCGAGCCGATGCGCAAGCGGCGCAATGACTTCCAGGGTTTCGCGCGCCTTGCGCGCCTGCTTCTCGGGAGGCAGGAAGCGCATGGTGCGCATGTTGTGCAGCCGGTCGGCGACCTTGATCACCAGCACGCGGGGGTCGCGGGCCATCGCGGTGATCATCTTGCGGATGGTCTCGCCCTCGGCGGCGGTGCCCAGCACCACGCGGTCCAGCTTGGTCACGCCGTCGACGAGGTGACCCACCTCGTCGCCGAACTCCTCGGACAGCGCTTCGATGGTGTAGCCGGTGTCCTCGACGGTGTCGTGCAGCAGCGCGGCCACCAGGGTGGTGGTGTCCATGCCCAGTTCGGCGAGGATGTTGGCGACGGCCAGCGGGTGGGTGATGTACGGGTCACCGGAATGCCGAAATTGGGTGGCGTGCCGCTGGTCGGCGACCTCGAAAGCGCGCTGCAGCAGCTGGAGGTTCGCTTTGGGATAGATTTCGCGGTGCACGGCCACCAGCGGCTCGAGCACGGGATTGAGGGTGCTGCGCTGGGCGGTCATCCGCCGCGCAAGGCGGGCCCGGACCCGGCGCGACGCGCTGGTGGACGTCTTCAGTGTCTCGGTGGGCGGGTCGTGCGCCTCACTGACCGGAGCCGGGTCGACGGCAGGCGGGGACTCCGCGGGCGCGTCGAGGGCCTGCGTTACGCCCTGGTCGTCAACCACGTCGGTCACCTCCCGTCCTCATCCGAGGATATCGCCAAACGTGGGCATGGCCGGGCTGACGCTGCAGCAAGCCACGATCGCTCACAGAGGGCTCGTATCGGCGAGGCTCCGTAGTCACGGGCTGATCTTGATCGCGAACAGGCTCCCGAGGAGTCGCTGCTCCCAATGGCGAATACCGGTACACCGGCGGGATGTCAGATGGGAATTTGGGTAGACCGGCTTGGCGGTCGCCGTACCACAGGATGCTGCCAGGCTGACCCGGCTGGCGAAAAGATGCCGACATCCGATCCTCTTCGAGGTCGGTCATGTAGTAATACTGGACCGCGTCTTCGAGGGACAGCCACGGGCCAGGGTCAATGTTCGACTCCCTGGTATCGCGTACGAGCCCCCATGCGATATCCGAAGGCGGGGCTTTGTAGACCAGGTACATCATCGGTCCTGCGGTCCACGCATGGCTGATTACGAACGGGGCGCGCCCCTCCTCATTAGCTTTCTCGATGTAGCACAACAAATTGCGCAGGACCGCGGCTGCGAACTCGCTCTCCGAGTCGAGACATTCAGTTGATGGGCACACTGTGGTTCACCCATGGCGGAGTCCATGTCCACCTCGGACCCAATTCGACCACTCCACCGCCCCCCTCAAGGGGATAGATCGTGACGACACCCTTCTGCAATCCGTCGGGTTCGTGGGGATGTCTTCCGCGGTGTCTACCTTGATAACCATGATAAGGCGCTCGCCGGTGTCCTGGCAGTCGGGCAGCCCGAGGAACGTTGTGCAGCGGGTGCGGTTGATTTGAACTTCGTAAGTGAGAACTGCGCCCTCGCTGCGGACTGGCCGGCTGTGGGATATCAGGTCTTTGAATACGTTCATATTCACCACGCCATGCCGCCAATACGCTTTGTCCCAGCCAAAGCCCTTGCCAGTGCTGGCGTCGTAATAGCCGCGCCGGAGCAGGACACGGTTTCCGTCTTGGTCGGTTGCCTCTGCAAGAACGTCATTGATCGGGTAGGGCGACGCCGGTGGCGGAGGGTCTTGCCTGAAGGTGTGGTTGTCCACCGGGCGGGCCCGGTTGTCCTCCAGCGCCGGACGCCGCGGCAAGGCGTCGCGGATTCCGGCCACGGCGGCGGTGACCTTTGCGGCCACCTGCCGGTCGAGGTCCAGTAGTTGCACGGCGCGACGGCGAATATCGCCGGTGAAAGCCCGCGCTTCCGCATTCCGCGCGGCCCGATGGACGCCGGAACCGCCGCTGACGCGGTCGGTGATCGAAAGGTCTTCACCTACGGCGAACCCCGCCCCACGGGCGTCATCTACCGCGTAACGGATGCGTGACCGCGCCGCATACAGGTCGGAAGCGCCACTTCGAGCCACCCTGGCCGCGTCGTGCAACTGGTCGGCTACAGCGCTCGTCGTCAGCATGTCGGCGTGCGACGTGGTGCGTAACGCGTCGGCGGCTTCGCCGCGCCAGTCGACCGACAGCGCATCTCGCCAGACCTGGTGCGCCACACCGTAGCTGCGCGTGCCGACCGCCTCCCAGTGTTCGGCCGCCTCGGTGAGATGTTCGGTGGGCCAAGCCAATAACTGCGACAGGCCCACGCCACCCGCATCGACACGCAATGGCTGCGGCACGGCGGGAGTGTAGGCACACGGTCGCGCGCTAAGTCACCGCACGATCAGGCCGTGCTCAGGCTGAGCACCCGCAACGGCGCGACCGCCTCGCGACCGCCGAGGCCGGGGATTTCGATGACCACGGCCGCCGCGGTCACGCGCGCCCCGGCGCGCTCCAACAATCGGCTGGCGGCGGCCAGGGTGCCCCCGGTGGCGAGCACGTCGTCGATCACCACGACGTTGCGACCGTGCAGGTCGACGCCCTCGGCCGGGATTTCCAGCGTGGCAGTCCCGTACTCGAGTTCGTATTCGACGCTGTACACCGGCGGCGGCAGCTTGCCGCCCTTACGGATGGCCAGCACACCGGTGCGCAGCCGCCCGGCCAGGGCCGCCGCCACCAGGAACCCGCGGGAGTCGATCCCGGCCAGCAGGTCGGCGCCGGACGCGATGGGAACCAGCGCGTCGACCATCGCCGTCATGGCCTTGGGGTCGGCGAACAGGGGCGTGAGGTCCTTGAACACGACGCCCGGCTTGGGGAAGTCGGCCACCACCCGGGTCAGCGACGCGATCAGGCCGGCCACCGGAGTGGTTTCGCCGACGGGGGTCACTGCGGCCTCATTGCATCAAGGCCCATCGGTCCATGTTCCAGCCGGCGCCCCACCTGGTCGGGTTCTTGCTCACCGCGTACATCTTCTTCGACGTCAGCAGCGTGCGCTGCTGACGATAAAGGGGCAAAGTCGGCATATCGCCCCACAGTACCGGGGCGGCCTCCCCCAGCACCCGCACGCGCTCGGAGGGGTCGGTGGTCACCGCCAGGGCAGCGATCGCGCCGTCCACCTGGGGATTCGAGTAGCCGGACAGGTTGTTGCCGTTCCCGGTGTGCAGGTCGTAGGCGTCCATCGCGGAGGACCCGGTGGACCCGCTGCCGGCGGCTCCGCCGGTGCTCGCCAGCAACATGTCGATTTTGCCGTCCCTGAGCGCCTGCGGGCCCGACGAGTCCAGGGTGACGCCGGAGACGGCGATCCCGGCGCCGGCACACGACTTCGTGATGGTCCCGACGGTGACCGCCAGCCGCGCATTGGGCCCCTGATAGCCGATCCGCACGGCCAGCGGGGCGCCTGCGAGCGCGTCGCGCGCCGCGGGGGGATCGGCCTTGGCGAACTGGCCGGCCTGCGCCGCGCCGTCGGCCGCGGTGACGGCGTCGTCGACGGCGGGGTCCAGGCGCGAGTTGGCGATCGGAACGCCAGCGTCGTGCGCGATGGCGTCGCGCGGCGTGCACAGCGCCACCGCGCGACGGGCCTTGGGCTGCGCCAGCGGTCCCTTCGGAGCGAAGATCAGCTGCTCGATGCCCGCCGACGCGTAGTCCCTGCGGTCGTAGTTGTCCGGCGTCGCGAGCGCTCCAGCGGATCCGGCGGCGACGTCGACGACGTCGACGCTGCGGCTGTTGACCCGATCCTGGATGTCGGGCCCCTGCGGCCAGACGGTGATCCGCTTGGTGATCGCCTTGGGCCCCCACCACCGGTCGTTGGCGACGAGCACAACCCCGCCGTGGTCCACGATCGACTCGATCCGGTAGGGCCCCGACGACGGGAACATCTTCAGTGCGGGACCGGGCCTGAGGTCCCAGACCGTATTCCACAGCTTGGCGATCTGCTTCACCAACGGCACGTTATTGCTCAGCAGCGCGGCGGTCACGTCGGCGTTCAGCAGATCGGCGATGACGTGCGAAGGCATCATCGAGGTCGCCGAGAAAAGCTGCGTGTAGTCGACGACGCTGCGGTCCGGGAAGAACGACACCCGGGCCTTCTTCTGCCCCGGCAGGCACTCGACGTTGGCGATGTCGACGTAGCCGGCCTGACTGGCCGCGGCGAAGTCGGGGAAACGACCCGACTGAGCGGCCCAGGTGAGGACCAGGTCGTCACACGTCACCGGCTTGCCGTCGGAGTAGACGGCGTTGTCCGCGATCTGGTAGTCCAGCACCAACGGCGCACCACCGACGACCGAGACGGTCCCGAAGTCCCGGTCGGACACGACCTGCCCGTCGGGACCGTGGTAGAAGAAGCCGGTCAGCGTGCGGGCGAAGGCCTGCGCCGCCGCCGATGCGGCGCCGACGACGGTGTTGGCGTTGTAGGTGAGCAGCGGGCCGTCGACCACGTAATCGATGTCGTTGGCGGCGCTGCCGGAGCACGCGGTCAGCGCGGAAGCCGCCGCAAGCAGAGCCGCCACGCCGACGCTCGCCCACCCCTTCATGCCCCGCCGGCCGATCCGGATGGCCATCGGGACTACCGCCGGCCGGCGTTTCGCTTGCCGGTCGGACGCCGGCTGCCGGCCGGCCGCACGGGACGCGCACCCGGGGCCGGCTTGCTCGGTACGGGCTTGTCCGGTGCCGCGGCGACGCCGGCGTCCTGAGCTTCTTCGGGGGCGGCGGACGTCGCTTCCTCGGCGGTTTCGGCGTCGCCGCCGTCGGAAGCCTCGGCCGCCGGTGAGCCCGGGCTCCGCCGTCGCAGCACCCGGCGGGTGTGCGTGCGCACCAGCTCGGTGCGTTCCCGCATGGTGACCAGCAGCGGAGTGGCGAAGAAGATCGAGGAGTAGGTGCCCACCAGGATGCCGACCAGCTGCACCAACGCCAGGTCTTTGAGCGTCCCGACCCCGAGCAGCCACACCGCCACCACCATCAGCGCCAGCACCGGCAGCACCGAGATCAGGCTGGTGTTGATCGAGCGCATGAACGTCTGGTTGATCGCCAGGTTGGCCTGCTCGGCGAACGTCCGCCGGGTGGTGTGTTGGAACCCGTGGGTGTTCTCCTCCACCTTGTCGAAGACGATGACGGTGTCGTAGAGGGAGAAACCGAGGATCGTCAGCAGGCCGATGACGGTGGCCGGGCTGACCTCGAAGCCGACGAGCGAGTACACGCCAGCGGTGACCGTGAGGTCGAAGACCATCGTGGTCAACGCCGAGATGGCCATATACCGCTCGTAACGCACCGTGATGTACAGGCTGACCAATGCCAGGAAGATGACCAGGGCGATCAGCGCCTTCTGGGTGATCTGCCCACCCCACGTCTCGGAGACGGCCGAGTCGCTGATCGCCTGCTTGCTGGGCTTTCCGTCGGTGCCCTTCGGCTGGAAGGCGTCGAACAGCGCGGTGCGCAGCTTCGCCGTCTGGTCGTTGGTCAGGGCTTCCGAGCGGATCTGCACCGTGGCCGACCCGCCGCTGCCGACCATGACCACCGATTCGGGGTCCTTGCCAAGGGTTTTGCGAAAGACCTCGGACACCTGGGCGGTCTGGGTGTTGCCCCGCGGGAACGACACCGTGGTGCCGCCCTTGAAGTCGATCCCGAAGGTGAACCCCCGCAAGAGAATGCTGACGACCGCGACGGCGACGATCGCCCCGCTCACGCCGTACCACAGCCGTCGGCGCCCGACCACCTCGAAGGCACCGGTGCCGGTGTAGAGGCGCGACAGGAAGGTGTGGCGCGGCTGGTCTGCGCCGCTTTCGGTCAACTCCACCGCGCCCGAGTTCGCCTCGGTGTCCGTTGCTTTGGAGGCCTTGGAGCCGCTCATGCGCTATCCCCGTCCCGTCTTGACAGCCGACGCGGCCCGGCGTTCGCGGGCGACCTGCTGGACGGCACCTAGGCCGTTGTACGCCGGCTTGGCCATCGTCGTGGACTTCGATGCGAGGTAGATCAGCGGCCAGGTCACCAGGAAGACCACCACCAGGTCGAGGATCGTGGTGAGCCCCAACGTGAAAGCGAATCCCTTCACCTGGCCGATGGCCAGGAAGTACAGCACGGCCGCGGCCAGGAAGGTGACGGCGTTGCCCGACACGATCGTCTTACGCGCCCGCACCCAACCGCGCGGCACCGCCGACCGGAACGAACGCCCCTCGCGGATCTCGTCTTTGATGCGCTCGAAGAAGACCACGAACGAGTCGGCCGTGGTGCCGATGCCGATGATCAGACCCGCGATGCCGGCCAGGTCCAGCGTGTAGTTGATGTACCGGCCGAGCAGCACCAGGATTGCGAAAATCATTGAGCCCGAAGCGATGAGCGACAACGCCGTGAGCAACCCGAGCACGCGGTAGTAGGCCAACGAATAGAGCAGGACCAGTACCAGCCCGATCGCACCGGCGACGAGGCCCGCCTTCAGCGACGTCAGCCCGAGCGTCGCCGAAACCGTTTGCGCCTCAGACGATTCGAACGACAGCGGCAGCGAACCGTACTTGAGTACGTTGGCCAGCTGGCGCGCGGTCGCGGCGTTGAACGGCGGGTCGCCGCCGCTGATCTGGGTCCGCCCGCCGGGGATCGCCTCGTTGATCCGCGGCGCGCTGACGACCTGGGAGTCCAGGGTGAAGGCGGTCTGCTCACCGACGTGCGCGGCGGTGAAGTCCGCCCAGACGTTGGCCGCCGCCGGCTTGAACTGCAGGTCGACGACGTAGCCGATGCCCCGCTGGTTCATCGACGACGAAGCGTTTTCGATCTGGTCGCCGCTGATGATCGAGGGGGCGAGCAGGTAGGCCACCTTGTGGTCGGTCGAGCAGGTGACCAGCGGCAGGGCGGGGTCGTCGTTGCCGGCGAGGATGTCGTCCTTGTCGCACTGCGTCGCCATGAACTGCAGGGCCAGATATTGCACACCCTGGCGGGTGCTCTGCCGGAGGTTCTTCTCCTCGGCGATGCGCTCGGCGAGTTCCTTACGCGGATCCGGGGGCTGGATCGGTGGCGGGGCCTCCTGCGCCGCCGGCGCACCGGGCGGAGGCGCCGGCGAGGGACTGGGTGTCGGCGAGGGACTGGGTGTCGGCGGCGGGTCCTGCGGGTAGGGCCGCGGTTGCGGCGCGGGCTGCCCCGGCAGCAGCGGCGGCGCCGGCTGGCCCGGCGGGGCGGGCTGCCCCGGCAACAGCGGGGCGGGCTGGCCGGGCGGCGCGGGCTGGCCGGGCGGCGCCAGGCCCGGCTCGCCGGGGGCGCCCGGTGGGGCCCCGGCGGGCTGACGCGGAGGCTTGGGCGCCAGGGTCTGCGCCGGCACCGCCTGGATCACCGGCCGGATGTAGAGCCGCGCGGTCTGTCCCAGGTTGCGGGCCTCGCTCCCGTCCTTGCCGGGCACCGTGATGACCAGGTTGTCGCCGTCGACGACGACCTCCGAGCCGGACACACCAAGCCCGTTCACGCGGGCACTGATGATCTGCTGTGCCTGCGCCAACGCCTCCCGGCTCGGACGCGAGCCGTCGGGTGTGCGCGCGGTGAGCGTGACGCGGGTGCCGCCCTGCAGGTCGATGCCCAGTTTGGGAGCGGCGCGCTTGTCCCCCGTGAGAAAGACGAGCAGGTACACGCCGATGAGCAGCAGCAAGAAAACCGAAAGGTAGCGGGCAGGGTGCACCGGCGCCGAAGACGATGCCACGTTCCTTCTCCTCGAGAATCGGTCCTAAATCCCGACGGACAGCCCGACAGAGCCACACAGAGCCAGACAAAGCCTACGTGTCCCGCCGCGCACCCCTCGCGGCCGCGTGCGTCAGGAGTCGTTGACGACCTCACTGTCGTCGGCGTCCGCATCGTCGTCGGCGTCATCGGGCAGGACCTTGTCGCGGATCGCCAGCTTTATCCAAGTGGTCACCACGCCGGGCGCGATCTCGAGGTCGACGGTGTCGTCGGTGATCGCGACGACGGTCGCCTGCAGGCCCGACGTCGTGTGCACCCGGTCGCCCGGCTGCAGCGACTCGTGCAGGTCGATGGTCGCCTGCATGGCGCGCCGCTGGCGGCGCGACTGCAGATACATGAAGGCGCCCATGATGAGCACGAACGGCAAGAACAAGACCAAGCTATTCATCGCTGCTTCCCGACCTGACTTTCGATTCGACCCGGTGTCGGCTCCAGTCTGTCAGGCCGCGGGCCGCGGCCGGCCGCTAGGCTTGAAAGGCGACGTGACAGCCGCGCCGCGGTGAGGAGGATGAGAGTGGCCAGCCTCGAGCAAAGTCGGCAACTGGTCACCGAAATCCCCGGTCCCGCATCCCTGGAACTGACCAAACGCCGCGCCGCGGCCGTCTCCGGCGGCGTGAACGTCTCCATGCCGGTGTTCGTGGCCCGCGCCGGCGGTGGCATCGTCGAGGACGTCGACGGGAACCGGCTCATCGACCTGGCTTCCGGCATCGCCGTCACGACGATCGGCAACTCGTCGCCGCGGGTCGTCGAGGCGGTACGCGCCCAGGTCGCGGAGTTCACGCACACCTGCTTCATGGTCACGCCGTACGAGCAGTACGTCGCCGTCGCCGAGGAACTCAACCGGATCACCCCGGGCTCCGGCGAGAAACGCTCGGTCCTCTTCAATTCCGGCGCGGAGGCGGTCGAGAACGCCGTGAAGGTGGCGCGCGCGTACACGCGCAGGCCGGCCGTGGTGGCGTTCAACCACGCGTACCACGGCCGCACCAACCTGGCGATGGCGCTCACCGCCAAGTCGATGCCGTACAAGAGCGGCTTCGGCCCGTTCGCGCCCGAGATCTACCGGGCGCCGATGTCGTACCCGTACCGGGACGGGCTGCTGGACAAGGAACTGGCCACCGACGGGGAGAAGGCGGCCGCGCGGGCCATCACCGAGATCGACAGCCAGGTCGGCGCCGACAACCTGGCCGCCGTCATCATCGAGCCGATCGCCGGCGAGGGCGGGTTCATCGTCCCGGCCGAGGGCTTCCTGCCGACGCTGCTGGAATGGTGCCGCGACAACGGCGTCGTGTTCATCGCCGACGAGGTGCAGACCGGCTTCGCGCGGACGGGGGCGATGTTCGCCTGCGAGCACGAGGGAATCGAGCCCGACGTGATCTGCACGGCCAAGGGCATCGCGGACGGACTGCCGCTGTCGGCGGTGACCGGCCGCGCAGAGATCATGGACGCCTCCCATCTGGGCGGTTTGGGGGGAACGTTCGGCGGAAACCCGATTGCCTGTGCGGCGGCGCTGGCCACCATCGAGACGATCGAGAACGACGGCCTCGTCGAGCGGGCCCGGGAGATGGAACGCCTGATCACCCAACCGCTGCTGCGCATGCAGTCCGGTGACGACCGGATCGGCGACGTGCGTGGTCGGGGCGCGATGATCGCCATCGAGTTGGTGCGGTCGGGCTCCGCCGACCCGGACGCAGACCTGGCCAAGAGGTGGTCGATGGCGGCCCACGCCGCCGGTGTCATCGTGTTGACCTGCGGGATGTTCGGAAATGTCATCCGGTTGCTGCCGCCGCTGACCATCGGCGACGACCTGCTGGCGGAGGGGCTCGGCGTGCTCGGTGGCATCCTCAGCGACCTCTAGACCCGGGGCCGGGAAGCCCGCTCCCCGTGGTGGGCAATCTCACAACGGCGCGCGCCGGCGCCGCAGTGGAGAAATAAAGTTACTTTAGCTAACGTTCTATCCGTCAGCGCCGCGGCGCGAACCACTATCTTTCGTTTTTGAGGGGAACCTGTATGTCAACCACCACTTACGACGAGCGGGCGGCCCGCCGCGTCGAGGACCTGAGGGCCAACGACCCTCAGTTCGCCGCCGCCGGGCCCGACCCGGCCATCACCGCGGCCCTCGAAGAGCCCGGGCTGCGGCTGCCGCAGATCATGCGGACAGTGCTGGAGGGCTACGCGGACCGGCCGGCGCTGGGGCAGCGGGCGGTCGGGTTCGTCAAGGACCCCGCAACGGGCCGGACGGCGCTGGAGATCCTCCCCCACTTCGACACGGTCACCTACGGTGAGCTGGGCGAGCGCGTCGGCGCGCTCGCCCGTGCACTGGCCGCCGACTCGCTGCGGGCCGGCGACCGGGTGTGCGTGCTGGGATTCAACAGCGTCGGCTACGCCACCATCGACATGGCGCTGGGCCACGTCGGCGCGGTGTCGGTTCCACTGCAGACCAGCGCGGCGCTGACGCAGCTGCAGCCGATCGTCGCCGAGACCGAGCCGACCGTCGTCGCCGCGAGCGCGAACCAGCTGCCCGAGGCGGTCGAGTTGATCCTGAACGGAAAGGCTCCCGCGAAGCTGCTGGTGTTCGACTACCACCCCGAGGTCGACGACGAGCGCGAGGCCCTCGAAGCCGCCCGGGCGCAGCTGGCCGACGCCGGGGTCGCCGTCGAGACGCTGGCCGACGCGCTCGAGCGCGGCCAGTCGCTGCCGGAAGCTCCGGTTGCGGCCGCCGAGGGGGACGACCCGCTGGCCCTGCTGATCTACACCTCCGGCAGCACCGGCGCGCCGAAGGGCGCGATGTACCCGCAGAGCAACGTCGGCAAGATGTGGCGCCGCGGCAGCAGGAACTGGTTCGGCGAGAGCGCCGCGTCGATCACCCTCAACTTCATGCCGATGAGCCACGTCATGGGGCGCGGCATCCTGTACGGCACGCTGGGCAACGGCGGCACCGCCTACTTCGCGGCCAAGAGCGACCTGTCGACGCTGCTCGAGGACCTCGAGCTGGTTCGGCCCACCGAGCTGAACTTCGTCCCGCGCATCTGGGAGACGCTGTTCGGCGAGTTCCAGCGCCAGGTCGAGCGGCGGCTGTCCGACCGGAGCGACCCTGCCGACCGCGCGGCGGTGGAAGCCGAGGTGTTGGACGAGCAGCGCCGCTACCTGCTGGGCGGGCGGTTCATCTTCGCGATGACGGGCTCGGCGCCCACCTCCCCCGAGCTGAGGAACTGGGTCGAAGCCCTGCTCGAGATGCACCTCACGGACGGCTACGGCTCCACCGAGGCCGGAATGGTGTTGTTCGACGGCGAGATTCAGCGTCCGCCCGTCATCGACTACAAGCTGGTCGACGTCCCCGACCTGGGTTACTTCGGCACCGACCGGCCGCATCCGCGCGGCGAGCTGCTGCTGCGGACCGAGAACATGTTCCCCGGTTACTACAAGCGCGCCGAGACCACCGCCAACGTCTTCGACGAGGACGGGTACTACCGGACCGGCGACGTCTTCGCCGAAATCGCTCCCGACCGGCTGGTCTACGTCGACCGCCGCAACAACGTGCTCAAGCTCGCGCAGGGCGAGTTCGTCACGCTGGCGAAGCTGGAGGCGGTGTTCGGCAACAGCCCGCTGGTCCGCCAGATCTACGTCTACGGCAACAGCGCGCAGCCGTACCTGCTCGCAGTAGTGGTGCCGACCGACGAGGCGCTGGCGCGCTGGGACCTCGAGACGCTGAAGCCCAAGATCGCCGACTCACTGCAGGACGTCGCCCGGGCGACGCGCCTGCAGTCCTACGAGGTGCCCCGCGACTTCATCATCGAGACAACGCCGTTCAGCCTGGAGAACGGTCTGCTGACCGGGATCCGCAAGCTGGCGTGGCCGAAGCTGAAGCAGCATTACGGCGAGCGACTGGAGCGGCTCTACGCCGAACTGGCCGAGGGCCAGGCCAACGAGCTGGCCGAGCTGCGCCGCACCGGCGCCGACGCGCCCGTGCTCCAGACACTGAGCCGCGCCGCGGCCGCCATGCTGGGCACCGCGACCAGCGAGTTGACCCCCGATGCCCACTTCACCGACCTCGGTGGAGATTCGTTGTCGGCGTTGACATTCGGCAACCTGCTGCGCGAGATCTTCGACGTCGACGTGCCGGTGGGCGTGATCGTCAGCCCGGCCAACGACCTGCAGGCCGTCGCGAACTACATCGAGGCCGAGCGTCAGGGCAGCAAACGGCCGACCTTCGCGGCCGTGCACGGTCGGGGCGCGACGCAGGTGCACGCGAGCGACCTCACGCTCGACAAGTTCCTCGATGCGGCGACCCTGGCCGCGGCGCCCGAGCTGCCGAAGCCCGCCGCCGAGGTGCGGACGGTGCTGCTGACCGGCTCGACCGGCTTCCTGGGCCGCTACCTCGCGCTGGACTGGCTGGAGCGGATGGACATGGTCGACGGCAAGGTGATCGCCCTGGTGCGCGCCCGGTCCGACGACGAGGCCCGCGCCCGGCTGGACAAGACCTTCGGCGATGGTGAGTTGGGCGGCGATCCGACGCTGCTCGCGCACTACCGAAAGCTGGCGGCCGATCACCTCGAGGTCATCGCCGGCGACAAGGGCGAGGCCAATCTCGGCCTGGACCCGCAGACCTGGCAGCGGCTGGCCGACACCGTCGATGTGATCGTCGACCCGGCCGCCCTGGTGAACCACGTGCTGCCCTACAGCGAGCTGTTCGGTCCCAACGCGCTGGGCACCGCCGAGCTGATCCGCATCGCGCTGACCAGCAAGCTCAAGCCCTACACCTACGTGTCGACGATCGGGGTGGGCGACCAGATCGAGCCCGGCAAGTTCGTCGAGGACGCCGACATCCGGCAGATCAGCGCCACGCGGGCGATCAACGACAACTACGCCAACGGCTACGGCAACAGCAAGTGGGCCGGCGAGGTGCTGTTGCGCGAGGCCCACGACCTATGCGGCCTGCCCGTCGCGGTGTTCCGGTGCGACATGATCCTGGCCGACACCACGTACGCCGGGCAGCTCAACCTGCCGGACATGTTCACCCGGCTGATGCTGAGCCTGGTCGCCACCGGGATCGCACCCGGCTCGTTCTACGAGCTGGACGCCGACGGCAACCGGCAGCGCGCCCACTACGACGGACTTCCGGTCGAGTTCATCGCCGCGGCCATCGCCGAGCTAAGGGCCGACCAGTTCGCCGCCTTCCAGACGTACCACGTGATGAACCCGTACGACGACGGCATCGGCCTCGACGAATACGTCGACTGGCTGGTCGAGGCCGGGTACTCGATCGAGCGCATCGCCGACTACTCCGAGTGGTTGCGGCGGTTCGAGACGACGCTGCGCGCCCTGCCGGAACGGCAGCGCCAGTACTCGCTG
This sequence comes from uncultured Actinomycetota bacterium, assembly GCA_963824505.1. Taxonomy (GTDB): domain Bacteria; phylum Actinomycetota; class Actinomycetes; order Mycobacteriales; family Mycobacteriaceae; genus Mycobacterium. Next base: position 116,993 of record CAWGPS010000004.1, read on the forward strand.
TTGCCACTGCTGCACAACTACCAGCAGCCGGAAAAGCCGCTGCGGGGGTCGCTGGCTCCGACCGAGAAGTTCCGGGCCGCGGTGCAGGAGGCGAAGATCGGCCCCGACAAAGACATTCCGCATGTCTCGGCGCCGATCATCCTCAAGTACGTCACCGACCTGGAATTGCTCGGGCTGCTTTAAGGGGTTAATGCGGGTGCGGCCAGCGCAGGTACGCCGCGTTGCGGCCCGACCCCGCGCCGGCGGCCGGCGCGCGGCGCCAGCGCCTGGGCGGCGCGGGCACGGTCTCCGCGGACCCGTATTGCGCCAGCCGCGGCTGGGTTAGTGCGCCGGACGACACCGGCTCCTCCCGCGCCTCCTGACGTTGCGCAGCGTATTCGCGGTCCGGCGCCGCCTGGGGCTTCGCCGGCGACACGGGCGCCACGTCGCGCGCCATCAGCACCGCCGCGCGCGCCAGTACCAGGCCACCGAGGAAGACGATGAGCGCGCCGAGCCCGGTGAAGTAGGCGATCTCCAGCGCGGCGCGCTTGCGGTCGGTCGCCGCGATCGGGTCGCCGACCGAGCCGATGCCCAGCAGCGGGGCGAGCTGATCGCCGACGACGAACCACGCGCCCGCGACGACGGCCAGCCAGCCGCCCAGCATCGCGGTGAGGCGGTTTCCGGCGACGACGAGCAGCAGGCCGCCCACCGCGGCGGCAGCTCCCGGCAGAACCTCGAGCCAGCCGCGGGCCGAAGTCCAGGCCCACTCCTTGTCAGGGGTGTACGCGAAGTTGAAGCGAGGGCCGACGAACGGTATCAGTGCGCCCCAGGCGCCCAGGATGACCAGGAGCAATCCTGATATCGCGCCGCGCGAGCGCGGCATGTCCAGCGGGCCGAAGTGATCCCTGTCTGCGCTTCGCATTGGTTCTCCTGTCGTTGGCGCCGGGCCGATTTCCGGCGCGCAGTGTGCACCCGACTACACAGGACGTAACCGACGGACGGCACCGGGAGCCGAACCTGCTGCTCAGCTTCCGGTGCCGTTGGAGGTGCGGCCTCTAGACGCCGGCGTGGTGACGGCGGAACAGGCCGCCCCCGGTGCGGGTGCGCCGATGGAACAAACCACCTCTGGTGCGCTCACGCGCGTCCGGTGCGTCCGGCGCGTCCGGCGCGCCCGCGTGTGCCCGCTCGGCGCCCCGCGACTCGTCGTACATCGCCGGTTCGCCCGCCGGGACGCCCGCCCCGGCCGCGGGTGCGGCCATCGGCGCCCTTTCGGCCACCACGACGTCTCGCGCGTGGCGAACCGCCACGCGTCCCAGGGCCGCGCCACCCAGGAACACGATCAGCGCGCCCAGGCCGGTGAAATAGGTGATCTCGAGGAGCGCCCGCTTGACGTCGTCGGCAGCCACCGGCTGGCCGACGTCCCCGATGCGCAACGGCGACGCCAACGTCCGGCCCACCACGAACCACGCGCCGCCGACGACCGCCAGCCAGCCGCCGAAGACGGCGCTGCCCCGGTTCCCGGAGACGAGCAGAAGCAGGCCGCCCAGTGCCACGACCACGCCGGGAAGCACCTCCAGCCAGCCCTTCGGGGTGGTCCAGGTCCATGCCGGGTCGGACGTGTACGCCCAGTTGATGGCGGGTCCGACGAACGGTATCAACGCGCCCCATGCCCCCAACAGGATCAGCAGCAAACCACTGACCGCGCCGCGCGAGCGGGGCATGCCGACCCGGCGCGGGCGATCGTATTCTGCGTTTCTCATGACAACTCCTCGATTCCATGCAGGTCTGCGCTGATTACCCCTCGTCGTCGAGAAGTAACCCGCGCGCCGATCGAGGATGCCGCGGTTACCGCAGGCCGAGGAGCAACAGCGCGACGGCGACCACCGGAAACGCGCCCTGGACCACCGCCGCGCGGGCCTTGTCCCGCGCCGAGAGCAGCAACACCGCCGCCGCGGCGGCCATCGAGCCCACACCTGCGAAGATCAACGCGGCCCCCACGGCGCGGTGCCCGAGAGCGACCGCCGCGACGCCGATGGCCGTGACGATCGCGAGAAACAGGTTGTAGAAGCCCTGGTTGAAGGCGAGCAGCTTGGTGGTCTCGGCCTCCTCGGGGGTCGTGCCGAACGCGGCCCGGGTGCGCGCCGAGGTCCACGTCAGGGACTCCATGGTGAAGATGTAGACGTGTAAGAGCGCGGCCAGCGCCGCGAACACCAACCCGGCGGTGATCATCGCGCCTCCTCTTGGTCGAAGTCCTAGTCGAAGAGTCCCGGCTGGCCGGACCCGGTGACCCCGGGCGGCGGCGTGAGGCCGAGGTGTGTCCAGGCCTGGGCGGTGGCCACCCGCCCGCGCGGGGTGCGTGCGACCATGCCGGCGCGCACCAGGAACGGCTCGCACACCTCCTCCACCGTGGCGGCCTCCTCGCCCACCGCGACGGCGAGCGTCGACACCCCGACCGGGCCGCCGCCGAAGCTGCGGGTGAGCGCGGACAGCACCGCCCGGTCCAGCCGGTCCAGCCCGAGCTCGTCGACGTCGTACACCTCCAGCGCGGCCTTGGCGACGTCGCGGGTGATCAGCCCGTCGGCGCGCACCTCGGCGAAGTCCCGGACCCGGCGCAGCAGCCGGTTGGCGATGCGCGGCGTCCCGCGCGAGCGTCGGGCGATCTCCGCGGCGGCTTCGGCGCCCAGCTCGATCCCCAGGATGCCGGCGGAGCGGGCCAGCACGCGCTCCAGTTCCGCGGCCTCGTAGAAGTCCATGTGCGCGGTGAAACCGAACCGGTCGCGCAGCGGGCCGGTCAGCGCGCCGGACCGGGTGGTCGCGCCGACCAGGGTGAACGGCGCCACCTCGAGCGGGATGGACGTCGCGCCGGGTCCCTTGCCCACCACCACGTCCACCCGGAAGTCCTCCATCGCCAGGTAGAGCATCTCCTCGGCGGGCCGCGCGATGCGGTGGATCTCGTCGATGAACAGCACGTCGTGCTCCACCAGGTTGGACAGCATCGCGGCCAAGTCGCCCGCGCGCTCGAGCGCGGGGCCCGACGTCACCCGCAGCGACGACCCCAGCTCCGCCGCGATGATCATCGCCAGCGACGTCTTGCCGAGGCCCGGCGGCCCGGACAGCAGGATGTGGTCCGGCGTCCCGCCGCGGTTCTTGGCCCCCTCGATGACCAGCTGCAACTGCTCGCGTACCCGTGGCTGGCCGATGAACTCGCCCAGCGAGCGGGGCCGCAGGCTGACGTCGATGTCGCCCTCCCCCACGGTGAGCGCCGCTGAAACCTCCCGGACATCCCGCACGTCGGGGTTCGACGGGTCCTCCGGAAAATCGCCGCTCATCGGGACTTACCCAGCAGCGACAGGGCGGCCCGCAGCGCGGCCGACGTTGTCGCATCCTGTTCGGCGGCCAGCACCTTGTCCGTGGCCTCCTCGGCCTGTTTGGCCGCGAACCCGAGCCCCACCAGGGCCTCCACCACCGGACCGCGGACCGCGTGGCCGTTCACCGCGACGGCGCCCACCGCGGACGCGCCCGCCGCGCCGACCTTGTCGCGCAACTCCAACACCATCCGCTCGGCGCCGCGCTTGCCGATGCCCGGAACGCGGGTCAGCGCGACGACGTCGCCGTCGTGCAGCACCTGGCGCAGGGCGGCGGCGTCGTGCACGGCCAGCGTCGCCATCGCCAGCCGGGGCCCTACGCCGGACACCGACAGCAGCGTCAGGAACAGGTCGCGGGTGTCGGCATCGGCGAACCCGTACAACGTCATCGAGTCCTCGCGCACGATCATCGCGGTGATGAGCCTGGCCTCCGTCCCCTGCCGCAGCGTCGCCAGCGTGGACGGCGTCGCGTTGACGCGGTAGCCGACGCCGGCCGCCTCGATCACCACATGGTCGAGCGCCACCTCGAGCACCTCGCCGCGCACGGACGCGATCATCGCGCGGCCTTCAGCTTGGCCTTCAACTTGGCCCGGTAGGCCTCGCGCTGCCGCGCGGCCAGGGCTTGGGCTTCCGCCATCCGGGCCAGCATAGGCGCGCGCCAGCAGTGGCAGATCGCCAGCGCCAGCGCGTCCGCCGCGTCGGCCGGTGTCGGTTTGGCTTGCAGCGCAAGGATTCTGGTGACCATCGCGGTCACCTGCGCCTTGTCCGCGGCGCCGTTGCCGGTGACCGCCGCCTTGACCTCCGTGGGGGTGTGGAAGTGCACGTCGATCCCCCGCCTGGCGGCCGCCAGCGCGACCACCCCGCCGGCCTGCGCGGTGCCCATCACCGTCGTCATGTTCAGTTGAGAGAACACCCGCTCGATGGCCACCACGTCCGGGCGATGGGTGTCGAGCCAGTGCTCGACGGCGTCGCTGACGGCCAGCAGGCGGCTTGCCAGTGCCGCGTCCGACGGCGTCCGCACCACGTCGACATCCAGCGCGACGACCTGCCGCCCGCGCCCGGTCTCGACCACCGACAGGCCGCACCGGGTCAGCCCGGGATCGACGCCCATCACCCGCATAACTCGTACACGCTCCCCACCATAGCCGAACAGCTGTTCGATAGGCTAGCGGCTGGGTGCGACATCGGCGGCCGCGACACGCGGTGGCTCGACAACCTGGGCAAACCACCGCGCAGATCGGCGCCTTTCTTCGGCAGTCGACCGGTGTGTCGCGGTAAAGCTGTTAACTTATAGCCCTCACTCGGCTCCGCATCAGGGCGGGAAGGTCACGAAAGGCTCCTGTGGGCACAGTGCTGGTTGTGATCGCCGCGGCGCTGTTCCTCGCGTCGGTCGTCGTTCTGGTCATCGCACTGCGACGGCCCAAGTCGCAGACTCCCCGGGGCGCGCGCCAGGACCCGCTCGCGTTCAACGCGATGCCGGAGTTCGGGCCCCGGCAGCTCGGGCCGGGTGCCATCGTCAGCTACGGCGGCGTCGACTACGTGGTGCGCGGCTCGGTGACCTACCGCGAGGGTCCGTTCGTGTGGTGGGAGCACCTGCTCGAAGGCGGCGACCAGCCGATCTGGTTCAGCGTCGAAGAGGACGACGGGCGCCTCGAGCTGGCGATGTGGGTCAGTCGCAAGGACGTGGCACTGCAACCCGGGGGTCCCTACGTCGTCGACGGCGTGACGTTTCACGAGTCGGAGCGCGGTCGCGCGTCATACACGACGGAGGGCACCACCGGGCTGCCCGCGGGCGGCGACATGGAGTTCATCGACTGCGCCAATTCCGACGAGAGCGCCCTGCTCTCCTTCGAGCGCTGGGGCCCGAACATGCCGTGGGAGGTCTCGACGGGCAAGCCGGTGCGGCCCGGCGAGCTCACGCTCTACCCGGCGCCTCCCGCGTCGTCGTCATAGGTAGGCACCGGTGCCGCTTCATCAGCTCGCCGTCACACCGGAGGACGTGTCCGGCAAGGCTCTGGGTCTCGTGCTGAACGCCGCCCCGCCGGCCCCGCTGGCCGCCTGCCGGCTCGAGCATCCCGGAGGCGGGGCGCTGCTGCTCGGGGTTCTGGGCGCGTCGCACGTCGTCTCGGTCGAACACGCCGCCGGCAGCTTCTCCGAGCAGGTCTCGTGCACCGCGCGCCGACTCGGCGGCAGCCTGCCGGAGCGCACCGACGCCCCCGGGTATCTCCTCGAGTCCAGCATCGACACGCACGACGAGAGGAATTTCCGCCGCCTCGCGCGTCACCTGCGGACCCGGTGTGCGCGTGAGACGGGCTGGCTCGGCGGCACCTTCCCCGGCGACGACGCCGCGCTCACCGTGCTGGCCGCCGAGCCCGACGGCCCCGGCTGGCGCTGGCAGACCTGGCACCTGTACCCGGGACATCCCACCGGCTCGGGCGGGATGGTGGTCCACACGGCGAGCCGGTGGAAGCCGTGAGCCGCAACCGCCTGTTCGTGATCGCCGGCGCTCTGGCGGTCGCCGCAACCGCATGCCTGATATTCGGGATCACGTTGCTGCACAAAAACATTGCGTCGTACATCGCGAGCCACTACCACGAATACTCCAGCGATGCGAACGGAACCCGCTACGAGTGCAGCGGATCGCCGGACGACGTCGCCGACACGCTCGCCGAATACCAGGCCCCCGAGGCCCGCGCCGCCAGCGACGACAACGAATACCTGCGTTACAGCAGCAACATCGTGATCGTCGGTCCCGACGGCGGTCGCCCGTGCAGCATCCGCCTCGAAGGCCTGAGCGCCGGATACAGCCACGGCGCGTTCATCTTCCTCGGCCCAGGATTCACCCCCGGATCCCCCGCGGGTGGCGCCGGAGGCAGCCCCGGCGGACCCGGCGGGACCAAGTAACAAAGGAGACAACCATGCACGCCCTCGGTTCCGCGAGACTCGACTTCGGAGCGATCAACTTCGGCACGATCGCCCAGGGCGTGGTCGCCGTCGTCCTGTACTTCGCGGTCGGCGTCGTCGTGCTGATCGCCGGCTTCCTGATGGTCGACGTGCTCACCCCCGGAAGCCTGCGCCGACTGGTCTTCATCGATCGGCGCCCGAACGCCGTCGTGCTGGCGTCGGCGATGTACGTGGCGCTCGCCATCGTCATCATCAGCGCCATCGCCAGCAGCTACAGCTCACTCGGCGAGGGGCTCATCGGGGTCGCGGTGTACGGGCTGGTCGGAGTCGTGCTGCAGGGCGGCGCGCTGCTGATCCTGGAGATCGCGGTGCCGGGGCGATTCCGCGAGCACGTCGACGAGCCGACGCTGCACCCGGCCGCGTTCGCCACGGCCACCATGCTGGTGGCCGTCGGAGGAGTCATCGCCGCCGCCATCTCATGACCGTGGTCATGACGGCGGCTTCCGGGCGCTGGCGGGCCGTGCTGCTGGCCGCCGTCGCGGCGTGCGCGGCCTGCGGCATCGTCTACGAGCTCGCGTTGCTCACCCTGTCGGCCAGCCTCGACGGCGGCGGCATCGTGGCGACCTCGCTGATCGTGGCCGGCTACATCGCCGCGTTGGGGGCGGGCGCGCTGCTGGTCAGGCCGCTGCTGGCGCACGCGGCGATCACGTTCGTCGCCGTCGAGGCGCTGCTGGCCATCGTCGGCGGCCTGTCCGCCGCGGCGCTGTATGCGGTGTTCGCGTTCATCGACGACGAGTCGACCTGGGTGCTGGCGGTGGGCACGGCGCTGATCGGCGGCCTGGTCGGCGCGGAGGTGCCGTTGCTGATGACGCTGTTGCAGCGGGGGCGCGCCGTCGGGAACGGGGACGCGGCCACCGATACGGGCCGGACGCTGGCCAACCTCAACGCCGCCGACTACCTCGGCGCGTTGCTGGGCGGGCTCGTCTGGCCCTTCCTCCTGCTGCCCCACCTGGGCATGATCCGCGGCGCGGCGGCCACCGGCGTCGTCAACCTGGCGGCCGCGGCCGTCGTCGCGGTCTTCCTGCTGCGGCGGGTGGTCTCCCCGCGCCAGCTGGCGACGGCGCTGTGCGCGCTGGCCGCCGCGCTGGTGCTGCTGCTGACGCTGCTGGTGCATTCGGCCGACATCGAGACCACGAGCAGGCAGCGGCTCTACGCCGACCCGATCATCGCCTACCGGCACACGCCGTACCAGGAGATCGTGGTCACCCGGCGCGGGCCCGACATGCGGCTCTACCTCGACGGCGGCCTCCAGTTCTCCACCCGCGACGAATACCGCTACACCGAAAGCCTGGTGTACCCGGCGCTCGGTGCCGGAGCCCGCTCGGTGCTGATCCTGGGTGGCGGCGACGGGCTGGCGGCCCGCGAACTGCTTCGGCAGCCGGGCGTGCAGAAGATCGTGCAGGTCGAACTCGACCCCGCCGTCATCGATCTGGCGCGCACCACCATGCGCGAGGCCAACGGTGGATCGCTCGACAACCCTCGCGTGAACGTCGTGATCGGCGATGCCATGACCTGGCTGCGCCGGCCCTTCAACGGCGCCGACGACCGGTTCGACGCGATCCTCGTCGACCTACCCGACCCCGACACGCCCGTGCTGGGCCGGCTGTACTCGACCGAGTTCTACGCGCTGGTGGCGCGCGCGCTGGCACCCGGGGGCCTGATGGTCGTCCAGGCGGGCAGCCCGTTCTCGACCGCGACGGCGTTCTGGCGGACCGTGTCCACGGTGCGGGCGGCCGGCTACGCGGTCACCCCCTACCACGTGCACGTGCCCACGTTCGGCGACTGGGGTTTCGCGCTGGCGAACCGCGCGGCGACGCCGCCCGTGCCGACCATGCCTCCCGATGCGCCGCCGCTGCGCTTCCTCAACCCGCAGGTGCTCGACGCCTCGACGGTCTTCTCGTCCGACATCGGTCCCCGAACTCTGGAACCCTCCACCCTGGAGAATCCGCGCATCGTCGGGGACATGCGCCACGGCTACGACTAAGGCGCGGACGAAGGCGCGCCCGGCTGCTCGTGTTCGCCCGCGCCGTCGCGGTCGGACGCGCTTTGGACGTAGTCGAGCTGGCCGAGCCCGATCAATATCTCGGCCGCCGACGAGCCCGGGATGCGGCTCAGGGCCCACCAGAGGTGGCCGCGGCCGGTGGGCGAACCGCCAATGCGGGCCCGGCAGGCCGCACCGATGAGCGCTGATTTCGCGTTGAGGCTGTACGGCAGGTGCACCAACCGAGGGGGCTGCCGGGCCGCCGGGCCGACGCCCTGCTCGAAACGGCGGCGCACCACGTGGGATCCCGCCGCCCGGGCCTGTAGCGCCGACGCGATCGGGCACTCGGCGTCCGATACCAGGGCCAGCAAAATATGTGCCGTGCCAATGTAGTAGCTGGCATAGCGATAGGCCTCGTCATGCGCCTGCATCACCACCGACTTGGCCGGACCAGCAAACCCATCGAGGGCGCGAACCAACTCGCGACTACCGACGTTGCCCGATACCGGGGCCGGGCCAGCTACCATATCGCGATATTGTCCCATACGCGCATATTGGATCCCGGTCAGGCCCGGGAAGTCAACCGGGCCGGGCTACGGCCGAAGATTCCCGCGGAGCAGCATGTTGACGGAGCGCTCCCAACGCTGCAACTGAGCGGGGGTCTCGAGCGGTTCCGGGAGGTGGCGGTCGAGATGTCGGCGAAGCGTTATCGTGCCCAGCGTCAAGATCAGCGGGTTGAGCGCCGCCCACAACAGGTCGAGATCGGCGGCGGTGGCACCGTTTTCGACCAGTCGCTGCCACCGCGCGATACCCATCGCCACCAGCGCATCGAAGATTGCCACACCGGCGGGGCTGCCATTCACCACCTGACGAGTCAGGTAGTCGACCACGGTCGCGTGCTCGGCGAGCAGTAAGGTCACCTGCCGGCCCATCTCGGGGAGGTAATCAGGCACCGGCTCCTGCAGGGGCGTCGACAGCTTGGAGGCGATGATCCCCAGCGCGTAGGCGTCGACCGCCTCGATCAACCCGTCCTTCGAGCCGAAATGGTGCTGCACCAGTCCGACGGACACCCCCGCGGCCCCGGCGACCATCTGCAGCGTCGCATTCGAGGTTCCGTGGACCGAAAACACCTCCAGCGCCGCGTCGAGGATGCGGTCGTGCCTGGAGGTACCGGAGCCCTCGCCACCGTCCACGATGTCCACCTGTCCACCAACCTCGTCCCGGCCACGTCGAACGCGGTTTGGGCGATCGCCGCGGGTAGCGCCGAAGCTTTCCGCCGACTCCGGTCGCGACTCACTCCTCGTCGAGCGCCGCCAGCACCTCGTCGGAGAGATCGACGTTGGTGTAGACGTTCTGCACGTCGTCGCTGTCCTCGAGCGCATCGACGAGCTTGAACACCTTGCGCGCACCCTCGACGTCGACCGGCACGCTGACCGACGGCTGGAAGCTGGCCTCCGCCGATTCGTAGTCGATGCCGGCATCTTGCAGAGCGGTGCGCACCGCGACGAGATCACCCGGCTCGGAGACGATTTCAAACGAGTCGCCCAGATCGCTGACGTCCTCGGCGCCCGCCTCCAGCACGGCCGCCAGCACGTCGTCCTCACTCAGGCCGTTCTTCTCGCACGTGACCACGCCCTTGCGGGAGAACAGATACGAGACCGAACCCGGATCGGCCATGGTGCCGCCGTTGCGCGTCATCGCCACCCGCACCTCGCTCGCCGCACGGTTGCGATTGTCGGTCAGGCACTCGATCAGCACCGCCACACCGTTGGGTGCATAGCCCTCGTAGGTGATGTTCTGCCAGTCGGCGCCGCCCGCCTCCTCGCCGGCCCCACGCTTGCGGGCCCGCTCGATGTTCTCATTGGGCACCGAGCTCTTCTTCGCCTTCTGGATCGCGTCGTAGAGCGTGGGGTTGCCCGCCGGGTCACCGCCGCCGACGCGAGCGGCAACCTCGATGTTCTTGATCAGACGGGCGAACATCTTGCCGCGACGGGCGTCGACGACGGCCTTCTTGTGCTTGGTGGTGGCCCACTTGGAATGGCCGCTCATCGCAGTGTCTTACCTCTTCTGTTGCTCGTTCGCCTGCCGAGTCTACGTGGAGGCGTTGCACCGGTTGCCCCCGTCACCCCGTCCAGCTCAGGCGTCTCAAGCGTCACAGACTGTCCGGGGTTTGCTCATTGAAGAACGCGATAGCGCATCCGCTATCGCGTTTCGAAATCGCCTGGTCCAGGGTTGGGTGCCGTGGCCAGCGGGCGTCGTTGCCTCAGGCGGTTCCGCGCACGATGTCGACGAACAACTGGTGCACGCGCCGGTCGCCGGTCACTTCCGGGTGAAAAGCCGTCGCCAGCATCGGGCCCTGCCGGACGGCGACGGCGTGGCCCGCGGCGCTCGCCAGCACCCGCACTTCGTCGCCCGCCCGCTCCACCCACGGCGCGCGGATGAACACCGCCCGCACCGGGTCGTCGAAGCCCGCGAACGCGACGTCACCCTCGAACGAGTCGACCTGTCGACCAAAGGCGTTGCGGCGCACCGTCATATCGATCGCCCGCAGCGGCAGCGCCTGCCTTCCCCGCGCGCCGGCGTCCAGGATCTCGGAGGCCAGCAGGATCATGCCTGCGCACGCGCCGTAGGCCGGCATTCCGTCCGCCAGCCGCCCGCGCAGCGGCTCCAGCAGCTCGAGGTCGACCAGCAGGTGGCTCATCGTGGTGGATTCGCCGCCGGGGATGACCAGCCCGTCGACCGCCTCGAGTTCGCCGCGGCGGCGCACCGGCACCGGCTCGGCGCCCGCCTCGGCCAGCGCGGCCACATGCTCCCGAGTGTCGCCCTGCAGCGCCAGCACGCCGATCCGGGGGGTGCTCACGTCTTCGCCGAAAGGTACCCGCGCGGGAAGCGGGTCAGGCCCTCCTGCATGACCGCCGCGACCATCTCGCCCGAGGAATTGAAGATCTTGCCCTGGCAGAGCGCCCGTCCCCCGCAGGCCGACGGCGAGGACTGGTCGTAGAGCAACCACTCGTCCGCACGAAACATCCGCATGAACCACATCGCGTGGTCCAGCGACGCCACCTGCAGGTGCTCGCGCTCGTCGAGGTGGGTGACCTGAGCCGATCCGAGCAGCGTGAGGTCGCTCATGTAGGCCAGCGCGCAGATGTGCAGCACCGGGTCGTCGGGCAGGGGGTCGCGGTGGCGGAACCAGACCTGCTGCTGGGAGGCCTTGCCGGGCACCAGCTCCAGTAGCTCCCGCGGCACGATCCGGACGTCCCACTCCTCGAACTGCCGGAAGCCGGCCTCGTCGAAGACCTTCATCGAGCTCAGACCCGGCAGGCCGTCCGGCGGCGCCGCCGCGGGCATGGCGTCCTGGTGGGTGATGCCTTCCTGGTCGGCCTGGAACGACGCCGACATGGAAAAGATGGTCTCGCCGTGCTGGACGGCGTTGACCCGCCGGGTGCAGAACGAGCCGCCGTCGCGGAGGCGCTCGACGAGGAAGATGGTCGGCGCATTGGCATCCCCCGGCCGGATGAAGTAGCCGTGCAGCGAGTGCACCAGGTGGCCGGGCTCGACGGTGCGCACCGCCGACACCAGCGATTGGCCGGCCACATGCCCACCGAACGTGCGCTGGAAATATCCCGAGTCCGGGCTGAAGACGCGCCCGCGGTAGATGTTGACCTCGAGTTGTTCGAGATCGAGGATCTGCTCGATCGACACGGAGTGTTCTTACCAGCCGCGCTGGGCCAGGCGATGCGGCGCTGCGATGTCCTCGACGTTGATGCCCACCATGGCCTCGCCCAGCCCGCGGGACACCTTGGCCAGCACGTCGGGGTCGTCGTAGAAGGTGGTCGCCTTGACGATCGCGGCGGCGCGGTGCTCGGGGGCGCCGGACTTGAAGATGCCGGAGCCGACGAAGACGCCCTCGGCGCCCAGCTGCATCATCATCGCCGCGTCGGCGGGCGTGGCGATGCCGCCCGCGGTGAACAGCGTGACCGGAAGCTTGCCGGCCCGGGCCACCTCGACCACGAGCTCGTACGGGGCCTGCAATTCCTTTGCGGCGACGAACAATTCGTCCTCGGACAACGATGTCAGCCGGCGGATCTCGCCGCTGATGGCCCGCATGTGGGTGGTCGCGTTGGAGACGTCGCCCGTGCCCGCCTCGCCCTTGGACCGGATCATCGCCGCGCCCTCACCGATGCGCCGCAGCGCCTCGCCCAAGTTGGTCGCCCCGCACACGAAGGGCACGGTGAACTTCCACTTGTCGATGTGGTGGGTGTAGTCGGCCGGGGTCAGTACCTCGGACTCGTCGACGTAGTCCACGCCGAGGCTCTGCAGGATCTGCGCCTCGACGAAATGCCCGATGCGGACCTTGGCCATCACCGGGATGGTGACGGCGTCCTTGATGCCCTCGATCATCTCGGGATCGCTCATCCGTGCCACGCCGCCCTGGGCGCGGATATCGGCGGGCACCCGTTCCAGGGCCATCACCGCCACCGCGCCGGCACCCTCCGCGATGCGGGCCTGCTCCGGGGTGACGACGTCCATGATGACGCCGCCCTTGAGCATCTCGGCCATGCCACGTTTGACGCGCGGCGTTCCGGTCTGGCTGGCCTGGCTCGACTGTCCGGCGCTGTCCACAACTCTCCTTCGCCACGTCAATTCGGGCACCAGTCTAGTGGTGCCCAACGGACCATTCTCGGCTGCTTCGGTCCTCGGGGGCGGGCCGCCCAACACGATCCCGCCGCCGAACCGACCGCCGACGAACAACCGGGGAATGTCTGGTGACGACGCCGGAAGTCCTGCGGAGCGGGTCATAGGGTTTCTCACTGCCCGAAAAGCCAATAGGTTGGTCATCAACGCGGCGGGGGCTACCGAGAAAGGCTCCTTACCATCAGCGGTACTTTCCATACCTATCCGGTGCAGCGATGTGTCGATGATCCGGCAAGCAGCGATGTCGTATGTGGTGTGATCCCGAAGTCCTGTCCCAAGCAGCGCAAGACGTAAGTCGCCTCGGCGCGTCAATAGGTGCCGGTTACGCCGCCGCCGACTTCCCCACAACCACGATTCCGGCTGCCGGCGCCGACGAAGTATCGGCGGCCATCGCGTCGCTTTTCAGTGAGCACGGCCGGACGTACCAGGGGCTGGCCGCCCTCGCCGAGCGCTTCCACAGTGAGTTCGTCGCGACCCTCGCATCATCGCTGTCGTCGTATGAGGCCATGGAAGCCGCTTGCGCGGACGCGCTGCGCAGCGCCGTGACCGGCGCCCAACGGCTCTTTTCGCGCTCACCGGCGGTAACCAGCCCCGTCACCGAGATCCCCGGCACTACCGATCCGACCACGCTGGTGGTGATCGGCACGGGGTACACCACGCTCCCACCGGCACTACTCGCCAAGATCGGCAGGGTGTACTTCCCCGGCGCCCCCAGCCCTTACCTGCTGTACACCCCGGAGGAGTTCTGGCCGTTCACCCCCCGGCTGGGCAGTTTGACGCTGGACCAGTCCGCTTACTTGGGCACTCAGACCCTGAACGACGCGATCCTGACCCAGCTCGGCCTCGGGCATACGGTCAACGTCTGGGGCACATCGCAGGGCTCGCTTGTGCTCACCGACGAAATCCGGTGGCTGATGGCCAACGGATCACCCGGCACCAGCCAGGTCAAATTCGTCTTGACCGGCAATCCGGGCAATCCCAACGGCGGGGTGTTCGAGCGGTTCGAAGGCCTGCATATCCCCATCCTGGGCGTGACCTTCAACGGCGCAACCCCACCGAATTCGCCCTACCAGACCGCGATCTACACCAACCAGTACGACGGCGTCGCGGACTTCCCCCGCTACCCGCTGAACCTCATCAGCGACGCCAACGCGGTAGCCGGGTTCCTTTACGGCCCGCACGATTATGTGGACTACTCGCACGAGACAGAGGTGGCACAGCAACTGCCGACATCGCCCGGCTACACCGGGAACACGACCTACTACATGGTCCTGACGCCGAACTTGCCGCTGCTCGAGCCGCTCCAAAAGGGGATCCCGCCATACGTCGCGCCCCCGCCGCCGCCCTACGGCAAAGCCCTGACGGACCTGTTGCAGCCGGATCTGCGGGTGCTCGTGGATATGGGATACGGGTCCGGAGAGTACGCCAACATCCCTACCCACGCGTCGTTGCTTGAATTCCCCAATTGGCCCGTCGTCGGCAACGACTTGGTGCTCGGCACCATCCAGGGCTCGGAGGCTGCGCTAGTCGACGTGAACCTGCTGCCCGGCTCCTACTACCCGATCGGCCAATACCCGTTCAGTCCCGTATTCAACCCCGATCTGAACTACCCCCTACCCCAGACCGGATTGATCGGATGACCCACTATCGCGTTGCGGCAATGGCCTGACGTACCCGGTGATGGCGAAGAGGCAAGCCGGCGAGGCCGGCGCTCCGAACGGGACCGATGCCGGGTGTCAGCGGATGGGCTGGGGCGCGCCGCCGGCCACCTCGTTGCCCAGCCCGGCGTCCGCCAGCCGGTTGGCCGCGGGCAACAACTCGCTAAGTTGCAGCGGGTATACCTGCTCGCCGGCGGCGACCAGCCCGGCGATGTCGTCGGCATCGCACCAGCGGTGGCCGTGCAGGTAGCGGCGCTCCAACTCGGTCCGGCCGACGCCGGACGGCTCGAACCGGCGGGTGCGGTGCACGAAGAAGAACTCCTCGCTGTCGATCAGCGAGCCGTTGAACTCGAAGACCTGGTCGCGCCGCCAGACGGGCCCGATCATGTCGGCCGCCGCGACCCGCAGCCCGGTCTCCTCGAACACCTCGCGCGCGGCGGCTTCGGCCAGCCGCTCCCCGGCGCGCACCTCGCCACCGACCGTGAACCACCACTTCGGCGGGTCGGCATCGGCGATGGCTGGATCCGAGCCGCACAGCAGCAGCACCGCGCCGGTCTCGTCGAGCAGCACCACCCGCGCCGACGTGCGGTGGTTGAGCACCCCCTGATCGCCGTGCGCCAGCGCGTGCGGCCGCTCGACGATCTCGAAATAGCTTGGCAGCGCGGCTGTTCCGCCGAGACGAAGGGTCCGCACCAGGAATCGCTCGCGCAGCGCGAGGGTGTCGCGGACGGCGTCGTTGTGGAAGCGGCGGCCCAGCAGCACCCGCGCCTCGGCATCGGCCAACTCCGCGATCAGGCCCGCCGGCAGCGACGCCGGGTCGACCATCGCCAGCGCGGCGGAGAGCTCGTTTTCACGCGACTCCCGCGCGTGTCGCGGGGCGTTCTCCGCGGCGTCGGCCAGCCCGGCCAGCCGGCGGCGCTCGGGTCCCCCGCCGTACGCGTCGATCGCGACCGCACGCGCCACCACCGCGCGCCGCGCCAGCGCACCGTCCAGCGCCTGCCAGGAGAGGTCGTAGCGGACGTGCAGGCGGTCCAGCCGGTTGGCGGTCCGGTACGCCCAGGTGCCCACCACCGCCAGCACCACCACCAGCACCGCGATCGCGACGATCAGCCACGTCATCAGCTGGCCACCTGCACCTTGGCGCCCGAACCGGCGACCGTCTCGTAGACGCGCATGATCTGGCCGGCCACCACCGACCAGTCGTAGCGCTGCACGGCCTGCGAACCCGCCGCCACATACCGTCGCCGCAGCGCGTCGTTCTCCAGCACCTCGATGAGCGCCCCGGCCAGCGCCTCACCGTCACCGACCGCGACCAGACGCCCGGCCTTGCCGTCGAGCAGCACGCGGCGGAAGGCGTCGAGGTCGCTGGCCACCACCGCCGTGCCGGCGGCCATCGCCTCGACGAGCACGATGCCGAAGCTCTCGCCGCCCGTGTGCGGCGCGCAGTAGACGTCGGCGCTGCGCATGGCCGACGCCTTCTGGGCGTCGTCGATCTGGCCGAGGAAGCTCAGATGTTCGGCCAGTTCGCCGGCCTGCTCCCGCAATTCCTCCTCGTCGCCGCGGCCGACGACAAGGACCTGCAGATCCCCGAAGCGCTCGACTACCCGCGGCAACGCCTCGAGCAGGACCGCTATGCCCTTGCGGGGCTCGTCGTAGCGTCCCAGGAACAGCACCGTCTTGCCCGGCCGCGGATATCCGTCCAGCCGCGGCGCCGAGGCGAACGACGCGACGTCGACGCCGTTGGGGATTTCCACCGCGTCGGTCCCCAGTGCCTCCATCTGCCAGCGCCGGGCCAGGTCGGACACCGCGATCCGGCCGACGATCTTCTCGTGCATCGGCCGCAGGATGCCCTGGAAGACGGTCAGCGTCAGCGACTTGGTGGTCGACGTGTGAAACGTCGCCACGATCGGGCCCTCGGCGATGTTGAGGGCCAGCATGGACAGGCTCGGCGCGTTGGGCTCGTGCAGGTGCAGCACGTCGAATTCGCCGTCGGCGAGCCACTTCTTGACCTTGCGGTGGGTGGCCGGCCCGAACCGCAGCCGCGCCACCGACCCGTTGTAGGGAATGGGGACGGCCCGGCCGGCGGAGACGACGTAGTCCGGCAGCGACGCGTTCGGCGACGACGGCGCGAGCACGCTGACCTCGTGCCCGCGGGCGCGCATCACGGCGGCGAGTTGCAGGACGTGCGACTGCACCCCGCCCGGCACGTCGAACGAGTAGGGACAGACCATGCCGATGCGCATCAGGTTGCTCTCAGCCGGGCCTGCTTGGCGTCCGACAGGTCGGTCAGCCACTGCGGCTGCAGCATGTGCCAGTCCTCGGGGTGGGCGGCGATGTTCTCGGCGAACCGGTCGGCCAGCGCCTGGGTGACCTCACGGACGTCGCCGCTGCTGCAGTCCAGCGGGGGCTGCATCCAGACGCCCCAGCCGTCGCCGTCGAACCAGCAGTGCGATGGCAGCAACGCCGCGCCGGTCTCGATCGCGAGCTTGGCCGGCCCGGCCGGCATTCGCGTGGGTTCACCGAAGAAATCGACCTCGACGCCGGTGCGGGTGAGGTCTCGCTCGGCCATCAGGCACACCACCCGGTTGGCGCGCAGCCGCTCGCACAACACCTCGAAGGGCGGTCGTCGGCCGCCGGACAGCGGCAACACCTCGAATCCGAGGCCTTCGCGGTAGGCGATGAAGCGGCGGGCCAGCGACTCGGGTTTGAGGCGCTCCGCGACGGTGGTGAACGTGCCGTGGGTGTGCGCCAGCCATACCCCGGCCATGTCCCAGTTGCCACTGTGCGGCAACGCGCAGACCGCGCCGCGGCCTGCGGCCAGCGCGGCGGCGAGGTTGTCCTGCCCCTGCACCGAGTCGTGCAGCTGACGGGCCAGCGCGGGCAGGTTCATGGTCGGCAGGCGGAACGCCTCGCGCCAGTAGCGGGCGTAGGAGGCCACCGCGGCCCGCATCAGCGCGTCCGGCACGTCGGCCGGCGGCACGCCGATGACGCGGGCCAGGTTCTTGCGCAGCTGCTGCGGCCCGCCGCCGCGGGCCGCGTAGCGCGCGCCGGTGGCGAACGCCCTGCGCGCGGCGAATTCGGGCATCGCCCGCACGGCCATCCAGCCGGCGGCGTAGGACCAATCGGACATCCGCTCGGTCACCCGGTCGGTCTGAGCCCCGGATACCAGCCCCGTGAGCACACGGCCCGGGGCGCTGAGCGCGCTGCGGCCCGGGATCACGGCATGGGTCCCGTCGCGCCGGGTGACTTTCGCACGGTGTGCAGCCGCTGCACGCAGGTGACGACGCTGGCCGCGGCCAGCAGCCACATCGCCACCGGCAGCGCGGGCGGCCAGGCGACGAACGGGAAATCCGACACGCCGGCACCCACCAGCACGATGATCAGCCGCTCCGGCCGCTCGATGATGCCGCCGTCGCCGCGCAGCCCGCTGGCTTCGGCCCGGGCCTTGATGTAGGAGATCACCTGCGAGGTGACCAGGCAGATCAGCGTCGCCGCCGCCAGCGGCTTGTCGTGCATGCCGAAGGCGATCCACCACAGCAGACCGGAGAACACCGCGCCGTCGCTGATCCGGTCGCAGGTGGCGTCCAGCACCGCCCCGAAACGGGTGCCGCCGCCGCGTTCCCGGGCCATGGCGCCGTCGAGCATGTCGAACAGGACGAAGAACCACACCACGCAGCCGCCGGCGAACAGCTTGCCCATCGGGAACAGCGTCAGCGCCCCGGCCACGGAGCCGGTGGTGCCCAGGACGGTGACGGCGTCGGGTGTCAGGCCGATCCGCAGGCAGGCCCGCGCGGCCGGACCGGTGAGCCGCGCGAACGCCGCCCGGGACAGGAACGGCGCTTTGCTCATCCGCGGCGCTCTCCCCCGCAAGCGGGTGGGGTTCCCGCGGAGCTGGGCAGTGCCCCCACCCCATCGCTTGACTGGACGGCGCTCATGACTGGTTCGCCCACTCGGTGGCCAGCAATTGGCGGGTCTCCCGCAGCAACTGCGGGATAACCTTCGACCCGCCGATGATCGTGATGAAGTTGGCGTCGCCGCCCCAGCGCGGCACCACGTGCACGTGCAGGTGCTCGGCCAGCGATCCGCCCGCCGAGGTGCCCAGGTTCAGGCCGACGTTGAAGCCGTGCGGCCGCGACACCGCTTTGATGACGCGGATCGCCTTCTGGATGAAGGCCATCAACTCGGCGCTTTCGGCCTCCGTCAGGTCCTCCAGCTCGGACACTCGTCGATAGGGCACCACCATCAGGTGCCCGGGGTTGTACGGGTAGAGGTTGAGCACGGCGTAGACGAGTCCCCCGCGGGCGACCACCAGCCCCTCCTCGTCCGACATCCGCGGGATGTCGGTAAAGGGCTGGGCGGGCTCGGCATTCTCGCGTTTCATCGGCGATTCGGCCAGGTAGGTCATCCGGTACGGCGTCCACAGCCGCTGCAGGTGGTCGCGTTGGCCGACGCCCGTGTCGAGAATCGCGTCGTCGGCGCCTTCCGGTCTACTCACCTGGCGCCACCTTGACGAGTTCGGCTGTGGGGGAAGCATTTTCGCGGTCGGCGATCCAGCGTGACGATGGCGTCGACCGCCGCGTCGCGGGGCACGCCGTTGATCTGGGAACGGTCGCCGAAGCGGAAGCTGACGGCCCCGGCCTGCGCGTCGCGGTCGCCGGCCAGCAGCATGAACGGCACCTTCAGCGCGGTGTGCTGGACGATCTTCTTGGCCATCCGGTCGTCGCTGCTGTCCACCTCGACGCGGACTCCATGCGACTTCAGCTGCGCCGCAATGCCTTCCAGATAAGCAATGTGCTCGTCGGCGACGGGGATGCCGACCACCTGGACCGGGGCCAGCCACGCCGGGAAGGCGCCCGCGTAGTGCTCGGTGAGGATGCCGAAGAACCGCTCGATCGAGCCGAACAGCGCCCGGTGGATGAGCACCGGCCGCCGCCGGGAGCCGTCGCCGGCCGTGTATTCCAGATCGAACCGCTCCGGCATGTTGAAGTCGAGCTGGATGGTCGACATCTGCCAGCTGCGGCCCAGCGCGTCCTTGACCTGGACGGAGATCTTGGGACCGTAGAACGCCGCACCGCCGGGGTCGGGAACCAGATGCAGGCCCGAGCTCTCGGCGACCTCGCGCAGCACCTCGGTGGCTTCCTCCCACGCCTCGTCGGAGCCCACGTACTTGTCCGGATCCTTGGTGGACAGCTCCAGATAGAAGTCGTTGAGCCCGTAGTCGGCCAGCAGGTCGAGCACGAACCGCAACAGCGAGGCCAGTTCGTCGCGCATCTGCTCCGGCGCGCAGTAGATGTGGGCGTCGTCCTGTGTCATGCCCCGCACCCGGGTCAGCCCGTGCACCACGCCGGACTTCTCATACCGGTAGACGCTGCCGAACTCGAAGAGCCGCAGCGGCAGTTCGCGGTAAGAGCGGCCGCGAGACCGGTAGATCAGGTGGTGCATCGGGCAGTTCATCGGCTTGAGGTAGTAGTCCTGCCCGGGCTTGCGCACCGTGCCGTCCTCGTTGTACTCCGCGTCGATGTGCATCGGGGGGAACATGCCGTCGGCGTACCACTCGAGGTGGCCCGAGGTGATGTACAGCTGTTCTTTGGTGATGTGCGGGGTGTTGACGAACTGGTAGGAGGCCTCGGCGTGCTTGCGCCGCGAGTAGTCCTCCAGCTCGGCGCGCACGACGCCACCCTTCGGGTGGAAAACCGCCAGGCCGGAACCGATTTCGTCGGGGAAGCTGAACAGGTCCAGCTCGACGCCCAGCTTGCGGTGATCGCGGCGCTGGGCCTCCTCGATGAGCTCGAGGTGCCGGTCGAGCGCCTCCTGTGACTCCCAGGCGGTGCCGTAGATGCGTTGCAGGCTGGCGTTCTGCTGGTCGCCCCGCCAGTAGGCCGCCGAGCTTCTGGTCAGCTTGAACGCCGGGATGTGCTTGGTGGTGGGGATGTGCGGGCCGCGGCACAGGTCGCCCCAAACCCGTTCGCGGGTACGGGGATTGAGGTTGTCGTACGCGGTGAGCTCGTCTCCCCCGACCTCCATCACGTCGGGGTCGCCGGATTTGTCGTCGACGAGCTCGAGCTTGTAGGGCTCGTTGGCCAGTTCCTTGCGCGCCTGGTCCTTGGATTCGTAGACGCGGCGGTCGAAGAGCTGCCCGTCCTTGACGATCTGCCGCATCCGCTTCTCGAGCTTGGTCAGGTCTTCCGGCGTGAAGGGTTCGGGCACGTCGAAGTCGTAGTAGAAGCCGTCGGTGATGGGCGGGCCGATGCCCAATTTGGCTTGGGGGAAAAGGTCCTGGACCGCCTGGGCCAGCACGTGCGCGGTCGAGTGCCGGATGACGCTGCGGCCCTCGTCGGTGTTGGCCGCCACCGGGACGACCTCGGCGTCGGCGTCGGGCACCCAGCTCAGGTCGCGCAGTTTGCCGTCCGCGTCGCGCACCACCACGACGGCGTCGGGCGAGCCCCGCCGCGGGAGCCCCGCCGCACCGACGGCGGCGGCCGCGGTGGTGCCCGCGGGAACCCGGATACGGGCTGCCTGGGCGGGGTTGGCGGGGGCGCTCATCGGGTGGGTCTCCAAGGTTTCGGCAGATGCGAACGAACGCGACCATGCTATCGGGGCGAACGTCGAGTAACCCAAGGCGCCGGACGATGGGGGTGGGCAAGCGAACTGCCCGCCGACGTAGGTACCAGTGCGGTGCGAAGGCGACCCGGCCGGCCAGAGCGTTACGGCTGGCCAGGCTTGAGCCGCACGAACAGCGCCTCGGCCTCGGCCAGCAGGGTGTCGCCGTCGGTCAGCCGGCCCGATACGAAGATCTTGCGGCCTTCCACCCGGTCCACCCCGGCGTCGAACTGGAGTTCCTTCTCGATCGGGACGATGTGGCGGTAGTCGATCTTGAGGTAGGCGGTGCGCTGACGGCGGCTCTCGGTGAGGATCACCGCCGACAACCCGAGCAGGGTGTCGAACAGCATGCCCAGGCAGCCACCGTGCACGGCGCCGTTGCGGCCCAGGTGGAACCGGGCGAAGCGGGCCCAGCCGTGGATGCGGCCGTCGTCGCCCTTGCGCGCCGACATGGGGACGGTCAGGATGTTGCCCCGCATCGGCAGGTCCATCCGGCGGCCCGACGGCGACGCCCACTCGTCGGCGTCGAACGGGCTCAGCAGCGCCGACACCTTCTCCAGCAGGTCGGCGGCCTCGGTGATCACCTCGTCCGGGGCGTTTACGGCGCGGGCGTGGTCCTGCATCTTGCGGACGGCGTCGATGAAGCGGCCGTAGTCGGGGCCGCCGTCGGTGGTCGGTTCGGGCGGATTGAACCCGCCGCCCGGGTGGTGTTTCTGCTTGTCGCCGGCCACCAGGACACCCTATTGCTACACCGTCTGCTGCCCCCCGGCGGTCGACAGCGCGTCGAACTCGTCGTCGCTGAGGGTGATGCCGGCGGCCGCGACGTTCTCCTCGAGGTGCGCGACGCTGGAGGTGCCCGGGATGGGCAGCATCACCGGCGACCGCTTCAGCAGCCAGGCCAGCGCCAGCTGCGACGGCGACGCGTCGTGGTCGGCGGCGATGCGTTGCAGCGGGCCGTCGGGGGCGGCCAGCGGCCCGGCGGCCAGCGGGAACCACGGGATGAAGCCGATGCCCTGGTCCGTCGCCGCGTCCAACAGCTTCTCGGCCCCGCGCGAGGCCAGGTTGTACATGTTCTGCACCGACACGATCTCGGTGACCTGCTGGGCCGCGGTGAGCTGGTCGACGTCGACCTCCGACAGCCCGATGTGGCGGATCTTGCCCTCGTTCTTCAGTTTGACGAGCTCGCCGACCTGATCCTCCAGCGGGAAGTTCTGGTCGATGCGGTGCAGCTGGAACAGGTCGATGGTGTCCACCCCGAGGCGCCGCAGGCTCATCTCGCACTCCTGGCGCAGGTAGCTCGGGTTGCCCAGCGGAATCCAGACGTCCGGGCCGGTGCGCAGCAGGCCCGCCTTGGTCGCGATCACCAGGCCGTCATAGGGGTGCAGCGCCTCGCGGATGATCTCCTCGGAGTAGTAGGGACCATAGGAGTCCGCGGTGTCGATGAAGTTCACCCCGAGCTCGACGGCGCGCCGCAACACCCGGACGCATTCGTCGCGGTCCGCGGGCGGCCCCCACACTCCCTTGCCGGTCAGGCGCATGGCGCCGAAGCCGAGGCGGTTGACGGTCAGGTCGCCGCCGATGGTGAACGTTCCGGATGCTTGGGCAGTGGTCTGTTTAGTGGTCTGACTGGTCACTTCTACGACCGTACGCTGGACGTGTGGACCTGGCAGCGCTCGAAGAACTTCCCCTGACCTACTCCGAGGTGGGCGCCACCGCGTCCGAGCGGCTTCCCGCGGGGTACGGGCACCTGCACGTCGCGCGCCAAATCGGCACGGGCCGAGAACGATTCGAGCGTGCCGCCGATGCCGTGATGCGCTGGGGCATGCAGCGCGGCGCGGGCCTTCGGGTGCGGGCCGGCTCGGAGGTCGCGGCCGTCGACACGGTGGTGCTGGTGCGGATGGGCTTCCTGCCCGCGCCGTGCCGGGTGGTCTACGTCATCGATGAACCCGACATCCGCGGGTTCGGGTACGGCACGCTGCCGGGCCACCCCGAGTCCGGCGAGGAACGCTTCGTCGTGCGCCACGACCCCGCCACCGACGCGGTGTTCGCCGAGGTGACGGCGTTCTCGCGGCCCGCGACGTGGTGGAGCAAGGCCGCCGGGCCGCTGGTCACGGTGGCGCAGCGGCTCATCGCCAAGCGCTACCTGCGCGGGGTGTGACACTTCAGGGCCGAGCGTCCGGCCAAGCCGGCGACACATAAATTGCTGCGACGCCACGCCGGGCGGAGTCGGGGTGGTTTATGTCTCGGCGAGGGTGGCGGCTACTCGGACGCGGGCATGGTCTTCAGCACGGTCAGCATGACCACCGAGTCCTCGACCGCGTGCAGTGCGTGCCGCCGCGCCGGAAGCACGAGGTAGTCACCGGCCTTGCCGTCGCAGGCGTCGTCGCCGGCGCTCAGCCGGACGTGGCCCTGCAACACCTGCAGCGTCGCCTCGCCGGGGCTGTCGTGCTCGGCGAGGTCGTGGCCGGCGAGCAGCGCCAGCACGGTCTGGCGCAGCTCGTGGGTGTGGCCGCCGTGGATGGTGTGCGCGGCCCGCCCGCTGTGCGACTGCCGGGCCTCGGCCAGCTTCTCCTCCGCCAGCCCGTTCAGCGAGATGGATTCCATCACCCTGTGCACTCTCCTGCCATTGTCGAAAGCCCCGGGTCAGCCGACCAGGAGCAGGGTCCCCGCCACCACCAACGCCACCACCTTGATCCCCTCGAGGGCGATGTAGGCGTAGTGGGCGCGCGACCGGGGTCCCTCGGCCCCGGCGAGCACCTCGTCGGAGCGGCGCGTCAGCCGCGGGCGCACCGCGATCCACTGGATCGCCAGGGCCGCGATGGCGACCGACAACGCGGCGGCGACCCGCCCCGGCGTCGAGACGGTCACCATGACGGCCACCAGCAGAAGCGCGAAACAGCCCTCCACGGCGTTGAGCGCGCGAAACACCAGCCGCCCGATGCCCAGCCCGATCGACAAGGTCACGTTCGGCGCGCGAAACTTCAGCGGAGCTTCGAGAAACGAGATGGCCAGCACCATTCCGAGCCACACGAAGGTGACGGCGACGGCGACGGCGAGACCCGCGGTCACGTGGTTGCCGCCGGCCCGAGGTGGGCGAGGCACACGTCCGGCTCGGCGAAGGGTTCCAGCCGGTCGACGGTGACCGGCGAATGCCAGGTCTCCATCGCCCCCTGCATCAGCCCGAGGTGCACGGGGCAGACGACGCTGGTCCGGTTTTCGGCGAGTTCCAGGAAGGGGCAGTGGCGCAGGCCGATCTGCTGTTGCCCCCGCCGCTCGGGCGCGAACCCGAGCTCGTCGAGCGCGTCGACCAGGTGGTCGATCGTCTCGTCGACGGTCGGCGGGATTTGCCGCGGAGGTGGCAGGCCGCCGTCCGGCCTGCGGCCCCAGGCGCGCCCGGCGGCCAGCGCCTTGGCGCGGGGGTTCCGCTCGGCCGCCAGCGCCGTCGTCAGGATCTCGGCGAGCAGCCGGTAGTGCCGCGTTCCGCCGCGGTCCATCTGCCGGATCGCGCGGAACATCAGCGGCGGGCGGCCGGGACCCTTCCGGCCCAACTCGACGTGCTCGACCAAGCCCTCCCCCTGGAGGGTGTCGAGGTGGAAGCGGACGGTGTTGGGATGCACACCGAGCTCGTCGGCGATCGCGATGATGCTCAGGGGATCGGCCGAGGCGCGCAAAACCCGCAGCACCTCGCGGCGGCGACCCGCGGGCTCGCCGATTGACGCGGCCTGGAAGTCCAAGGGTCCACACGCTCCTTCGGCATCGCCGGACGGGTCGAGTCCCGACTTTACCCAGCGAAGCTTGTAAAAAGATGTCGTCGGGCCGAGGGAATGCTTCCAGCCCGGGGTGGTGACAAACGGCTCTGACCGCAGCGCCGCCCGCGCGGATACGGTTCTGCGTGAGCGGCCAAGCCAAATCCACCAACCACGCAAAGGACGGGTCATGTCATCGCGCGATGCAGCTCTGGGAATAGTGGTCGGCATCGACGACTCACCGGCCGCACGGGTGGCCGTGCGGTGGGCGGCCCGGGACGCCGAAATGCGGCACGTCCCACTGACACTCGTCCATGCGGTCTCGCCCGAGGTGTCCGGCTGGCTGAAGACGCCGATGCCCGCCGGAGTGCTGAAGTGGCAACAGGATCACGGGCGCCGGCTGGTCGACGCGGCCCTCGAGTTGGTCGAGGAAGCGGCGCAGCACGGCGGGCCCGCCGGCGTGCACACCGAGATTTTCGCGGCGGCGGCCGTGCCGACGTTGATCGAGTTGTCCCGGGACGCCGAAATGGTGGTCACCGGGGCACAGGGCAGCGGCCGGTGGCCCGGCAGGCTGCTCGGTTCGGTCAGTTCCGCGCTGCTGCGGCACGCCCATTGCCCGGTCGCCGTCATCCACGACGAAGACCGTTCGCCGCAGCCGGGTCAGGCGCCGGTCCTGGTCGGCATCGACGGCTCGCCGGCATCCGAGTCGGCGACCGCGGTCGCGTTCGACGAGGCCTCGCGCCGGGGGGTCGGCCTGGTCGCCCTGCACTCGTGGAGCGACCTCGACGCAACGGAGTGGTCCGGCGGCGGATATCCGCAGAGTGATTGGTCTGCAACACAATTGCTGGCCGAGGAGGTCTTGGCCGAGCGCCTGGCGGGGTGGCAGGAGCAGTACCCCGACGTGCCGGTCACCCGCACCGTCGTGCAGGCTCAGCCGGCGCGCAAGCTCGCCGAGGAGTCCGAGCGCGCTCAGCTGGTCGTGGTCGGCAGCCGCGGGCGCGGCGGATTCGCCGGGATGCTGGTGGGCTCGGTGAGCGAAACGGTGGCGCAGATGGCGCGGGTGCCGGTGATCGTGAGCCGCGACTCGCCGGCCTGACGGCTGACGCCCGGCACGCCGGCTGCGGCTACGGGCCGCCCTGGCCCGGGCCGGTCGCGGAGGCGACCCCGCCGGATTCCCGGCCGCCCGGCAGCCGCAGCCGTCCATGGACGACCGAGCGCGCGACGTCGGTCAGCCGCCTGTTGCTTCCGTGCGCGTACGCGCGCAGCCGCACCAGCGCGTCCAGCGGCGACACACCCAGCTGCAGCGCGACCATTCCGGCCGCCTGGTGCACCGTGGCATGCCAGAGCACCGGTCCCTGGCCGGTGGCGTGCTCGCCGTCCGGCCCCGTCGTGATACCGCTCTGCTCGTCGAGCGCCAGCAGCAGGGCGGTGTCGGCATAGATCAGGGCGTCCATCAGTTCGTCCTGGCTCAGATGCCCGGGAGTGTCGTTGTACAGGTCGAGCACGCCCACCTGAATGGCGCCCAGCGCCAGCGGCAGGCTGTACATCCCGTACACCCCGAGCCGGCTCGCCTCCGACGCGAACATCGGCCACCGGTCGACGCTCATCGGTGCGCTCAGGTCCCCGACGAGAATCGGCCTGCCCGATTGCAGCGCATCGGTTCCCGGGCCCTGGCCCAGCGTCGCTTGCAGGTTCTCCGCCTCGCCGACGCGGGTGTCGGTCAGGTAGACCGGCTCCAACGAGTCGGCACCGCTGGAAACCATGAGGGCCGCGCCGCTGACGCCGACCGCGTCCACGCACGCCAGGCACGCGTGGCGCGGTGACAAGGCGGAGCCGTCGCTCTGCGCGAGCGACCAGATCGATGCCCATACCTCGGACGTCCTAGATTGCACGCGACGATCCTTGCGTCGCCACAGCCGGCCCAGAAGTGCCAAACGTCACTATCTGCCCCCTACCGGGTTGGGTCGGTAGTCGGGGACGGGGTGGGCGAGCCGGTAGACGTCGATCAGCCGCGCCAGGTCGGTCGGGGTGAGGATGCCTACCAGGTGGCCGCCCTCGAACACCAGGGCGCGGCTGCGCGGACCGGCCGCCGACATCCGCTCCAACAGCCCGGTCAGCGGCTCTTGCGGCGTCGCGGTCGGCACCGCGCCCAGGGGCAGGGCGATGTCGCCGACGCGGGCGGTAGCGCGTTGGGCGGCCCCGACGTCGCGCAGTTGGGTCAACGTGACCAGCCCCACCACCGATCCGTCCGGGTCGACGACCGGATACGCCGAATGGCGATCACCCAGCACGTAACGGTGGATGAAGTCGTCGACGGTCAGCCACGCGGGGGCGGTATGCGGCCCGGCGGTCATCGCCTCGGCCACGCGAACCCCCGCGAAGACCTGCTGGGTGGTGATCCGATGCTCCTCTTCGCGGCTGGCGGTGAAGATGAACCAGCCGATGAACGCCAGCCAGACGCCGCCGACCAGCCCGCCCGCCACGAACTCGGCCAACCCCAGCCCGATCAGGATGAAGGCGAGCACCCGCCCGGCGTGGGCGGCGCCGACGCCGGCGCGGACGCTGTCGCCGTGCCGTCGCCACAGGATCGCCCGCAGCACCCGGCCACCGTCCAGGGGCGCGCCGGGCAGCAGGTTGAACAGGCCCAGCAGCAGGTTGATGACGCCCAGCCAGGATGCGACGCCGACCACGATGGGCGCGGCCCGCACGGTGTGCAGCGCCGCGACGAGCGCGCCGAATGCCGCCGCGAGCACCAGGCTGGTGGCCGGGCCGGCGATCGCGATCCGGAAGGCCGCCTTCGGGGTTTTCGCCTCGCCGCCGAGGGTGGTCACACCACCGAAAAGCCACAGCGTCACGTCGCCGACGGCCACACCCGACCGGCGGGCGACGACCGCGTGCGCGAGCTCGTGGGCCAACAGCGACGCCAACAGCACCAGCGCGCCGCACGCTCCGGCCAGCCAGTACGCCCCGTGCGAATACCCTTTGGCCACACCGGGTAACGAGCTCGCCAGGCTCCACGTGAACAACCACAGGATGACCAGGACGCTCCAGTGGACCTTCACCGGAAAACCGGCGATCCGCCCCAGCGGGATCGCATCGCGCACGTCAACACCTCCAACAGTGCAGGCGGGCAGCCTTATCCGCCATCATCAAGCTAGGGTCGCCGCCCCGGCCGTCGCTAGGGCCGTTGGACCTCCCGCCGACGGCCGATCGGCCCGGTGGTCACATAGGGCTCGGGCCACTAAGGGGCGCCGATCGGCGCCTCGGATCCGAAGCGTCCGGCGGTCTCGGAGAATCGCAGCCGCGTCAACCGGTTTCGGCGATCGGCTGGTGCGCCGGCGCCGACCCGGCGGGCCGCTCGACCCGGTGCTTGACGCTCAGCAACAGGCCCCGCGTGCCCAGCGCGATGCCCGGACGGACGAGCTCCATCGCGAGGACTTCACCGGGGTGGCGCAGGGCGATCCTGGCGCGCGTCAGCACCCGGACCCGGTCCTCCCAGTGCGGCTGGATGTGGAACGACCACACCGCGTTCCAGCGCCGGCCCGGTCGGCCGGCGGCGAGCACCAGGTACTTCTCGGGAACCAGGTCGGCAATCCGCAGGTTCACGCCGTCGGGCAGCCAGGCTGCGGGCGCCAGCGGAATCCGGTCACCGACCGAAAGACGTTGCCAGTCAGGGTTGGTCCCGCCCAGCTGCATCACCCACGGCCATACCGCGGACACCGGCGCGTCGACGTAGACGGCCTCGGTCGTCTGGATCGCGGGGTCGCCGACCAGCGCGTCGCCGGGCAGCGACATCTGACACTCCGCCTTGGTGGCGCCCCAGTTGCGGTAGTACCGCCGCGCCCCGTACAGCACCGCGAGCAGCCCGGCGGTTTCGGCGATCCGTCTCGTCGCGTTGACCATGGTGGCCAGTGTGGGCGCGGCGACCGCGCGCCCGCCAGGGTCGATAGTCATCTCGGGGTCCTCGCGGGCATGCCGATGTGCCCGCGGTGATGACTTTGGGCCCTATCCGCAATCCCCGCGTGACGGCATAATCGAGGCGTCTGACGTAATTTGGCTGCGGCGGTTACGGCTGAACAAAGGAGCAGGACGGCTGATGGGTATTCATCCACCGTTGTTGACCGAGTCCGATGTGGATGCCCTGGCTTCAGAATTCCTGCAGTCGCGTTACGTGGACCCGATCTATGCCGACTGGTCGCCTGATCGACGCCTCGACACGTTCCTGCGGCGGCGCGGCCTGCCCCGAGTCGCCGACGACGGCGACCTGTCCGAAATCGTCCTGTATCGCATCATGGCCCAGGTCGGCCGGGCCGCGGCGGTGCGGCGCTAGATGCCGGCTGCGGCGAAGTCGCGCCGAGCAGGGCATCAGGCGCCCACGGCGGCCTCGAGTTCGGCCAGGCATTTTTCGGTAAGGGGTATCAGGCTGTCGATGTCGGGGACCGTGTCCGCGCCGGCGGCGTAACCGAACCCGATCCGGTCGGCATACGAGCACGTCGTCACGTTGAGCGCCTGACCGTCGTAGACGGTAGACACCGGATACATCTCGTCAACGTGCGCTCCGTTCCAATACATTTCGGTCGCGGGCCCGGGCACGTAGGAGATCGGCACGTTGTACCCGGTCCGGATCTTCTGCGTGAACGGCAGCAGCGGGACAATCACCGTCGCGGCGATGCTCCCGGCTGTCGTCAGCAGGGACGCCGCGGATCCGCGTTTGGCCACCCAGTGCTTGCCCTCCGTCATCGACCGGTGGACCAACTGCAGCCGGGCCAGCGGGTCTTCCAGGTGGGTGCCCAGCGGGCACAGCCAGAGTCCGAACTTGTTGCCGTGCTGATCTTCTGCCGCGTCGCGACCGTGATCGCGCACCGTGATCGGGCAGGCGGCCACCAGTGAATCCCTGGGCAACTCGCCGCGGTCGTGCAGCCAGCGGCGCAGCACGCCCGCCACCGTCGCGGTCACCACCTCGTTGCCGGTGACCCCGGCGGCCTGTTGCACGGCCCGGAGGCGCTCCTTGGCCCAGCTGCCCGCGGAGACCGCGCGTTCGGGCCCGAGCCGGCCGTTGAACCGGGTGTGCGGCGCGCCGAACGGCAGCACGGTCGTGTGCCCGACGAGCGTGTCGAGCACGGTCGAGATCTCGCCCGTGACGACGCGGCCGATCAGGCCCACGCTCGACGCGGCCGCGCCGAGCAGCGACCGCGCCGGCGTGACCAGACCGGACACCGGGCCGGCGGGTGCCGGCGGCGGCGCGGCGTGGTCGCGGGAGTCGGCGTAAAACGGTGGCATCGACCGCCGTTTCGGATCGCTGCTCAGCGCGTCGGTGATCATCTGGAAGCCGGCCACGCCGTCGATGACGGTGTGGTGCACCTTGATGTAGAACGCGAACCGGCCCCCGTCGAGGCCGTCGATCAGATACGACATCCACATGGGTCCGGATCGCTCCAGGCGCTCGGCGTCCAGTTCGCCGATCAGCCGCCACAAGTCGCCGTCTGACACCGTGCGCCGCCGGCAGTGCCGGCTCATGTCCAGCGCGTCCGGCTCGCGCCAGACCCACATGCCTCCCGTGTCGAACCCGCGATGCGGATAGCGGCGCAGCCGCGGATCGATCTGATCGGCGCCGGCCAGCGCTTCTCGATGCAGCTTGTCGACGTAGCGCTTTCCGGCGCCCTTCGGCGGCGACAGGATCAGCACGGCCCCGACGTGCATCGGGTTGGACACCACCTCCGCGGTCATCATCGCCGCGTCGAGCGGATCCAGCGGTTTCATAGTCCCTCCTGCATCCCTCGTGCGTCCCCCTGCGCCTCCTGACGTCCCTCCTGACATGGGCTCCGCGATCAGGCGGGGCGCTCGCGCCGCGTCGACACCCCCTCCAGAAGACCGGACTGGTGCAAAGCGGCCTCGACGAACCGCTGCACCGGGCGGGCGCGGAAGAATCCGGTGTGGCCCCCGGGGTACCAGACGATCTCGGGCTTCCCCCAGTGCTCCCACAGGCGGACCACCTGCTCGCGCGGATGCACCACCTGGTCTGCGACGCCGGCGTAGATGAAGCGGCCTCGCTTCGGCACCAGCGGCGGAAGCGACAACGGCGAGGTCATCCGCCCGATGGACTCCGTGAGTTCCATGGTGTGGCGGCGGGGATCGTCGTGGCTGAGGCCGGAATGCCTGCCCAGCAGAGCGACCAGGTCGGCGACCGGAACCCCCAGGACGGCGCAGTTCAGACCGCGTTCGAGGCTGGCCACCAGCGCGGCGATGTACCCCCCCAGAGACAGCCCGTACAGCCCGATCTGGGAGTCCGGCTCCTCGCGGCGTATCCACGTCAACAGCCGCCGGATGTCCCAGACCGCCTGCGCCGTCGCGTGCACGTCGTCCAGCACGTCCTCCCCCGGGAATATGGCGCCCCTCGGCAGGCCGCGCGCCCGCGGTCCGTGCATCGGTAGCACCGGCATAACCACGTTCAGGCCGAGATCGTCATACAGGCGCCAGGCGCGGAACAAGGCGAGATCCATTGCCGCGCGCCCCATTTCCGTTCCGTGCACGCACACCAGCCAGGGCCGCGGCTGCCGGTGGCGGAGCAACAGGGCGTATTCGCGATCGTTTGCGGTGTATTCCGCCCAGCGCTGCGCACCCGGTTCGCCGGGCCGCGGCCGGTATCCGCTGTCGAAGAACATGCGGAACTGGGATCGCCTGCCCCCCTTGACCTTTCGAACAGCTGGCTCCGAAAGCGGCGGCGGCGCGGCGAAGAACCGCTTCGGGTTGTCGAGCCATCCGCGGTCGCCGTAGAACTCCAGCGCGGCGTTCACCTCGACCGTGATCCGCTCGAATTGCTCGGGCCGGCTGAGCGGGCGGCGCGCTTTCAGGCCCATCAGGACGATCTCGTCCCGGAATGCATGCGCCGCCAGGGCGAGGGTGGGTCGTGCCAGTGGGAGCTCGCCCGGTGCTTGGTTACGGTATTCCCACCACGACTGGGCCACGTATTGCCCCGTGTTCATGAACGGCTTGACGGCGTTACCCAGGCCGCCGGCGCTCGGGATGGGAATCCCCCTGGACTGTCGTTCGTCCTCGCCGGTCGGCACTGCCATGGTGGCAAAGTAGCAGCACCCGATACGACGTATTAGGGACTTACGTCCCGGTGAGAGCCGCGAAAGTCCTTGACCTCCAGGTCACCGATCTCGGGCAGATGATCGGCCCAGGAAGGACTTTAGGCACTCGTGCCGGTGGTGTTTGCGTCATAGCGTTTGGTTCGGCAAAGTCGCCGTCCCGCTGCGACAGGAATTGCAGCAACACATGACAAAGCTGAGGAGATCGACAATGACACAGACACCGGAAAAGGCCGAGTCACGCTGGGCGGAACTGTCCGACGAGGTGCTCGAATCGGTCGAGGCAAGCCGTAAGCAGGCCATCGATGCCATCCGTAAGTTCGTCGACCAGGTGACTGGCGACATCCCCGATGAGAAGCGGCGCAAGAACGTCATCGACGCCGCCCTGGACTTGACCGAGGAGCTGGTCACCGGGCGGATCGAGTTCTTCCGCACCGTGGTGCGCAGCGCCGGCCAGGCGGTAGGCGGCAAAAAGTCGTAACGCCGCTCGATGATCCAGGGCCGATGGCCGAACGGCTGCCCGTAGGGCGTCGCCCGGCCATCGGCCATTTGTCATTCGACGTCCGGCTCGCCAGGACCGCCGGCTCGCACTCTTGGCTTGCCATCGCTCATGTAGCGGCCGCCGGCGGCGCCACCCGTTTGCGCAGTCGTTCGGCGAACGCCGCGGCGCGGTCGAGGTCGCGGTCGTCCGGCCGCCCCCGGTTTATCCCGCCGATGAAGCCGAAGGGCCCCACCGTGTCGAACCCACGGCACGAGAACGTGTCGAGCAGCTCGAAACCCTTGCCCGCGAGGGGATTCCGGATGGGCTTGGTGTAGTCCAGCAGCGGAATCTCGCGGGCGCCGCTGGTGAAGAACGTGAACGCGCGCACGCCGTCGACGTCGGGGAGGCGGCGGATCAGCCGCTTCACCCTCGGGTCGAAGGCCATGTAGTAGATGCCCGACCCGAAGCCGACGAGATCGTATTCGCCCAGCTTTCCGGGGTCGACGGACTCGGGGTCGACGACTTCGGCGCCCAGCACCTCGGCCATTCGGTCGGCTACCCGGCGGGTGTTGCCGTGCGACTTCGATGTGCACACGATGAGCGACTTCATGCGATCAATGCTGCGGCCGCCTCTCCGCTCCGGTAAGGGGCCTTCGTCACTTCCCGGGATCGCGTCAGTCCAAAGCGTGGATCACCTGCCGGGCGACGCGCTCGATCTGCCGGCGCACGTCGAGGCCGAGCGGCAGGTCCTCGAACTCGGGGATCTCGCCCGTCGTGACGACCACGCCGGGTTCCTCGTGATCCCAGCGCGCGTTCACCTTGTCACCCAGCGCGCGGGCGGGCGGATTGTCGGCGAGCACCCGGGCGTGGAACCGCTTGACGCCGTCCACCCGCGCCGCCACCGCCAGCGCGCCGAGCAGCAGCGTCCCGATCCCCCGGCCCTGGTAGGCGTCGGCGACCGTGAGCGCGACCTCCGCCGAGGCGGGGTCGTCTTCGTCGCGGATGAAGCGGGCGTCGGCGACCACCGGACCGTCCGAGCCGTCCGGGCCGGCGGCGGCTTCCAGCACCACCCAGACGAAGTGGTCGACATAGTCGACCTCGAACAAGTACACCAGCCGAGCCTTCGTCGGGGCGCCACCCTGGTAGCGGCGGTACAGCGTCTCGCGGGAGAACGCCCCGCTGCCGGCGGACCGCTCGGCGTCACCGGGCAGGACCGGGCGCAGCAGCAGCTCGGCGCCGTCCCGGGTGGAAACCGGGATCGGGGTGACGTAGGCGGCCAACCGCTGGCGGGCCGTGCGGACCATCCGGTCGGCGACGACCGGCATTGCCAGCATGCTGTCGAAGGCAGCGCTGTCGCCGCGGTAGCCGCGCACGTCGTCTTTCGCGACCACCGTCGCCATCCTGGTGGAGTGCCGCAACAACGCGATTTCGCCGATGATGATGCCCGGCTCCAGTTCCACGGTCGCCGCTTTGCCGTCCGCGCCGACGTGCCGGATCTCGACTCGACCGGACACGATGATCGCGAACGACTCCGCCGTGTCACCCTGCCGCGTCAGCACCTGGCCTGCGGCCACGCGCAGCGGCTCGAGGCCGGAAGCCAGGGCCGCGAGATCCTGCTGGGGAATGTCGGCGAACACGGGCAGCGCCGCGAGTTCCGCTGCGCCGACGGCGTTCATGCCCGCCGACTTCGATTCGCGCGATGCGCCCTCACCCGGTGTACGGTACGCGCCCGGCACCGGCCATGTGCTGCGCCGGGACGTTTGCCGCGCCGCGCGTGACTTTGGTCACTAGCCCCGCCCACCCGTATCGCGGCAACATCGACAGGTTACCGGTGCTCGCCGGTATTAGGTTCGGCAGCAACGGATTAGCTCTGATGAACACACCACTGGCCGCAACGGAGCGGCCCGACTTCAGCAAGATCGACAACCGCGCGCCGTCGGTGGCGCACATGTTCGTCAACCGCGTCGCCGCCACCCCGGACGCCGAGGCCTTTCGCTACCCGCAGGACCACACCTGGGAGAGCGTGACCTGGCAGCAGGTTGGCGAACGCGTCGGCAACCTCGCCGCCGGGCTCATCTCGCTGGGCATCGCGCCGGAGGATCGGGTCGCGCTCGCGTCCGCGACGCGCTACGAGTGGGTGCTCGTCGACTTCGCCATCATGTGCGCGGGCGCGGCGACCACCACCGTGTACCCGACGACCAACGCCACCGACGTCGCCTACATCGTCGCCAACTCGGGGAGCCGGGTCGTGGTCGCCGAGAACCAGACGCAGCTGGACAAGCTGCTCGAGCACCGCGCCGAGCTGCCCGACGTGACGAAGGTCGTGCTGATCGACGGCAACGGCGACGGCGACTGGGCGATCTCCCTGGCCGAGTTGGAGCAGCTGGGCAAGCAACTGCTCGCCGACTCCCCCACCGCGGTCGACGACCGGGTGGCGGCCGTGGGCCCCGGCCAGCTGGCCAGCCTCATCTACACGTCGGGCACCACCGGGCGGCCCAAGGGCGTGCGGCTGACCCACGGGTCATGGACCTACACCGCCGCGGCCATCGACGCGCTGGGCATCCTGGGCCCCGACGACCTGAACTTCCTCTGGCTGCCGCTGGCACATGCGTTCGGCAAGGTGATGCTGGCGTTGCCGCTGCAGATCGGCTTCCCCACCGCCATCGACGGGCGCGTCGAGAGGATCATCGACAACCTGGCGACCCTGCGTCCCACCATCATGGGGGCGGCGCCGCGCATCTTCGAGAAGGCGCACGCCCGCATCGAGGAGATGGCCGCCGAGCAGGGTTTGCTCACCAAGACGATGTTCCGCTGGGCGCTCGGCGTCGGCAGGAAGATGTCGGAGGCGCGGCAAGCCGGCCGGAAGCCGTCGTTGCCGTCGACGCTGGCCTACAGGGTGGCCGACCGCTTGGTGCTGTCCACGATCCGCGAGCGGTTCGGCGGGCGCCTGCGGTTCTTCGTCTCCGCGGCCGCCGCCCTGGACCGCGACGTCGCGCAGTGGTTCGACGCCGTCGGCATCGTCGTGCTCGAGGGGTACGGGCTGACCGAGACCGCGGCCGCGTCGTTCATCAACCGGCCGCACGCGTACCGGTTCGGGACGGTCGGCTGGCCGTTCCCGGCCACCGAGGCGAAGATCGCCGACGACGGCGAGATCCTGCTCAGAGGCCCCGGCGTGATGGCCGCCTACCACGACCTCCCCGACGCCACCGCCGAGGCGCTCGACGAGGATGGCTTCTTCCACACCGGTGACATCGGCGAGATCGACGCCGACGGGTTCCTGCGGATCACCGACCGTAAGAAGGACATGTTCAAGACCTCGCAGGGCAAGTACGTCGCGCCGTCGGCGATCGACGCGAAATTCAAGGGGCTGTGCCCGTACGTGAGCGAGCTGGTGGTCTACGGCGAGGGCAAGCCGTACTGCGTGGCGCTGGTCAGCCTCGACACCGAGGCGATCACCGAGTGGGCCGCGCGGAACGGATTGGCGGGCAAGCCATTCGGCGAGATCGCCCGTGACGAGAAGACCCAGGAGCTGATCGCCGGGTACGTCGACGCGCTGAACGTGGAACTGAATCGGTGGGAGCAGATCAAGAAGTTCACGATCGCCGACCGCGAATTCACCGTCGAGTCGGGCGACCTGACCCCGAGCATGAAGCTCAAGCGCAAGGTCGTCATCGAGAAGTTCGCCGACCGCCTGTCGGCCCTCTACGAACAGTGAGGGATCGACATGCAACCGGAACGCCTCAGGTGGCTGATCAACGCAACGGGCCCGTTTGCCTCGGTGTACTTTGACGACTCGCGCGATACCGCGGACGCCGTCGAGCACCTCGAAGTGACGTGGCGCGACATCCTCAAGGATCTCGAGGCCCAGAATGCGGGCCCGGCGGTCATCGGCAAGCTCGAGGAAGCCGTCTTGCACTCGCGGCCGGCCGTCGGCAGGCGCGGCCGCGGGGTAATCGCGACCGGCGACCAGTTGCTGATGAATGAGCACCTGATCAGCCCGCCGCCGGCCACGGTGGTTCGCGTGTCGGATTACCCGTACGTGCTGCCGCTGATCGACCTCAAGCTGCAGCGACCGACCTATGTCTTCGCCGCTGTCGACCACGCCGGCGCCGACATCACCCTGCACCAGGGCGGCTCCGTCAGTTCCACCAGCATCGAGGGCGCCGGGTACCCGGTGCACAAGCCGGTCACCGCCGGCTGGAATGGTTACGGCGACTTGCAGCACACGACCGAGGAAGCGATCCGCACGAACTGCCGCGCGGTCGCCGAGAAGCTCACGCGACTGGTGGACGAGGCGGATCCCGAGGTGGTGTTCCTTTGCGGCGAGGTGCGTTCGCTCGCGGATGTGGTCGCCGAACTGCCGGATCGGGTGGCCCAACGGGTGGAGCAGCTGCATGCCGGGGCCCGCAAGAGCGGCATCGATGAGGCAAAGATCCGCGAACTGACCTCCGCGGAATTCGCCCGGCGCCGCGGTCTTGACATGGCCGGCGTCGCCGAGCGATTCGCGGCGGAAACCGGACGTCGCTCGGGCCTGGCCGCCGAGGGGTTCACCGCCGTATGCGCGGCGCTGCGTGACGGCAACGTGGACACGCTGATCATCGGCGAGCTGGGCGACGCCACGGTGGTCACCGGCGAGGCTCTCACCGCGATCGCGCCCGACGCCGACGCGCTTTCGGAACTCGGTGAACCGGTTCGGCGCGTGGCACGGGCCGACGAGGCCCTGCCGTTCGCCGCGATCACGGTCGGCGCGTCGTTGGTCCGGGCGGACAGCCGGATCGCGCCCACCGGCGGGATCGGCGCCTTGCTGCGCTACGTCGCGAACAACAGGCTGGCCGGCCAACAGTAAGGCCGATCCGAAAGCGAAGAACGGCGCGCCTAAGTCATTGCGCCCAACGTTATTCAACGTTATTCAACGATCTTCGGCGATGCGCCGAGGAGAAACCCGAACGTCGCTCGCCCGGTTGCGGTGGGAAGCGTCAAAGGACGAGAGCGGCGGTCCCGGACGGGGGGGAGTTCCGGGACCGCCGCGGCTTGGGGTGGGATCAGCCTGACGGTGCTATGAGCCCGTAGTGGCCGTCATAACGGTGGTACAAGACGCTTCCCCGGTCTCGAGCGGTGTCGACGAAGAACAGGAACGGCAGCCCGAGCAGGGCGATCCGCTCGATCGCCTGGTCGACGGTGAGCCGCGGCGCCGGTTGCGGGCTGATGGTCAGCGGCAGCTCGAACGGCGCGAGCCTGTCGGCGGTTCCCGGATTCACCTGTGCGAGCCGGTATTCGGTGGGCCCTTCGCGGTACAGCACGCTGTCCTGGCCCGTCCCCTCCTCGGTGAACAGGTGGAAGTCGTAGTCCAGCGCCTCCATCTCGACCGCGGCCTCCTCGAGCCGTGCAGGTCGGCAGGCTGTAGGACTTGTGCCGCATGATGCGGCGGTCACTCTCCGGGCGGGGGAAGTAGCTGGGCCGGTGCGTGGGCTCGGACTGGTGGCGCCACTCATGCGGAGCGGGCCGGGGAAGGCCGCCGCGCTTGGCTTCCCAGTGTTGGGCGCTGCGCTCGAGGAGGTGCCGCAGCCGCGCCTCGAGCTGGTCGATCGCCTCCCGCGCGGTCGAGCCTTCCACCTGCGCGCGGACCAGCCGGCCGTTGACGTCGATGTTGGCCTGGGCGAGCACCCGGCGGGCCACCGCGGGATCGCCGTGCTCACTCAACCTCACATGGGCATCCAGGACCGGTTCGTGGGTGAGGCGACCGAGGTCGCTGATCTTGGTGCGGGCGTAGTCTTCCGCGCCGGGCAGCTGCCCGCGCGTCGTCACCCGGACGTCAAAAACGGCGGGCAGATCTGGTCTCTGTCTCATGATTCGTTGCTACGCCCTTCGCAAATCGTCGCCCTAGGGCCGAAAGTCACAGCAAAACGGCCGACAGGCATATCCCGTGCGCTCAGTGGTGCAGGCCGGTGACCGGCTGGTGGGTGCTGTCCTGAATGTCGGTCGACGTCAGCGCGAACAGCTGGTTGGCCAGGTCGGTCAGCGCGCGCGCGATCGCCAGTTCGTCACCGATCCGGGCCACCGGCTCGTCGGCGGGATCCAGCCGCGACAAGCCCACCCCGACGAAGTTTCGGTCCGCCCACGACAGGCGCGCCTTGGCCCGGGTTCGCTCGTCGAGTTCCTCGATCAGCACGTCGACTCGACACGTCTTGGCGTGGTCGGTGTTGCCCATCTCGATTTCTCCCTGCCCCGCGGATTGTTCGCCCTTGGATACGACCACTCCGGGACGGGCGCGGAGTAGGGGCGGAAGTCCCGAGTCGTCAGGTCGTTCGTCGGCGGCTCAGCCGAGGGCGTCCTTGAGTGTCCGCCGGGCGCGGTCCAGGCTCGCGTCGATCAGGCGGTCGACCGCCCCCAGGTAGGTGGGCGACGGCGGCCCGCCGGCCAGTTCGGCGATCGCCCGCTGCTCGCCCAGGACGTCGCCGGCGGCCAGGTTTTCGGCCATCCGCGTCGCGTGCACGTGCAGCCCGGTCAGCAGGTCGGCGCACTGCGCGCCGGCGACCACGGTGCGCCGCGCCACGGTGCGCAGCGTGTCCCATTCGGCGTGCCAGGCGCCGTCCGGGCGTTCGTCGTGGGCCAGCGCGGCCGCCGTGTGCAGGGTCGCCGCCAGTTGCGGCGCCGACATGGCGGCCCGCCGGATCAGGATGGACAACACCGGGTTTCGCTTGTGCGGCATCGACGACGAACCGCCCCGGCCACCTTCCGCGGGCTCGCTCAGTTCGCCGATCTCCGGGCGGGCCAGGACGACGACGTCCGAGGCGATGCGGCCCCAGGCGTCGGTGCAGCCGACGAGGGCGTCCGCGGCCGCGGTGACCGGCGTCCGCGTGGTATGCCACGGCGACCGGGCGGCCAGGCCCAACCCGGCCGTCGCGTGCGACGCCAGGCGGCCGGAGACCTCCGCCGGGTCGGCCGCGTCGGTGAGCAGCGCCGCCAATTCGGTGGTGGCGGCGCGTGTTCCGACGGCGCCGCCGAACTGAGCCGGGAGGACCAACGCGGCCAACCGCTCGGCGGCGTCGACGACGCCGTCCAGCCAGCCCGCCGCCTTCGCCCCGAATGTGGTGGGCGCCGCGTGCTGCGTGAGGGTGCGGGCCACCATGGGCGTGGCCCGGTGGGCCGCGGCCAGCCCGGACAGCGCCGAAATCTGCTCTGCCACAACCCGTGTCAGGTGGTCGATCACGCCGCTCACGCCCAGCATCAACGCCGTGTCCATGACGTCCTGGCTGGTGAGCCCGCGGTGGATCCACGGGGCGACGGCCGGGGCCGCCCGCCGGCGCAGCAGCGCCACCAGGCCGATGACCGGGTTGCCGCCGTCCTCCGCGCCGAGCGCCAGCCGCTCGGCGTCGTCGTCGGTGAGCAGGCTCGGCAGGTCCGCGTCGGCGCACTCGGGTGGCGCCGGCCCGACGGCGGCCAGGGCATCCAGCCAGGCCGATTCCACCGCGACCATGGACCGCAGCACCGCCCGGTCCGTCATCAGCGCGCCGGCCCGGTGGTCCCCGGGCCACAGCAGGTTGGTCATCGCCCACCGTCCCGGTAAGCCAGGAACACCGTCTCGTTCGGCCCCTGCAGGTGGATGTCGAAACGGTATGCCGCGCGGTCGCTTTCGGCGACACACAGTAGGCTCCGCCGCCGGGCGGCGGTCAGGGCGGCCAGCGCCGGGTCGGCGTCGAGCTCACCGTGGGGCAGGTAGGCGCGGGTGAACAACCGGTTCAGCAGCCCCCGGGCGAAGACGGTGAGGGCGAAGAACGGCGCTTGCCCCGGGGTCGCCGAACCGGGCGCCACGGTGGTGAAGCCGTACCGCCCGGCCGCGTCGGTCGCGCACCTGCCCCACCCGGTGAACGCCGGGGCGTCGCGGCCCGGCGAGCCGGCCCGCCGCGGTATACGCCCGTCCGCGTCGGGCTGCCACAGTTCCACCAGGGCATCGGGGACCCCGGCCCCGGCGCCGTCGTGGACGGTGCCGTGCAGCCGGACGGCCCGCGGATGGCCCTGCGCCACCAACTCGCCGGCGCCGGCAAGCCCCAGGGCGAAGAAGGGACCGACGGTTTGCCCTGGGGTGCAAGCGAATTCAGCCATCGTGATCGGTCCGGGTGCGCTCGCCGCCACAGACCACGATGTCCCACCGATAACCGGTGGCGTACTCCGGCTCGGTGAGGTCGTGGTCGTAGCGGGCGATCAGGCGCCGGCGCGCGGCCGGATCGACGACGGACTGCAAGATCGGGTCCAGCTCGGACAGCGGGTCACCCGGAAAGTACATCTGGGTGACCAGGCGTTGGGTGAAGGCGGTTCCGAAGACCGAGAAGTGGATGTGCGCCGGGCGCCACGCGTTGTGATGGTTGCGCCACGGGTACGGGCCGGGCTTGACGGTCAGGAAGCGGTAGGACCCGTCCGGCCCGGTCAGGCAGCGCCCGGCGCCGGTGAAATTGGGATCCAGCGGCGCCGGGTGCTGGTCGTGCCGGTGGCGGTAGCGGCCGGCGGCGTTGGCCTGCCAGATCTCGACGAGTTGACCCGCCACCGGGCGGCCCGCCTGGTCGAGCAGCCGTCCGGTCACGATGACGCGTTCGCCGATCGGCTCACCCGGATGGCCGGCGGTCAGGTCCGCGTCGCCCGGGTCCACGTCGCGCTCGCCGAAGCAGGGCGCCCACCGTTCCGCCTCCTCGGGATCCACGATCAGCGGGGGATGCGTCGGGTGTCGCAGGGCGCTGCTGCGGTAGGGCGGGTAGTCGAGCCGCGGCTGGTCTTCGTGCCCACCGGCGGCCAGGTACGCGCCTTCGATCCGGGCGATCTCCGCCGTGATGTCGGCCTGCGAGTCGACGCACTCGGCGCTCACTGACGTGACGCTACCCCCGATCGCCCGCCGCATCCGGCAGGTGGGCCGGGGCGCCGGTTACAGCGCGCGGACCAGCGCGGCCCGCCCCTTGGTGCGCAACCGGTGGACCGCCGAGCCGCGGTACTGCTCCATCTTCCCGGCCATCTTGTTGCCCAGCTCCTCGAGCTCGGCGTCGGTGATCTGCACCTCGGGCGGGGCCGGGATGAGGTCGCGCTCCTCTTCGTCGGCGTGCGCCTCCAGGACGGTCTTGAAGGAGTTCCACTCGTCCTCGTAACCCGGGCTGCTCTGCGGGGTCCGCAGCAGCACGGACAGCTGGTCGACCACCTGGCGGTGTTCGGCGTGGGCGACGGCGATCAGCTTGCTGGCATCCTTGAGCGCCGGGTAGTAGAAGTCGTCCTCGATGCGGAAGTGGATGTCGAGCTCCACCAGCATCTCGTCGAAAAGGGCATGCCGCTCTTCGGAATTCACCGGGGCGTCGCTGATCTTGCGGCCGAGGCCCTTGATGACGATGTGGTGCTCTTTGAGCACGTCGTAGGCGTTCACTTGGTAATCCCCTTCTGTCCACCCAGAACCTGTTGCTCGCCGCGCACTTCCACCATTCCGTTCACCAGGCGGGCCTCGTAACAGGGCAGCGGGGCCGCCGCCGGGCCGCGCACCACGTCCCCCGACTCGGTGGCGAACCACGAGCCGTGCCACGGGCAGACCAGCCGGCCGCGGTCCACCCAGCCGTCTTCCATCGGGGCGGCCAGATGCGGACAGAATTCGCCGAACGCCGCGACCTCGCCGGGCCGCGTCTGACACACCACCAGCCCCACCCCGTCGACCTCGACCCGCACGGGCTTGCCGTTCAGTGAGTTCGCCGGCAGGACGGGGGTCCACTCGGTGGTGCGCAGCCGCTCACCGGACTGGTCGATGCCGATCCCGGACTCGAACACCAGCGCCCCGCCGAGGTAGCTGCCCGCGAGGGTGACGCCGTAGCCCAGGGCGGTCAGCGCGATCCCGCGGTGGTGACGGCCTTGGCGGCGCTCCCACCAGGACTTGGCGTACAGGGCCGTCGCGGCCAGGTTCACCAGCCCGTGCACGACGCCGACGCGGCGCGCCTCCTCATGGGTGTGCTGCCAGTCGGTGACGCCGGTGACGGCCGAGCCGACGCTGGCCAGGATGCCCACCCCCAGGGCGCGGGTCGCGAACCGGGACGCGTCGCGGACCTCGGTGGCCGCCTGGCCGGGAAGCAGGCTGAGCGCGTCGAGGGCCACCGTGGTGCCGAGAGCGCCGGTGGTCAGCGAGGCGAGCGGCGGGTGCACCGGGTGCCCGAGCCAGACGCCGTTCAGCGCGTTGGTGACGGTGTTGCGGGCGCTGCCCAGCGCGTTGTAGCCGAAGCTGAGCAGGTGTTCGAACCGGTAGCTGGGCCGATCCAGCCACTCCTGACGCCGAATGGCGGACAGCACCCGCGGGCCGATTTTTCGCAATCCACCGTCCCGAGACCGAACGACCATGGCACCAGACCTTCCCCGCAATCGACAGCCGCCTGCGCCCGCAGCAACGACCGGGTACCCACCGGTTGGCCCACGCTCACATACGCGGCGCGCCTGACGTGACCACGGTAGTGGCGGCACCTTGCCGTCCGGTTGTGCAACACCTGTGAATTAGCACAAAGCTGACTTGTAAAAACCTGGCGGCTCGGGAGTTGACCGCCGCGGCGCGCTGCGGGATTCTACTTTGCGGAAGGTTTCTCTGTAGAGCAGACAAGTGGGCGCGGTGACGGAGCTGGCGGCGGACCTGAACGAGGTCTTGGACAACGTGCGGCGGGGAATGATCCCCGCCCACATCTACAACGACGCGGAACTGTTCGCGCTGGAGAAGGAGCGGTTGTTCGCCCGCGCGTGGATGTTCGTCGGGCACGAGTCGGAAATCCCGCAGGACGGCGACTACGTGGTGCGCCGCGTCTTGGACGACTCGTTCATCATCACCCGCGACTCCGCCGGCGAGGTCCGGGCCCTGTTCAACATGTGCCTGCACCGCGGCATGCAACTGTGCCGCGCGGAAATGGGCAACGCGTCGAACTTCCGGTGCCCGTACCACGGCTGGTCGTACCGCAACGACGGCCGGCTCACCGGCCTGCCGTTCCACCGGGAGGCCTACGGCGGCGACGACGGGTTGGCGCGCAACGGCCACGCCCTGCTGCCGGCGCCCGGCTTCGCCAGCTACAACGGCCTGTTGTTCGTCAGCCTGGACCCGCACGCCCAACCGCTGGAGGACTTCCTCGGTGACTTCCGGTTCTACCTGGACTTCTATACCAAGCAGAGCGCCGGCGGCCTGGAACTGCACGGGCCGCAACGCTGGCGGATCAAGGCGAACTGGAAGATCGGCGCCGAGAATTTCGCCGGCGACATGTACCACACCCCGCACACCCACGCGTCGATCGTCGACATCGGCCTGTTCCGCGAGCCCCGCGCGCAGAAGCGCAAGGACGGCGCGACGTACTGGGCGGGCCGCGGCGGCGGAACCACCTACAAGCTCCCGCCGGGCGGCTTCGACGAACGGATGCGCTACGTCGGCTACCCCGACGAGATGATCGCCCGGACCAAGCAGGCGTGGTCGCCGCAGCAGCGGCAGGTCGTCGGCGAGGACGGTTTCATGATCTCGGCCGCCACCTGCTTTCCCAACCTGAGTTTCGTCCACAATTGGCCGAAGCTGCCCGGCGGCGACCCCGGGAGCGAGCAAGTGCTGCCGTTCATCTCGATCCGGCTGTGGCAGCCGATCAGCGAAAGCGAGACCGAGGTGTGCTCGTGGTTCGCCGTGGACTCCGCGGCTCCCCCGCAGTACAAAAGGGACTCGTACAGGGCGTATCTGATGTGCTTCGGTTCGACGGGCATGTTCGAGCAGGACGACGTCGAGAACTGGGTGTCGCTGACCACCACGGCCGGCGGCGCGATGGCGCGCCGGCTGCTG
Organism: uncultured Actinomycetota bacterium; assembly: GCA_963824505.1. GTDB lineage: Bacteria > Actinomycetota > Actinomycetes > Mycobacteriales > Mycobacteriaceae > Mycobacterium. The sequence continues at coordinate 161,362 of CAWGPS010000004.1, forward strand.
CTCAACAGCCGCATGGGTCTGCTTGCCGACGACCGCCCCGTCGTCGGGGCGCTGGCCGCCGACTCCTTCCACGGGCCGGGTCGCGCCCAGGTCGGCTACAACGAGTACAACCAGCGCGCCCTGCTCGGCTTGTGGGCGGACTACCTGTCATGACGAAATCCCTGCCGTTCCATGATGTTCGGCACCTCGAGGCGCATCAGTTCCTGGTCGACGAGGCGTACCTGCTCGACGCCCAGCGGTATGACGAGTGGCTGGACACGCTGACCGACGACGTCCGCTATGTCATGCCGGTCCGGGTGACCACCGCGCGGGGCGCGGGATTCGACGCCTCGCCGGAACGCGGGCCGGCGATGGCGCACTTCGACGAGGACAAGTACTCGCTGACCCAGCGGGTCGCGCGGTTCGCCACCGAGCACGCGTGGACGGAGGATCCGCCGTCGCGGCTGCGTCACTTCGTCACCAACGTGCGCACGTTTGCGAGCGACGACCCGGATGATCGAGCGCACCTGGTGGTGCAATCGGCCGAACTGCTGTTTCGCAGCCGCGGGGACGTCAACGAGAGCGCCCTGGTGTCCTGCGGCCGCGAGGATATGCTGCGGTGGTGCGGCGATCGCTGGAAATTGGCCCGGCGCAGCATCATTGTCGACGAATCGGTGCTGAGGATGCAGAACCTGGCGGTGTTCCTGTGAACGAATCCATCACGGTGGCAAACGAATTCGCCGAAGTCGAGGTGCGTCGGGTGGATACCCGCAACGGGTCGCGGCTGCTGATCAGCGCGCCGCGCACCGGGCGGTCGATCAGCCTCGACGCGCTCGAACTGGAGGCGCTGACCTGGCAGAACGACCGCACGCTGGCGGCCATGGTCGGCAGGTCCGGCGCGCCGCTGCTGCCCGACGACCCGGACGGCGGCGATGACCGGATGGCTTGAGGGCAAGCGCGCGCTGATCGTCGGCGCGGGATCCGGCATCGGGCGCGCCGTGGTCGACGCCTTCCGCGCCGAGGGCGCGGAAGTGGCTGTGCTGGAACGCGATCGCGACAAGTGCAACGTGCTGCGCGAGCAGCTCCCGGAGCTGCCGGTCGTCGAGGGCGACGCCACCACCCGGGAGGCCAACGAGCGCGCGGTCGACGCCGCCGCGGAACACTACGGTGGCATCGACACCCTGGTGAACTGCGTCGGCGTGTTCGACTTCTACAAGGGCCTCGCCGAGATCGGCGCCGAGGACCTGCCCCGGGCGTTCGACGAGATGTTTCGCACCAACGTGCTGAGCCACCTGCACTCGGTCAAGGCCGCGCTCCCGGCGCTGGGTGCCGGCTCCTCGATCGTGTTGACCGAGTCGGCGTCGTCCTTCTATCCCGGGCGCGGCGGCGTGCTCTACGTGTCGTCGAAGTTCGCGGTGCGCGGCCTGGTCACCGCGCTGGCCCACGAGCTGGCGCCCGACGTCCGGGTCAACGGGGTGGCTCCCGGGGGCACGCTGAACACCGACCTGCGCGGCCTCGCCAGCCTCGGGCTCGGCGACGTGCGGCTCGACGACACCCCGGGCCGGGCGCGCGACATGGCCGCGCGCAACCCGCTGAACGTCGCGCTGGACGGGCGCGACCACGCGTGGAGTTATGTCTTCCTGGCGTCCGACCGGGCCCGCGGGCTCACCGGCGAAACCGTGCGTCCCGACGGCGGATTCGGGCTGGGCACGCCGCGATGACCGATCGGCTGGCGGAGCTGAGGGCCCTGGTGGCGCAGGGCTGCCGGGTGGCGGCGGCCCGCGGCCTGGTCGACGGCATCCTCGGCCACCTGAGCCTGCGGGTCGACGACGAGCGCCTGCTGGTCCGGTGCCGCAGCGACACCGACGCCGGGGTGGCCTTCACCCGGTCGAGCGACGTTCGCCTGATCCGGTTCGACGGCACCGCGGCGGCCGACGGCGAGCTCGACGGCTACCGCGTCCCCAACGAATTGCCCATCCACGTCGAAACCATGCTGGCCGACCCACGGCACCGCGCGGTCGCCCACCTGCACCCGCCCGCCGTCGTCGCCGCCGACCTCGCCGGCATCTCGATCCGGCCGATCTATGGCGCCTACGACATCTCCGGCGCCTGGCTGGCGCGCGGCGGCGTGCCGGTCTACGAGCGTGCCGTGCTGATCCGGACTTCGCGGCTGGGCAAGGAGATGGTGGCGGCGATGCGGGGGCGCCCGGTGGTGATCTGCCGCGGACACGGAATCACCAGCGCGGCCGCCACCGTCGAGCAGGCCGTGCTGCAGGCCGTCAGCGTGAACGAGCTGGCGCGAATGTCGTTGCGGGTGCGGGCCGTTGGCGGAACGCTGCGCGACATCGACGACGCCGACTGGGAGGATCTGCCGGACCTGGGGCCCGCGTTCACCGCCGACGCGGCCTGGCGTCACGAAGTGGCGCGGCTGGGCGATCAACCCAGCTGATCGCCGATCTCCTTGGCGGCCTTGACCAGTGCCGCGGCGACCGCGGGGTAGTCGGCAGGATCCAGCCGGCCAACCGGCGCCGCCGCGTTGAGCGCCAGTCGCAGGCCGGGCGCCCGGGTCGGGATGGGCACCGCCACCGACGCCACCCCCTCCTCGCTCTCCTCGCGGTTGACGGCGTAGCCCCGCTGCCGGGTGCGCAACAGCTCGCCCTCCAATTCCGTGCGGCCGCCGAGCGAATGCGGGGTGATGCGCTCCAGCCGTTCGTCGGGAAGCAGTTGGCGCAGTTCGGCTTCGGGTAGCTGAGCCAGCATGGCCTTGCCCGTGGACGTGCAGTGCGCGGGCAAGGTGCGCCCCAGCCGGGACGCCACCCGCACCGCGGCCGGGCCCTCGACGGCGGCGACGAAGCGGACGCCGGCGCCGTCCAGCATTCCCACGTGAATGGTCTCCCGCAGTTGCTCGCTGAGGCCGCGCATGATGGGCGCGGCGGATCGCTGAACGTCGATGCGGCTGAAGATGGCGAACGCGACGCCGGTCAGAGCGGGCCCGGGCAGGTATGCCTTGGACACCGGGTCCTGCCGGACGAAGCCACGGTACGTCAGCATCGCCAGCAGGCGATGCGCGGTGGACGACGCGACGCCCAGGTAGCGGGTCGCCTCGCCCAACCGGATCTGGGGCTGTTCGCCGAGCAGCAGCAGCAGTTTCAGCGCATTGTCGACCGACTCGATAGGGTATTGCGGCGCAACCGAATCCACGTTCTCGGCCGCGCCGGCCTGCCGCGGCCGCTTCTTCTGCATGGGTTCACAGTAGTCGCAGCGGCCACTTCAGTCGCCGCGCCGCCCGGCCAGGAAGTGACCGATGAGGCAGACGCCGCCGCGCGGCGCCCCGGTCACAGCAAGCTCAACACCGTCGCGCCGAGTAAGCCCGCCGCGATCACCGTGACCGCTCGCGGTCGTGATGGCCTTCCACCCGAAGCTGCGCGCGACCATGGCCACACCGGGGACGCTGACGGCGGGCAGCGTGATCAGCAGCGCCCCGAGGGTGCCCGACGAGACTCCGGCCAGCGCCAGCCCCAGCAGGATCGGGATCTCCCCCGCCGTCGGGATGACGACGAGGGTCGCCGCGACCGCGGCGAGCAGGACGACGAGCAGGCCGTGCTGCGCGGAGCTGACCGAGCGTCAGCAGCCAGCCGCGGAAGGCGCCCACCACCAGCACCATGACCGCATACTCCGGCAACAGGATCAGGCACAGCGCCGCCAGGGCCCGCACGAAACCGCGAGGCGTCGGCGCCGCGTGCCGCGACCGCCACCGGAGACGCTCGCTCATCGCGGCGGCGGGTGACCAGCCCCACCGAACCGCGACCGCGCCGAGCACGGCGGCGACGCCGACCAAAAGCCTGGTCACCGTCCACTGCCAGGGCGCGACGAAGAGAAGGAAAACCAGGACGGCGGGGTTCAGCAACGGATTCCCGAGCCAGTACGCGACGGCGGCGACGCGATTGACGCCGTTGCGCCGCAACGAAACGGCGATCGGCGCCGCGCAACACGTGCACATCATCGACGGCATTGCGGCGGCCCCGCCGGCCAGCGCGCTGGAAAGCAGCCGGCGCCGGTTCAGCACGCGCGGCAACCACGTGCGCGGCAGCAACGCCTGAACGGAGGCGCTGACGAACAGGGCCACCACGCAGAGCCGGCCAGATCGACGAAACGTAGGCGTGAAAGAACGTCGTGGCGGCGTGCCAGGTCGGACGGTCGCCGGCGCGCACCCCGCCGACGGTGAGGATGCCGGCTCCCGGCCAGCGGTGCGGTCCGCCCGGCCCGCGCGGCCTTGGCCGCGTAGGGCAGCCCACTTCGCCCAGAGCAGCCCCACCACGAACACCGCCGCGGTGACAGAGACCCCGATCGCGACGTCCGGTCGGCGCCACGCGCGGATGTTCGTCGACGGTGCGGACATGAACCTGGAGGCTAACTGACGCGGGTTTCGCCGATGTTGCGGCCGGGCGGTCGCGCCGCCCCGGTCTGTTACGGGACTTCAATTACGCTGCGCCGCCAGCTCTTTCGCCCACCGATAGTCGGCCTTGCCGGACGGCGAACGCTGCACCCGGTCGCAGAAGACGACCGCCTTGGGCAGCTTGTAACGCGCGACGTGGCGAGCGGCTTCGGCGACGATGCTCTCCGGGTCCGCGGTTGCACCGTCGGCCAACTGGACGACCGCGACCACCTCGTTGCCCCATCGTTCGCTGGGCCGACTGGTCACCACGACGTCGTAGACGTCCGCGTGGCGGGCAACCGCGGCCTCCACCTCCTCGGCGAAGATCTTCTCGCCGCCCGAGTTGATGGTGACCGCGTCGCGGCCCAGCAGCTCGATCCGCCCGTCGGCGTGCCAGCGGGCGCGGTCTCCGGGCACCGCGTGCCGGATTCCCTCGATGACCGGGAACGTGCGGGCCGTCTTCTCCGGGTCACCCAGATAACCCAGCGGTATCAGCCCTTGCTGTGCCAGCCAGCCGATTTCGCCGTCACCGGGCGACAGGATCCTGGTCAGGTCCTCGCTGACCACCACCGCACCCGGGTTCGGCGCGAACAGCCCGGAGGACGTCTGCGAAGAACTCGACACCTCGCCCATCTGCGAGCCGGACTCCGACGACCCGCCGGCGTCGAGGATCGTCAGCTGGGGCAGCAGTTCGACGAATCGCCGCTTGAGCGGGGCGGTCAGCGCCGCCCCGCCGGTGATCAGGATCAGCAACCCGGACAGGTCGTAATCGCCGGCTTCGAGTTCGTCGAGCAGCGGCCGCCCGAAGGCGTCGCCCACCATCGACAGCGACACCACCCGTTCGCGGGCGGCCAGCGCCCACGCCTCGGCGGGATCGAAGTGCGTGGTCGTCGGCGCCATCACGAAGGGCCGGCCGCCGCACAGGTTGATGAACGCCGCCCACTGCGCCGCCCCGTGCATCAGCGGCGCCACCGTCATCGAACCGGGCCCCTCGGGCCGCGACCGCTCGACGATCTCCTCCAGGCTCGTCGCCATTTCGCCGGTGCCGAAGTTTCGCCCCCCCATCGCATTCATGTAGATGTCGTGTTGGCGCCACAGCACCGCCTTCGGCATCCCGGTGGTGCCCCCGGTGTAGAGCACATACAGGTCGTCGGGCGACGGCACCAGGTCGAGGGGCTCGTCGGAGACCGAACCCAGCAGTTCCTCGTAGCGCACGGCCCCGGGCAACGGCTCATGTCCGGACCCGTCGTCGACGTGGATCAGCCGAACACGGTCACCCACAGTGCCCAGGGCCTCGCCGAGCGTCGGGGCGAACCGCGCGTGATACATCACCGCGTCCGCGCGGGCATTGCCCAGCAGGTACACCAGCTCGTCGGCGACGTAGCGGTAGTTGACGTTGAAGGGTGCGACCCGCGCCATATACGCGCCGAGCATGGCCTCGAGGAACTCGTTGCCGTTGGCCAGGTACAGCCCGAGGTGGCTCTGGCCCGACTCGTAGGGCGCCAACTCGGCCCGTTCCCGATGCACCCCGAGGCCCCACTGGTGCAGTGCGCGGGCGAAGCGGCTTGCCCGTTTTTGGGTCTGCGCGAACGTGAACCGGCGATCCCCGAACACGATGCAGTCCCGCTCGGGGTTGGCCGCCGCGACCGCCGTGAACACCTGGGCGAGGTTGAACTCCACCAGCTCACCTCCCGTCGGGCCAGCGTCACGCTACCTGCGCGAAGCGGGTCGCCGCCAGCGCAACTAATCTCGGCATCGTGTGCGGGGCCATACACACCCGGTATCGCCGATACGTCGCCCTCGGGGACAGCCAGACGGAGGGGCTGTGGGACGGCGACGACGTCGTCGGCCTGCTCGGATTCGCCGACCGGCTGGCCGCGATGATCGACGCGTTGCACCCCGGCCTGCACTACGCCAACCTCGCCGTCCGCGGCAAGCGGATCGGCCACGTGCTGCGCGAACAGGTGCCGCCGGCGCTGGCGATGCGACCCGACCTGATCACCGTGTGCGTCGGGATGAACGACGTCATCCAGCCCGGCGGCTCGTTCGGCCCGGCGCTGGACGACCTGGACACCCTGTACGCCGCCCTCGCCGATTCGGGGGCGACCGTGGTGACGACGACCTTCCCCGACGTCGCGCAGTTCCTGCCGCTCGGGCGCCTGGTGTCGGGACGGCTGGCGCGCATCAACGCGACGATCCGCGCGGCCGTCGACCGCTACGGGTTCCGGCTCGTCGACCTGTACAGCGCGGCCTCGATGCGCGAGCTGGAGACCTGGGACCTCGACCGGGTGCACGCGTCCACCCGGGGGCACATCCTGTTCGCGGCCGCGGCCGCCGAGGCCCTGAATCTGCCTGGCAGCAACCATGATTGGGCCCAGCCGAGCCCGAACGGCGCCCGGCTGTCGCTGCCCGCCAGCGCCTACGGGCACCTGCGCTGGACGCAGGGCAGTTTCTTCCCGTGGATCTGGCGCCGGATGCGGGGCCGCTCGTCGGCCGACGGCCGCGAGCCCAAGCGCCCGCGACTGGAACCGTTCGGGGCGCCGGGCGGCAACGTTATGGCGCGCGGTATCCGCCGGTCAGGCATCCTTGACCCATGAACGTGGAGGCGTTGCTGCAGTCGGTCCCCCCGCTCGCGGTCTACCTGGTGGTGTGCGGCGTCGTCGGGGTCGAAAGCCTGGGCGTTCCGCTTCCCGGCGAGATCGTGCTGGTCACCGCGGCCCTGATGTCCTCACAGCACGACCTGGCCGTCAATCCGGTCGGCGTCGGGGTGGCCGCGGTGGTCGGCGCCGTCGTCGGCGACTCCATCGGGTACACGATCGGGCGCCGGTTCGGCATGCCGCTGTTCGACCGGCTGGGCCGCCGGTTCCCCAAGCACTTCGGTCCGGGGCACGTGGCGCTCGCCGAAAAGGTGTTCAACCGGTGGGGAGCCCGGGCGGTCTTCTTCGGACGCTTCATCGCGCTGCTGCGGATCTTCGCCGGGCCGCTCGCCGGGGCCCTGAAGATGCACTACCCGCGATTCCTGGCGGCCAACGTCTCGGGCGCCGTTTGCTGGGCGGGCGGCACGACCGCCGTGGTGTACTTCGCCGGCATGGCCGCCGAACGCTGGCTGGAGCGGTTCTCGTGGGTGGCGTTGGTGGTCGCGATCGTCTTCGGCCTCATCGCCGCTTTCGCGCTGCGCGAGCGCACCGCGCGCACGATCGCCGAACTCGAGGAGGAGCACTACCGCAAGGCGGGCAGCGGCGCGGCCTCCGGCTAGGGGGCCCGGTGCAACCCTGCCCTGGCTAACTCACCGCCTCGCCGGGATCCGCCGCCGTGACCGGCCGGTGGTCGTCGATCAGGGCGACGGCCATCTTGCGGGCCCGCAACGCGGCATCTCGGTCGCCCACCGCGGCGAGGATGATGGCGCCTTTCATCAGGATGTGCCACGACCAGGCGAAATCCTCGACGTCGGTCAGCCCGGCCGCGACGGCGCGGTTGCGCACGATGTCCCGCACGTGGTCGATGTGGCGGACGCACGCCTGCCCGACCGGATGATCCGCACCCAGCTCCAGGAGCACGTTGATGAAGGAGCAGCCCTCGTAGCCGTCGCGGCTCTGGAACCAGTCGTGCATCACGTCGAAGATCGCCAGCAGCTGCTCCTCGGGCGTGTCGCCCCGTTGCCGCGACTGTTCCTCGATCAGGCCGTGCGTCCAGAGCTGCTCCCGCCGCTGCATCACCGCCAGGACCAGCTCGTCCTTGGTCGCGAAGTGACGGTAGAGGGTGGCCTTGGCGACGCTGGCGCGCTCGATCACCTCGTCGGTGCCGACGGCCCGGATACCGCGCTTGCTGAACAGCTCGTAGGCCGCGGCCAGGACGCGCTCACGCGCCGAACCGGCGGGCGGCGCGGCATCCTGACTGGTCATAGGAGACTTACGATACTCATAGCCGGCGTATGTAGACAGACCGCCCTGTCTCGTTATACAAATGAGATTCGCGTTCGGCGCGAAAGTCGGTCTTCAGACAGCAGGACGGGCATCCATCCCGGTGGCAACAACACCGGTCGATTAGGGAGCCACCATGAGCCCGGTAATCACAGAAACCATGTCCAGCACGCCTTTGATGCTCAGCACGCGGCTGGTCTACGAACTGGGCGACCCCACCAGCACGCTGCGTGCGACCACGGATCGCATCGGTCCCGCGGTCGTCATCAACACGGGGGGCGAGATCGACGCCTGCAACGAGCACACCTGGCGCCAACTGGTCAACGAGGCCGCCGGCGTCGTCATCGCGCCCGGGCCCTTCATCGTCGACGTCACCGGCCTCGATTTCATGGGCTGCTGCGCGTTCGCGGTGCTCGCCGACCAGGCACGGGACTGCCGCGAGCGCGGCATCGAATTGCGTCTGGTGAGCCACGAGCCGATCGTCGCCCGGATCGTCGACGCCTGCGGGCTCAACGCCATGCTGCCGATCTACCCGACGGTCGATTCGGCGCTCGCTTCGGTCGCTCGTTGGTGACCGCGCCGAGCTGACGTCGCGTCTCACGCCACCGCCAGCAGGCGGTACAGCCCGATCAGTCCGACCACCACAATGCTGGCGCGCAACGCCTTCGGCGAGAGCCGACGTCCGTAGCGCGCCCCGACGAATCCCCCGACCAGCGAGCCGGCCGCGATCACACCCGCGGCCGGCCAGCTGATCCGGTCGAACGCCAACAGCGAATAGTTCACGGCCGCAACGACATTCACCACCAGCGCCATGAGGTTCTTGGCCGCGTTCATCCGCTGCACCGACTCCGGCAGCAACGCGCCCATGAGGCCGACCAGCAGGATGCCCTGGGCCGCGGTGAAGTAGCCGCCGTAGACGCCGACGGCGAATGTGCCGACACACCAGCAGCGCCATGCGCGCCGGGGTGATGTGCCCGGGTGAGCGTCCCGCCACCTCGGCGCGCCGAGCCGACCACGACTGGATCCGCGGGCCCACGACCACCAGCACCAGGGCCAAAATCAGCAGCACCGGCACGATCTCGACGAACACCTTCGGCGGGCAGGTGCAGCAGCAGGAAGGCGCCCAGCACCGCGCCCGCCAGCGATGCCGGAATCTGCCAGCGCAGCCGGTCCCACTGGCCGCCGAGTTCGGCGCGGTATCCCCAGGTGCCCGACATGTTGCCGGCCACCAGGCCGACCGCGTTGGACATCGTGGCGGTGACGGGTGGGTAGCCGAGGGCGACGAGCGTCGGGAACGTGATCAGGGTGCCGGAGCCGACGAGCGCGTTGACGGCGCCGGCGCCGAACCCGGCCAAGGCGATGACAACCAGGTGGGAAGACAGCACTGGGGAAAACCCTAGTCCGCCGCCGGATTTCGTGCCGCGGCGCGGCCTGTGGGGAACCGCTCAGACGGGCGGGGCCTCGCGACCGCGATCCACGCCGGTGCGCAGCTTGACCGACGCCGAGTACGCGCGGGTCCGGAACCGCAAGACCGGGTCGTCGGAGGGTTCGATGCCGTCGGTCACCCGCATCGGGTCGAAGACGACGATGTCCGGGATGTCCCCGCCGTGCTCGCGTTCGGTGTCGAGCCCGGTGATCTCGAAGTTGCCGACGACGACGGTTTCCGTGCTGCGCCAGGCAGCCGACGGATCGACGGTCGAGTCGTTGGGCCCGGCGATCTGCACGACGTAGTCGAATCGCACCGGCCCGGCCGTCAGGCGGTGGTTGAGCTCGCGGTGCAGGAAGTCGGGGTCCTTGCCGCGCGCGGCGGAGCCCGACAGGAACTCCTCGCCCGCGACCGGGCGCAGGTGGTAGCGGACGAACCGGGAGCTGCCGTCGGCGGCGGTCCAGCGGAAGGCGTGCAGCCCGTGGTAGGAAACGGTGGCGTAGCTCGCCGGGACCCGGTTGGCGGCGCGCAGGATGGGCAGCGACCCGAACAGGTGCGGATGGGTGACGAAGTGCGCGCCCATGCGCAGCGGCATCGTCAGTCCGGGCCTCATCGCCTTGAGCAGGTCGATGAAACCGTCGGGCGTGCTGGAGACGAACAGCCGAGCCGTCTGCGTCGACACGTCGGTGGTGGTCCCGTCGGGCAGGGTGAGCTTCACCGCCATTCCCCGCACGCCGGGCAGGCCGTCGGGCTGCGCGGGGTTTCCCGACCCGTTGGAGAAGCGGAAGAGCGCCGGCACCGCCGAGCCGTCCAGGTGCCTGGCGCGGGAGAGCGCGGCGGCGCCGGGGGCGGCGGTGAACCTGCCGCGGTACAACGTGCCCTTGGCGTGCAGCGCGCGAGCGCCCGGTTGCGCTCCCCCGGCGGCCCGGATTGCCTCCATCGCGTCCTCGGGAGTGACCATGCGCGAATCTTAAGGCGTCAACGCGGAAAGCCGAAAAGTTTCACGACGCCGTGATCCCTGCCCGCCGTGTAACCACCGTCGACGGCGATGGCCTGCCCGCTGACGAAGGACGCGTCGGGTGAGAGCAGGAACGCCGCCATGGCCGCCACCTCCTCCGGCCGGCCGAGCCGCTGCAGGGCGTGCGCCGCAGTGATGGACGCCAGCGGCTCCTCCATCCCCGGGATATCGAAAACGCTTTGGGCCATGGGGGTTTCGATGAAGCCCGGGCAGATCGCGTTGGCCCGGATGCCGCTGGGCCCGTAATCCAGCGCGACGTTCTTGGTGAGCAGCACCACGCCGCCCTTGGCCGCGTTGTAGGAGCTGCCGCCCGCGGTGCCCTCCAGGCCCTCGATGCTGGCGACGGTGACGATCGACCCCCGCTCCCCGTCGACGCGCGGTTGCTCGATCATCCGGGCCAGCGCCGCCTTGACCACCAGGAAGGTGCCGGTGAGGTTGATCCCGATCACCCGGTCCCACTCCGACCGGTCCAGCAGGTGCACCGGCCCGCCCCCCGCCACCCCGGCCGCGTGGAAGACGCCGTCGAGGCGGTCGGGCACGGCGGCGAGCACCGCGGCGATCGCGGCCTCGTCGGTGACGTCGGCGGCGACGAAGCGGAACCCCGGACCGAGTTCGGGCGCCGGCGCCAGATCGGCGCCCACCACGGTGCCGCCCTCGGACAGCAAGCGCTTGGCCGTCGCCAGCCCGATCCCGGATGCGGCCCCGGTCACGACGAAGGTGCGGGACTGGGCGCGGCCGGCGTTCACCATGTCGGTCCCCTTCTTGTCGGGTTTGGGGTTTGCCCGCAGTCATGTTGACACACCGCACCGGCAAGAGTTCGCAAATGCCCGAATACAATGGATGCAGATCACCACCATCGGACATTTTGGTGAGCAATAACTCTGGTGCGCAATAGGTTACACAGATCCCGTCAAAGGTTTTCCCTCGTCCGAAAAGCCGGCCTCGGGCCCACCTGGTTAACAACTACACCAAACATAGCTGGCTAAGCCCGGAATTAGCAGATCGAAGCCAATTCCGCGCGAAAGCTCAGCTATCGCCGGTTGACTAAGAGCATTGCGACGGTAACGAATACATCAATACGTGACCATAGTTCGATCTCCATTTTTGATCTTGCCGGCGAACTAATTCGCACTCGGCAGCGCAGCCCTGGAGGTTATGCGACAACCTGATAGCCACTCAATCAGGAGCCAGGATGTCATCAACACCGCCGCCAGCGCACACCCCAACGCCGCTGCCTCACCCGGGCGGCGTGACCAGGGCTCGCCGCCGTCAACGGGGTGGTCACCGTCATCTCCGTCATCGTGACTGCGGCAATCGTCTTGTCCGGGACTGCGCCCAAAACAGCGCAGGCGTGACCGTGGCGCTCACTTCCGGCGACCCGATCGACATCGCGCAACGCGCAGCTCGATCATCCCGGCGTCATGCTGGACGCTGGGAGACCGGGGGCCGGACCGGGTATTGCGCGGCAACGGTATTGCCCGACAACGCCGACTCCGGCTTGCGGATGCAAGCCGTCAGCCTTCATCGACTTCAGGCGAAACGGCGACGCGACTACTCATGCCAGCGACAAGCTGCGGAATGACGATTCATTCCATGCTCTGAGGTTTTGTGCGCTCTCCCGTCCACTCAGCAACGCACCTGATTCGCCAGACGGCGATCAGGAGCACTTGCCCAAATCCGAGCGCAGCCTGAATACCACCGCGTTGGGATGGAGCCGGCACGAGCGGTTGAGCCGGCTGTGCTGATTAAGGCGAAGGGGTCATTGTTTGCAGTATTGATTGCCAGTTACCGGTGCTACCGCTGCATCCGACTGCCAAAACAAGAACGGCTGCACGGTCGAAAAGAGCACTAGCCTGCTTCGCTTCTGATTTCACCAGTCCGATTCATTGCGATTGCGTGAGAAGCTGCCCCAGGTCCGGTCGCTTTGCTCGACCAAAAAAGTCGAGGAGGAAATCGGGGATCGAACAACAAGGTCTGCCCATATTGCGATTCCGGTATTAGCAGATCGAATCAATTCCGCACAAAAGTTCAGCTATCGCCAGTTTGACCAAGAAGATTGCGGCGGAGACGAATACAACAATATGTACCCATAGTGCGATCTGTACTTTACGATACTGACCACGACACAATATGTATTCGCCGGCGCGGCGTCAGTGGTTATGGGCTTGCCGGGCGGGACGGCGACGAGGAGTGACGTGATGCTGACGAACAGTGAGCGGGCGCCTGCGCCGCCGGTTGGCGGCTGTTTTGCACCATCGACGCGGTCGGTGGCGCGCAAGGAATTTGGCCGTTGATCAACCGGAGGCGATGATGGATTGTCCGAATTGTTCGACCCCACATCCTGATGCGGCCCGCTTCTGCGCCCGTTGTGGCACTCCCTTGCATGCGGCTATTGATCGATCCCGGCATTTCGCCGCCCATCCTGATGAACCGGTGCGGGCGCTGGCGGTGCTGAGCACGCTGATGCCGCACCTGGCGGGCGGGCGTCACCACATTTACCGCGGCGCGATCGCCCTGGCGCTGCTGGGGTCGTTGATCGCCGCCGCGTACGGGGCGCTCTCGATCGCGCTGATATTGGCGGCGATTGCGCTGCCGGCGGCGGTGCTGACCTATGTGCACGACCACGATGCGTGGCGTGACGAACCGCTCACCGTCATCGGGGTGGCGTTTCTGCTGTCCCTGGCGCTCGGTGTCGGTGTGGGACTGCTCGAAGACTCCTTCACCAAACCGGTGCTGCTGGCCGCGCCGAATCACCGACTGCCTGCGCTCACCCAGATCCTCGAACTGGGCGTGCTCGTCCCGGTCGCGGGCTTTGTGGCGGTGCTGATCGCGCCGATGCTGGTGACCGCGCGCAGCGCCTTTCGGCACCCCGTCGATGTCGTCGTCGCCTGCTCACTCAGTGGAGCCGCGCTGTCACTGGGCCTGAGCGTGGTTGTGCAACGCGGCGCATTCACCCACCTCGAGGCGACCGCGGGAGACCCGGCGCACGTGGCCTTCATCGCCCTGACGCTCGGCTTTCTACAACCCATCATCTTCGCCACCGCCGCCGCCATGGCCGTGGTGCCGCCGCGCGGTACCGGCGCAAACATCGCCCTGGGGCTGGGTAAAGGCCTGGTGCTGGTGGTGCTCTACGAATTGGCCACCACCGTGCTCACCCCGTATGGCACCCGCGGCATCGTGCTGACCACCCTGGCGGCGCTGGTGCTGGCCGCGGCCGGGTTGCTCGGAACCCGCGACACCTTGCATACCGTGCTGCTGGCCGAGGCCCAGGCCGCCCTGACCGAGGACCGCCCCTTGAGCCGCGCCCCGGGCACCGGGCAGATCTGCGCGCACTGCGGCGCAGCCATCGGCGCCGGCGCCGCGTTCTGCCAAGTCTGTGGAACAGCCACAGCCGCGCTGGCCCGCCACCCCGCCCCGACCACGGGCGCTGCACCCACGGCCTGACAACCACAGCCAACCAAGGAGCCACGATGTCAACGACGCCAAGGCCGGGTCACACTCCCCCACCAGTGCATTACCCCAAAAGCGCGGGGCGGGTCGGGCACCGGCTGCGCCCAATCGCCATCGCCGTCATCATCGCCGTGGTCATCCTCATCGCCGCCGCCGTGACCGCGTGGATCGTCCTGAGCGGCACAACCAGCCCGCCCAAACCACCGTCGCTGTCCAGCGGCCCTGCTGCCATGGCAGCCCCCGCGAGGTCCAGTCTCCCCCGACCCGCCACCCCGCCAGACGAACTCGCGCGCACGCCCGGGAAAGCACGCAGCGTCACCGTACGGCTCACTTCGGCCGACCCGATCACCATCGCAAACGGCATCTCGATCACCCCCGCACCGGGCTGGACACTGGGAACCCGCGGCCCGGACTGGGTGATGCTCGTCGAGGACGACGGCGCTGCCCAGATGCACGTCAGGGTTGGCCCTGCCAGTGGCACTGATGTCGTCGGTGTGCTGCAGCAAGACATCAACCATTCGATTAGTGCGCCGTCGACCGGTTTCGGCAGCGTGATATTGGGCAAGTCCACTACGAAAGCGCTGCAAAGCGCCAACTTCCAGCAGCAAGCATCCATCGACTACATCGCCGACGTGTCCACACAGCAGGGCACAATGCCCGTCCTCGGCGTATTCAGTGAGCTGCTGAACACCTCGAACCAACTATCGGCCTTCATCGACTTCAGACAAACCGCCGACGCGTCTGACCAAGCCGGCGACGCAGGCAGAATCATGATCCAGTCGATGCTCTGACCATGGTCATCGCTGAGAGGCACACGCGCGGACTTGGTGCCTCGCACCCACGGCGCGGGCCTTTCTCGAACTGGTCACGATCGTGTGGCGGCAGTGTGTTTGGCCGTTGATCAATCGAAGGCGATGATGGATTGTCCGAATTGTTCGACCCCACATCCTGATGCGGCCCGCTTCTGCGCCCGTTGTGGCACTCCCTTGCATGCGGCTATTGATCGATCCCGGCATTTCGCCGCCCATCCTGATGAACCGGTGCGGGCGCTGGCGGTGGTCATCCTCATCGCCGCCGCCGTGACCGCGTGGATCGTCCTGAGCGGCACAACCAGCCCGCCCAAACCACCGTCGCTGTCCAGCGGCCCTGCTGCCATGGCAGCCCCCGCGAGGTCCAGTCTCCCCCGACCCGCCACCCCGCCAGACGAACTCGCGCGCACGCCCGGGAAAGCACGCAGCGTCACCGTACGGCTCACCTCGGCCGACCCGATCACCATCGCAAACGGCATCTCGATCACCCCCGCACCGGGCTGGACACTGGGAACCCGCGGCCCGGACTGGGTGATGCTCTACAACGCCGACTCGAGCGCGCGGATGCACGTGACGGTCAAAACAGCGAGCGGGACCGATGTCGTCGCCGTGCTGCAGCAAGACATCACCCGGGTGACCGGCGAGCCATCGACCAGTCTGGCCAATGTGTCGAACTTGACCGGGCCCACTACGAAAGCGCTGCAAAGCGCCAACTTCCAGCAGCAAGCATCCATCGACTACACCGCCGACGTGTCCACACAGCAGGGCACAATTCCCATCCTCGGCGTATTCAGTGAGCTGCTGAACACCTCGAACCAACTATCGGCCTTCATCGACTTCAGACAAACCGGCGAAGCAACTACTCAGGCCGCCGGCGAGGGCGGAGCGATGATCAGTTCCATGCTCTGACGGGTTCTTTTGCCTGCTCTCCGGGTCGGCGTGGCGCGCTTGGAGGTGACCGCGTATCACAGAGTGTGAACAAATCGAACTCGGAGGGGTTATGCCAGCAGTCGACGCCACGTCCAGCACCCTCGCGGGACTTGTCGAGCGGCACGCGCGGCTGCGGCCGAACGACCCGGCGATCCGCTTCGGCGACGTGCAGTGGTCGTGGGGTGACTGGGCGGCCCGCATTCGGCGGGCCGCCGGGGCGCTGCGGGCGGCCGGTGTGGGACGCGGTGACCGGGTGGCGTTCCTGGACAAGAATCATCCCGCCTGCCTGGAGATTCTCTTCGCCGCCGCGTCGATCGGCGCGGTGACGACCGTCGTCAACTGGCGCGTGGTCGGCGACGAGGTCGTCCACGTCCTGCAGGACAGCGGCGCGCGGCTGCTGTTCGTCGGCGCCGAGCTGGGTGCGCCGGCCGAGGCGGCGGCCGCGCGCGTGCCCGGCCTCGAGCGCGTGGTCATGGTGGGCGGGGACGACGACCAATACGAATCGTTGCTCGCCGCAGCGTCTCCGGTGCACAGCGACGCGGAGGTCGACGAGACCGACGCCGCGCTGGTGATCTACAGCTCGGGCACCACCGGGCGACCGAAGGGCGTCCTGCTGAGTCAGCGGGCGCTGGTCAACCACGCGGCCAACCTCGCGCCGGCCTTCCCGTTCGGCGAGGGGGACGCAAACCTGGTGGCGATGCCGCTGTTTCACGTCGGTGGAATCGGATACGCGTTGTTCGGGATCAGCGCGGGCGTGCCGACCATCATCACCCGAGAACCCGACGCGGCGAGCCTGATCGGCGCCGTGCAGGCGGGTGCGACACACGCGTTTTTCGTACCGCCCGTGATCGCGCGGTTCCTGGACGGCGGCGAGGCGGCGAGCGCGACGATCGCCGGGCTGCGCTACATCGTGTACGGGGCCGCCCCCATGCCGTTGCCCCTGCTGCAGCAGGCGCTCGCCACGTGGCCCGAGACGAACTTCGTCCAGGTGTACGGGCAGACCGAGCTGTGCGGTGCGGTCACGGCGCTGGGCGACGCCGAGCACCGCGATCCGGCCCGGCCCGACTTGCGGCTTTCGGCCGGAAAAGCGGTGCTGGGCACCGAGATTCGGGTGGTGGATCCGGAGACGGGCCGCGAGCTGCCGCTCGGTGAGCCCGGCGAGATCTGGGTGCGCAGCAACCAGAACATGAGCGGCTACCTGAATCGGCCCGACGCGACGGCCGACACGATCACCGCCGACGACTGGGTGCGCACCGGCGATGTCGGACGCCTGGACGCCGACGGCTACGTCTACATCGAGGACCGGCTGAAGGACATGATCATCACCGGCGGGGAGAACGTGTACGGCCCCGAGGTGGAAAGCGTGCTGATCGAGCATCCCGCCGTCGCCGACGCCGCGGTGATCGGCGTGCCGGACGACTTCTGGGGCGAATCGGTCAAGGCGGTCGTCGTGCCCGCGGGAAACTCCGGCTGAGGTCGACGTGGAACAGATCATCCAATTCTGCCGCGAGCATTTGGCCGGGTACAAATGCCCGCGAACCGTGGATTTCGTGCCGTCGCTCCCCCGCAACGCGAGCGGCAAGATCCTCAAAACCGAACTGCGCGAACCCTATTGGCGCGACCGCGCACGGCGGGTGTGAGCGCTGCTTAAAGCCGTCCCACCACGCAGGTCCGGACGCACCGAGTCGGGCGAGCGGCGCTCTCGAATCGGCACCTCCCGTCGGCGCCTACACGAAGGGCAGGGTGGCGGTCGCCGATCCCAGGGACATGTCGGCGACCAGAGCGGCGAGCTTGGCCTGCAGCGTGGCCGCGGCTTCTCCGACCGGTTTGTCGCAGAACCGGCAGTTCGTCGTGAACTGCGGCTGGTCCTGTTCGTCGGGCCAGAAGCGGCGTGGGCCGACGACGGCCCCCGGGTCGTACATGACGGCCTGGTGCGGCGCGTCCTTGACGAGCCTGCCGACGGGATGGGATTGCGGGCATTCGAGTTTCAGCACGCCGATGCCCTCTTGGTTGCCTACCATCTCTCACCGTCCTTCGCGGTATGCATCAGCGCCGGCCGTCCCGGTGCGGCGCGCTGATCAGCCACGCCCACACGATGACACTTTCCAGCGCAAACCCGGCCCCGACGAAACCCCACTGCACCGCAGACACCTGACGATGACATCAGCACCCGTCGGCGAGCGCAAGCTTCGGCCGTGCGCGGAGGGGCGGATGTCAGCCCCAGCTCAACGGTAGCGAGGTGAGCACGAACGACTTCGACGGGAAACTGATCTCAGGCCGGAAGTCCGGGGGCAGCGTCATGCCGCCCTCGTCGACGAAGCCGGTGGTGACCCGGGCCGCACCGGCGGCCGAGGGCTCGAGCCGGACGATCTCCTCGATGAACACCCGGACCTGCCTGGGGTCGTCCCGAAGCTGTTGTCGCAGCTGCGGATTGCGCGCCAATTCGAAGAGCGAGAAGCCGATCGCCGCGGCCACCGTGTCCAGGCCGGACAGGATCAGCAGGTGGGTCATGCTGAGTGGCCTGCCGTCCGGGCCGTGCGCCGCGAGAAGGCGCGTCGGCGGCCGTCAGTCCTCGGGCGCCGGCGCAGCTTCGACGGTGGCCAGCTCGGTGAGTCCGCTGATGGTGAAGACGCTGATCAGCAGGGGGCGGGCGATGAGGTGGATCTGCTCGGCGTGCGCGAAGAGGGCGTTGATGGCGGCGCTGTCGAGGTACTCGACGGCGCTGAGGTCGACGGTCAGCGTGTCACCGCTGTCGGCGGTCTCGGTGACGGCGGCGCCGAGGGCCTGCGTGAAGGTGTCGACGTTGCTGAGGTCGATTTCCCCCATTGCGGTGAGCACCAGTCTCCCGTTGTCGCGGCGCGCGGTGTCGAGAGCGAGCGGGGTGGACATCAGTTGATCCTCGCCGATAGATGGACTGTCGTCCCGGCGCTGCCGGGCTGGATGGCGACGTCGTGCACCAGCGCTCGCATGAGACTGATGCCGCGGCCACGATTGACGCCGCCGGTCGGGTGCGGAGCCTTCCACGAGCCGGTGTCGGCAATGGTCAGTTCCACCCGGTCGACCAGCGCCGTCGCCCGCAGCCTGATGGTGCCCTGGGGAGTGTGGCGGTGGCCGTGCTCGATGGCGTTGGCGACGGCTTCACCAGCGGCGATGAGGACGTCATGCGTCTGGGCCGGACCGACCCGGGTCCGCGACAGCCAGCCGCGCAGGGCGGCGCGGGTGGGCGCGAGCTGGGCGACGTCGGCCGGGAATTCCAGTTCCAGCGGCGAGGGATGGCGGTAGACGAGCAACGCCACGTCGTCTTGATAGCCGCCGCCGGGCGCGAGCATGAACATGATCTGGTCTGCCAGGTCGTCGAGGGCCGCGGCGCCACCGTCGCGTACGAGGGCGGACACGCGGGCGATGCCGTGCTCCACCGGGCTGCGGCGACGCTCGACCAGACCGTCGGTGTAGAGCAGCAGGGTCGCCCGTGCCGGGATGGTCACGCGGGCTTCGGCGCGAGGCCAATTGGATCGAATTCCCAGCGGGATGGTGTGGCCCGCATCGAGCAGCTGGGTGGTGCCGTCGGCGTGGACCAGGATCGGCGGCGGATGCCCGGCACTGGAGTAGACCAGTTCGCCGGTGTCTGGATTGAGCACCGCGCAGACGGCGGTGGTGCATTCGGCGCCCGGCAGCTGCCTGGCGAAGCGATCCAGCCCCATGAGTGCAGCCCGTGGGCTGGGGTTGTCGAGCAGCAGCGCGCGGCAGGCGCTGCGCACCTGTCCCATGACGGTGGCCGCGGCGAGACCGTGGCCGACGCAGTCGCCGACGATCAACGCGATGCGCCCGTCCTCCAGGTCGACGACGTCGTACCAGTCGCCGCCCACCTGGAGGGGCCGGGTGGCGGCCTGGTAGCGCACGGCGAATCCGCGCGGCAGATGAGCGGGCCCGAGGATCGCGTGTTGCAGCGCCAACGCGGTCTCGCGCTGC
Source organism: uncultured Actinomycetota bacterium (assembly GCA_963824505.1). Lineage (GTDB taxonomy): Bacteria > Actinomycetota > Actinomycetes > Mycobacteriales > Mycobacteriaceae > Mycobacterium. Next base: position 181,298 of record CAWGPS010000004.1, read on the forward strand.
TGGTCGACCTGGTGCACGCGATGCAGTCCCTGGCCGAGGCGGCCCGCCAGCACGGTCAGCAAGGTCTGGTCCTCGAGGGTGAAGGGTCGTTCTTCGGCCAGATCGATCCAGACGACGAGGACGCCCTCGGGGTGCTGCAGCGCGATGCCCGCTGTCCCGGGCGCCCTGATGTGGGGCGTGAGGAGGTCGCCGTCGCGCAGAGAGCCGAGCATCTGCTGCGTCTCCGGCGGCAGGTCGCTCCACTGGGCGGGCTCCCCTACCGACACGACTCGCGGCGCGCCGAACGCGGTTTCGGCGGAGGCGCCGTGGGCCGGGAAGGTGACGGCCAGAACGCGGCGCGCGCGCCAGAGTCGGCGCAGTTCCTCGGCGGCGGTGTTCAGCGCGTCGTCGACGGTGTCCGCTTGGGCGAGCTCCTGGTTGAGCGCATGCTGGCGCCCGGCCGCCAGCGCCAGGGCTATCGCGGCGTGCCGGGCGAAGTCGCTGACGAGCTCGAGGTAGTCGTTGCCGAATGCGGCCCGCTGCGGGTCGCGGGCCACGGCGATCACACCCAGCACCGCCCCGTCGGCAATCAGCGGCATGACGATCGCCGAGCGTTCACCGACATCGGTGAACCCCTCGATCGGATATTGGAACGAGTCGGTGATCAGCGGTAGGCCCCGGCGGGCGACGCCGCCCGTCGTCGAGCCGTCCATCGGGACCTGCCGACCGATCACCTGCGAGGCGTACCGTCCGGCCGTGGCGGCCACGACCAGGGTGTCGATTTCGCCGCCCGGCAGATCGGGCCCCCCGGGAACCAGCAAGATCGCCTGTTCGGCGTCGGCCAGCTCCAGCGCGCGGTTCACGATGAGCTGCAACGGACCCGTCTGGGGGTCGCCCGACAGCAGCGCGGTCGTGATCTCGCGACTGGCCTTCGTCCACTTCGCCGATTCGCGTTCCCGCTCGAAGAGCCGCGCGTTGTCGATGGCGGCGGCCGCCGCGGTGGCCAAGGCTCGTACGGCGCCCTCCTGGGCGTCGGAGAACACTCGTCCCGGCCGGTCGTCGACCAGGTAGAGGCTCCCGAAGTCGGCCGCCCGTACGGTGATCGGTATCCCGAGCAGTGCCCGCATCGGCGGGTCGTGGGAGTGCAGCCCGGTGGCCGTGCTCAGATCGTCGATGCGCAGGCCCTCACCGACCGGAAGCTGACCGAGCCGCCGGGCCGTCTCGTCGTCGATGCCCGCCTGAACGAAAGATGCCAGGGTGCCGTCGGGCGCCCGTATGCCCAGCGCTCCGTAGCTCGCACCGGTCAGCGTTATCGCCGCATCGACGACTCGATGCAGCGTCACGTCCAGGTCCAGATCGGAGCCGATCTCGACGATCACCCGCACGAGCTGTTCCAATTGGTCGCGAGCCGCCCGAAGCTCGTCAACCTGCTCGTGCATTCGCGATTCGAGCTGGTGCCGACCCGTGCCCGCCAAAGCGGACTCCCCCCGGTCGCTGTCCATCAACCCAACCTAATCGGTTTGACAAGGGGCTACTTCGGCCGGTGTCCTCGCGGCGGGTCGATGGGACGTGCGTATCGTCGGCTGAAGCGGTTTCGGCCACCCCGGCCGGGACCGCAACACCGGCCAGTCGTTACCGCGTCCCGTTCGCGTGCCGTCAGGACGGCCGATCCGCGCCAAGCCGCCGCCCGGTGACGGTCTGCGGCAAAATCCGGAGCCACACGTTGTGGATGCCCGCCGCCCACGGCTTCGGGAAGTGGCCATCCATCGTTCGCAGCAGCGCGGGAACCTTGTCCATGTCGACCTCCGCGCCGACTCCTCGCACCAGGACGCTCCACGCGGATTGGGTGTCCTCGTCGACGTGGTCGACCTCGAACGCGAGCATCGGTTGCTGCATCGCCGCTTGTTTCGCGCCGCCCTCGACGCGGAAGACGATGTCGTGTCCGGCCATCGCAAAGTTGACGGGCACAGCCAGCGGCCCGACGTCATCGTGGTACACGAGTCGCCCCACGCTTGCCGCAGCGAGCAGCCGAAAGCATTCGTCGGGCGAGAGGTCTTCGAGCTCGCGTTGCGTCATGGGGCGATTCTCATCGGCACTACAGGCGCGCCGCCATGGTCCAAGGTCCCATTTCTGCGGCGGCGCGCCACCGAATGCCAGTGCGGCGCGGGAGAATTTCGTTTCGTGGCGGAGTTGTTGATCGCGGTCAACCCGGACGAAGACTCCCGGCTGCCGTTGCTGCTGCGGGTTCCGCTCGCCGGCGGCGACCTGCTGTTCCGCAAGCCGAGCCTCAACGTCCTGCAGGATTGGTGGTGGTCCCGGCTGGGATCGAACCAGCGACCTTC